>JBBASR010000135.1:0-1036 GCA_040399125.1 Cyanobium sp. | reverse complement strand
CCCTTCTCTCCTAAGCCTGCCTGCCAGCATGCCCGCCAGTCCAGCACGTGGCGGGCCGCCAGTCCAGCACGTCGCCCGCCAGCACGTGGCGGGCCGACGAGATCCTCGTCGCGGTCAACGGCTGCCGCGCGCTGCGCGCGCCGGGGCCCGACGGCATCCCGCCGCGCTTCTACTGGGCGTTTGCCGACACCATGCTGCCGCTGCTGCGGCGGCTGTTTGACGGCATCAGCCAGGGGGCGGCGTTCCCGCCGGACTTCAAGGACGGCGAGATCGTCGCCCTGCACAAGGGCGGCTCGCGCAACTGCGCCAGCAACTACCGGCCCATCACGCTGCTGAATACCGACTACCGCCTCCTCGCCAGGTTGTATACCACGCGCTTTGCACCTGCCTCTGCCACCTTTCTGTCTGCCTGCCAGTTTGGGTTTGTGCCGGGGCGCCAGCTGCAAGATGCCGTGTGCGCGCTGGGGCTGAGCGCGCAGTGGCACCGCCAGGCCGGGTTTGGCGACGCCTGGGCGGTGTTTTGCGACTTTCGCAAAGCCTTTGACACGGTTGATCGCGCTTTCCTGATTGCACTGCTGGGGGCCCTGGGCTTCGGGCATGTGTTTGTCAGGGTTGTGCGTTACCTGCTGTCGCACACGCGCGCGCGCGCGCGCGTCGAGGGGGTCGCATCTGACTGGCACCTGTTCCGTGCCGGCGTGCGGCAGGGGTGCCCGCTGTCGCCCCTGCTGTACAACATTGTTGGCGAGGCGCTCTATCGCTACGTCACGCACGCACTCATGACAAAATCCATTGCCGCAGGTCTGCCCCTGGCCTGCCACATGCTCGACGTGCCGTACCTGGTGCAGTACGCCGACGACGTCACGGCGATCCTGACCTGCGGCGAAGCCGTGCGTTGGTTTGCCGAGGACATCATGCCGACGTTCGGCCGAGCGACGGGCCAGCTGCTCAACGCCGACAAGACCTGCGTGCTCGCCGCGTGCGCGCCGCAGTCAGCGGCGGCGGCAGAGGCGGCAGCCGCCGCGGCGACAGCCGCCGC
>JBBASR010000134.1:0-1064 GCA_040399125.1 Cyanobium sp. | reverse complement strand
AAACAGACGCGCCGTGTCCATCGCCCTGCCCTTGCATGGTGACTACCCATGGTAGCTACCGGGTGCTTTGACGCGTCGCCTTCCCGTTCTTGGTCCACTACGAGGCAGATGTTGGGGCTCGGCGAGGTAGCCATCTGCCGGCCGTTGACAACCATGGCGAGCCTGGCAATTAGGGTTTGTCCATCACCCCAACCCCACATCTTGCTCACTGGTGCTGATCTGCTCGCCCCAGCCCGATAGGGCTGCCCTTGTGATGCACTTGTGATGCAACAGCCAGTGCAGCGCCGTGACCGACACAATCGGCTCTGGTGGCAGCATTCCACTGGCCACGCCCGCGATGCCCCAGCAGATCCGCCCTTTTGAGGAGGCCGACTGGCCGGCAGTGTGGGCGCTGCTGGAGCCGGTGTTCCGCGCTGGTGAAACCTTCCCCCACGACCCGGCCATCACGGAGGCCGAGGCCCAGTTGGCCTGGGTGGAGCAGAGCCAGGCGGTGATGGTGGCCGTGGATGCGGCAGGAGCTGTGGTGGGCACCTATTACCTGAGGCCCAACTCCCTCGCCCTCGGCGCCCATGTGGTCAATGCCGGCTACGTGGTGGCTGAGCACTGCCGGCGCCAGGGGATCGGCAGCCGTCTCTGTCAGCACTCGCTGCAGGCTGCACGGCGGCTGGGGTTCCGGGCGATGCAGTTCAACCTGGTGGTGAGCACCAACACTGCCGGCATCCGCTGCTGGCAGCGCAACGGCTTTCAGGTGGTGGGCACCCTCCCGGGGGCGTTTCGCCACAGGCAGCTGGGTTACGTGGATGCGCTGGTGATGATCCAGGCACTGGTGGAGGGGCCGCAGCGATGAAGGTGGTGCCGCTGCGGCTGCAGCCCGGCGACGATCTGCGCCGGGCGATGGAGGCCTGGATGGTCGAACAACAGGAGCAGGCCGGGTGTGTGATCAGCGCCGTTGGGAGCCTGTCGGTGGCCCAGCACCACCGCGGAGCTGGTGATCGGCCTGCTGCCGGACTGGCGGTTCAGCCGGGAGCTGGATCCAGCCACCGGCTACCCCGAGCTGCGGATCA
>JBBASR010000133.1:0-1102 GCA_040399125.1 Cyanobium sp. | reverse complement strand
CCTGCACCATCTTGGCCTGAGCCTCGGCTTCGGCCAGATTCGCCTGGCACTCCGCCACCACCTCCGGCGGCGCCTTATCGGCGAAGTTGGGGTTGGCGAGGCGTCCTGCCAGGCCGGCGATCTCCTTCTCGGCCCTGGCCAGATCCTTCTGCAGACGGGTCCGCAGGGCGTCGAGGCTCTGCTGGGGCACGGTGAGTCCCACCTGAGCGTCGCTGTCGACGAGGCCCAGCAGCTGGCCGGGGGTGGGCTCGGCCTCCGCGTGCAGTTGGGATGCATTCACCAGGCGCTGGATCTTCTCCTGGTTCGACGCCACGAACGCTTGGCGAGCTGGATTGGCGGTATAGATGCCGACGGGAATCTTCTCACCGGGTTTGACACCGGAAAGGGCCCGCAGATTGCGGATGGCACGTACAGCGTCGATACCGAACTGGAAGGCCGTTTCGTGGGCGTCATCGGCCCAGGCGGGATCGGTCCGTGGCCAGCTCTGCAGGGCCAGAAACTCGGTCTCAGCGGCACCGCTGACGGCATGCCAGAGCTCCTCGGTGAGGTGGGGCATCAGCGGATGCAGCATCACCAGCAGGGCCTCGAGGCTGTGGGCCAGGACGCAACGGGCGGAGCTGCGGGCGAGCTCGTCGTCGCCGAACAGGCGTGGCTTGGCCCATTCGATGTACTGATCGCAGAGATCGTTCCAGGCGAACTCATAGAGCAACTTCGCCGCTTCGCCGAGTCGGTAGCCGTCGTACAACTCGGCGCTCTGGCGGCTGGTGCGTTCCAGACGCGAGAGGATCCAGCGGTCCTCGCTCTCCAGCGCCGACAGCTGCGGCACACCCAGGGAAGCGGGCGTCTCGCCCCCCAGGTTCATCAACGCAAAGCGGGTGGCGTTCCAGAGCTTGTTGGCGAAGTTGCGGGAGGCCTCCACCGTGGCGGAGCTGTCGGATTTGCGGTCGTAGTCGAGGCGGATGTCCTGGCCGGCGCCGGCCACCTCGCGCACCAGGGCGAAGCGCAGGGCATCGGCGCCGTAGCGCTCGATCAGCAGCAGCGGATCGATGCCGTTGCCGGCCGACTTGCTCATCTTGCGGTTGTTCTCATCCCGCACCAGGCC
>JBBASR010000132.1:0-1118 GCA_040399125.1 Cyanobium sp. | reverse complement strand
TTCCATCGGCCAAGGCAGGAAGCTGTCCCGGCTCGATCGGATCTGCGGCCCCGGCGGCGTCGTGGCTCTCCAGCCGGGTGCGCGTCGATCACCGCCTGCTGCCCTTACCGTGATCAAGGCACCGCCCAGTGACAATGACAATTGCCACGCCGCCGAGGTCCGTCGACCCACCCGGGCATGCCCTGGCGCCATTGCTGCTGCCGGATGAATTGCGGCTCACACCAGAGCAGTTTGTAGCTGTTTGCCAGGCCAACCCCGACGCCGTGTTGGAGCTCGATGCCAGCGGCCACGTGATCCATATGACCCCCACCGGCAGTGAGACAGGCGCTCGCAACAGCACGTTGCTGATCCTGCTGGGCTTGACCGTTCGTGCAACTGGGCTGCCGCTGAAGTTGTTCGACAGCTCCTGCGGCTTTTGCTTGCCCGATGGCTCGGTGCTCAGCCCTGATGCCTCCCTGGTCAGGCAAGAGCGCTGGGAGGCCCTCACGTCAGAAGAACGCCGCGGCTTTGCGCCCCTTTGCCCCGATCTGGTGGTGGAGCTGGCCAGCCCCAGCGACCTGGGGCCGCGTGGCCTCACGGCCCTCCGCCACAAGATGGGCGCTTATCAGCGCAACGGCGCCCAACTGGGCTGGCTGCTGATTCCCGAACAACAGGCGGTGGAGGTGTGGCCCGCCAACGGCGGTGGCGATCCCCAGCGCATCGATGCCGCCACCAGCCTCGATGCAGGCTCCCTCTTTCCCGGTCTGCAGATCGATCTGCTGGAGATCTGGCAGGGGTGAGCGGCACAACACACTCAACCAGACCCGATCTCAATTGCGATTTTGGTTGTTGCACACCCTTCTTGATCAGCCTGCTCCAGCGAACCAGGCTGCGACTGAATCAGGCTGGTTACCCGTAGTGGAGTCGCCGCGCTCACGACGCCACCTACGGCAAGGCCTAGCCCTTCTGGATCCAGCGGAAAGCACCGCCATTGCTGCCCTCGGCGAAGCCATCGGCGCCACCGTGCAGGAGGTGGCCCGCGGAAACACGGATGATTCGCCAATGGTACTGGCGTACTATTGGCGAATCGGTTCGGGGTTTTGGCCGTGCCCGTTAGCCCTGCTTATTGGCCTCCTTCT
>JBBASR010000131.1:0-1234 GCA_040399125.1 Cyanobium sp. | reverse complement strand
AGGTCGCGTTCTTGGGCCGCCGCGGCAAGCCCGTCAAAAAGATGCGGCTGATCCCTGCCGAGAAGGCCTACGCCTTTGCCCGCAAGCTGCAGGGCATCCCCGGCTGCACCGTCTCGGTTGTCAAGCGACATCCGCTTTTGGTCCTCTGGCGACACGAAAACTGGTCCACCTGATGGCCTGCTGATGGGTGCCTTTCGGCGTCGTTTGGATCTGTGTTTCATCGGTGGTGTTTTGTTGTTGTCGATGGGGGCGGCGCCTGAGCCGCCCGTTCCGGGTTCCTTCTCAGGCCTCCTCAACGGGCGGCGGTGGCCGTTGGCCAGCGCTGTCCGTTGAGGAGGAACCGCCCGCTTGCGGGCGGATCAGGCCGCTGCGCCGCTTCTCCCTCAGCCGGTAGCTGTCGCCCCGGATCGTCAGCACATGGCTGTGGTGCAGCAGCCGATCGAGGATGGCCGTGGCGACCACCTGATCACCAAACACCTCCCCCCACTCCATGACGGGCCTGTTGGAGGTGATCAGTACGCTGCCGCGCTGATAGCAGCGGGAGATCAGCTGGAAGAACAGGTACGCCGCGTTCGGCTCCAGCGGCAGATAGCCCAGCTCATCGATGATCAACAGCCGGGTTTTGGCGTACTGCGTCAGCCGGGCCTCCAGGGCATGCTGCGCCTGGGCCTTGGCTAACGCGCTGATCAGCTCCATGGCGCCGACATACTGGACGCTCTGACCGAGCCGCACCGCCTCCCGGCCCAGCGCCACCGCCAGGTGGGTCTTGCCCACTCCCGGCGGTCCAAGCAGCAGCAGGGTGTCGCCGTTGGCCACCCAGCGGCAGGTGGCCAACTCACGGATCTGGGCGGGGTCGATCGACGGCTGGGCCTCGAAATCGAACGCCTCCAGCGTGCGCACATACGGGAACCGCGCCAGCCTCAGGGCCATTTCCATTCGCAGCTGGTCCTTTCGTGCCACCTCGGCGGCGCAGAGCCAGGCCAAGGCCTCACGCAGGTTCATCTCCCGTCTTGCCGCTTCCTCCAGCAACGCATCCAGCCGGTCCCGGATGGCTGGGAGCCGCAGACGGGTGAGCATGGCCTCCAGCTCCTCGGTCGGCACCGGTGGCGTCGCCGGGGTGGATCGGTTGCGTGGGCCCGTGCTCATGCCGCCACCTCCCCGATCAGCTCGGCATAGACGGCCAGAGGCCGAGCCAACTCAGAACTGCGAACCATGCGCCGCTCCTGGTCCAGAT
>JBBASR010000130.1:0-1280 GCA_040399125.1 Cyanobium sp. | reverse complement strand
CGCTGGACAAGCTGGGCCGCTTCCTGCTGCGCGGCCTGCGCATCGGCGCCAGCACAGTGGCAGTAGTGGAGCTGCTGCGCAACGACTGGACCGGCGGCATCAGCGCCGGGGTGGCCTGGCTGGTGTTCCTGCAGGTGGAGCGGCGGCTGCCGCCCCTCAGCCCGGAGCCTGAGGAGTGATCTGCAGCTCGGGGTAGCCGGTGGCTGGATCCAGCTCCCGGCTGAACCGCCACTCCGGCAGCAGGCCGATCACCAGCTCGGCGGTGGTGCGCACCAGCGAGCCCACGCAGAGGTGGCCGCCGATCACAGTGCCGTTGTTGTCAGCGATGGCGATGTGCAGGTGGGCGCCATCGGACGAGAGGGTGCCGGAGAGGCTGATGATCTCCAGCTCGCCGTGGATCGCCTTGGCCTGAGTCGCACCGGCCAAGCGCAGCTGGGCCACCGACAGGCTCCCCACGGCGCTGATGAGACAGGCGGCCTGCTCCTGCTGCTCGCCCATCCAGGCCTCCAGCGCTTGGCGCAGGTCGGCGCCAGGTTGCAGCCGCAGTGGCACCACCTTCATGGGCTGAGGGCCTCCAGCAGCGGCTCGGATAATCTCTGGCCCGATTCTCTTGGAGGGTGAAGGTCGGGTTGGCTCCCGGGCCTCCCCTCAAGTTCAATGTACGCCTTTTGGCCAGTGGTGGTGGGCTTTGGGGGTTCCTCTTTCCGTACCGAGCGACTGGGCGGTATGGCGCAGCACCGGGTGCTCAGGCCAGTCGGCTGTGTCCCGTGTCAATCAGGTTGATGGGTAGCGTCATTCTGGTTGACCGGTAGAGGCGGTTCTTTTGATGCCTCCTGATGGGTGAGAACGCTGTTGGGATCGTGATCGTGACCAGGCTGTCGCGACGCGTCAATCAAGTTGTGGTTCCGGCGTCAATCTCAAGGCTGGTGGCCCAGTTTTCGTGTCGCCGCCTTACCTCTGCTGGTCTGCAGCGTTGGTGTTGTTGATCGTGACGGCTCTGGCGCCCGCGTCAATTACGTCGGCGGGTCGCTCTGATCGCTGGAAACCCTTGCAGCAGCTGCTTTCTGCCGGTAGCTCTCGCCTTTGATGCCCACGATGTGGCAGTGGTGCACCAGCCGGTCCACCGCTGCCACGGTCATCGATCCGCTCGGGAAGATCTCGTCCCACTCCCGGAACGGCTGGTTGGAGGTCACCAGCAGGGATTTGCGCTCGTAGCGGTGGCAGATGTCCCGCGTCAAGCCCCTTGGCCGATTGGCGTCAATCAAGTTGGCCGGTGAGGG
>JBBASR010000129.1:0-1292 GCA_040399125.1 Cyanobium sp. | reverse complement strand
TCGGCAGGCCGGCGGCGGCCGCCGCCGCCAGATCCCCGAGGCTGCGGCGACTGGCGGCCAGCCTGGCGGCGTGCAGTTCGGGATAGCCCCCCGGCAGCAGTACGGCACGGCAATCCAGCGGCAGGGGATCATCCGCCAGGGGGCTCCAGGGCCTGGGTTCGAGCCCGCAGGCCTCCAGCAGTTCAGTGGCTTCCGGATAGCGGAAGTGGAAGGCGGCATCGGAGGCGATGGCCACAGGCAGCCGCCTGGTCCGCGGCGCGACAGGGCCCACCCCCTGCTCGAGGCACCAGGCGATCGGGTCCTGGCCGGAAGCAGCAGGGGCGGCAACAGCCGTGGGGGGAGCCAGCAAGGGCCACAGCCGATCCAGCAGCAGGTGCTCCTGCGCCAGGGCGACCCAGTGATCCTGCCGCGCCTCCAGGTCCTGCAGCTCCTGGGGCGGCAGCAACCCCAGGTGGCGGGAGGGGAGGTCCAGGCTGGGATGGCTCGGCAGCACCCCCAGCAGAGGGACCTCAATCGAGGCCAGGGCCTCGGCCAGCAGCGCCCGATGGCGATCGCTGCCTACCCGGTTCAGCACCACCCCGGCCAGGGACACCGCCGGCGGACCATGGTCGCGGAAGCCCCGCACCAGGGCCGCCAGGGACCCCGCCTGGCGGGAGGCCTCCACCACCAGCACCACCGGCAGCCCGAGCAGGGCGGCCACCTCAGCCGAACTGCCTTCACTGCTGGGGCCGCGACCATCGAACAGCCCCATCACGCCTTCCACCAGCACGCGGTCGGCGCGGCTGCCATGCCAGGCGAAACTGCGCCGCACCCAGTCGGGGCCGCAGAGCAGGGGATCAAGGTTGCGGCACGGCCGCCCGGCCACGGCCCCCAGCAACTGGGGATCGAGATAATCGGGGCCCACCTTGAACGGCTGCAGGGAAACGCCGCGGCGACGGGCCAGGGCGGCCAGGCAGAGGCTGAGCAGGGTCTTGCCGCTGCCGCTGCAGGGGGCCGCGATCAGACAGCTCAAGGCAGGGGCAGCAGCTGGGCGGCCAGGGGAGCAGCGGCGGCCAGCAGGGGGTTGGTGGTGTCGTGACCGCCCGACAGCAGGCGGGCCATCTCCTTCTCCTCGCTCTCCTCCGGCAGAGGCACGACCTCCTCCGCCAGTTCCATCGAGGCCATGCCTCCGGATTCGAGCCGCATGCACCCCCCCGACTCCGAGCAGAGAATCACGCAAAGCGGCGGGCGTTGCTGAGGTTCACAGATCAACCGCAACCCCACGATCGCGCCGGGGTGGGCCTTCGGCATCC
>JBBASR010000128.1:0-1312 GCA_040399125.1 Cyanobium sp. | reverse complement strand
GAGGGAATGGTCGTCGGCCTGACCGCCACCCTGCCGGCCTGACCATGACAGCGCTGCACGGAGCAGGCCCCCAGACGGCCGGGATGCTGCGCATCTGCAAGGGGCAGGAGGAGCGCCATGTCTGGCCGGTGCATCTGTCCGGCTGGCTGGCGATCGGGTGGCGTGTGGTCGGGGCGAAAGAGCCTGGTGCCAAGGGAGACCTGGGCCCTGTGGACGACGGCAGCGGATCGACGGTTGCCGCCCTGGCTGAGGAGCTGGACCACGAAGCAGCAGGCGATGCAAAAACTGCATCAACACGCAGCAAGCGGGGTCGCAGGTCCAGGGAGGAACTCAATCCGGAGGCCGCGGCCGACGCTGCTCCTCTCCCCCAGCTGAGCGCAGCTGCTGAACAGGATGCGCCGCTCACTGCCCTGCCGGAAGGTCTCCTCGACGACCCGCTGATCTGATCTCCCCTGCCTGCTGGCCATGCCCTATCCCCTGCCCCAGCAACCACGCACTGTGGGCGGCCAGCGGGTGCGGCTGCTTCCTCCTGTCGGCTGTCCGGGGGTGGAGCAATGGGTGCTGCCGATGGAGTTCAGCCGCTGGGCAGAGCTCGGCTACCGCAAGGGCCCCATCCCCGCTGACGACCTGGAGCTGTTCTGGCTACCGGCCGACAGCCGCTGGAATGAACCGATCGGCTCAGCCGCGATCGAGCTGCTCATCAACCCCCGCCAGACCATCCCCTCACCGATCTCGGTGACCTGGGGTGATGGCAGCAGCAACGTCGTCCCCTGGCCGGCTGTCTCCAGGCAGGCGCCACGCCTGCGGCACGTCTACGCCCAGCGGGCCGATGTGACCGTGCAAGTGCAGCTGGGGATGCTGATCGCCACCCTCCGTGTCGCCCTGGTGGGCTGCCCGGTGCCACCCCAGCAGCTGCTGAACAACCGCGACGGCGGCGGCGGCACCGGTGGTGTGATCCAGCCGTTGATCCCCAGCGGCGGCATTACCGGCGAGCCCTACGACGGCCGCCATGCCGTGGTCTGGCGCCTGCGGCTTCACCCGAATGGGGGATTGGGGTTCATGCCGGACCCCACCAGCGGCGAGCCGGCGTTGGCGGTGGTGCAGGAATCGGGCGTCGGCAGCCGCGCCACCCGCTGGTACTCCGGCGATGGCCCGCCGCCCACGACCTTGCAGCCTGCTCCGGCGGTGGGGGACTTCTACCTGGACCGCCTGAGCGGACAGGTGTACGAGCTGGCGGCCTGAGCACGGCACCACGTCAAGCCATCTTCTAATTTGACTCAAGTTTGAAGTTCATTGGCTCTTGCCCACCCGG
>JBBASR010000127.1:0-1319 GCA_040399125.1 Cyanobium sp. | reverse complement strand
AACCTAGGAATGGCGGGACCAAAACCCGCTGCCTTACCACTTGGCGACGGCCCAATGGGTTACCCCATGCTCCGGCTCGCGCCGTTGCCTAGCTAGTTACCCACAGCGCCCGGTCCTTCGTCAACCACCGTCTTCCAGCCTCGGCCGTGGAGCGTGGGAGGCAGAACCTCCCAACCAGGCTCAGGCCGGAAACACCCGCAACCGCTGCTGCTGGCCCCGACCGAACACCGCTGTGCGCAGGCGGTAGCGACCGACCAATTCCGCCTGCATCTGACGCACGGCCTCACTGCGGGGCAACAACTCCACCGGGCGCCCCTGGGGCAGCACCACCTGTTCGACGGCCAGGCGGCATTCCTCCATGGCGGCATGGGCATCCTCCAGTCCCGTGGCAGCGGAGGCGGCAGGACGGCGGCGTTCGAGCAGCCGCTCCATGGCGCGCTGCAGCTGATGCACCGAGTCGGTCTTGATCACCAGGATCGGCAGCCCCAGCCCTCGGGCCCGCTTACGGAACTCCGGATGCCGGCCCAGCTCGCCCCGCAGGGTGAGCACAGCATCGGCCTGCTCGGGCGCCGCCACCACCTGCACCGGCAGCTGGCGGGAACGGGCCGCCTCTTCCAACAGGTGGGAATTCACCCCGACGGGGCAGAGCCGCAGCGGCGCGATCGGATCGGGGCGGGGGAGATCGGTGGGGGGCTGGGCAGGCCCGGGTGAAGGCTGTGGCGTGGAAGGCTGTGGCGTGGGAGGGAGTGGCGCGGGAGGCGGGGGAGAAAGTGGCGTGGAAAGGAGTGGCGGGGCAGCATCCCCGGCCCGGAGGGTGGGATCAGGGAGTGGCAGGGGGGGCAGACGCCGCGGACCTGACGCCGCGGCCCCGGAAACAGGCTGGTCGCGCAGCTGCAACCGGCCGTCCTCCCCCAGCTCGCGAATCTGGGGACGGGCCGTCTGGCCCCGCAGCATCAGATCCACACTGGCCGCCACGTCGCGATGTACAAGCCAGCGATGGCGGCTGTGCATTTCCACCGCCAGCGGAAAGGTGGGCTCAGCCGCCCGCTCCAGCACCGTCTTCTGGGTGCGGCGGCGGCGCGCTTCCTCATCCCCCAGGGTGACCGACTGGATCCCTCCCACCAGATCACTGAGGGTGGGGTTCTTGATCAGGTTGGCCAGCTCGTTGCCATGGGCCGTGGCCACGAGCATCACCCCCCGTTCGGCGATCGTGCGAGCCGCCTGGGCCTCGAGTTCCGTGCCGATCTCATCAATGACGATGACCTCGGGCATGTGGTTCTCCACCGCCTCGATCATCACCTGATGCTGCAGTTCCGGCC
>JBBASR010000126.1:0-1337 GCA_040399125.1 Cyanobium sp. | reverse complement strand
ACCCCGCCGGGGATGATCACGCTGGCGGTGTTCGCCGTCTCGATCGTGCTGTTCATCACCGGCTGGCTGGCGCCCGAGGTGACAGGGCTGCTGGCGATGGCCCTGCTGGTGGCCTGCAAGGTGCTCAAGCCCGATGAGGCCGTGCAGGGCTTCGGGGCGCCGGCCCTGATCACCCTGATGGGGCTGTTCGCGGTGGCGGCCGGCCTGTTTCGCAGCGGCGGGCTGGATCGGCTGCGGGCCCTGATCGGCTCTGATGCCGTGCGCACCCCCCAGCGGATGATCGCCCTGCTGGTGGGGGTGGTGGCGCCGATCTCCGGCTTCATCCCCAACACGCCGATCGTGGCCACCCTGCTGCCGGTGATCGAGGGCTGGTGCCAGCGGCGCCGCATCTCCCCCTCCAAGGTGCTGCTGCCCCTCTCCTTCGCCACCGTGCTCGGCGGCACCATCTCCCTGCTCGGCACCTCCACCAACCTGCTCGCCAGCGATGTGAGCCGCCAGCTCGGGTTCGGTTCGATCGAACTGTTCGACTTCACCGCCATCGGCATCCCGGTGTGGCTGCTCGGCAGCCTCTACATGATCTGGGCCTCCGATCGCCTTCTGCCCGATCGCGGCCTCGACCACGACGACCTGCTCGCCGGCCTCAGCCGCGAGGGTTATCTCACCGATGTGCTGATCCCCGGCGGTTCCGAACTGATCGGCCATTCGTTGCGCAACAGCCGTCTGCAACGGCGTTTCGATGTGGACGTGCTCGAATTGCATCGCGGCTCCGAGAGCTTCTCGGCTCCCCTCGCCGACCTTCCCCTCCAGGCCGGCGACCGGCTGCTGCTGCGCTGCAACCGCGACAACCTGCTGCGGCTCCAGCAGGAGCACACGATCACCCTGGCGCCGGTGGGTGAGGCCCAGGACGACATGCGTGAACTGGTGGGCGAGCCCGATTCCCCCCAGCGGGTGGTGGAGGTGCTGCTGCCCAACGGCTCCACCATCGCCGGCACCAGCGTGCGCGATCTGCGCTTCCGCCAGCGCTACAACGCCACCCTGCTGGCGGTGCGGCGCGGCAATCAGGTGCTGCGCGAACTCCTGGGTCGGGTGGTGCTCCAGGCCGGCGACGTGTTGCTGCTGCAGGCCCCCCGTGACGCCATCCGCGGTCTGCAGGCCAGCAACGACCTGGTGCTGCTCGAAGAACTTGAGAAGGACATGCCCACCACCAACCGCAAGTGGGTGGCGGTGATCGTGGCGGCGCTGGTGATCCTGCTGCCGCTGTTCAAGCTGCTCAATCTGATGGCGGCGGTGCTGCTGGCGGTGGTGATCATGGTGGCCACCGGCTGCCTGCGGCCCGG
>JBBASR010000125.1:0-1369 GCA_040399125.1 Cyanobium sp. | reverse complement strand
CAGCTTCCAGCTGTTTACTTTGTCTATCTTAAAGCCAAGATTTGTCCCGGCCAATGAAATCAAGCCAGTGGCGTGCTTGCACCAGTGCTCCTTTGACTCTGCTGCTTCCACCATCACGCGGCGTGCAAGCAGGGAGCCAAAACTATGCCCCAGCAGGATAATGGTTTTATAGCCTATGCCTGAGCCAGCATTGGCATGAGCATCGCCGATTACTGCGGATACCGCTGCGGCCAACTTTTCGGCTGTCTTGCCGCGGACAAAGAGATCGTTATGGTAGTCAATCAGTAGTACATTTGCCAATGGATCGTTGCTTGTCTCGATCGTGGGCAGGAGGAGCATCTTGATAAAACTGTTCAGGCGATCGCAATCCACTCTTTGTCCTGGTAGTGGGCGGTGGAAATCAAGTCCGTGCAGTACAACGACTAGGTTTTGCCGATGACTCTCTGTCTCCAGTAGGCGCACGCCACGCAACGGCTGACGATAGCTGTAATCTTCGGGCAGGGACAGTTCCTTAACTTTCCAGTTTGACCAGATACCTTTGGACGGCGGACTGGCTGTATAACGGAATACCATTTTAGGCTGAAAAATTGCTTGGCCTTATGTATAGATTCAAGACTCCGGAATGGTCTGAATGTTGTATTTTCTTAAATATTCTCTGTTCTTTGCTGGATGCCTGCCTCGCAGGGTTTTACGGCTCCCGCTCCCAAAACCCAAGCCCCTCCAACCAGCGGTCGACCTGCAGGGGATCCCAGCCGTGCGTGAGCTCCAGCTCCTCCGCGATCGAGAGGAGGCAGGCGAGGGCCTGGGGGTCGAAATAGCCGAGGCGTTCTGCCCGCTGCTGTTGCTGTAGCCCCTGGCGGAGCAGGGCCAGCTCGGCGAGCACCAGCGCCTGCGCCTCGGTCTCCAGGTCAAGGGCGCTTCCGGCGTTTCCGGCCCTGGGGCTGCTGCGACGAGCCAACCCACAGATGAGCAGGGCCAGGATCCCCAGCCCGGCAACACCTGCCAACGTCATCTCCAGCCACCACTTCACAGCCACACCACCCCTCGTGAACCCCCAAGGGTTCCGGGGGGTCTACGGCCCTTGTGATGGGGGGATTGCTTCTGCCGGAGTGGCTGGTGGTGCCCCCGGCAGCGGTTCGAGGCCATTGAGCACCGCCGCCAGTTCCACCAGCGCCTCTTGCTGCAACACCTGGATCACGCCTTCTCCGGGTTTGGCGCAATGGAGCAGCAGGGCGGCGGTGTCGGGCGCGAGCTCCGGGGTAATCGCCACCAGGGCATCGGCCAGGCGCTCAGGCGGGACGGCGGCGTTGAGTTGGACGGCCCAGTCCAGCGCTGCTTTGCAGATCGGATCCTGCAGCTCCAGGGCGGC
>JBBASR010000124.1:0-1411 GCA_040399125.1 Cyanobium sp. | reverse complement strand
ATCTCGGCCTCGATCGCCGCCAGGTCCGCCGCCTCGGCAGCGGTGACGGTGGTAGAGGCAGTTGCCGCAGCCGTGGTTACAGGGGCTGCCGTTGGTGCAGGGGCAGCAGCAGGCGAGGAAGCAGGCGTGGTTCCATAAATCCCCACGGTCTCCGCACCACGGGAAACCACCACGGTGGACGTGGATTCGATCGAATCCGGTTGGCCGGCAACAACCGATGCAGCCGTGGGCTCGGTGATCGGAGCGGAGGCGGGCTGGGTCGAACTGGGGGCGGGTGAACGACTCTCGATCGCCTGCACCAGACCATCCCGGGCCTGGCTGCCATAGCGGCTGATGCCCAGTCTTCGCGCCACCTCCCGGAGCCGACGCAGCGGCAGGGAGGCGAGATTGCTCAGGTTCTGGAGATCGGCCACCAGGGTTCACCTCTTAAACATTTCGCCATGTTCTCGTCATCTGGACGGGATCGGTGAACCTGTCAGCACATGGGGACTGATCTGCCCCCCTGGTGTGTCCCCGAGGCGAAAAAACGCTCCGCTGTGGCGAATCACACCGGTGTTCAGGGAAGCTGCCCATCGGGTTGCAGGCAGCGCTGGATGGCTCAAGGCCCTGCTGTTGCAACGTCAGGGACATCGGGTGACCCTGCTGGAGCGGGCCCTGCGCCCGCGCAGCGAAGGCTGCGGCCGGTGCCCCGGTGCAGCGATTCCACGTGCGCAATCTGCAGGGCACATCGATTGAAGTGGCCGATGCAGCCCAAGATCCAGATCTGCCTCCGAGCCTGCTGATCCGCCGGGCAGCAATTATGGAAATCCTGTGGCAGCAACTTGATCCAGCTGATTCCGCGGCGGGGCAGCGCTGGTGCACTGCCAGCAACACGACAACGGGGTGGATGTGCAGCTGGCCGACGGTCAGAACTGGAACGGTGACTCGCTGATCGGCGCCGATGGTCTGTTCTCGCGAGTCGCTACAGCGGTGGCTCCGGAGCGGCGACTCCACTACCTGGGCGACCGGGTCTGGCGAGGGGTAGTGGCCGATCCGGAGGGTTTCTGTGGCTTTGCCGCGACTGGTGAACGGCTCGATCGCCCTGATCGGCGATGCGGCACATGCCATGAGCTCCTCCCAGGCCAGGGGGATGACCGCAGGCCTGGAGGATGCCGTTTGCCTGGCCCGTTGTCTGGAGGCCTCAGCCTCCGATCCCCGCGCCGCCCTTGAGGCCTATGCCACCGAACGTCTGCTCGTGGTTCATGGCTACCAACAGCGCAGCCGGGACGTGAGCAGCCGCATCAGCCGCCGTGGCTTAGCCAAGACCAGCACTGGCCTAGTATCCAAGAACCGGGGCGTGGCGCAGTTTGGTAGCGCGGGTGCTTTGGGAGCACTAGGTCGCAGGTTCGAATCCTGTCGCCCCGATTGACTT
>JBBASR010000123.1:0-1515 GCA_040399125.1 Cyanobium sp. | reverse complement strand
GGCGGCGGCGGCACTCGCCACGCCTCGCTAGGCGCTGGCGGCGAGGTCCACCACGCGCGCGCCGCCGGGGGCTTGCGCCCCCGGCGGCGGCCGTTTTTTGCATTCTGACGGCTTTGGTTGCAGCGGCGGCGGCTCTGGCGCCGGTCACCGCACCGGCAGCCAGCGCTGCCGCTCTCTGCTCCACTGGATGACGGCTCGCCCCGGCTCGGCCAGCTGCGCCCTCCAGTCGAGCGGCAGTCGCGCCTTGTCGCACAGCCGGCAGATGCTCTGCCAGAACTGTGCGACGGCGTACGCACGCAGGGCAGCGGCGTCGGCGAGCGGCGCCTGGCCAGGCGGCCGCCCGTCGACGCGCCGCCCTGCGTGCGCGCGCGCCATCGTGCGGTACAGTGAGTACACGGCGCACATGGCAGTCAAGTGCCATGCCCCAACATGCAGGCCCTTGGGTGTTTTCAACAACGCAAGCGGCGCCTGCCGCGTGCGGCCCCGCGACACAGGCCAAACAGCGGACGCTAGCGCGCCCCTCAGTTCGTCAAAGACGGCGTCGGAAGCGGCGCACTCCCACAGGTGGTGCGCGAGATCGGGCCGCGTCGAGCTGCGGCCGCAGGGGCACGCGCTGTCGTAGTGCAGGCGATCCGGCGACGGCAGCGTGTTGTGGAACATGCGCACAAAGACGGTCGTGATCCAGTTGTCGACGCGCGCCTTGGCCGCGGCCGCCAGCGCCCGGTGCACGTCCTGGCGGTCGGTGTCGTCCAGGGCCGGGAAGCCGAGCGTGCGCGGCGCGCAGGAGTTGAAGTGGAAGTCGTATCGGCTCCTGCGCGCGTGCGTGTACGTTTGCGCGCGCGTCAGGATGCGAACGGAGGCCTCGGCCACGGGGAGTGGCTTGTCGGCATACCGCACGCACAGCGCGCTCAGCAGGCCGCGCGTGTATGCAAGGTCATCACGCATGTCATCCTCGGTGGGGGTGAAAAACCGCGCGCCGCGCGCGCGCGCGGCCGCGGTCCACCGTCTGTGTTCTGGCTGCCCCACCAGCATGCCAGTGATGCAGGCATTGGGCGCGAACACAAAATTGCTGCAAAACAGGTTTGCAGGCACAACCGCATCCGGGAACGGCGGCTGCGGGCTGGGGGCCTGCTCGATGCACAGCGCATGCAAGCACGCCGTGCGGAACGCCACCCACTGCCGCATGAGCGTGACAACAACGCATGGAAAGAACACGCCTGGAGGGTGGCTGTCCCATGACGTCTTGTCGCCCAGCAGCGCGTCGACGCTGCGCGGCCCGTCGAGCCCGATGGGCGCCTTGCCCTCTTGCGCTTGTGCAAACAGCCGGTGCAGGAGCAGCGCGGCCGGCTCGCAGGCGTCGGGGTCGCAGATGCGCAGCAGCCGCCGCACGTTGCGCGCGCGGATGTGCTCCACGACCGGCAGCAGGCACAGGCCGCCGCGCTGGACCGGCCCCGCCAGCAGGTCGCGCTGCATCATGGACCGCCCGTCTGCTCGGCCGGCCGCCGCGCCGCGCCC
>JBBASR010000122.1:0-1535 GCA_040399125.1 Cyanobium sp. | reverse complement strand
CGATGACGCCGCTGATGAAGCCGCCATCGCATCCGCCCAGCGCGATGCCCTCGCCGCCATGGAGCGCGCAGCCACCGCCGAGTCGCTGATGGCACAGCTGCAGGCCAGCGCTAAGGATGCCGACACCCAGCTGCAGGCTATCGGGGCCTACATCGATCAGTTCGTGCCGGTTCTCACCGACCAACCCAAGAGCCCTGCACTCCCTGGCGACGACACGGCGGCCGAGCTTGCTGACACTGAGTCGGAGGTTGTCGCTGACGACAACTCCGGTGCTGATGAATCGCAGAACAGCTCCTCCGAACCGGACTCTGCGCCTGACCCTGCCGACCCCGAGGCCAGCGGCTCCAGCGACCAGCCCGCTGCGGCCTGATCACCATGCCGCGCCGGGGCAAGGGGTTCTACGGCGGCATCTCCTTCCAGCCGCCAGCTGCCGTCGCCGCTGCTGCCCGTCGCGCCCTCGAACGGCGGGCCCAGCAGCCACCCTCCCGGCGCGGCATGACACCGGTGGGCTTGGCCCGTGCCCGCCAGCTCGCCAATCGCCAGCAGCTCTCTCCAGCCACCATCGATCGGATGGTCAGCTACTTCGCCCGCCACGAGGTCGACAAGCAGGGCTCCAGCTGGGAGACCTACGGCAAAGGCCGTCAGGCCTGGGATGGCTGGGGCGGTGACCCGGGCCAGCGCTGGGCCACGGGCCTGGCTCGCCGTATGGATGCCGCCGAGCGCCGCGCTGGAGCAAGCCGCTCAATCTGACCGCGCACGCAGCAGAACACCAACCCGGAATACATCAATGTGAAACAACGATCACGCCACAAAAGGGGGAGGAAGCGACAAGAAAAAAATCACAAATTTTCCTCGTATTTCGCGTTTTAAAATCAGCTCCCTGCAACTCCCTGTAGTGGCTCGCAGCTGCCCATAGAAGAACGCAAGCTCGGGGGTATTTCCCCTGTTTCCGGGAGCGGCGCAGGGGGCCTCGAAAATTTTTCAGATTCAGGAAATCTCAATGCAGTCAATACATGAACGTTGCGCTATCCCGCGGGGTCGTGCAGAATGACAGCCATGAATTAGTTCATTTGTATTGGCTTCTTGCCCCCCCCCCGAAAGGGAGCGCTGTTCGCTCGATCCCATGCGGTTCCCCCAGCGGTTGGAGCTGGAGATCGAGCCCGATCTCTATGAGCGCATCGAGGAGATGTCGATCCGCAGCGGCCGCTCGATCCCCGAAATCATCCAGGCGCTGATCAGCTCCTCCTTTCCCATCAACCCGGCCGAGAGGGTGATCCGTCAGTAGCACCACCTTCCCGGCCTGGCCCGTCGGCAAGCCGAAAGGCCGGCCACGGGCGAACCCGCAGCCGGCCATGCAGGACCAGCTGGCCCCTCAGAGCACCGAGACGGTGCCGAGGCGCCGGGCCTGCAGCTTGCGGGCCAGCTGATGGGCCAGCTGATGGGCCAGCTGCGC
Organism: Cyanobium sp.; assembly: GCA_040399125.1. Taxonomy (GTDB): domain Bacteria; phylum Cyanobacteriota; class Cyanobacteriia; order PCC-6307; family Cyanobiaceae; genus Cyanobium. The sequence continues at coordinate 82 of JBBASR010000122.1, read as the reverse complement.
CGGCATAAACCGGGGCTTTTTGACCGCGCGACCGCGGCGGCCATAGAAGACCGTGATGCGCTCGGCAGCGCCCGCCTTGCTG
>JBBASR010000121.1:0-1666 GCA_040399125.1 Cyanobium sp. | reverse complement strand
CGCCGGCGCCTGCGGCGCCGCAGCCGCCGCAGCCGCCGCCGCCGCCGCAGCCGCCGGAGCCCACACACCAAGGGACGTTGCACGGCTTGCGTGTGGCCGCGCGCGTGAGCACGCTGGGGTTTGCATTTGAGCCGCACACCGACCTCGCGCCGCGCGCCGATTGGGAGGAACTGCTCTCGGGGATGACGGGCATGCTTGTGCGCATGTCTGGGAAGAGCATGTCTGCCATCGGGCGCGCGCGCGTCGTTAACACGTACGCGCTCGCACGCTTCCTGTTTCGCGCCGAGCTGTGCACGCCGCCGCCCGACGTGCTCGCACGGGTGAACCGGCTTGCTTGCACGTTTGTCGATTTCGGCAGCGTCAAGTACACCAACACCGCGGGCGAGGCTGTGTACAGCGCGCGCGCGGGGGCGCGCGCTGCATGCAGCCGCCCCGAGCGCGCGGACGGGCGCGCGGTCATGCGGCGGGGCCTGCTTGTCGGGCACGTCGCGCGCGGCGGTCTGGGCCTGCTGCCTCTGGAGCAGCACATGCGCGCGCGCCACGTGCGGCGGCTGCTGCGCATCATCAACCCTGACGCGTGCATGCCGTGCGCGTCGCTCATCCACAGGCTCCTGGCCATGTCCGAGGCGAGCATCACGCCCGTGACAGAGCGCCTGGGCGCGTGCGACTGGCCGACGTGCACGCGCACGCTGCTGCAGGTCGACGTCGGCGGGCTGGACGCGCACAAATACGGTGTGCTCTTTCCTGTTTGCGTCAACATGTTCCTGCGCCAATGGGCCGTGTTTTGCAGCACGCCCGACATGTGCCTGAAATTTGAATGGCCCACGCGCATCCCCTCCTGCAACTTGGCAAACGCGCTGCGTTTCACGCGCGACCTGCTCAAGGGCCTGCGCCTGCGCTTGGGCGGCAAAGATCGCCTGCTGGCCGAAACCCCCGTGCGCGCGCTCACGCGCGCGCAAACACACACGCAGACGTTTCGCGAGCCGTTCGAGCAGCAGTTTGCTCGCGTGGCGGCGCGCGTGTGGGGCGCCGACGATGGGCCTGCGCGCGACGCGCACGCCGAGCCGCAGCGCCACGCGCGGCTGGTGTGGCCGGCGCTGGCGCGCGCGTCCATCGCGCACGTCAACAACCGGCTCAAGGAGCTCTTCGTGCGCCTGCACCACAACGCGCTCATGGCGCCGGCGCGCGCGCACGGGGACGCCGCGTGCCCGTGCGGCGCGACCGGGCGGCGGCCGGAGATCTCGCACTACATGTTCGAGTGCACCGCGGCGGCTGCAGTGGCCGACACAGTTAGGGGCGCGCTGTTGCATTGCCCGCCCCTGACGCGCAGCAACCTGCTGCTGCTCACGCCGCCGTACGGCGCGCATGAGGGCGCGTGGCGCATCGCCGCGCTGTGCATGGTGCACTCACTGTACGCCACCATGATGCGCGCGCACGCAGACCGCTGGGACGGGCCGCGGCCTGGGCACAGGCCGCTGGCTGACGCCCGCGGCATGCGCGCGCACGCGGTCGCTCACTTTTGGCGGAGCATCTGCCTGGTGTGCAGCACCAGCAGCCTGCCGGCGCCGTGGCGCGAGCAGCTGGCGGAGCCGGGGACGGCTGTCATCGTGTGGGATGCCGACCGTGAGCGGTGGCTCCCCTCGCGCCGGCCGGCGCGCGAGCCGCC
>JBBASR010000120.1:0-1668 GCA_040399125.1 Cyanobium sp. | reverse complement strand
GCGACCGCGGCGGCCATAGAAGACCGTGATGCGCTCGGCAGCGCCCGCCTTGCTGCCGCCGGGATAGATGTGCACCAGCAGCTGGCGGATTTCGCAGCAGGGGAAAGAAGAAGCCATCACGAGAGAGGCGAGGGACACCCGCGTCAGGCCTCGGCTGTAGCGACCCACCGGGGCGAGACGGCTGGGGCAGCGGTGCAGTTCTTCCCCTCGCCGACTGTGATGGCTTCCGCCCCCGCCAGTGCTGCCCTCCCGCCAGCGGTGTCGAGAACCAGGCGACAGGATGGGATTAGCGCGTAAGGCGGATTGCCTTACAATGATCTCATGACCACTGTCACGCTCACCTCCAAAGGCCAGCTCACCCTGCCCAGGCCTCTGCGCGATGCCCTCGGACTGGCGCCCGGAGCCCGGCTGCAGGCCAGCATCGACCGACAGGGACGGCTGGTGCTGGTGCCCTCGAAGTACGAGCCGGAGGACATCTTCCTCCACCGCCCCAAGGTCAACCGTTGTCTGAGCCTCGAGCAGATGGAGGAGGCCATCGCCGCTGCCGCAGGCAAACCAGGCGATCGTGAGGACGCTTGATACCAACGTCGTCGTGCGGCTGCTGATCGGCGACGACCCTCTACAAACGCCCATCGCGGAGCGGGCTTTCCTCGATGCGATCGCTTCTGGCGGCGTCTACCTCCCGGATGTGGTGTTGGCGGAGGTGGCCTGGGTGCTGCGCGGCTACGACCTCGACCGCCAGAGCCGCTACGCGCTGTTGGAGCGCCTGGTGCGTACCCGCGGTGTCGTGGTCGATGACATTGACGCGGTGATCGATGCCCTCGAACAGTTCCGCCAGGGAGGCGACCTGGCCGATCAGCTCATCCTTGCCCGTGCCGCACGAATCGGTGCCCTTCCGGTCTTGAGCTTCGATCAACGCTTCTCCAGCTGTGAAGGCGTGGAGCTGCTGGTGGCGGAGGCTTCTCCGTAGGTCGTCTGCGTTGAGCGGGTTCAGCACCGCGACCAGCAGAAAGGCAGGGCCCCTGGCGAGCCCCGCCGGCTGAAGCCGCCAGCCCTCAGAAGGGAATGAGAGCCTCCAGCGCCGGATCAACCGGCACGGCTGGCGCGGCCGCCTGCCGCTCGAACAGCACCTGAGCCGCCAGCTCACTCAGCCGGGGATAGCGCTCGCTGGAGAACGCCAGATCATCAAGCGGCTCCCAGCAGCACTGCTGCAGGCGGGCTTTGCGGGACAGAGAAACCATGGGAGGGTTCCGCGTAGGACCCCTCTGCCGGCGGGGGGCGGGTCAAGGGCCCATCCACAACTGAAATGCGGAGCGCAGCGCAGCCAGCGTCAGCACCGGCGGGCTTGTTTCAACCCTTGAGGCGCCCCCCGACCATGGGTCGGGCCGGAGCGGAGCCCGTTCAGGAGTTGGTGGCTGCATCGCCGCTGCACTGCTCGGCCCCCATGGCCACCTGAGCCGGCCGGACGCTGCTTCTGCTTCTAACCTGAAAAGACCTAACCAGTAGCGATGGGATCCTTCTCCTTCACAGCGGAAATCAAGGAGGACAGGACCCTGCAGCTGCCGGCTGGAACTCCCACCGGTCGCGTGACCGTGGCGATCACACCGGCCGATGAGGCCGCACCGACAGGCCGCAGGCTGCTGGCCAAGCTGCTGGACCTGCAGGCCG
>JBBASR010000119.1:0-1734 GCA_040399125.1 Cyanobium sp. | reverse complement strand
TGGGCATGTAGCTCAGTTGGATAGAGCATCAGATTCCGGTTCTGAGGGTCGGGGGTTCGAGTCCCTCCATGCTCGTCAGTCAGGTCCTCACTGGCCTTCTCCCCCCTGCCGGAACAGGGGGGATCATTTTTCTCCCCAGCCCGTATCCCTGCCAGGCGAACGGAGCTGAAGCCCCATGGCCCGGATGCCGCCGGGATCCACCACGAAGCCGGAGCGTTGCAGGGCTTCGAGCGCTTCCGGCGGCGCGGATACGGAGATGCTGCAGCCTCCCAGCTCCCGCCGCAGTCGGCTCAGTGCTCCATGCACCAGCGCTCGTAGCACCTCGGTGCGGGCCGGATCGCCAGGAAGACTGAGGAGATCCCAGAGGTTGGCATTCAGGGCCTGGTCGCTGGTGGCGCGCACGAACCCCACCAGATCGCCGCTCCCATTGAGCACCGCCAGATGCCAGGCGCTGCAGTCGAGCACCCGTTGCCAACGCTCCGGACTGCGCGGCCGATCACCGCAGGCCTCCAGCAGGCGATTGAGGTCCTCCGCCGCCAGGTCCGGCTGACTCAGCAGCTGATAGCCGTCCCGTATCCGGGGAGCTGCTGGTTGGCTGCGGAAGGGGATCAAGAGTGAGGAGAAAGGGTCCAGGGTTCAGCCCGTGTTCCGCATGCCGGCGGCGATGCCGTTGATGGTCAGCAGGGCACCGCGCAGCAGTTCACTGCGGCTGTAGGTGCGGCCATCACCGTTTTCGCCGCCATTGCCCTCGCTCATCGGCGGCTGGCGGTTCTGGTCGCGCAGTCGGCGCAGCAGGGCCACCTGCAGGAAGCCGAGCGGAATGATCGTGCGGTTGCGCAGCTCCACCGAAAGCTGCAGGGCCGGATCCCCATCCAGCAGGCGGTGGTGGCCGCTGATCGCCAGCACCAGATCGCGGGTGAGGGCGAACTCCTCGGCGATGGCGGTGAAGATGCGCTCGAATGCCTCCTTGTTTTCGGGGCGGCCCAGGGATTGCACGTAGTGATGGGCCAGCTCCAGGTCCACCTTGGAGAGGGTCATCTCCACCTTGGAGATCAACATCCGGAAGAACGGCCAGCGCTGGTAGAGCAACTGCAGCAGCTCCATCTGCTCGCCGTCCTGATCCAGCTCTGCTTGCAGGGCCGCCCCCACCCCGTACCAGCTGGGCAGCAGAAAGCGGCTCTGGGTCCATCCGAACACCCATGGAATGGCCCGCAGACTCGAAAGATCGCGGGTGCCGCTCTTGCGGCGAGCCGGCCGACTGGAGATCTGCAGTTTGCTGATCTCCTCGATCGGGGTCACCTGCTGGAAGAAGGCCACCAGGTCGGGGTTGTCATGGATCAGGGCGCGGTAGTGGTCCCGGGAGCGGGCGGCCAGACGCTCCATCAGGGCGTTCCAGCTGGGGGTGTCGTCGATCGGGGCGCTGACCATGCTGTTCTGGAGCACGGCCGTGGTGACCGTTTCCAGGTTGTAGAGGGCCAGCTCCGGCAGGGAGTACTTCGACGCGAGCACCTCGCCCTGTTCGGTGATCTTGATCCGGCCCTGCAGGGTGCCACTGGGCTGGGCCAGGATCGCCTGATAGGCGGGGCCGCCCCCCCGACCGACCGATCCGCCACGACCGTGGAAGATGCGGAGCGCCACCTGGTGTTGATCGGCCAGGTGCTGCAGGGCGATCTGGGCGCGATGGATCTCCCAGTTGCTGGAGAGGAAGCCGGAGTCCTTGTTGCTGTCGGAGTA
>JBBASR010000118.1:0-1755 GCA_040399125.1 Cyanobium sp. | reverse complement strand
AACTGGCCCTGCTGCGCGGCCGCGTCGACGGTCTCGAATCCCGCGTGGGCGAGCTTGAGGCCACGCAGTTTGCCCCCACCACCCGCTTGCGGGGGCTGAGCCGCTGGGTGCTGGGAGGGGTCGACTATGTGGGGAATACGACCCGTTTTCCGAGGTATACCGACCCTGCCAATCCCTATTACACCCCCCTGCGTGAGGGCCTCAGCTTCAACTACGACGTCCGTCTGCATTTCGACAGCAGCTTCACGGGTAAGGATTTTCTGAGGGTCACCCTGCGAGCCGGCAACTTTGCCGATTCCGCTTTCGGCGCCCTGCCGGCGCCGCTCACCCAGCTGTATGCCGGTTTCCAGGAAAACTGCGGTACCGGTTACGACTGCGGCGATGTGGTGGCGATCAATCGCTTCTTTTATGAGTTTCCGCTTGGCAACACGCTCACGGCCGTCGTGGGTGCCAGGGTCCAGCAGGACGACCTGCTGCCCGTGTGGCCCAGCCTCTACAAGGCCGACCAGATACTGAAGGTCTTCCAATCCTCCGGGGCGCCTGGGGCCTACAGCCAATTGCTGGGGGCAGGCGGGGGGCTCTGGTGGCGTCAGGCCGGAAAACGCGATGGTTGGAGCCTTGGCCTCGCCTACGTCTCCACCAATGGGGATGAGGCCTCCCCTGCCACCGGCGGCATGTTCACCGCCGGCGCTGCTGCCACCAGCACGGTGCAGCTGGCTTATACCGGGGTCAATTGGAATGTCACCGGTGCCTATACCTACAGCGGTGCGAATACGCGCTATCTCGGTACGCCCCTCAGCATGGAGGTGGAGCCCACCCGGGGTATTGATAATGGCTACAGTCAGTCTTATGCCTTGTCCGGGTACTGGCAGCCATTCAGCAGTGGGTGGCTGCCTTCGATCAGCGCCGGCTGGGGGGGAAACCGGATTTACTACACAGGCGGTGATACGTTGATCGGTCCGGATGATCGCGGCTACAAGGCCGCCAGCCAGTCCTGGTATGTGGGTCTGATCTGGAATGATGCGTTCGCCAAGGGCAATGCTCTGGGGGTCGCCTTCGGCGATGGTCCGCGCAACACCAATCCCGATGGCGACACGGTCTGCAAAGTGTGGTTCCCGCCGAACTGCAGTAAGGGACCCGTTGATTACGACAATGCCAATCCCTATCACGAGTCCCAGGACCAGAGTTTCATGCTGGAGGCTTATTACAAGATGCAGGTGAGTGATCACCTCGCCATTACCCCAGCTCTCTTCTGGTTGGGCAGGCCCCTGGGGCAATACACGCTGGGTTCTGGCCCCGGTACCACCAACAAAGGCTCCTTCATGGCTCTTGGTTACCTCCTCCAGGCCACGTTTCGCTTCTGATCCTTCGCTGGTGTCGGGGGATACATCGACCTGTGCTCTCCTCTCCGCGGAAGGCGCATTCCTTCCCATATCCTTGGCGCTCCCCGTAAGGGGATCCTCTTTTTTGGTGTGAGGAACCCATGACTCTCTTCCAGCGTTTGCTGCTGGCGCCTGCCGCCCTTGGTCTGCTGGCCCCCACGGCTGCCAGTGCCGCCGAGCTCAACCTTGCTGATCTCAATCAGTACGCCGGCAAGACCGGCGCCGAGCAGGTCACCAGCATCAATCAGTTTTCCGATGTGCGCCCCACCGATTGGGCGTATCAGGCGCTGAACAACCTGATCGAGCGCTACGGCTGCGTGGCCGGCTATCCCAACGGCACCTTCAAGGGCGGCCAGGCGATGACCCGCTATGA
>JBBASR010000117.1:0-1840 GCA_040399125.1 Cyanobium sp. | reverse complement strand
CCAAGGTGAGCGTGAAGCTGGTGGCCGAGATCGGCATCGGCACCATCGCCGCCGGTGTGGCCAAGGCCAATGCCGATGTGATCCAGATCTCCGGCCATGACGGTGGCACCGGCGCCTCGCCCCTGAGTTCGATCAAGCACGCCGGCAGCCCCTGGGAACTGGGGCTCACCGAGGTGCATCGTTCCCTGTTGGAGAACGGCCTGCGCCACCGGGTGCTGTTGCGGGCCGACGGTGGCCTCAAGACCGGCTGGGACGTGATCATCGCCGCCCTTCTCGGCGCCGAGGAATATGGCTTCGGCTCGGTGGCGATGATCGCCGAGGGCTGCATCATGGCCCGCGTCTGCCACACCAACAATTGCCCCGTGGGGGTGGCCACCCAGAAGGAGAGCCTGCGCAAGCGTTTCCCCGGTGTGCCGGAGCACGTGGTGAATTTCTTCCTGTTCGTGGCCGAGGAGGTGCGTCAGCTGCTGAGCGTTCTCGGGGTGGCACGGCTGGAGGATCTGATCGGTCGCAGTGAACTGCTGCAGCCGCGTGCCGTGTCCCTGGCCAAGACCCGGGCCGTCGACCTCTCCTGCCTGATTGAACCGATCCCGGCGGCTGCCGATCGCGCCTGGCTGCAGCACGAGCCCGAGGCCCATGGCAATGGCGTGATCCTCGAAGACCAGCTGCTGGCCGATTCCGAGCTGATGGCAGCCCTGGAGGGTCATGGCCGTCTGGCCCGCACCCTGGCGATCGTGAACACGGACCGAAGCGTGGGCGCCCGCCTGGGCGGCGAGATCGCCGCCCGCCATGGCAACACCGGCTTCCAGGGCCAGCTCGACCTCACCTACGAAGGGGCCGCCGGCCAGAGCTTCGGGGCCTTTGTGCTCCAGGGCATGAACGTGCGCCTGGTGGGTGAAGCCAACGACTACGTGGGCAAGGGCCTCAATGGCGGCCGGATCACGGTGGTGCCCCCCACCGGCGGCAACGATCCCGGCTCCCAGGTGATCCTGGGCAATACCTGCCTTTATGGAGCCACCGGCGGCGAGCTGTTCGCCCTCGGCCGCGCCGGCGAGCGCTTCGCCGTGCGCAACAGTGGGGCCCGCACCGTGGTGGAAGGCGCCGGCGACCACTGCTGCGAATACATGACAGGCGGCGTGGTGGTGGTGCTCGGCTCCACCGGCCGCAACGTGGCCGCGGGCATGACCGGCGGGGTGGCCTTCCTGCTCGATGAGAGCGGTGGCCTGCGCGAGCGGGTGAATCCGGAGATCGTGGCCCTCTGCGAGCTCACCACCCCCGAGCAGGAGGCCCTGCTCAAGCCCCTGCTGGAGGCCCACCTGGAGGTCACCGGCAGCGCCAAGGCGGCAGCCATCCTGGCCGACTGGGCCAGCTGGAAGCCCCGCTTCCGGCTGCTGGTGCCTCCCAGTGAGAAGGCCACGGTGGGTCTGGCCGAGCGTCAGCAGGTGGCGGTCTGAGGCTGCCTGCCGGACGTGGTGCGGCTTTCCCCCCGACGGAGGGAGGACCGCACCCAGGGGTACGGTCGCCACGCACGGCAGGAAGGAACGGGGTTCATAGCTTGGCGGCAGTTCCGTTCCGCTCCATGTTCCCTGAATTCAACCAGCCGGAATCCGTGCCGCCTGAAGTGGCCCAGCAGCTGCAGCAGCTGTTCGCCCGTCAGATGGTGGTCGCGTTTCTGCATCACTGCGCCGCGATCGAGGCCCCGGCAAGTCTCGGCCGCGATCGTCTTGAGGAGCTGAACCAGGCCGGGGAGAAGGAAGCCGCCAGGGCCCTGGCCGCCGAATTCGAGCCTTTGCTGCCGAATCAAGGTTCCGAGCCCCAGTCCTGAGCCCCAGTCCTGAGC
>JBBASR010000116.1:0-1904 GCA_040399125.1 Cyanobium sp. | reverse complement strand
GCATCGGCGGTAGTCCAGCGATGTCTAACGTGATGCAGATTCGCGGTACCTCGCCGTTTCCACGCCCACCCTTTCCAGCTCCCATCCGAGCAAGGCCGAGCTGCTGTCCTCTCTGCCGCCTGAGCTGCTTGAGCTCAACCCCCGCAAGGCCTGGACCAGCCTCGGCTGTTCCCTTGCCCTCTCATTGCTGGCCTACGGGCTCGGCACCCGCATCCCCCTCGTGGCCGGTGCGACCCCCCTGTGGCTGATCTATGGGCTGGTCACTGGCACCGTGGCCATGGGCTGCTGGGTCATCGCCCATGAGTGCGGCCATCACGCGTTCCATCCCAACCGTCGTGTTGAGGTGCTGGTGGGCTCTGTGCTTCACAGCCTGCTGCTGGTGCCTTACTTCGCCTGGCAACGCAGCCATGCCGTGCACCACGCCCATTGCAACCACCTGGAGGGAGGCGAAACCCATGTGCCGCCGCGGGCGGCATCGCCCGTGGGCCGACTGATGCTGGATCTGCACCGGCGACTGGGCCCTGTCCTGTTCGGCAGCCTTGCGCTGGTGAACCATCTGCTGCTCGGCTGGCCGCTCTATCTGCTCTTCGGTGTGACGGGTGGATCCGACTACGGAGCGCCCACCTCCCACTTCTGGCTCGGGGCACCGTTCCGCAATGGTCGCAGGCCACTGTTCCCCGACTCCTTCCGCGGATCGATGCTGCGCTCCAATCTCGGCGTGCTGGCGATGCTGGTGCTCCTGGGGCTGGCCGCCATCCAGTGGTCGCCGGCGAGGGTGCTGTGCGTGTATGGACTCCCCTACCTGGTGGTTAACGCCTGGCTGGTGGGCTACACCTGGCTGCATCACACCGATCTCGACATTCCCCACTTCGCGAGCGGCGAATGGACCTGGGCCAAGGGTGCTCTGCAGACGGTGGATCGTCCCTACGGCCCGGTGCTCAACTTTCTCCACCACGGCATTGGGGCCACCCATGTGTGCCACCACATCAACCCTCGCATCCCCCACTACAACGCCTGGCGCGGTACTGCCTTGCTGAGGCAACAGTTCCCTCATTTGGTGCGTTACGACTCCACTCCCATCCATCAGGCGCTGTGGAGGGTTGCCAGCCGCTGCTGGGTGGTGCGCCAGTTGATCCCCGGTGGCGGCTTTTTTTATCAAGATTAGAACTGCCGATGCGGCCAAAGCGGTGATCGAGGAGGCGCGCAACGAACATCGCCTCTTCCGCAACGGCAACTCCCAGGTCGTACGCATTCCGGCGGAGCTGGCCTAATAGAGCTCCGACCTGGATCTCGAAATCGAGCCAGGTGCATAGTTCAGCGGGCATCGTTTGGCTTGGGTCGGTCCCGCTGACGTGCGCGGTCAACCACCAAGCGATGGTGCCCTGAGCCCTCTCCAGATTCAGCGGCTGCCCCGATCTCTTGGAGGTTGCTCAAAGCCGCCGTGTGGTGGTCATGGCAATACCTCCAGCTGAAGGAGCTGGGCGGCCTGATTCAGTCGACGGTCGTAGCAGGCGAAGAGAACGGTCTGTTCAGCATTGACATGGAGTTGATGTGCCGCGGCGAGCTGCACGCTGTCGTATCCGCGAAGGGCAAAGACGTCGGCAAAGCGCCCAGCCGTTTCCACCAATGGCTGGCTGACTTCAACAATGGTGAAGGTCTTCCAGGATTGGATCAGGTGCTGCCGAGCCTGTTCGAGATCTTCGTTGCAAATCGGGTCTTCCCGCTGGAGGCCAGCCAGGGCTGCCATTGTTTCGGCCCAGCTGATCCGGCAGACCCCGATGGCATCAACAGTGGTGCTGATCTGCCGCATCTGATCTGATTGGGCTTCGTCAACCAGCAACTTCATCAGGGCACTGGTGTCACAGAAGAGGATCACCAGCTCAACCCCGATCCTCAATCACGAT
>JBBASR010000115.1:0-1973 GCA_040399125.1 Cyanobium sp. | reverse complement strand
ACGCTCGTGGTGCCGGTGCTGGCGGTGTTGGCGCTCTTCCAGGCCACGTTCAGCAGCGAGCCGGCGGTCTTGGGCGAAATGATCAGCGCATGGGTGGCCACGCCATTGGCGGTGTGGCTGATCAGGCCGGCATAGAAGCCGCCCTGGAAGGAGCTGCCGATGGCGGGCAGATCGGCCACGCGGATCGGGCCGAGCTGATAGACGGTGCCGGTCAGCAGATCGAGGTAGAGGTCACCATCAACCGCACCAGGGATGTTTAGCGGTGGAGCACCGCTGCCGGTGAACCAGCCCGTACCGCGAGGACCGATCAGGCCATCGATGCCGGCAGGTCCCTGGATGCCCTGGGGGCCCTGCGGGCCAGCCGGGCCCTGAGGTCCGGCGGCACCAGCGGGGCCGGCCACGCCTGCAGGACCTTGCGGGCCCTGGATCGAGCCGCCATTCACCCAGCTGCTGGTGCCGCTGTCCCACACCCGCAGCGAGTCATCGGCCTGCACCAGGTAGGCATCGCCCTGGGCGGCATTGGCGGGCAGGTTGGCGATCGCCGCCACCGAGCCCTTGAAATTGATGCCGATCCCGGCTGGACCCTGGATGCCCTGCGATCCGGTCGGACCAGCAGGGCCAGAAGGACCAGCGGGACCCTCGGGGCCCTGCAGACCGGCCGGGCCCTGGGGTCCCTGGGGGCCAGCAGGCCCCTGGTTGCCCTGAACGCCGGGAGAGCCCTGCGGGCCGGCGGGCCCCTCAGGGCCGCGGATTGAACCGGTGGAATTCCAGGACCCCATGGCAGCCAGACGGGTGTTGCGTCACTGCCTATTGCCATGGCGCCCGATGCCAACTGCAGAGCCTGGTTCCCCACCCCGTGAAGGACTGTTGAGGCAGTGGCGCCGGCCTGCTCAGCAGATCTATGAAGGATGCAGAGACCAAGACCGGGGCGGTGCAAGCCGCAAGCCTCGCAACAGGTCCAAGGGCGCTCCAGACGGGGCGCCCTTCCCATTGATGGGGTGTTCGCTTTGGAGCCGGACTGTCCCCATTAGGGGGCGGTCGCCTACTGCGTCGGCTGAATAGACGTGGAGTGTTGCCGAGGCAGGCAGCGCCTCCCCAGCCACCTGCTGACCAAGACCGGCGACGCCGGGCGCGTGCAGTTCCGCGCCCCAGCTTTCCCAAGCGCGGCTCCAGCCTCCTGCCTTCTGTTCCAGGAGGCAGAAGGCCTTACTGCAGTTCGATCGAAACCGTCAGGCCCAGAGGGCTACCGGAGGCCGCCGTGACCTGCAGCCACAGCCAGTGCCCTGAGGGGATGGTGGGGCTCTGAAAGCTGGCGCTCGCGCTGCCGGTGGTGGTGCTGGTGACCATGATCGGATCCGTCGTGGCGGCTGTGCCTGTGGCTGAGACATCGGCGCCATAGCGCAGCGAGAAGGAGACGCTGGGGCTGGTGCCGCCGCTGAGCACGGCATCGACGCGGCTGATAGTCAGGGCCTGGGCTGCCCGCAGCAGGATGCGCCGGTCATTGGCCTGGGGGCTGTCCAGCCAGGCCAGCTGGGGGGGTATCGGTCCAGGCGGGCCGAGCAGTGAGGCCAACTGACGCCAGGAAAGAACCATTGCAGCAAGCGCGGCCTTCTCCTGCTCTTGCCATCACCAGACCAACTGCCCTCTTAGACCGGCAGGCGTACCGGCAGATCCTCCGGTACCCGGAAGATTTCTCGCCTTCCCTCTTTGCCAGGGATCAGGAGACCACGGCCCGCCAGCTTCTGCAGATCGCTGCGGGCGGTCTGATGGCTCACCCCATGGCTGTTCTGGTGGGAGAGCACCGAATAGCGGAAGCCGGAATGGCGCAGGGCATGGCGCAGCAGCGCCAGCTGGCGGTGGTTCAGCCCCTCCATCCCCTCCAGCCGCTGCTGCAGGGCGTCCACCTCGCCGGCCTTGCGCTCCAGGTAGGCATGCAGGCTGGCGATCGCCTGCTGGATCACCTTCACCTGGGC
>JBBASR010000114.1:0-2161 GCA_040399125.1 Cyanobium sp. | reverse complement strand
CAGCTGCGCGATCCCGGCACCGGCTGCCCCTGGGACCTCGAGCAGACCCACGCCTCCCTGATTCCCTATGTGCTGGAGGAGGCCCACGAGGTGGCCGATGCCATCCGCCATGGGGATGATCACCAACTGGAGGAGGAGCTGGGCGACCTGCTGCTGCAGGTGGTGCTCCATGCCCGCATCGCCAGTGAGCAGGGGCGCTTCGATCTGGCTTCGGTGGCCCGGGGGATCAGCGCCAAGCTGGTGCGACGCCATCCCCATGTGTTCGCTGGGGCCGAGGCCGCCGACCCGGCCGCCGTGCGTCGCCACTGGGAGGCGATCAAGGCCGAGGAGCGCGGTCCTTCCGTCTCCGCCAGTCCGCTCAGCGATCGGCTCGCCTCCCGGGTGCGGGGGCAGTCCGCCCTGGCCGGTGCCATGACGATCTCCAAGCAGGCCGCCGCCGCCGGCTTCGAATGGGACGACCTCAACGGTGTCTGGGAGAAGGTGCAGGAGGAGCTCGACGAGCTCAGGCAGGCCGTGGAGGAGGCGCGGGGCGGCGGCGATCCGGCCCATGCTCAGGCCGAACTGGGCGACGTGCTGTTCACCCTGGTGAACGTGGCCCGTTGGTGCGGCATCGATCCGGAAGAGGGGCTGGTGGGCACCAACCGCCGCTTTCTCGAGCGCTTTTCCCTGGTGGAGGAGGCCCTTGGCGGCGACCTGGCTGGCCGCAGCCTGCGGGAGCTGGATGGCCACTGGCAGCAGGCCAAGGCCCGGATCCGCACCGAACGCAACGATCCGCGGGCCTGAGCCCGCTTGCTGCCTGGCTAGTCCTCCGGGGGAATCCGGCCCTGGCGCCGGGCCTTGAGGCCGCTGCGCTGCCGCTTGGCGGTGAGCCGCCGTTCCACCGCGCCGCGGCTGGGCCGGGTGCGGCGGCGCGGCGGAGGCGGCGGGGCGATGGCGCTGCGCAGCAGGTCCGCCAGGCGTCGCAGGGCGGCCTGGCGGTTCAGCCACTGGGAGCGGTGTTCGCTGGCCGTCACCACCAGCACGCCATCCACCAGCCGATCGGCCAGCCGCGTCTCCGCCCGGCGCCGCAGCAGTGCCGGCAGCGCCGTGGTGCCGGCCAGATCAAACACCAGCTCCACCCGGGAGTCGGTGGTGTTCACCCCCTGGCCGCCAGGCCCGGAGGAGCGGGAAAAACGCCACCCCAGCTCCGCCGCCGGAATCACCACTCCGGTGTCGATCGGCAGGTCATTTGCCATCAATCTGCCTAGTCTGCCGCGAACAGGAGGCTTGCCATGCTGCAGATCATTGCGTTCCAACTCTCCGCCCTGATCTGGCTGGTGGCGGCCCTCAACCCCGTCCACCGCATCAAGGCGGCCGGCATCGTGCTGGCGATCGTGTTCGCCCTGGCCGGGGTGGTGGAAACGGCGATGCTGCGCTGAGTCTTCAGCGGCAGCGGGCCGCTTCCAGCAGGGCCAGCACCGCCTCGTCATCGAGCTGGTCAAACCGTTCGTACCAGAGCCCCACCGCCTGCAGCTGGGGCACCGTCGCCAGGGCCTCGAGCCGGTCCACCAGCCTCCGCAGCTCGAAGGCCACCCCGGCATCCACCACCGGCACCGCCAGGGTGAGGCTGGCCGGTCGGGTGCGGCGCAGCGACTCGAGGGCCGCCCGCACGCTCATCCCGGTGGCGATGCCGTCGTCCACCACGATCAGGTGGCGGCCTTCGAGCTGGGTGGGCGTGGGGTCGGCGAAGCGCTGCTGGCGCCGCTGCAGTTCGCGTTCGGCCGAGGCCAGCCAGCCGCGGCGGCGAGCGAGGGCCGCCAGGGTTCCCTGCGGGCCCTCCCGCCACACCACCACCCCGCCGGCGGCCACGGCACCGATCGCCACTTCCGGCAGCGCCGGGTCCACCACCTTGCGCACCGCCCAGGTGGCCAGGGGCAGCCGCAACTCGGCCGCCATGACCGCCGCCACCGGCACGCCCCCCCGGGGCAGGCCGATCAGGGTGGTGCTGGCGGCCTGGTTGCGCTGATCGGCGCACCGCTGCGCCAGGGCCCGGCCTGCCTCCTGGCGATCGCGCCACAGCGGCGGGTGGAGCGGGGGGGAGGAAGGGGCCATCGCGTTGGCGTCTGCCATGCCTTGGTTTCGATAGCCGCGCCCGAGGCAACTGGAGGGTTGTGGGCGGCGA
>JBBASR010000113.1:0-2361 GCA_040399125.1 Cyanobium sp. | reverse complement strand
GGCCAACGACAGTGATATGATGGTGGAGACGCTGTGGGCCATCAACACTTGCAAAGACCTGGGGGCAAAGGGCCGCCAGCCGTGGGATTTGACGGAGGAAGGCTTGATGGCATGCACGCTGCCGTGCTCCGACCCAGCCCTTGCTCGAGCAGCCAAACCGCCAGGCCCAGCGCAAGGAGCAGCGGCGCCTCCGGCGCCCGCGGTTCCAGCCCAGCCTCAGGCAGCCTCAATCTGCGGAGGTGAGATGAGGCAGAGCAAAGGTCCCCGAGCGAGGCGTCGACCGGCCGCAGCAGCAGCAGCGGGCCCTGTGCCAGTGCAGGCAGCGGCACAGGGAGCGACTCCGCCGCCCACGGCAGAATTCCCGACAGGCCCCGAAACGGCTGTGATAATGCGATGTGACGGCTGGACGTTGGGCCACGGGGCTGACTGCCCGTGCCGGAGATGCGTAATTCCAGCAGGAACGATTTTGCGACGCCTGATCCAGCCAGGCTTCAGCCGAGAATCAGCGTACCTGGACAAGTGCTGGAACGGTGTGTCGAGAGGTCGGTTTCCCTTTTGTGCGCTCCATTGCAACATGCGCATCACGGAGGCCATGTTTTACAACATCTGCCAAAACGCGCTCGCCGCAGGCGAGCCTGCAGTAGCCCGGCTCAACAGCGCCATGCAGATGATTGGTCTCAAGTCCAAAAAGTTTCAGAAAGTCCGAATGTTTACCTGTGAACACTATGAGCGCCTGTCCTTCTTGGGCCACGAGGCGCTGCTCCTCTTGAAGAAAAACGAGGAGAGCGGCAAGCGCAACGTGCAGGTCCTCCTGGAGCACCTGTGGCCGTCAGGGGATGCGTCAGAGTCGAGGGAGGGCCGTAACTTTGTTGAGCGCTCGATCGTGCTTTGGGACTGCTGGGGCGAGGTCGTTGAGCTCATGAGCGAGCGCGATCCGGAAAAGCTTCGGAAATCGATGAACAGCAAATACGGCAATGGCTTTGCAAGGTTCGGCAAGGTGTGCAGAGAGTTTTGCTTCAGGTACCAGGCCTTGTTCCACAAGACGCACTGCAAGTCGTTCTACTTGCACACCCTGCTGGCCCACGCCGGAGACTTCATGCGGGAGCTCGAAAAGTATGACATGTGCCTGGGGATGATGAGCAACAGCGGGGCGGAGCGCCGGCACGAGTACGGGCGCCGCGCGTTCCGCCGGTCGCTCTGCGGGGGCTGCTGGGCAAAGCACGACCCGGAGCTGGCGAACAAGAAGAACATGTCTGCGTTCCTCACCTTGAGGGAGATCCTGATCTGGCAGTACGGGTCCGACCTGCTCAGTCACGAGAAGGCTCGGCGCGCAGCAGCCTCGTTGGAGGAGGATCGGCGTGCGGCAGACTCGGCGGGCGGCCCTGATGGACCTGACTCTGGGGCCGATGCTTCGCAATCGCTGCCGGGAGCGCCGCCGCAACCTCTCATGCGGCTGACGGAAGCGAATCTGGAGAAGCACTGCAGTGACACGGAAGCGGCCGAGCGTCTCCGTCAATTCATAGAGCCCCTGCTCTCGCCGACGGAGGAGGAGGCTGAATCACGGCCTGTTGCGCCCATGCACGCAGATCCGGCGGAGAGCATCCTCGGCGAGACTGCGCGAGAGGGCTGGGAGCTTGTGCGGCACGATCGAAGCCTCGCGTTGAACACGCTCCCTGTCCCGCAGGGAGAGGCTGATGGGTTGAGCGGCAAATGTTATTCCGGCTCCGCTGACCGCAAGGAGACCTACGAGGTCGGGTTAGATCCGCGTCTGACCAACGGCATCTGCGACGTGGTGTCCGACGTCGACGGCGACGGCTCGGAGGACGTGTCATCCGACGGGTCTTGCTCTGACTCCTCCGACTCTTCCTCAGACGGAGGGGGCTCTGGGGGCGGGGTTCGATTCCGAGATCTTGAATTCCCTGACAGCGACGAAGGTGAAGAATGGGAGCAGAGTGATACTGACGCAGACGAGTGCGACGCACGGGTGACAGTGGCCGCTGTGGACGATGCCAGTGGCGGCTGTGCTGCCAGACACACTGCAAGGACGCCTTCTTGGCGACAGGGGGGGCGCGGCCAAACTGAAGCAGATTTCGAACTTCAGTATGCTAGGCAGGATGAAGCTAGCGCCGGATCGCCGTCAGCCGAGCCGGATGCGTCGTCGGGCTTGACCGTGGGGATGGTGCGTGGGCCGAGCAACGGAGCAGGGACTGGCAGCCGGAGCTCGGGATCAGGGGGCGGGGCACGGCGGGGCAAACCCACGGGGCAAGGTCAGGCGCCGACCAAAAAGAAAACAGGAGCCAAGAAGCTCACTGAAGAAGAAAAAGTGGCGCGGGCAAGGCAGAAAAAAGTAGAAGCGCTCAA
>JBBASR010000112.1:0-2519 GCA_040399125.1 Cyanobium sp. | reverse complement strand
AGGCGCTCGTAGGTGGGGGAGGGGGTTGGGGGCATGGGGGGATCTTGGCCGGGATTCCTTGTGCGGGCCGGCTTGCTGGGGCGGGGTGTGACAGGGGGTGGCAGTGGTGGGGGGAGAACTGTCCAGTGAAGTTGCCTAAGATTGAACGCGTTTCAGGTGTGATGGCGGGCATGAACCTGCAGGCTCCTCCAAGCCTTGCTGAGCTAAGGCGCCTGGCGCCGGTTCTTCATCGCCTCACCCGGTCCCATGGCGGCGAGGGGTTGAGGGTGTTTGGCTCCGTGGCCCGCGGCGTCGCCGAGGCAGACAGCGACCTCGACCTACTCGTGGACTTTCCTGGTAGTCCGAGCTTTGAGCAGTTCATGGATCTCAAGCTGGCGCTAGAGGATCTTCTTAACGTCCGCGTCGACCTCGTGACGCGCAAGGGCCTGCGCGCTGAACTTCGCGATCGCATTGAACAAGAGGCTCTGCCCCTTGCCTGAGTCGAGCGGCTCACGCGACTGGAGCCTGTTTCTCAGGGACATGCAGCAGTGTTGCGCCAAGGTAATGCGCTACACCCATGGCCTTAGCCAAGATCAGTTCTTTAGTAATGAACTGGTTTACGACGCTGTTCTTCGCAATCTTGAGCTACTCGGAGAAGCAGCAAAGCAGATCCCAACAGAGGTTCAACAGCGTCATCCAATCGTCCCCTGGCGAAGAATTGCTGGTTTGCGTGATGTTCTTGCCCACGCCTATTTCGGCCTCGAGGAGGACACGATCTGGCAGACCATAGGCCACAGCATCCCTGCCCTCGCTGAGCAGCTCGATGCTGTGGCCTCCATGGAGCTCCCTGATCAGAAATGATTACGAGATCGGCGTGCGGAGGCGGCTGCGGTGCCCTAAGCCGCAGGTTTCGGTATGAGCAAACAACCCACAGCCTCGCCGCGCTGCTGTCGGAAGGCATCAAGTCGTTGGCGGCACCGCTGCAGCAGTTCGTCGCGCTCGCCATCGCTCAGCTCTACTGCTGCGCAGAAGCCTTCGGCTACGCCGCCCACAAGGTCGTAGGCGCCCTGGTCGTAGCGGGTGATGCCGTTGAAGGTGAACCTTGCCCACCATCCGCTTGACGCGCTCTGTGTAGTAATCGATCTGGGTCACGTCCTCCCCCAGGATCCGGTGGGCCACATCCTGCGCCGGGGCCGGTAGACGTGGCTCATGCGCATGCGCTTGGCGATGTAGTCGCGTAGGCGCTCGTAGGTGGGGGAGGGGGTTGGGGGCATGGGGGGATCTTGGCGCTGCGGGGGCCAGTGCTGGGGCGGGGTGTGACAGGGGGTGGTATTGATCGGATGTAACTGCCCCGTCTGCATTGGTCATGGTCGATCTCTTGACTGGATCAGCCCTAAAATTGATCCGTTTCCTGCTTCGAGCATCGGGCTGATGGCGATGAACCTTCCACTGAGCCAGATGAGCCTGCAAGAGAAGCTCGTGGCCATGGAGCTCCTCTGGGCAGACCTCTCGGCCACCCCCGATCAAGTTGTGTCACCGGCCTGGCACGGCGAAGAGTTGCAGCGCCGGAGAGAGCAAGCACAGCAGGGCAGTACCAAGTTTCTGAACTGGGACGACGCCATCGCTGAACTGAAAACACAACGACATGAACATCAGACTCCTTGAGTCCGCCAAGGATGATCTGCGTAGCGGATGGTCGTTCTACGAGCGATAAAGTCAGGGCCTTGGCAATACCTTTCTTGCCGCCATTGATTCTGATGTGCAAATATTAGCCCTCTACGCAGGCACCCATCGAAAGCTCGATGGATTTTATCGGATGTTGATCAAGCGGTTCCCGTTCGCGCTCTACTACTTGGTCAACGAATCATCGATCGATATCTACGCCATCCTTGACTGCCGCCGAGATCCAATCTGGATTCGCGATCGCCTGGCAACCTCCCCGCCGCCGTCTTGAAAAGCGTTTCGCCATTAGAGCTGGGCCGAGCGCCTCATCGGCCACAGTCCTGATGACGTCAAGCCCATTGGGGCGGCGTAGAAATCGGTCTGGGTCACGTCTTCCCCCAGGATCCGGCGGGCTACGTCCTGTGCGGGGGCTGGGCTGGCTGTTGCCAGGCAAATCCATGGCCCAGGAGCTCCATGAGCATCAGGGGTTGGTAGATGTGGCTCATGCGCGTGCGCTTGGCGATGGTCTCGCGCAAGCGCTTGTAGGTGTGGGAGGGGGTTGGGGGCATGGGGGGATCTTGGCCGGGATTCCTTGTGCGGGCCGGCTTGCTGGGGCGGGGTGTGACAGGAGGTGGCACTGGTGGGGGAGAGGCCTTACGGGACGCCTCCACACCGTTTCCGTGCGTCGGTTGTACTAACATCACCGAGTTGCTCAAGTAGGGGAGAGTTCGCCATGGCTGCCACCGGAGCTTCGCCTCCTGCGCGCTCAGCCCGGCTCGGCCTGCGCGCCACGCCTGAACAGGAAGCCGTGCTGCGCCGTGCAGCTGAGGTGTCCCACAAGTCGCTCACCGACTTCATCCTCGACAGTGCCTGCCTCG
>JBBASR010000111.1:0-2527 GCA_040399125.1 Cyanobium sp. | reverse complement strand
CCTTGCCGGCGCTCAGGTGCGGCGCGATCTCGGCGTCGTAGACGGCCTTCTGGAACTCATCGGGCAGCAGCACCATGATCCAGTCGGCCTTGGCGCAGGCGTCGGCCACGCTCAGCACCTCCAGGCCATCGGCCCGGGCCTTCTCGGCCGAGCGGCTGCCTTCGTAGAGGCCCACCACCACATTCACGCCGCTGTCCTTGAGGTTGAGGGCGTGGGCGTGGCCCTGGCTGCCGTATCCAATGATGGCCACCGTCTTGCCGTTCAGCAGGCTGAGGTCGGCATCGGTGTCGTAATAGAGCTGGGCCATCGTGGCTTCGGATCCTGGCTGGGCAAGGGTCGAGCTTACGCAAGCGCCCTGCCGGCTGGCCGAGCTGGTTGACCAGGCCGACTGACTGGGCCTGCTGACAGCGGGGGCTGGCATGGGTAGCAACGGGGGATCCGACCGAACGCCATGGTTTCCGCTGCCGCCCTGTTCGAGGCCCACATGCAGGCCGAGCTCGCCTCCGACCTCGACACCACCATGGCGACGATGGTGGATGACCCCCACCTCCTCAACCTGGCCTCGGGCACCGGCGGCCAGGGGCACGACGGCGTGCGCGATTTCTACGCCAACTTCCTGATCGGCCTGTTCTTTCCCCCTGATGTGGAGTTCATCCCCATCTCCCGCACGATGGATGGGGAGCGGCTGGTGGATGAGATGGTGATCCGCTTCACCCACACCGAGCCGATCGGCCACCTGCTGCCGGGGGTGGCGCCGACGGGCCGTCGCGTGGAGATGGCCCTGGTGGTGATCGTGGGGGTGAAGGAAGGCAAGGTGGCCTACGAGCACATCTACTGGGACCAGGCCGGCCTGCTGGCCCAGCTGGGCCTGCTCGATCCGGCTGGCCTGCCGGTGGATCCCCACACGGCCGGTCGCCTGCTCGCCTTCACCGGCAAGGGCTGAGCCCAGGACGGCCGCTGCTCAGAAGCTGCTCAGAAGCGATCGGTGTGGTGGTGCACCGCCCGCCAGTGGCCGTTCTCCTTGCGGAACACGCTGGTGGAGCGGATGTCCAGCTTCAGCACTTCCCCATCCCGGGTCATGCCGCTGGTGCGTTCGGTGCAGACCAGCAGGCCCATCTCGGCCGTTTCCACGTAGCGGCGGTCATCGGCCACCAGGGTTCCCGCAAAGCCCATGGCGGCTTCCTTGGCGAACTGCTCCATCACGGCCTGGCGTCCGGTGCAGGTGACACCGGTGGGGCCCAGGTGGCTGATGTCGTCCGCGTCCGACCAGATCTCCGAGAAAGCGCTGGGATCACCGGCCAGCAGACGGTTGCCGGCCGCATAGAAGGCGTCGGCGGCTGCCTCGAGGGTGGCAGTCATCGGCTCAGGCCTCGCTGGGATGGGCGATCACCCGGTCGATCAGGCCGTACTCCACGGCCTCGGCAGCGCTGAGGAAGTAGTCGCGGTCGGTGTCCTTGGTGATCTTCTCCAGCGGCTGGCCGGTCATGTCGGCCATGCTCTGGTTGAGCATGTCCTTGATCCGCAGGATCTCGCGGGCTTCGATCTCGATGTCGGAGGCCTGGCGCTGGCTGGTGCCCCCCAGGGGCTGGTGGATCATGATCCGGCTGTGGGGCAGCGCCAGCCGCTTGCCCTTGGTGCCAGCCGCCAGCAGGAACGCCCCCATCGAAGCGGCCAGGCCCACGCAGATGGTCACCACGTCGCTCTTGACGTACTGGATCGTGTCGTAGATGGCCAGGCCGGCGGTCACCGAACCCCCCGGCGAATTGATGTACAGGTAGATCGGTTTGGAGCTGTCCTCCGAATCCAGGTAGAGCATCTGTGCCACCAGGCTGTTGGCGATCGCGTCATTCACCTCGGAGCCGAGGAACAGGATCCGTTCCACCCCCAGGCGGGTGTAGATGTCCACCCAGCGCTCGTACTGGCTGCCGGGGAGACGGTAGGGAACGCTCGGAGTGCCGATGGGCATGGCGGGGAAGGCCTGGGTGGAAGGATTCGGGGGGAAGTGGCGGCGGGTTCAGCCGATGCCGGGATTGCCCGGGCTGACGCCCGCCCCGCTGGGCAGGCCGCCGGGCAGTTGCTTCTGGCTGGTGAGCACGCGGTCGATCAGGCCGTACTCCACCGCCTCCTGGGCCGTGAGGTAGGTCATGCGGTCGGAGTCCTTGGAGAGCTGCTCCACGCTCTTGCCGGTGTTGGCCGAGAGCATCTCCAGCATCGTCTGCTTGTTGTGCAGCACTTCCTTGGCCCGGATCTGGATGTCGCTGGCCTGGCCGCGGGCGCCGCTGCGGGGCTGGTGCAGCACGATCGAGGCGTGGGGCAGGGCGGCACGGTGGCCCTTGGTGCCGGCGCTGAGGATCATCGCGGCGGTGCCCATCGCCTGGCCGATGCAGATGGTGTGCACCGGCGGCTTCACGTAGCGGAGGGTGTCGGCGATGGCGAAGGCTTCGGTCTCGAAGCCGATGGCATCGCCCGAATACCAGCTGGTGCCGGTGGAGTTGATGTAGAAGAAGATCGGCTTCTCCGGGTTGTC
>JBBASR010000110.1:0-2598 GCA_040399125.1 Cyanobium sp. | reverse complement strand
GAGATCAAGAACTTCGGCTCCAAGTCTGCCGATGAGGTGATCGAAGCCCTCGAGCGAATCGGCATTTCCCTGCCCCAGAGCCGCACCAGCGCCTGATCAGCGGTTTTCCTCCACCCCCATAGCGACAGCCTCCGTTTTCCCATGCGACACCAGTGCCGAGTCCCCTTGCTGGGGCGCCCCGCCGACCAACGCAAAGCCATGCTGCGTGGCCTCACCACCCAGCTGATCCGCGAAGGTCGCGTCACCACCACCAAGGCCCGCGCCAAGGCCCTCCGCGATGAAGCCGAGCGCATGATCAGCCTGGCCAAGGAAGGAAGCCTGGCCTCCCGTCGTCGCGCCATCGGCTACATCTACGACAAGCAGCTGGTCCATGCCCTGTTCGACAAGGCCCAGGACCGCTACGGCGACCGCAACGGGGGCTATACCCGCATCATCCGTACGGTTCGCCGCCGCGGCGACAATGCCGAAATGGCGATCATCGAGCTGGTCTGACCCCTCCCGCCCCTTTCCCTACGGATACGCCTGAGCCCTCGACTGCAATGGCAGAGAAGATCCGCCGGATCGCTCTCTGCCTGCAGTACGAGGGTTCAGCATTTCATGGCTGGCAACGGCAACCCCGCCACCTTTCCGTACAGGAGGTGCTCGAGGATGCCATCGCTTCGCTGGATCCGCTCCGGCCGATCAAAGCCGTGGCCGCAGGCCGCACCGACAGTGGCGTGCATGCCGCCGGTCAGGTGGTGCATTTCGATGCCAGCGGCCCGATTCCGGCAGCCCGCTGGCCGAAGGCTCTAAATGGCCGGCTTCCCGCCACGATCCGGGTGCGAGCCGCGACGGAGGTGCCTGACCGCTGGCATGCCTGTTTCGGGGCCAGCTACCGGCGCTACCGCTACACCATCTACAACGGCCGCACTCCCAATCTCTTTCTGGCCCCCTGGAGCTGGCATCGCTATCGCCTGAGGCTCGACGAGGAGCGGATGGCGGCAGCGCTCGAGGGGATGCTCGGGGAGCACGACTTCTCCGCCTTCGAACGGGCTGGCAGCAGCCGCAGCCATGCCCGCACCACCCTGCAGCAGGCAACGGTGGAGCGCCAGGGCGATCTGATCGTGACCGAACTGCAGGCCAGCGGCTTCCTGTACGGAATGGTGCGCCTGGTCATGGGTCAGCTGGTGGCCCTGGGAGAGGGACGCCTGGATTCCGCCACCTTTTCCCGGCGCTGGCGTGAAGGGGCCCGGGCAGAAGTGAAGGAAGCGGCTCCGCCCCAGGGGCTCTGCCTGCTGCGGGTGGGGTACCCGGAAGAGGTGTTCCCCGAAGCCGCCTGGTATGATGCACAACCGCGGTTTCAGTTGAAGTCGCTCGATTCACCCCCCGAGTCCCCCTTCAGGTCAGCCACCGACACCTTCGATTCACCAACGTGAGCAATCGATGGGTGCTGGTGGGGCTCAAAGCACTGGTTCCTGCCCTGCAGTGCCGCCAGTCCTGACCTGCCCGGCTCCCACGGGTGGTTCCACCCGGCTTCCAGCGGTGGTGGATCCTTCCGTTTCCGGCGACAAGGTAGGGTCACTGAATCCCGTCCAACCATCCGGCTGCGGGCCCTCGATTCCCATCGATTCATCGGCCTGAGGAGACTCCCGTCCGAGCCCCCTCTGCCGCTGCCCTTCTGCCGCTGACCATGTAGGCGCAATGAACAAGACAACCCTGCCCTCCACCGATTCGCTCGACCGCCAGTGGTACGTCGTCGATGCCGCCGACCAGACCCTCGGCCGTCTGGCCAGTGAAGTGGCCCAGGTCCTGCGTGGCAAGAACAAGCCCACCTACACCCCCCATCTCGACACCGGCGATTTCGTCGTCGTGATCAATGCCGACAAGGTGCGTGTCAGCGGCAACAAGCCCACTCAGAAGCTGTATCGCCGTCACTCCGGTCGCCCTGGTGGCATGAAGACCGAAACCTTTGCCCATCTCCAGAACCGCTTGCCCGAGCGGATCATCGAGAAGGCCGTGAAGGGGATGCTTCCCCACAACGCCCTCGGCCGCCAGCTGTTCCGCAAGCTGAAGGTCTACAAGGGTGCCGAACATCCCCACGCCGCCCAGAAACCCCAGGCTCTCGCCCTCGATCCCGCCGCTTCTGCCGTCAAATGACCAGCTCCACCAACCGCGTCGTCTACTGGGGTACGGGTCGCCGCAAGACGGCCGTCGCCCGCGTTCGTGTCGTCCCCGGCAACGGCAGCGTGACCATCAACGGTCGCCCCGGTGACAACTACCTCAACTACAACCCCGTCTACCTGGCGGCGGTGAAGGCACCTCTTCAGACCCTCGGTCTGGAGGCCCAGTACGACCTGCTGGTCAACGTGCGCGGCGGTGGTCTCACCGGCCAAGCCGATGCGATCAAACAGGGCGCAGCCCGTGCCCTCTGCGACCTTTCTCCCGACAACCGAAAGCCGCTGAAGGTCGAAGGTCACCTGAGCCGCGACCCTCGCGCCAAGGAGCGTCGCAAGTACGGCCTCAAGAAGGCCCGCAAGGCTCCCCAGTTCTCCAAGCGCTGATTCACGCCATGCCCAAGGCCGACATCCATCCCACCTGGTATCCCGACGCCAAGGTGAT
>JBBASR010000109.1:0-2649 GCA_040399125.1 Cyanobium sp. | reverse complement strand
GGGATGCCCATCTCCCGTGGCAGAAGGGTCTTGATGGTTTTGATCACCAGCATCTCGAGCCCAAGCACTGGCAGGAGCTGCAGGTGCTCTCCCGCAGCCATACCTGGCTGCTGCAGGCCGAGAACCTGCTGTTGTTTGGCCCCAGCGGCGTGGGCAAGACCCACCTGGCCATTGCCATCACGATGGCGATGATCGAGCAGGACCAGGCCTGCCGCTTCTTCCCGGCCACGGCCCTGGTGCAGTTGCTGCAGAAGGCCAAGGCCAGCTTTGAGCTGCCGGCCCTCATCCAGAAGCTGGATCGCTACAGCCTGCTGGTGATCGACGACATCTCCTACGTGCAACGCCGCGAGCTGGAGACCTCGGTGCTGTTTGAGCTGATCTGCCACCGCTACGAGCGCAAATCCCTGCTGGTGACCTCCAACCAGCCGTTCCGGGAGTGGGACGAGATCTTCCCGAGCGGATCGATGACCGTGGCAGCGGTGGACCGGCTGGTGCACCACTGCCACATCGTGGGCATCAAAGGCGAGAGCTACCGGCAGAAAGCAGCTGCTGCAAGGGTTTCCAGCGATCAGAGCGACCCGCCGACGTAATTGACGCGGGCGCCAGAGCCGTCACGATCAACAACACCAACGCTGCAGACCAGCAGAGGTAAGGCGGCGACACGAAAACTGGGCCACCAGCCTTGAGATTGACGCCGGAACCACAACTTGATTGACGCGTCGCGACAGCCTGGTCACGATCACGATCCCAACAGCGTTCTCACCCATCAGGAGGCATCAAAAGAACCGCCTCTACCGGTCAACCAGAATGACGCTACCCATCAACCTGATTGACACGGGACACTGGCCAAGACAGAAGCCTCCCGCGCTGATGCACTCGAATCCACGTTGCTGCAGGTGCTCACCCGCCTGCAGCCCCAGGCCACCTCGATCCGCCTGCTGGATCACACCCTCACCAGCCGCACCAGTGATGCGGTGGAGATCGAGGACGCCGAGGCCCTGCCGCCGGAGCTGGTGACCACCACCACCACGACCAACCGCAGCCCGGACAAGGTGTCGATCAAGGAGCGGATCAAGGCGGCGATCGGTGCGGCTGTTACGGGGCTGAGCAAGGAGGAAGCGGCCCACGAGGCGTTCCGGCTAGCTGCCTCCGCTGTCCCCGGCGCCCGTCTGGTCAAACGCCGCCACTGGTCAATCCGCTGAGCCCCGGGGGGCAGCGCCCCCTCCTTTCTCGATGGGATGCCGTCATGGCCAGATGGCTCCCGATGGCCGATAGGCCCCACTTCAATCGCCAAAAACTTGCATCTTTTGCATAAAACACCATGAACACCACCGTTTCCCCGCACTCCTCCAGCCGTCCTGCGGCATCCCCGGCCGCCGCCAGTCGTCCCCCTGGGGTGCTCCATGCCCTGCGCGAGGCCCTGGCCACCGAGGCAGAAGGAGCCCCCGCTGCTCCAGCTCCTGTTGATTCCGGCAGTGGCAGACCACCTGCCGGCGGCTTCTCCGCTGCCCAGCTCGCTGCCCTCTCGGCACCCCTCGATCGCTCCCATGTCTGCAGCCGTGAGCAGGGCCGGGGCAAGGTCTCCTACATCCAGAGCTGGGTGGTGATCAGCGAGGCGAACCGGATCTTTGGCTTTGATGGCTGGCAGCGCCAGACCACCCTCTGCCGGTGCGTTTCCCAGGCGGAACGGCGCATCGGGCAGCAGCAGAAACCCGGCTGGGGGGTGACCTACATCGCCAGGGTGCGGATCACGGTGAATGCCGGTGGCGTGGTGCCGCTGATCCGGGAGGGCACGGGTGCCGGCCATGGGATCGATGCGGACCTGGGCCAGGCCCACGAGAGCGCGATCAAGGAGGCGGAAACCGATGCGATGAAACGGGCGCTGATGACCTTTGGCAATCCCTTCGGGTTGGCGCTGTACGACAAGAGCCAACGGCAGGTGACGCCATTCGGTTCCCCAGCTGGTTCCGCCCAGGCCTGTGGAAGCGAACGGCAAGCCTCTTCTGCCATCAGGCGCCCCGTCCCAGCGGCTTCCCATCCGGCGGCTACCGCCCGGCCTCAGGCTTCTGGCGCAAGCGGCCCGCTCGATCCGGCCACGATCCAGGGTCTGCAAGAGCGCATCCGCGCCCTGGTGCCTCCGGCCCTGGCGGCCTTCACCCGCGCCTTTCGCTCCGCCTTCCAGGTGCCGGAGAGCGTGAGCACGATTGCGGGGCTGATCACCGAGCAGCGCCACCGGCTATGGATTGAGCAGTATCTGGGCCAGGGTGAGGGCCATCCCCAGAGCTGAGCTGGCAGACGGGGAGACCAACAGCAGAGAAAAGGCCCGGAGGTGACCCCGGGGCCTTGGCCTTAGGGCTTCAGCCCTCGTGGCCAAACCCCTCGGGTGCGGGGGCAATATCAGCCTCCAGGCGCTGATCAATTTCCTCCACCCGCCGCAGGATCGCCGCCATCACGGGCAGCACTTCTTCTTCCAGGAGGGTGATTTCTTCTTCTCCATAGGGGACATCGATCCAGCAGCGGGGGATCGGCTTGCCTTGGGTGGTGTAGGAGCGGAGGATCCATTCGATTGCCTTCTGGCAGGACTCCACCAGGGAGAAGGGATCCTGCGGGGAGGAATGGGAAGCGGAGATGACCATGGAAGCTCACGCC
>JBBASR010000108.1:0-2660 GCA_040399125.1 Cyanobium sp. | reverse complement strand
ATGATGTCCTGCAGTTCCTTGTAGCGCTGCAGGGTGGACTGCACGGCGCGGGCGGTGCGGTAGTGCTCATCGCCCACAACAGCCGGCTGGAGCATGGTGCTGGTGGAATCGAGGGGATCCACAGCGGGGTAGATGCCCTTGGAGGCCAGGCCGCGGCTGAGCACGGTGGTGGCGTCCAGGTGGGCGAAGGTGGTGGCGGGTGCGGGGTCGGTCAGGTCGTCCGCCGGCACGTAAACGGCCTGGATCGAGGTGATCGAACCTTCGAGGGTGGAGGTGATGCGCTCCTGCAGGGCGCCCACATCGGTGCCGAGGGTGGGCTGGTAGCCCACAGCCGAGGGCATGCGGCCCAGCAGAGCGGACACCTCAGAGCCGGCCTGCACGAAGCGGAAGATGTTGTCGACGAACAGCAGCACGTCCTGCTTGTTCACATCGCGGAAGTGCTCGGCCATGGTCAGAGCCGAAAGACCCACGCGCATGCGGGCTCCGGGGGGCTCATTCATCTGGCCGTAGCAGAGAGCCACCTTCGACTTGGAGAGATCGTCGGCGTTGATCACGCCCGATTCCTTGAATTCCTCATAGAGGTCGTTGCCCTCACGGGTGCGCTCGCCCACGCCGGCGAACACGGACACACCGCCGTGCTCTTTGGCGATGTTGTTGATCAGCTCCTGAATCAGCACGGTCTTGCCGACGCCGGCACCACCGAACAAGCCCACCTTGCCGCCCTGGCGGTAGGGAGCCAGCAGGTCGATCACCTTGATGCCGGTCTCGAACACCTTGGGCTTGGTCTCGAGCTCGGTGAGCTTGGGTGCCTCGCGGTGGATCGGAGCGGAGAGGGTGGTGCTGACCGGACCCTTCTCATCCACGGGCTCGCCGAGCACGTTGAAGATGCGGCCGAGGGTGGCTTCACCCACGGGCACGGAGATCGGAGCACCGGTGTCGATGGCATCCATGCCACGCACGAGGCCGTCGGTGCTGCTCATGGCCACGGCACGGACGCGGTGATCGCCCAGCAGCTGCTGCACCTCGGCGGTGAGGGCCACGTCCTGGCCGGCGGAATTCCTGCCTTCGATGCGAAGGGCGTTGTAGATGCGGGGCAGCTTGCCGGCGGGGAATTCCACGTCGAGCACCGGACCGATCACCTGCTTGACGATGCCTTTGGTGCCGGAAGCGGCGGGAGCAGCAGCAGCCATATGTAAGGAAGGTGGCGGGGAGCGTAAAAGCGGGATCCATACCCGCCTGAAGCGGCGCAACCTTACCACCGCACCTTTCCCTGCCGGGGCTGCCGCAGCGCCGCAGCTGCCACGGAGTTCGGTCACCCGAACTCCGTGGCAGCTGGCGCCGGCACCCCCCTGGGGCATAAGTTGGCACTCGATGGACGTGAGTGCTAACCCGTCCTCATTCAACGGCTGCGATCCAGGGAGCCCAGCGACTCCGGAACTCCGATCCGGGCGCAGAGCCCCAGCAATCCAGCCGTCCATCGCGTCAATTCCCCGCGTATTCCCATGGCAGCTGTTTCCCTCAGCGTCTCTACCGTCAAGCCCCTCGGCGATCGCATCTTCATCAAGGTGTCCGAATCCGAGGAGCGCACCGCCGGCGGCATCCTGCTGCCCGACACCGCCAAGGAAAAGCCCCAGGTGGGAGAGGTGGTCCAGGTGGGCCCCGGCAAGCGCAACGACGACGGCTCCCGTCAGACCCCTGAAGTGAGCATCGGCGACAAGGTGCTCTACAGCAAGTACGCCGGTACCGACATCAAGCTCGGCACCGATGAGTACGTGCTGCTTTCCGAGAAGGACATCCTCGCCATCGTCAACTGAGACGCGGCGTTTCTTTTCGCTTCCGATTCGCTTTCTTCCCTTTCCTTCTTAACCATCCATGGCTAAGCGTATTATCTATAACGAGCAAGCCCGTCGTGCCCTCGAGCGCGGGATCGACATCCTCGCCGAGTCCGTGGCTGTCACCCTCGGTCCCAAGGGACGCAACGTGGTGCTCGAGAAGAAATTCGGCGCTCCTCAGATCATCAACGATGGCGTGACCATCGCCAAGGAGATCGAGCTTGAGGATCACATCGAGAACACCGGTGTGGCCCTGATCCGTCAGGCCGCCTCCAAGACCAACGATGCCGCCGGTGACGGCACCACCACCGCCACCGTGCTGGCCCACGCCATGGTGAAGGCCGGTCTGCGCAACGTGGCTGCCGGCGCCAACGCCATCACCCTGAAGAAGGGGATTGACAAGGCCTCCGAGTTCCTGGTGAGCAAGATCCAGGAGCACGCCAAGCCGATCAGCGACAGCAACGCCATTGCCCAGGTGGGCACCATCTCCGCCGGCAACGACGAAGAAGTGGGCCGCATGATCGCCGATGCGATGGACAAGGTGGGCAAGGAAGGGGTGATCTCCCTGGAGGAAGGCAAGTCGATGACCACCGAGCTGGAGGTCACCGAGGGCATGCGTTTCGACAAGGGCTATATCTCGCCCTACTTCGCCACCGACACCGAGCGCATGGAGGCTGTGCTGGAGGAGCCCTTCATCCTGATCACCGATAAGAAGATCGCCCTGGTGCAGGACCTGGTGCCCGTGCTTGAGCAGATCGCCCGCACCGGCAAGCCGCTGCTGATCATCGCCGAGGACATCGAGAAGGAAGCCCTCGCCACCCTGGTGGT
>JBBASR010000107.1:0-2702 GCA_040399125.1 Cyanobium sp. | reverse complement strand
CTGAGCGAAACGATCCGCCTCGATTCCCGCACCAAGCTGCTCAACCCCAAGTGGTACGAAGGCATGCTCAATTCGGGCTACGAAGGGGTGCGCGAAGTAGCCAAACGGCTCAACTTCACCCTGGGCTGGAGTGCCACCAGCGGCGCCGTGGACAACTTCGTCTATGAGGAGGCCAACGACACCTTCATCAATGACCCCGAGATGCGCAAACGGCTGATGGAGCTCAACCCCCACAGCTTCCGCCGCATCGTGGGCACCCTGCTCGAGGTCAACGGCCGCGGCTACTGGGAAACCTCCGACGAGAACATCCAGCAGCTCCAGGAGATCTACCAGGAGATCGAGGATCGGATCGAGGGCGTCAGCCAGGCCTGAGCCCCTCCCGCGTCTTCGCCATGGTCCCCTTCGACATGGCCGGCCCGCTGCTCAGCCGCCTGGGCTATCCGCCGCTCGACGAGGCCTGACCCCGGAGCGCATCCGCCATGCGGGCGACCTGCACGATCGGCCCCACGTCGTGCACCCTCACGACCCTGGCCCCGGCGGCGATCGCCTGGGCGCAGACCGCCGCGGTTCCCCACAGCCGGGCGCGAGGCCGCGGTTCATCGAGCACCGCGCCGATGAAGCGCTTGCGGGAAGGACCCACCAGCAGCGGGAAACCCTCCGCCGCCAGGCGGACCAACCCCCGCAGCAGCTCCAGGTTGTGCTCGGTGGTCTTGGCAAAGCCCAGGCCCGGATCCCAGACGATCTGCCCGGGCCGCACGCCGGCCGCCAGCGCGCGCGATGTGGCGGCCAGCAGTTCGTCGCGCACCTCCCCCACCACGTCGCCGTAGACGGCCAGCCGATCCATGCTGCTGCTGTCGCCACGGCTGTGCATCAGCACATACGGACACCCCGCCTCGGCCACCACCGACAGCAGGGCCGGATCCCGCCGGCCGCCGCTCACGTCGTTGATCCAGTCGGCGCCGGCGGCCAGGGCCGCCGCTGCCACCGACGCATGGAAGGTGTCGATCGAGATCAGGGGCCGGGCCCGGGGCTGCGTCTCCAGCGCAAGAGCAGCCTGAATCGCCTCCAGGGCCGGCAGCACCCGGGCGAGCTCCCGCTCGGCCCCCACCTCCACGGCGCCGGGGCGGGTGCTCTGGCCACCGAGATCGAGCAAGTCGGCGCCCTGGTGGCGCATCTGCAATGCCTGCCGGGCCGCCCGGAGCGGATCCTCGAAACGACCGCCATCGCTGAACGAATCGGGAGTGAGGTTGAGGATGCCCATCACCAGGGTGGGGCCGCGGGCAAGATCCATCGCTGATCAGGGGGTGGCCGGCAACCCGGCCATAGGCAGAACAAAGCGAAGCAGACCCACCAGCCCGGCGCCCCCGATCAGGGGCAGCACTCCCCAGCCGAGACGTAGTAGCAGCAGGGCGAGCGCCGCCAGGGCGAGGGCGAAGGGATCGAAGCGGCCACCGGGCCACAGCACCGGCACGGCGAAGAACAGGGCCAGGCTGGCGATCACCCCCACCAGGGCGGCAGTGATCGCCGTCATCGGCGGCCCCAGGCGCAGATCCTCCCGACTGGCCTCCACCAAAGGGCCGCCCACCAGGATGAACAGGAACGAGGGCAGAAAGGTGAACCACACCACCACCAGGCCCGCCAGCAGGGCATAGGGCAGGGAGGCGCTGGCATTCCAGGCGCCCAGGAAGCCCACGAAGGCCACCACCATGATCAGCGGACCTGGTGTGGTTTCGCCGAGGGCGAGGCCATCCAGCATCTGGGCAGGGGTGAGCCAGTCGAATTCGTGCACGGCCCCCTGGGCCACATAGGGCAGCACGGCGTAGGCCCCGCCGAAGCTGAACAGGGCCACACGGCTGAAGAAACGGGCCATCGTCAGCAGCATGCCGTTGGCGCCATCGAGCCGGGCGAGCAGCAGCAGCGGCACCAGGATCGCCAGACCGCCCAGCAGCAGGGTGAGGGCCAGGCGCCGTGGCTCGAATCGGGCGTGGGCGGGCGTGGGAGTGGCATCCCCATGGATCGGCTCCGGCGGCAGCTCCCGCTCGCCTTCCGGGTCCGGTCCAGAGCCGGCGGCCGAGAGGGGAGCCGCGGCCCGGGGCGGCAGCTGGAACAAACCCGGCCGCAGCCTGCCCCCCAGCCAGCCGATCGCAGCGGCCAGCACCACCAGCAGCGGGTAGGGAATCTTCCCCAGCGCCAGTGCCGCCAGTGCCGCAAGGGCGATCGCCAGCAGCAGGGGGTTGTGGAGGGTGCGTTGGCCCAGGCGCCAGGCCGCATTCGCCACGATGGCCAGCACCGCCGGCTTGAGCGCCCAGAACACCGCCTGCAGCAGTGGCAGCTGGCCCCAGAGGGCGTAGACGCTGGAAAGGCCAAGCAGCACAAGCACCGAGGGCAGCAGGAACAGGCCACCCGCCAGCAGGCCTCCGCGGCTGCCGTGCATCAGCCAGCCGAGGTAGGTGGCCAGCTGGGTGGCCTCGGGACCGGGCAGCAGCAGGCAGTAGTTGAGGGCATGCAGATAGCGGCGCTCCGACAGCCAGCGACGGCGCTCCACCAGTTCGCGATGCAGCAGGGCGATCTGGCCGGCGGGCCCGCCGAAGCTGACCCAGCCGAGCCGCAA
This sequence comes from Cyanobium sp., assembly GCA_040399125.1. Classification (GTDB taxonomy): domain Bacteria; phylum Cyanobacteriota; class Cyanobacteriia; order PCC-6307; family Cyanobiaceae; genus Cyanobium. Next base: position 91 of record JBBASR010000107.1, on the reverse strand, counting down.
CCAGAAGCGGGTGGCACTGGCAAGGGTGGGACCTGGGGATGGAAGCGGCCGATCAGCCAAGGGCCTGACGAAGAAGGGAATCGAGTTGGCG
>JBBASR010000106.1:0-2717 GCA_040399125.1 Cyanobium sp. | reverse complement strand
GCCAGCGTTTTGCCTGTTGAAGCAGCCGACGGAACATCTCCACCAGCCAGAAGCCGCTCTGTCGTTCGCTTTCATCAATCAGCCCCACCATTGCATCGCCTGTTTCTTCCATTTCGCGGATCACGCCGCCGAGCCTGGCGTTGAGGGCGTGGAGCCGCGCCTTGGCCCGGGCCTCATCGGCCAGATCCGCTTCCAGCTCCACCAGCTCCCGCTGCAGCTCGGCGATCACCACCCCTCTCCGGTCGCTCTGGGCCTTCAGGACACCACGGGATCGATTGGCGGACACCAGGGCGGCGCGACACTCCTGGTAGGTGGCCTCCAGAGCCTCGGGCTCCGGCATTGCCGGGAAGTCTGTAGCGGAGCGGAGTGCCATGTGGTGATCGCCAGGCTCACCTCAGGATTACCTTTTTGCGCCGGTTCTGCAGCAGCGCTGCCAAGACGAGTAGGCCTGCCGGAGTTAGATCAGGGGTTTTATGCATTGATTGCATAACCGGGCAATGCCTGGGCCATCACCGTGATCAGCGCCGTGTCCACGCTCAGGATCCGTTCCCCCAGGCTCACCCTGCGGGCGATCACGGCTTCAGCCAGCTGCGTTTCGAAGGGTACGAAGCCCCCCTCGGGTCCGATCATCACCACCGCCGGCAGTGGCGGCGCTTCCGCCAGCGTCATCGGCGCCCCCATCTCCGCGATCCAGCAGGGCCGGCCCCCGCACAACCCCGGTAGCTGATCCTCCACGAACGGGCGAAACCGCCGGTGCAGGTGCACCCTGGGGGCGATCGTGTCGCGTGAGCGCTCCAGGCCCGCCAGCATCGCCTCCTCCAGTCGGGCCGGCAGCAGCAGCGGGCTCTGCCAGTAGCTCTTTTCGACCCTGGCGCTGTTGATCAGGTGCAGCTCGGCGATTCCAAACTCGGCGCACTGCCGCAGGATCCGGCGCAGCATTTTCGGCCGTGGCAGCGCCAGCACCAGGTCATAGCGATGCCGGGGCGGCGGCGGTTCGCTCAGCTCCACCTGCAGCCGCACGCCGTCTGGATCCACCGCCTCGATCAGCCCCTTGCCGCACTGCCCGCCCAGCAGGCCCACCCGCAGGCAGTCGCCCACCGCCGCCTTCAGCACCATGCGGATATGCACGGCTCGCTGATCGCGCAGCACCGCGACATCGGCGGTAATCCAGTCGTCCGGGCGGAGCAGAACGATGTTCACCGGCGGGCGTTGCGGCAAGCCGGATTGTCCACCCCCGCCGCGGCGCCGCCACTGTGCCCTTCACCCCAGCTCGAGGCAGGCCAGGCCATAGACGTCGTGGAGCGGCACCTGCGGTGGTGTGCCCCGGTACATCCGCAACGTGCTGGAGAGGGGCCGGAAGTCGAGGCCGGCCAGCAGCGTCGCCGCGGCTGGGTTGGCTCCCGGCGCGTCGATCAGCACCACGCCGCGGTGGCGGTGCAACAGACCCTCCAGCAGCCGTTGGGCACCGCTCGGGCTGTCCGCCAGCAGGGGCCCGATCCGCCAACCCTCGCCCCGCTGCAGCAGGCAGGGGCGGATCCTGCCGAAGCCGTGGCAGGCCCCTTCCCCATCCACCAGGGCCAGCACCGTGCCGGATCGATGCTGCAGCCATGGCCCCAGGAAGTGGGGCCTGGGCGTCGCTTCCCGCTGCGCGTCGAACCACTGCACGGCCCGCTCCGGGATCGCCTCACCCTCCAGCAGCGCCAACGACTTCCCAGGGTCCGTGGTCGATCCGGCAACGTCTTCGCCGTCGCTGATCCGCTGCCAGCGGCTCGTGGCTGAGGCTGGAGCAAAGCCCCAGCCGGCGTAGTCGTCCACCCGATCCGGCGCCGCCTCCAGGCCGACACACGGCAGATCCGCCAGGTGCTCAAGGGCATGGCGCCAGAGCGCCACCCCGTGGCCCTTTCCCCGATGCTCGGGCACCACCAGAAACAGCCCCACAAACCCGTAGGCGGCGTTGTAGCGGACGCCGGCGATGCATCCCACCGGCTCCTGACCCAACCAGCCCACCCACAGTCCCTGCCGGTCGGTGTGGCGATAGATCGCCACATCCCCCAGGCCGGGCGCGAAACCTTCGCGCCGCGCCCATTCGGTCACGAAGGGGATGTCGCGCCTCTCGAGGGCACGGATCTGCAGGAACGAGCCCATGGTGCCCCCATCGCCCCGGCGGATGTCTCCATCCTGCCGTCGTTCAGCGCTTAAGGTCGTGCCCTCTGCTCCAGGTCCATGAATCCCACCCTCCGCGGGATCGCCTACGTGAGTGTGTGGGTGGTGCTCTGGGGCACGGCCGCCTCCCTCGCCGATTTCGTGCTGCTGGCACGCGGCGCCTATGCCACCGGTACCTTGGGCCAGGCGATCACCTTTGCCTCCTACGGCATTGCAGCGTTGGTGCTGGCCGTGCGCCTTTCGGGCCGTTTTCTAAAGCCTGAAGACTGAACTTGCCCGGGTTGGTATCGGTATACACAATGCGGGGCAGACCCCCTGCATCGCCATGCCCCTGCTCCTCTGTACGAAGGTCCGTCTGAAGGTCCGTCTGAAGGCGCTTGCCGCCGCGGCCGTCCTCGGCCTCGCCAGCAGCGGCTCCGCCGCCCTGGCCTGCTCGCGCGTCACCTGGACCGGGCCCGACCAGCAGGTGATCACCGGGCGTTCGATGGACTGGCCCTACGGCTTCAATTCCCACTTCTACGTGGTGCCCCGGGGTGAGCGCATCAATGGAGCCG
>JBBASR010000105.1:0-2741 GCA_040399125.1 Cyanobium sp. | reverse complement strand
CGGCTGGCCGATGCACGCCACGGCGCAGCCGTGGCACGCTGAAGGACGGCCGTCGTCGCACCGAGAGGTGCGCTCAGCGAACCCGACCGGAGCCCTGCGGCGGTTGCTCAGCTCTCTCGGGCAAAGGCCAGCAGTGCAGTGAGATCACCGCGGTCAGCTCGCTGAAGAGCTCTGATGTACCGCTGGCGCAGGGCTGAGGCATTCACCAGGGAACTGCTGCTTCCCCAGGAGAAGCGCGGTGCCCCCAGCTGCTCGATCAACACGTCAGCGATGAGGCGCGCATGGCGACCGTTGCCGTTGGGGAAGGGGTGAATGGAGACCAGCCGGTGATGGAAACGGATGGCGATCAGATCTTCCGGCTCTACCCGGTGCTCCACCTGGAAGGCGATATCGGCCAGCAAGGCCGGCACCTGCATCCGGATCTGTCGCCAGTCGGCGCCGATGCTCTTGTCGCTGCTCCGGTACTGACCGGCCCAACGCCAGCTTTGTCCAAACATCTCGCGGTGCAGGCGTCGCAGCCAGCTTTCTTCCAGCGGCCGGGGCCGTCGCTGGCGGGACAGCCAGAGCAGAGCAGCTTCGATGTTCTGCTGCTCCCATTCGTTCAGCTGGCTGCGATTCACCAGATGGGAGGGCAGCAGCCCCTCCAGCTCCTCCCCATCGAGAGGCGTCGCCCCGGCCGGTAGGTCCTCGTTCAATCCCATAGCCGGGTGCCGCTGGTGCGCAGGATCTCCTCGGCCATGGCCTCGAGCCGCTGCTGTGCTCCCTCGGATGGCGAATCGATGGGCTGCGCTTCCAGCGCCATGGTGCGGCCGGCGCGTTGCTGCCACTGCTGCGCCAGCCTCAGGGCCTGCTGCCTTCTCATCTCCCGCAGCGGGCGCCTGGGCACCAACGTGTACTGCAGCTCGCAGTCGAGCGCCTCGGCCACCCGCCGCAGGGTGCTGAGCGTGATGGCATCGGTCGCCTCGGCCTGCTCCAGCTTTCGCAACCCGGAAGCGGTGATCTCCAGGCGGTGCGCCAGAACAGCGGAGGTCATGCCCAAGGCCTCACGGATGGCGCGCAGCCAGCCCGCCGGCGGCCGTTGCGGCAGTGAATGGCTGGCGGCGTCCTGAAGCACCGCATCCATCTGAGCAAGCCGCAGCTCCTTGGGATTCATGGTGAATGCGAGCAATCAGTCCCGCAGGGGACCCACAAAGACAACCTATCACTCCTGCCATGAGCACACCAGGGGGAGTGATCCATTGCTTCCTGGTGCGGGGAAGGGAGTCATCGCTCGCGCCACGGGCAGTGTGTCCCTCTGGGCGTCGTGGATCGCAGTCGGGACGTTCATCGACCAAGGCGTGTCGCCGCCCGCTCGAAGGCGTCATCAACAACATCATCACCGCACCACTTGCTGTAGGCCGCCAGGTGCGTTTCGACGCTATGGCCCATGGCGGCAGCGGCCACCTTCGGCGGCAGTTCGCAGATCAGGTGGGCGCGATGGGCGTAGCCATGCCGGGCGGAATAGAGGACCAGCTTTTCTCCTTCTGCCTCGTACTGCTGCCGCAGATCCTGCCAATGACGCCGCCGGCGCATGTAAAGACCCAGATCCTCGGCGCCATAGCCCGGCCGCATCGGCGGTAGTGGCTGGGCCTTGAACTGTTCCAGCAGGTCCCAGGCCTCAGCCCAGTCATCGCAGGGCAGCAGCCGCAGCGGTCTCGGCTTTGTCGCTCCTCGGCTGGTGTTCTTGCGGTAGTTGCACCACAGGCGGCCGCCGCGCAGCTGAAGGTGTTGCAGCTCCTCTGGTCTGAGGCCATAGGCCGCCAGCAACTGGAATGCGAGGCGCCAACGGGCATCAGGAATGGCCTCCACCAACTCCAGGATGTGCTTCACCTCGATCGGGGTGGTGATCGACCGTCCCTCCCGCTTGCGGCCAACAAAGGGGTCGAGATCCAGAGGTGGGGCCCATTCCACAGGCAAAGCGCCGTTATCGACCCCCCATCGCAGCAGCGCCGCGGTCTGCTGCACCTGCATCTGCCGGCCACGGGAGCCAGGCTGATCAGACCAGCGAGCCGTCACGGCTTCCAGCAGTTCCCGGGGATTGGTTGGTGCTTTCTTGCTGGCGAGAATGGCCAGCAGTTCTGCCATTCGGCGCTGATACACGGCCTCCCAGGTCCGGGGCTTGATGGCTCCGCTGCTCAGCTTTCGGGCTTTGAATCGCTCAACCAGCTCAGGCCAATCGATCGGGCCAGCATCCGGATCAGCTGTTGGCTCACTGATGGCCAGTGCGGCTGCAATGGCCCGATCGAGTGAAAGGCCCTCGCTATGGGCAGCGTGGATCGCCAGAACCGTCTCTCGGATCGCATCGGCCTGGTCATGGGCCCATTCGATGGGCAACAGAACCTGATGACGACCGCCGGCGCCATCGACCGTGAGGCGCGTACGCCCCCGCAGATCGGAAACGCGCCAGCCGCTGCTCGTGCCTCGCTGGGTGAGGGAGAGGCGCAGGCCGGAGCGGAGCACAGAAGCCCAGGCATCTGAGGCTCTAGAAGCTCCCATGTGAGCAAATATGTGAGCAAATCGACCCCCTCAGCTTGGCACGGCCTGCCGTGGGCTGCCATCCCCTTGCACGGCAAACAGCAGTGACAGCAGTACTTTTCGGCCCAGACTCCAGTCCTGGCAATCGATCCCTCAAACCCGTAAAAGAGAGTTTTGGGAGCACTAGGTCGCAGGTTCGAATCCTGTCGCCCCGATTGACTTCTCAG
>JBBASR010000104.1:0-2866 GCA_040399125.1 Cyanobium sp. | reverse complement strand
GGGAGGTGTGGCTCGATGGCATGGAGGTGACCCAGTTCACCTACTTCCAGCAGTGTGGCGGCATCGACTGCCGGCCGGTGTCGATCGAGATCACCTACGGCCTCGAACGCCTGGCGATGTATCTGCAGGATGTGGAAAGCATCTGGGATCTCTCCTGGGATGGCCACCGCTCCTACGGCGATATCTGGTTGCCGTTCGAGAAAGGGCAGTGCACCTACAACTTCGAGGCCTCCAACCCCGAGCGGCTCAAGCAGCTGTTCGCCCTCTATGAGGCCGAGGCGGCCGATCTGGTGGCGAAGCAGCTGCCCGCCCCGGCCTTGGATTTCGTGCTCAAGTGCAGCCACACCTTCAACCTGCTGGAGGCCCGCGGCGTGATCTCGGTGACCGAGCGCACCGCCACCATTGCCCGCATCCGCCATCTGGCCCGTCAGGTGGCCGAGGCCTGGCTGGCGGAACGGCGGGCCCTCGGCTTCCCGCTGCTCAGCGAGCAGAAGCGCCGCGCCTGGTTCGACGCCCACCCCGAGGAGGCCCCTGCGGAGGCTGCGGCCGCGGCACCGGCAGGCTGAGGCTGAGCACCAGGGCAGGGGCTGGGAAGGCTGCTGGGGTGTCCAGCGGCTGAGCGGTTTTGGTTGCTTCCGTTTCCCTCCCTCCCTCTCCCCCACCCCCACCACCACCGCCCCTTCCTCCACCCCTTCCACCCTCACTCCCTGAGCTGCTGCCACCGGCGCCGGCCCCCGAGCCTCCAGCCCGCCGCTGGATCGCGGCCCTGGCGGGGGGACTGGCCCTGGTTGGGGTGTTGCTGCTGCTGGGAGTGGGGCGAACGCCCGGCCCCGGGGCACTGGATCCGGTGCGGTTGCTGCCCGAGCCTGGCGCCCAGCTGGCTCTGGAGTTGCAGGGGCGTCTGCTGGAGGATCCGCGCCCGGAAACCGGCGGCGGCTGCCGGGGGATCCTGCAGCTGGAAGGGGGCCGCAGCCAGGGCCGCACCGAACTGCGACTCGCCTCCTGCCCGCTGCTGCATCAGGGCTGGCGGGTGCGGGTGCAGGGTCAGCTCAGCTCGCTCCGGCCCGCGCCCCACCCGCTGCTGGCCGGCCCCGCCGAACGCCTCGGCCGCCAGGGTGTCTGGAGCCGCCTGCGGGTGGAGCAGCTGCAGGTGCTGGAGCGCCCCGCCACCCCGATCGCCGATCTACGGCGCCGCATCGCCGAGCGCCTGATCGCCGCCGCCGGCCCGGAGCGGGGTGGTCTGCTGGCGGCCCTGGTGCTCGGCAGTGCCGTGGTGCCCCTGCCGCAGGAGCTGCGGGATTCCTTCCGGGTGGCCGGCCTCAGCCACGCCCTCGCCGCCTCCGGTTTCCATCTTTCGGTGTTGCTCGGGGCGGTGCTGCCCCTGGGGCGCTCCCTGGGACGCCCCCTGCGCCTGACCCTTGCCGGCGGCGCCATCCTTCTGTTTCTGTTGCTGGCCGGGCCCCAGCCCTCGGTGGTGCGGGCGGTGCTCACCGGGGGCATGGGCCTGCTGATCCTCGAGGCCGGACGCCGCGCCAGGCCCCTGGCCTTGCTGCTGCTCACGGCGGTGGTGATGCTGCTGCTCCGCCCCGACTGGCTGGCGGATGTGGGTTTCCAGTTGAGCGTGGCGGCCACCGCCGCCCTGCTGGTCACGGCCAGGCCGCTGGAGCAGGCGCTGCACCCCTGGCTGCCCCGCTGGCTGCGGCCCAACTGGACCGCCCCGGCCCTGGCCGTGCCGCTGGCGGCCACGCTCTGGACCCTGCCGCTGCAGCTGCTCCATTTCGGGGTGGTGCCGCTCTATGCGGTGCCCGCCAACCTGCTGGCCGCGCCCTTGCTCACGCCGCTCACCCTCGGGGCCATGGGGCTTTCCCTGGTGGCGCTGCTGGCTCCGCCGCTGCTCGGGGTGCTGCTGCTGCCGGTGGACCTGCTGGCCCGGTTGCTGCTGCTGGTGGCCCAGCTGTTCGCGGCGTTGCCGATGGCCCAGTGGCAGACGGGGCGCCCCCTGCCGCTGCTGGTGTTGCTGCTGAGCCTGGCGTTGCTCGGCTGGTTGGTGCCGGGGCTGGGCCGGCCCTGGCGGCGCTGGGGTACGGCCCTGTTCGCCTGCGTGGTGGCGGTGCATCTGGGGTTGCTGAGCGGCGACCAGCTGCTGCTGGTGCACCAGCCCGACCGCGACCTGCTGCTGGCCCGCCACCACGGCCGCGGGGCCCTGGTGAGCAGCCGCTCCGATGGCTTCGCCTGCCACCAGGCGCGGCAGCTCGCCACCGGCCTCGGCCTCCAGCGTTTCGACTGGGTGGTGCTGCTGGACCCGGTGGCCGCCGCCGATCCGGCCTGCTGGCAGGGCCTGACGGCCACGGTGCTGGCCGATTCCGAGCAGGGGCCGCCGTTGCTCAGCGGCCAGCGTCTGGCCAGCCCGGGTCTGGCCGTGGCGGCCCTTTCGCCCGACAGCCAGGCGCTGCGGCTGGAGGTGGGATCGCGGCGCTGGTGGCTGTTGCCCGATCGTCAGGCGTTCTGGGCCTGGGAGCGGCAGGGGCCTGCCGCTGCTGGGGCAGCGGGGAGCAGCGGCCTGTGGCTTGGTTTTGCACCTCGTCCCGCCGAACGCCAGCGTCTGCAGGCTCGGGGGGCACCACGCCTGGTGTGGTGGAGCGGCGCCCCGCCGGCCCATGGCCCCCTGCCGCCGGGTTGGCGCGCCAGCGGCGCCAGTGGTTCCCTGCTGGCTTCCGGGGCCTGATCGATCCGTAGAGTGAGCCTTCGCATCCAGGCTTTTGGCCCGTGGTGCGGCTGGAGAGGTGGCTGAGTGGTCGAAAGCGAACGACTCGAAATCGTTTGAAGGGCAACCTTCCGTGGGTTCGAATCCCACCCTCTCCGTTTT
>JBBASR010000103.1:0-3120 GCA_040399125.1 Cyanobium sp. | reverse complement strand
GCCGAGAGGCTGCGATGCAGGCGCAGCACCAGGGCAATCATCCGCTGGGTGTGCAAGTCGACGCGACTCTGCGCCCGTGCCTGCTCGAAAAAGGTGCGACTCTTGCCGATCGCCTGGGCCGTCTCCTGGGCCGACAGCCCCAGTTCCTCCCCAGCGCGCTGCAGCGCCTTGCGCAGCACCAGGTTTCCGTTGACCCCGCTGGGCGCCGCACTCGTGAGCTCCTGAACCTCCATGACCCTCGCACCAGCTCTGGGTATCATGCCTCAAAAGCGGCAGCAAAGGCAGTGCCGCCTCGATTGAGGCATGGCTTGCGCGGGCGCCGCCGAGGCGGCCGTTGGTCGCACCGGGGAACGGCTGGATCTGGCGGCCACACGATGAACAGCGCTTATTACATCGCAACGCGAGCCTTGACCCGTTTCGCTCGAGTCACGACAAAGGATCGCCCCCTTGCCTGCACACGGGATGTGCTGCGGATCAGCACATCAGCGGACAGGTCAAATTTCTCCATCGGCTTGCGGATCATGGCCAACCACAGCGGGCGTTGTTTGTTCATCACCTCTGAAATGCGTCAGCTACTGCCGATCACGTCCTCTAGATCTTTGCGCGAGAGTCCCTATTGCTCCAGAACAAACTCAATCGCCGCAATCGGATCAGGTGGGCTGATGGGGTAATGCTTGGCCTCATATGTGCTGCGCTATCTGGCGGTCGACGAGTTCCATACCTTTGATGGTGCCCAGGGCACGGATCTGGCCTGCCTGATCCGCCTCCTGCGCGATCGCCTCCAGTGCCCCGGCGATGAGCTGATCTGCGCCGCCCAGGCCGCGCTCTGGCTCAGCGACACCCTGCCGCTTCCTCCTCAAGGAGCTGGCCAAGGAGTTGTTTGAGCAGCAGGAGCGCTCTCTCCTTCAAGTGGCGGCCACCCGGGCGAAGAAGCGCGTGGTGGTGAGCTTCAGCGGCAAGCCATCCCCTTTTCTGGGCACCACCTGAAGGCTGGATCAAGCTGTTGGCTTCAGTTCAGGCCGCCCGCCCCGTCGCCCCGCCCCATGCTCACCCTCGTCTATGACGGCGGCTGCCCCTTCTGCCGCCACTTCGCCCTCGTGAGTGAGCTGCGGGGCGGACTGCCCGGGCTGCGGATCGTGGATGGCCGCTCCGACGCCGCCCTGCGCGCAGAGCTGCGGCACCGCGGCCTCGAGCTCGCCTCCGGTGCCGTGCTGCTGGAAGACCAGCAGGCTTGGCATGGCGCCGCCGCCATCAGCGAGCTCTGCCGGCGCCTGCACCCCAGCGACCCCCTGCTGGCGCTGCTGTGTCCCCTGTTCTCGCCGCCCCTCCGCAGCCGCCGCCTCTATCCGCTGCTGCTACTCGCCCGCCGCCTCGCCCTCGGCCTGCGCGGCCTGCCGGTGGATCCCGACCGCCCCTGAATCACCCCCCTCAGCGCCGGACTGCAAGGCTGGGGGAAGCGTGCTCCCCGCCCCATGCCCCTGCTCCAGCTCCGCACGTCCGCTCCCCTGCCGCCGCAGCCGGAGGCGCTTCTTCAGGAGCTCTCCAGCCTGGTGGCACCCCTGCTCGGCAAGCCGGAGCGCTACGTGATGACCCTGCTGGCTTCCCCGGGGCCCATCTGTTTCGGCGGTGATGTCTCCACCCCGGCCTGTTACCTGGAACTCAAGAGCGTGGGCACCCTCACCCCCCAGCAGACCGCCGGCCTCAGCAGCGCCCTCTGTTCCCTGCTCAGCGAGCGCCTCGGCGTGCCCGCCGATCGCATCTACCTCGAATTCAGCGGCGTCAGCGGCCACCTCTGGGGCTGGAACGGCGGCACCTTCGGCTGACCATGCCCGTTCCTGCCGCCGTTCCCGCCGTCGTTTCAGCCGCCGTGGCCTCCGCTCCTTTTCTCTGCCTCGGCAGCAGCGGCGCTGAAGTGGAGCAGCTCCAGGACGATCTGGCGGTGCTCGCCCCGCCTTCCTCTGCCCCGCCTTCCTCCGCTCCTGACGCCGGCGCACCCTCCGCCGGCCTTGCCCCTGATCCGGCCGGCCTGTTCGGGCCTGCCACCCAGGCGGCCGTGCGCCGTTTCCAGCGGCAGCGGCCCTGGCTGGCGGTGGATGGTGTGGTGGGCCCCGCCACCCGCACCGCCCTGGCCCAGGCTCGCCGCCGCCACGACGGCCTCCAGGCCCTGTGGCAGCTCGCCGCCGGCGGTGAAACCCTCTCCCCTGGCGATCTGCAGGACCGGCCCGCCCTGGTGGCGGCCGTGCAGATCCGCCTGCGGGGCCTGGGGCTGCACGATGGCGGCACCGCCATCGACGGCGTCTACGGCCGCCATACCCGCAAGGCCCTGGGCCGCTTCTGCCGCCGCCTGGCCCTGGAGAGCTCCACGCCGCCGGGCCTCGACCGGACGATCGCCGCTGCCCTGCTGGAGCTGCGGCGCCTGCCGGGGCGCCCCGACCGCTGGCGGCCCGGGCGCTGGCGCCGTCGCTATCGGCGCTACGAGCGGAAGGTGGGGGCCGGCGATGCCCGCCTCGGCTTCCTGGATATGGGCGTGGCCCTCTCGCCGTTCGCCGATGCCCTGCCGGCGATGGTCGAGCGGCCGCCGCTGGCGGCCGCCTGGGCGTCCTATCCGGCCCTCGGCCAGCTGCCTGCCTTTTCCCCGCCTGATTCCCAGCCCGGTACCCAGCCCGGTACTCAGCCCGAAGACCCCCTGGCCTGGCTCGATCCCGATGTGGCCCAGGCCTGTCTCTGCCTGGCGCGGCCGGGGCAGCCCGTGCAGTGGCTGGGCCGCCAGCCGCTCGAACCCCTGGAGTGCCTCAGCGCCACCAAGATCATCCCGCTGCTCAACGTGCTCAGCCGCCTCGGGGACGCGCTCGGGGATGCGCTCGGGGATGAACCCGGCAATCAGCTCGGGGATCAGCTCGAGGAGCTGGTGCTGGCCAACCTCGGCGATCCCACGATCGAACTGCAGCTGGAGCGCGCCCTGGTGGATGTGGTGAGCTATGGCCAGACCGTGGGCAGCTCCAATGCCCTCGCCGCCCTGCTCAATGGCTTCGAGGCCGATCGGGTCGGCTGGATCCGCCGCATCACCGGTCATGGCGGCGCGCTCCGCTTCGGGGGGCGCTACGGCGAGGCCCCCACGAT
>JBBASR010000102.1:0-3197 GCA_040399125.1 Cyanobium sp. | reverse complement strand
AACCCTCGACAGAAGTTGCCTCCTGTAACTCCTTAGCAGGGAGCCGCTTTCAACCACTCAGCCACCTCTCCAGCGGCACCCAGAGCTTATCAGGGTCCGGTCACCTGGTCGTTCTGGGAAAGCCGGGGCAGTCGATGCTTGAAGCCGCAGAGGATTTCCCAGGGAATCGTGCCGCAGCGCTCGCTCCAGTCCCCGGGGGTGATCGTTTCGCCTTCCTGTTCGCCGAGCAGCGTCACCACCGAGCCCACGTCCAGGCCGGGACTCTCGGTGGCGTCGATCACCAGCTGGTCCATGGTGATCGTGCCCACCTGGGGAAGCCGGCGCCCCTCGAACAGCACCTCCAGTCGGTTGGAGAGCTGCCGCGGTACCCCATCGGCGTAGCCGATCGAGACCACGGCCAGCCGACTGGGACGACTGGTGCGGAACCGATGCCCGTAGCTGACGCCCACGCCGGAACCGACCTCCCGGATCAGGGTGACCCGCGCATGCACCTGCATGGCCGGCCGCAGGGGGACCACGCCGTGGAGATGGGAGGCCGGGGCATGGCCGTAGAGGGCCAGACCCACCCGCACCATGTCGAAGTGGAGGCGGGGATCCCGCAGGGTGCCGGCGGAATTGGCCAGGTGGCGGCAACCGGCGGAGAGCTGTTGTTGCTGCAGGCTCTGCAGCACGGCCTCGAACCGGCGTTGCTGCTCCGCGGTCAGCCCGTCATCGTCTTCGCCTGCGGCATCAGCGCTGGCCAGGTGGGAATAGAGCCCTGCCAGTTGGATGGCCTCCAGTTCCTGCAGGGCGGAGACCACCCGGGGGCCTTCCTGCCAGTCGGCGCCAAGCCTGGCCATGCCGGTGTCGAGCTTGAGCTGTACCGCCATCGTGCGGCCACTGCCACTGGCGAGGTTCTGGCACAGCAGGGCTTCGCGCATGCTGCTGATCGTCGGCATCAGTTGCCAGCGCAGGCAGCTGCGCAGCTCCTCCGACTGCGTCAGGTTGCCAAGCACGAGCACGGGGGCAGTGATGCCGGCCCGCCGCAGCTGCACTCCCTCCGCCAGGGTGGCCACTCCGAAGCTGCCGGCACCGCCGGCGAGGGCCGCCCTGGCCACCTGCACCGCGCCGTGGCCATAGCCGTCCGCCTTGACCACCGCCATCAGCTCGGTTTCCGCCCCCACCAGCCGGCGGATCGCCATCGTGTTCTGACGGACGGCCTCCCCGTTCACCTCCACCCAGGCCCGCTGCCGGGACTGACCGGTTTCATGGGGATCCGGATTCGGGGCCAGGGGGGAGCGGGACATCAGTGGCGCACCTTCCGAAGGGCATCGCAGCACACCATCTCTCGCCGGCGAATCCCGATAGCATGCCTTTGATCCAGGGAGTTGGCATGGGCCACGTTCTGGTCCTCAATGCGTCCTATGAGCCGCTGAACATCACCACGTGGCGCCGTGCCACCGTGATGCTGCTCAAGGGCAAGGCGGAGGGGCTGGAACACGACCTCTCCAGACCGTTGCGGCCGGATCATTTCCTTCCCACCGTGATTCGCCTGCGGCAGTTCGTGCGGGTGCCTTATCGGCCCCTGCCGCTCACCCGTCGCAATGTCTTTCAGCGTGATGCCCACACCTGTCAGTACTGCGGCAGCACCGAGATCGCGCTGTCGATCGACCACGTGATTCCGCGCAGTCGAGGCGGCAACGACCTCTGGGAAAACGTCACCACCGCCTGCCTGCCCTGCAACGTGCGCAAGGGTAACCGCACGCCTCGGGAGGCCGGCATGACCCTGGCCCGGGAGCCGCGCCGTCCGCTGGCGAGCTTCAGTCTGGAGGCGAGCAGACAGATCCGGGCGGGCCGCAACCAGGAGTGGAGCAAGTATCTGATCGGGAGCTGAGCCCGGATCGGGAAGGGAGTCAGCCATCCATGCCCGTGGCCTGGCGGGCCAGTTCCTCCAGCTGGCGGCTCTGTTCCACCGCCACGCAGGAGCTGATCACATCGTCGAGCTGGCCATCGAGCACCGGTTCCAGCGAGAAGTTGCGGCCGAGGCGATGGTCGGTGACGCGGTTGTCCTTGTAGTTGTAGGTGCGGATCTTTTCGCTGCGATCGCCGCTCCCCACCTGGGCCCGCCGGGCGGAACTCTCCTCGGCGGCGGCCTCCGCCAGCTGCCGTTCGTAGAGCTTGGCCCGCAGAATCTCCATGGCCCGCTCCCGGTTCTGGAGCTGGGAGCGTTCCTGGGTGCAGAACACCCTGATGCCGGTGGGTTTGTGGAGAAGATCCACCGCCGTTTCCACTTTGTTGACGTTCTGGCCACCGGCCCCACCGGAGCGGGCGGTACTGATCTCCAGGTCGCCCGGCTCGATCTGCACCTCTACAGGATCGGCCTCTGGCATCACAGCCACGGTGGCGGTGGAGGTGTGCACCCTGCCCTGGGATTCGGTGGTCGGCACACGCTGCACCCGATGGACACCCGCTTCGAACTTGAGCTGGCTGTATACAGCGTCGCCCTGAATCGAAAGGATCAATTCCCTGTAGCCCCCCAGGTCGGCTTCGGAGGCACTCACCGGTTGGACCCGCCAGCTGCGGCCCTGGGCATAGCGCTCGTACATCCGAGCCAGATCCCCGGCCCAGAGGCAGGCTTCATCCCCACCGGCACCTGCCCGGATCTCGAGCATGACGCTGCGTTCATCGCGCGGATCGGAGGGCAGCAGGGCCAGGGTGAGACGGCGGCGCAGGGCCTGGATCCTCTGCTCCAGCAGCTCGAGTTCTTCGGCCACCAGTTGGGTCATTTCCTCATTGGCCGTCTCCCCCCGCTGTTGCCGCAGCAGACCGCGGGCCTCCTGTTGCTCCTGCTCGCAGCGCAGCAGCTGGCGGTAATCCAGCACAACCGGCTCCAGGCGGGATCGTTCGCGGGCAATCGTCTGCAGCTGGGCCGGGTTGGCGGCCACCGCCGGATCGGCCAGCTGCCGCTCCAGGGTGTCAAAGGTGCGGCAGGCCGTTTCCAGGCGTTCCGTTAGCAGGGCTGGATCCATGGGGGAAGGGTGGCCGGCCCATAAAAAAGCCGGATGCCGGTAGGCATCCGGCCGGGAAAGGCCGCAATGGAGAAGCGATCAGGCCTCGGGGGCTTCGGATTCGGGCGCAGCCTCAGCTGCGCTGGCGGTGTCGGGCTTCTTGGCAGCGGCGCTGGCGTCGGAGGCTCCGCCCATGCCGTATTTGCGCAT
>JBBASR010000101.1:0-3442 GCA_040399125.1 Cyanobium sp. | reverse complement strand
TGCCGGTGTACGACAAGCCGATGATCTACTACCCGCTCAGCACCTTGATGCTGGCGGGCATCCGCGAGGTGCTGGTGATCACCACCCCGGCTGATCAGCCGGCCTTCCAGCGGTTGATGGGAGATGGTTCGGCCTGGGGGATGACGATTGAGTACGCGATCCAGCCCAGTCCGGATGGCCTTGCCCAGGCCTTCCTGATCGGCGATTCCTTCCTGAACGGCCATCCCGCCGCCCTGGTGCTGGGCGACAACCTGTTCCACGGCCACGACCTCGTGCCCCAGCTGCAGGCCAGCAACGGTTCAGCGCCGGGGGCCACCGTGTTCGCTTACCCGGTGCGCGATCCCGAGCGCTACGGGGTGGTGGAGTTCGCGAAGGACGGAAGGGTGCTGAGCATCGAGGAAAAGCCCCTCACCCCGAAATCACGCTATGCCGTGACCGGGCTGTACTTCTACGACGACACCGTGGTGGAGCGGGCCCGCCAGGTGCAGCCCTCGCCCCGAGGGGAACTGGAGATCACCGATCTCAACCGCCTGTATCTGGAGGAAGGGCTGCTGCGGGTGGAGCTGATGGGGCGGGGCATGGCCTGGCTGGATACCGGCACCCCCGATTCACTGCACGAAGCGGCCAGCTACATCCGCACCCTGGAGCATCGCCAGGGGCTGAAGGTGGGCTGCCCGGAGGAGGTGGCCTGGCGTCGCGGCTGGATCGATGGCGAGCAACTGGAGCGCCTGGCCCAGCCGCTGCGCAAGAGCGGCTACGGGCACTACCTGCTGCAGCTGCTGCAGGAGAATGGCAGCGACCGCTCGGCCCTCAACGCCACCCTTGACGCCCTCCCCACGCCCTGAAACCGATGCAGGTTGAACGTTTTGCGATTGAGGGACCGCTGCTGCTCACCCCGAAGGTGATCGGCGATTCTCGAGGGTTCTTCTTCGAGAGCTGGAACCGCCGAAGCTTTGCGGAGGCGCTGGGAGTCCCGCTGGAACAGGCTCCCGAATTCCAGCAGGACAACCAGTCGCGCTCCAGCCGTGGTGTGCTGCGGGGCCTCCACTACCAGCTCGAACCCGAACCCCAGGGGAAACTGGTTCGCTGCGCAGCCGGGGAGATCTTCGATGTGGCGGTGGATCTTCGCCGCAGTTCTCCGACCTTCGGGCAATGGGTAGGTGCCCGGCTGAGCGGCGAAAATCACCAGCAGCTATGGGTGCCGGTGGGATTCGGCCATGGATTCCTCACCCTCAGCGAAACCGCCGATGTGCTTTACAAGGCCAGCGGCTTCTGGAGCCGGAGCTGTGAACGCTCAATTCGTTGGAACGACCCAGCGATCGGTATCGACTGGCCGCTGGACGATCTGAAAGGAGGGGAACCGTTGCTGGCCGAGAAGGACGGCGCGGCCCCGGATCTCCACCAGGCGATGGACGCGGGAGATGTGTTCGCATGAGCGGATCGATGCGGGTGTTGCTCACCGGCAGGGAAGGCCAGCTGGGGCAGGCCCTGATGGCCCAGGTGCCGATGGGTGTGGAGCTGATCGCCACGGGCCGGGCCGAACTCAACCTGGCGGATGCGGAAGCCTGCCGCCAGGCCGTGCTGGAGTTGCGACCCGACTGGGTCCTCAACGCCGGGGCGTACACCGCCGTCGACAAGGCGGAAAGTGAGCCCGAGCTGGCCCATAGCGTCAATGGTGAGGCACCAGGGGCCTTCGCTGCCGCCCTGGCAACCACGGGCGGTCGCCTGTTTCAGGTCAGCACCGATTTCGTATTCAACGGCGAACAGGGCCATCCCTACCGACCGGAACAGGCGCTGGCCCCGCTGGGTGTCTACGGCACCAGCAAGGCGGAAGGCGAACGGCGGGTGGAAGCGGAACTGGGACTGGAACACAGCTGCCTGTTGCGCACCAGCTGGGTGTACGGACCCGTGGGCAGAAATTTCTGCCTGACCATGCTGCGCCTGCACCGGATCAAGGCCGAAGCTGGGGAAACCCTCGGGGTGGTGGCCGACCAGGTGGGCTGTCCCACGGCGACCCCGGGGCTGGCGGCAGCCTGCTGGCAGGCGATCAGCCTCAACCTCGGCGGCCGGCACCACTGGAGTGATGAGGGTGCCGCCAGCTGGTACGACTTCGCCCTGGCAATCGGAGAACTGGGCACGGCCCGGGGTCTGCTGGAGCGGCCGGCCAAGGTGAAGTCGCTGACCACCGCGGAATACCCGACGCCTGCGCAGCGGCCGAGTTATTCGCTGCTTGACTGCACACAGACCCGCAGCGCCCTGGGACTGGAGGGAACGCCGTGGCGCCATGCCCTGGAAAGGGTGCTGTCCCAGATTCCCGATCCCTAGGGCATCCATTACTCGTACAACCGCCGGTCCCAAGACCGTCTTCGCCCCCTGGCCCCATCCGATTCCATGTCTGCAACCACCCCTTCTCCCGGCTCCGCGCCCAACCTGATGGCCCTGCTGGCGGGGCGGCGGCGGATCCTGGTGACCGGAGGAGCCGGCTTCATCGGAGGAGCGGTGGTACGAAGGCTGCTGCGGGAAAGCGATGCTCTGGTTTTCAACCTCGACAAGATGGGCTATGCGGCCGATCTGACCAGCATTGAGGAGATCGAGGCGGAAAATCGCCACCAACTGCTGAAGGTGGATCTCTGTGATGCCGAGGCCACGACTGCGGCAGTACGGCAGGCCGACCCGGATCTGGTGATGCACCTGGCGGCAGAAAGCCACGTGGACCGCTCGATCAGTGGCCCGGGCGCCTTCCTGGAAAGCAATGTCACCGGCACCTTCCATCTGCTGCAGGCGGTTCGCAGCCACTGGGAAGGGTTGGCAGCGGAGCGAAAACAACAGTTCCGGTTCCACCACATCAGCACCGACGAAGTATTCGGTTCGCTGGGACCCGAAGGCCGCTTCTCGGAAACCACCCCTTACGATCCACGCAGTCCCTACTCCGCCAGCAAGGCCGCCAGCGATCACCTGGTCAACGCCTGGCACCACACCTACGGACTGCCGGTGGTGCTGACCAACTGCAGCAACAACTACGGGCCCTGGCAGTTTCCAGAGAAGCTGATCCCGGTGGTGATCCTGAAGGGAGCCACTGGCGAGGCAATCCCCGTCTATGGCGATGGCCTGAATGTGCGCGACTGGCTGTACGTGGAAGACCATGTGGACGCCCTGCTGCTTGCCGCCACCCAGGGACGCATCGGTTCGAGCTACTGCGTGGGGGGCCACGGGGAGCGAACCAACAAGGAGGTGGTCACAGCCATCTGCCAGCAGCTGGACTCCCTGCGCCCCGAGGGAGTTCCCCACAGCGGCCTGATCGAGTCCGTGGTCGACCGCCCCGGCCACGATCGACGGTACGCGATTGACCCCAGCCGGATCACCACCGAACTGGGCTGGCAACCGCGCCATAGCTTCGAGCAGGGACTGGCCAGCACGGTGGAGTGGTACCTCCAGCACCAGG
>JBBASR010000100.1:0-4192 GCA_040399125.1 Cyanobium sp. | reverse complement strand
GAGTTACAGGAGGCAACTTCTGTCGAGGGTTCGAATCCCTCCCTCTCCGTTTCCAGGCTGATCAGGGTCCCCCCGTTCAGCCACCCCCACAAGCTTCCGCCACCCGCCGGCCGAGTTCGGGCAGCAGGGTTTCATCCCGGGCACAACGCTCGCCTTCGCTGAACACCACGAGCAGGAAGGGCGATCCCCCCTCCATCTCCACGTAGGCCGCATCGTGGCGTGCCTGGCTCATCCAGCCGGCTTTGCTCCAGAGCCGGGCACGATCCGGCGGCAGGCCTGCCCCCAGGAAGCCGTCCACCTGGTTGCCCAGATCGGCCGCCCGCAGGGCAGGATCCAGGGATCGCCGCAGCAGCTCCTTCATCCGGCGGCTGGCGGGTGGCGACACCAGCTCATCACAGATCACCCCATGCAACAGCCTGGCGGTGGCGTCGGTGCTGAGCCGGTTGCGGTTGTCCTGGCCGGCAAGGCCATAGAAGTCGTGCTCGCGGCCATAGGGACCCTCCTGCCAGGTTTTCTGACAGACGTTGCAGCCCCCCAGCTCGGGCCAGGCCAGCTGCTGCAGCCAGGCATTCACCAGTTGCCTCTGACGCACCCAGGATGCAAAACGTTCTGGCGGCAGGGAAGGGCCACTGGTGGTACCGCTGAGCAGGTCCACCACCAGGGAGGTGGCCTCATTGCCCGAAGCCTGAACCATGTCGGCCAGGGCCCGACGCAATTCCGCCCCATCCACCAACAACTGACGTTGCAGCCAGGCCTCCACGGCCGCCAGATAGAAGAGCTTGACCACACTGGCGGGATAGCGCAGCCGATCGCCGCCCCAGGAAGCGCCGCGGGGCAGCGGGATGGGCCGCCGCTCCTCACTTCCAAGGGCAAGGCCGGCGGCAGACAGCGGAGATTCCGCATAACGCAGCCAGGTGATCGAAAGCTGGCGGGCAAGCCCGGGGCGCCCCTGCCCCTCCAGCGCAGCCACGAGTCGTTCGAGCTGCTGGCCCATTCCCGGATCCGGGCTGTAGAACGCCATCAATCCGGCAACAAGAAGCGATGGCGAGATTAGGCACCGGAAGGTTGACGGCCGCCAGCCTCTGGAAGCTGCGCCAGCCCCTGGATGGATACAGCCGCCCGCAGGGCAGTGGCCTGGCCACCCAGGTGGCGGCCGGTCGCCACCTGCGGCTGCTGGAACCAGCCGCGTCGGGCACCAGGGTGCGCGTGCGCCTGCTCGAGGATGGCTACCCCTGCTGGCTGGAAAGCGAGGAGCTGGAGCAATGGGGCGAACCCGCCGTCAGACCGCTGCTGCCTCGGCTCGATCGCAGCGCAATCAGCCAACGCCTCGACCGGGTGCTGGCCTTCGCAGAGCAGGCCCTGGCCAGGGCGAATGTGTATCTGTGGGGGGGCAGCCTCGGACCCGACTTCGACTGCTCGGGCCTAGTGCAGACAGCCTTTGCCTCAGCAGGAATCTGGCTGCCCAGGGATGCCTACCTCCAGGAACGGTTCTGTGCTCCGGTGGCGGTGCGCTCCGGCGAAACCAGCCTTCTGCTTCCGGGCGACCTGATCTTCTTCGGCACCAGCAGACGCTGCACCCATGTGGGCCTCCACCTTGGCGAGGGTCGATATCTGCACAGCTCCGGCAGGGAGCATGGCCGAAACGGGCTCGGCATCGACAACCTCAATCCCCACAACAACGATCCGGTGGCCACGCACTACCGCAACGAACTGCGGGGAGCGGGCCGTGTGATGTACAGCCACGACGGCAGCCCCCTGCCCCCCTAAGTTCGGAGCTTCCGTGCCCTGGCCCCATGGTGGAGTCCACCGCCCCCTACCTTTCGGTGGTGGTGCCCCTCTACAACGAAGAGGACAGCCTGGCCGCGCTGGTGGAGCAGCTGCTGGCGGCCCTGCGGCCCCTGGAGATGACTTTTGAGCTGATCCTCGTGGATGACGGCTCCCGCGACCGCACACCCCTGCTGCTGAGGGAACAGGCCCGTCAGGTGCCGGAACTGGTGGGGGTGCTGCTGCGGCGCAACTACGGCCAGACCGCCGCAATGGCGGCGGGGTTCGATGCCAGCCAAGGCGAGGTGATCGTGACCCTCGATGGTGATCTGCAGAACGACCCCAAGGACATCCCGCTGCTGCTCGCCAGCCTGGATCAGGGCTATGACCTGGTGAGCGGATGGCGCCACCAGCGGCAGGATGCCACCCTCAGTCGCCTGCTGCCCTCACTGCTGGCCAACCGCCTGATCGCCGGGGTCACGGGGGTTCGCCTCCACGACTACGGCTGTTCGCTCAAGGCCTACCGGCGCGAAGTGGTGGCCGACATGAACCTCTACGGCGAACTGCATCGCTTTCTGCCGGCTCTCGCCTTCATTGAGGGGGCCAGGATCGGGGAGGTGAAGGTGAACCACCACCCGCGCCGTTATGGCCGCAGCAAATACGGGATCGATCGCACCTTCCGGGTGCTGATGGATCTGCTGACTGTCTGGTTCATGAAACGATTCCTGACGCGGCCGATGCACGTTTTCGGACTGGCCGGCCTGGCCTGCCTGCTCGCCGGCCTCGTGGTGCTGCTGTGGCTGGTGGGAGAAAAGATCTTCCTCGGCACGGACATCGGCTCCCGCCCGCTGTTGCTGATGGGAGTGCTCGGGATTGTCAGCGGCGTCCAACTGTTCTGCTTCGGCCTGCTGGCCGAACTTCAGATGCGCACGTATCACGAAAGTCAGGGACGACCCATCTACCGAGTACGGGCGACGCTGCGCGGCAGCGAAGGCGGCAGCTGAACTTTTATGTCGCCCCTCGAAGCGCTCCGGGACCTGGCAGAAGGGCCTCCTTACAGTGCCGGTGGTTGTTATTGGCCCCACGCCATGACTGGTGAATTCGCCGCTGCCTGGATGCCCTCGGTGTTCGTCCCCCTGGTGGGAATCCTCGGCCCGGCCGTGGCCATGGCCCTGCTCTTCAACGTGATCGAAGCCCGCGACTGACGCGCTGGGCGCGTGCCAACGCCCTTTTCAGCCCTCACGCCACACTCCACGCTCCCATGTCCGTGACTCCCGTGGCCGACCCGACCGTCGGCAATCTGGCCACCCCCGTCAACAGCAGCTACTTCACCAAGGCGTTTCTGAACGCCCTGCCCGCCTACCGCCCCTCCCTCTCGCCCAACCGGCGCGGACTGGAAGTGGGTATGGCGCACGGATTCTTCCTGTACGGCCCGTTCGCCCTCACCGGCCCGCTGCGTCTCACCGAATACTCCAGCACCGCCGGCCTGCTGGCCACGATCGGTCTGATTTCGATCCTCACCATCTGCCTGTCGATCTACGGCACCGCAGGCAATGGCCCCAGCGTTCAGCCCCCTGACGCCACGATCGACAATCCCCCCGCCGACCTTTTCACCAAGGCCGGCTGGGCGGAATTCGCCAGCGGCTTCTGGCTGGGTGGTTGCGGCGGCGCCGCCTTCGCCTGGTTCCTGTGCAGCACCGCGCTGGTGGCCCCACTGGTGAAAATCGCCGGTGGCGTCTGGAGCGTGAACTGAATACGATCAATCGACTCTGCAAACCAAGTCTGATCTTCGAGCCCGCCTTCCCAGGCGGGTTTTTTTATGGGCGCTGGAGCCCACAAGCTGCTTGCCGATCTCTTCGAGCGCAGCAGCGGATCTATCCAGTGATCGAAATCAATTTGGACTGATCCAACTGGACGGGTCGTTGGCGGGTAGCAGCCCCCTGCCATGTAGCGGGCTTGCCCTGTTGCTGCCGGGCGCTGTGGCCCACCAGCCGGTCCACCGCACGACGGTCATCCGCAGGCTCGTCCTTGCACACGTAAGTCTGCGCTTGACCTGTTGGGCTGGATCAGCTGCTGAGCCATGCCTGTTTGGGGATCCATCCCAAACGAAAAGCCCCCGGCCGGAGCCGGGGGCGAAGGCGTCCCTCAAGGAGACAGACAGCGTTCGAACTAGCCGAACTTGCCTGAGGTTGAGGCGATCAGGAAGGCGGCGTAGGTGAGGAAGAAGCCCACGGTGAAGTGAGCAAGACCAACCACACGAGCCTGAACGATCGAGAGAGCCACAGGCTTATCGCGCCAGCCCACCAGGTTGGCGAGCGGAGTGCGCTGATGCGCCCAGACGATGGTCTCGATCAGTTCCTGCCAGTAGCCCCTCCAGGAGATCAGGAACATGAAGCCGGTGGCCCACACCAGGTGACCGAACAGGAAC
>JBBASR010000099.1:1871-4295 GCA_040399125.1 Cyanobium sp. | reverse complement strand
CACCTACGCCCGCGGCATCGGCCTGGCCTTCCAGATCATCGACGACATCCTCGATCTGACCGCCAGCAGCGAGGTGCTGGGCAAGACCGCCGGCAAGGATCTCGCCGCCGACAAGACCACCTACCCCAAACTGCTGGGGCTGGAGGAATCTCGTCTGCGGGCGGAGGCCCTGGTGACCGAAGCCAAGGCGGTGCTTGCCCCCTGGAACGACAAGGCAGCCCCGCTGCTGGCCCTGGCCGACTACATCACCAACCGCGACCGATGAGCGATTCCGTTTCCGCCGCCACCGCCCTTGGCCAGTTCTTCAACAACGGTGTGCTGGCCTGGGGGCTCGCGGCCTGCGGGGTGGCCCAGCTCTCCAAGCTGCTGATCGAGCTGGTGGTGCACCGCCGCTGGCGGCCTGCCGTGCTGATCGAAACCGGCGGCATGCCCTCCAGTCATTCCGCCCTGATGACCGGCACCGCCGCCGGGGTGGGCTGGACCCTCGGCTTCGATGACGCCCTGTTCGCCCTGGCGGCCACCCTGGCCTTCGTCGTTCTCTACGACGCCAGTGGGGTGCGCCGGGCTGCAGGCCTCACCGCCGCCCGGGTGAATGCGCTCTCGCCCGGCCTGGGGGAGACGCTGCCCGCTCCGCTCAAACCCCTCAAGGAAAACCTCGGCCACACCCGGCTGGAGGTGCTGGTCGGCAGCCTGCTGGGGCCGGCAGTGGCCCTGCCGGGCCTGGCGCTGGTGGGATCCCCCGTCCATCTGGCCCAGACGTTGTCCCACTCCCTGGGCTGAGCCCGGTTGCCTTCCACGCCGCCGCCACGGGAGCCCGAAGCAGGGCTCACCGCCGACCAGCAGGCGGCGATGGCGGCCTTCGCCCAATGGCTGGCTGCCCCAGCCGATGTCACGCCGTTCGTGCTCAGCGGCTACGCCGGCACCGGCAAGACCTTTCTTTCCATGCGCCTGCTGGCCCAGGTGGAGGCCACAGGCCTGTGCTGGACCGTCGTCGCACCCACCCACAAGGCCGTAGGTGTGCTGCGCCAGCACCTGGAACGGACGGGTCTGAAGCCCACCTGGTACCCCTCCACGATCCATCGGTTGCTACGGCTGAAGCTGCGGCGTGAACGGGATCTGGAGCGCTGCGAGGAAACCGAGCAGACGGCCATGGCGCTGGAGCACCTCGGCCTGGTGCTGGTGGATGAGGCCTCGATGGTCGACAGCACCCTGCTGGAGATCGCGCTGCGCTGCGCCCATCCCTTCCGCTGTCGGCTGGTGTTTGTGGGAGACCCGGCCCAGCTGCCGCCGGTGGGCGAGGGCAGCAGCCCGGTGTTCGGTCTTGGCAGGGCCTGCCGGGTGTCGCTCACCCACGTGGTGCGGCACCAGGGACCGGTGCTGCGGCTGGCCAGCGGCCTGCGTGCCGGCACCCTTCCCTGCCGCAGGCCGCCACCCCTGCCACCGGTGCGCACCGACCAGGGGATGGTGGAGGTGCTGGAACGGGGGCTGTGGCTGGAGCGGGCCCAGGCGGCCCTGCGCCGCAGCGTGGAAGCCGACGATCCCGACCTGGCCCGCATCCTCTGTTACACCAACCGCTCGCTGGAGCAGCTGGTGCCGATCGCCAGGCGGGCCCTGCATGGGGACATGGCCGACCAGCTGCCGGTGCTGCCGGGGGAGGTGCTGATCAGCAGGGCGGCCGTGATGGCGCCGGCCTGCCGCGAAGGGGAGGAGGCAGCCGAGGAACCCGACATGGTGCTGGGCTCCAACAGGGAGCTGGTGGTGAGGGATGTGACACCGGAGCGCTGCGATCTGGCGGATTTCGGCGTGGGAAGCGGCGATGGCCTCACGGCCCCGGTGATCGAAACACTGATGGCCCGGGTGGAGGCGGGCGAGGCGCTGCTCAGCCTGCGGCTGCTGCCGCCCCTGGGATCGGCGGGAAGGCAGGCCCTCGAACAGGTGCTGCAGGGGCTGAGACAGCAGGCCCGTGAAGCGGGAAAGCAGGGAGGGAGGGCCCTGTGGCGGCGTTTCTTCCTGGTGCGCGATGCCTTCGCCTCGCTCGGCCCGGCCGCCGTACTCACGGTGCATCGCAGCCAGGGGAGCACCTTCGGCGAGGTGTTCGTGGATGCCGATGTCTTCTGGCCCAGCGAGGAGGAACTGCGCCGCCAGCTGGTCTACGTGGCGGTGAGTCGAGCCAGTCGGGCGGTCTCCCTGGTGGCTGGAGCGGGCAGCCCCGAAGAGCGGAAGCTGTGGCTGGATGGCCTCACCGCCGCCGAATAGACCCCAGCCCGGAGGCAGACAACGGTAATTATTTACCGAACCAGTAAACATTGCCCACTCAGCAATAATTCCAGCCCCGTAGAATTGCTGAACGGTTTATAGTCTATTTCCTCAGCGCTGGCCGTTCCATGGACAACCGGCTCCTGGCCTCCCTGGTTACCCATACCG
>JBBASR010000099.1:0-1771 GCA_040399125.1 Cyanobium sp. | reverse complement strand
AGCGCTGGCCGTTCCATGGACAACCGGCTCCTGGCCTCCCTGGTTACCCATACCGAGAAGGGCGGTGCTGCCGATCCACCTGCGCAGAAGCCGGCGGGGTCTTCGGGCCAAGGAGGGGGCGGCCTAGGCCCGGAGCTGGCGATCGTGGCCGCCACGGCCCTGCTGGGCAGCCTGCTCTGGGGGATCATTTCCCGCTCCGGCAGCGTCCGCAGAAGGGGAACCAGAGGCGTGCACGATGCCGACTACTTCGAAAAAATGGTGGATTCCGAACCGACCGACCAACCCTGAGGCTCACCCCGCCACCAGGCCTCCGATGCCCTCCCAACCGAAATAACCGGCCAGCAGCAGGCTCAGAACTCCCACAATCCAGTCCCCCCGCCGATAGATCCAGTCCTTGATCCGCTGGAGCAACGGCAGGGCCCGTTCCTGGCCCAGCAACACCACCCCCAGCAGCGGCAGCAGCAGCAGCACGCTGGTGCTGAGGCTGAAGACCAGGCCGGCGAGCACTTCGTGGGGACGATCCAGGCCGGAGGCCAGCAGGTTGCCACTGGCCTTGGCATAGAGAAAGAGGTCATCAGGGGTGGCCACCTCAAACAACGTGCTCAGCGCCAGCAGCGGAGGGAGGGAAAGACGGCAGAAGCCATCGAGGCGTTGGGTCCAGTCCGGCGGCGTCGCCTCCGGGGGGCGATGGAGCAGCTCATTGAGGCCGAGGGCGAGCAGGCCGCCAGCCGCCAGCAGGTCGAGGCCGGTGCGATGGGAGGTGCCCCTCTCCATGCTGAGCACCAGCCCATGGCCGAGGCTCAGCAGCAGCAACAGCTCCACCAGGGAGGTGAGCAGCCAGGCTGCGACCAGCCAGCCACCCCGGCGCAGCGGATCGTGACCCAGCAGCAACAGCAGCAGCAGGGCGACATGCAGCGGGCTGCAGCCGATCGCCAGACCGAAACCGATCAGCTCCCCCCAGAACGAGAGGTCAGGCACGAAGGTCAGGAACGAATCTCAAACCAGTCGGCGCCTGTGGTCGGGACGAGGGTGCTGGCCACGGACGTGACCTGGGCACCGGGAGGTCCCTTCTCGCACCAGATCTGCAACTCCGTGAGCATCTGGGGCACCCCCTCCGCTTCGATTTCCACCAGCCCATCCGGCCGATTGCGCACCCAGCCGCTCAGGCCCAGATCGGTGGCGCGCCGGCAGCAGCCGGCCCGATAGCCCACCCCCTGGACCCGGCCGCGCACGATCAGACGCCAACGCTCCCTGGTGGTGCTGGGGCGGGGATCGCTGGGCTGCAGGAAGCGACGCTCGTCGGCCGCGGCACGGCGCGCCCTGCTGCGGCGGCCAGCCGCCAGGGAATCGCCGGGCATCCAGCCCAGTGGAGATGCAGCCAGCTGGCGTGAACGTTCGGCGCTGTCCATCCTTCGCTCCGGCGGGCGGAACCCCAGCCTTCAAGCTGCCACAATCCCGGCTCGGCTGCCACCAATCCAGGAACCGTGGGATCCGGGGGGAGATCCAGCAGTTGCCAGCGGTGGAATTCATGGCCCACGATTCGCTCCCCCCGGCGCAGCACCAGGCCGTCCCGCTGCACTTCGGCCTGGCGATAGCCCAGGCTCAAAGACCCCCGCCTTGCTCCGAACGGCAACACACCGGCCATCGGCCAGGGGTGGCCGGCGGCATCCTCGAGCTGCCTGCCCAGCAGCAGCAACCCGCCACATTCGGCCACGATCGGCAGGCCGGCGGCGGCCGCCGCCGCCAGATCCCCGAGGCTGCGGCGACTGGC
>JBBASR010000098.1:1376-4551 GCA_040399125.1 Cyanobium sp. | reverse complement strand
TTTGCAAGTGTTGATGGCCCACAGCGTCTCCACCATCATATCACTGTCGTTGGCCAGCTTCCACAAGTTCGTCGGTGTCTTGATCTTAAACAGCTCAAATGGCAGATGCCTGTTCTCCTTGTGTGCGTCGCAATGGGGGCAGTAATGATGGCCGGCGCACCCCTGGCCGATGAGCGAGCACTGCGCCAGCATGTCTGCTGCGACCCAGAACCTGAACAAAACCCGACGGAATGGTGCAGGCGCTCCTGATTCCTCGGTTTTCAACCACTCTCTGAGCTTTGGCCTGCCCTCACTGGGCAGCTCTCCGTACGCCTTCTCCCGCCCCCTGAGCCAGGCCTCATATGCGCCTGACTCAGCCACGCCCAGGAAGGAATCTGCGGCACGAGAGAACGCGATTCCCTTCCGCTCCAGCTGCGCCGCCTCCATAACGATGTCGGTGAGATTTCTGTCGACATTCTCCCTGGAGTCCTTGCCGGTCCACACGGCAATAGTGCGAATGTGCACCGCCTGTTGGCAGCGATCGACCCCGGCTTGCCCTTTCGGCAGAAAGATGATCATGACCTCCGTCTGCGAGCAGTGCTTGGTGATCCGGCGCGCATCAAAGGTCAGCTTGACGTCGAAGTAATCTTGCCAATGGGGGATCTGGTCAGGATCCAAACCCACCACCCGCGCCTCCTGCCTCTTGAGGTCGCGAGTCGTCTGCATCAATCGGAGCGCCTCCGACTCGACCGCTCTGATCAGACTGATGCGATAGCCGTCTTGAGTTTCCTGAAGCTTCAGGTCATCAACTGCCATCTCCATGAGCTCGCGCTTTCCTTTGGCCACGTTCTCTGCCGTCGGCAGCGTACTCCCAGAAGGACATGTTCTGTTCAGGAACGAGCCCAGTACGCAGTAATGTCTCATTGAGCCAGACGTACTAGCCGTCTTGACTGCAGCCTCCAGCACCTGCATTGGATCCTGCCTCGTGCGCCTTGCCTCCGCCTTGATCTCCAACAAGAGTTTTTTACGCATTTTGTGTTCGGACCCAATCGCCATACCCCGCACCTTCGCGTCCCTTAGCAACAACTTCAACAATGGATGCGGAAGATCCTTCACGAAGGCAGACACGGCAGCCTCCCTTCGCATCTGCTCTTTCGTCTGTTCGCGGCCTTCTTTGACGCCCGTCGTGCCCCCCCCGCCCTTCTCCTTCGTCGCTCCCGCCTCCGAGTCCGGACCAGGCTGGGAAGTATTGTCGTCCGCACTGCCCACTTCGCTTCCGCGTTTCCGCTTTTCACCTGCAGCCTTCGCCTTTGCATCAGCTGCGCCGTCACCAGTTTCCTCTGTCCAATGGTTGCGGACGATGAGCTGCAAGTACAGGCCCCTGATGAATGCTGTCCTCAACCGACGATACCGCAGAGCACTGGCCGAAATCTTTCCAGAATCGCTGGAAACCCTCTTCCTGGGCAGAGCGAGCGGAAGAGGGACGGGAACGACGATGCCATGAGCGTCTTCCTGCCCGCCACTTGAACCTGCTCGCTTGCCGCTTCTATTGTCTGATCGCTTGTCCCTCCAGGCCATTGTCCCTTTGCCCATGAAGCTGTACTCCAGTGGATTGAGCCATCCACACTTCAAAGCCTGTTCCTGGACCACCTGTGCGTAACGTTTGGTGCAGTAATCCAGCTCGGCCTCAAAATCCCGCAGCGCTAAGTCCAGGCTGAGGCTGTGGCAGTAAGCGTAGTTATCGAGAGGCAGTCGCTGTGCAGGGCCTCCACAATCCGACCCGGCTGTACCGACCCCACCCACAGGCTGCTGCACTGCCGCCGCCCCGCCCGGCCCCATCTCACTCGACGGAGACCCGCCAGCAGCCGACTGCTCTCCCGATCCGCACCCTCCAGGGCCTCCACCCTCCGACCCAGCTGCGCCAAACTCACCCTCCGGCTGCTGCACTGCCGGCGAAGCCGACCCACCCCTCACCTCACTCGAGAGAGTCTCGCCATGCGAGGCCGCCGACTCGCCACTGCAACATCCCCGACGACACGCGCCCCCGCCAGATCGGCACCCTTGTCCAGAGCACGTGCCGCTCGCCCAGCCCGGAGCCCACGACGACTCGGAGGATCCCCCTAGCGCACACCCCTCCGAGTCTGACATGCCAAGGATCCCGCAAAACGATGCTTCGACACCACCAACGTCCGTCCGGCTAGGGTCAAAGTCCATTGCCCAATCCCATCCGTCACCCCCTTCGCTTTCCTCATCCCGAACCTCTCCTGTAATGGGTGAAAACAAGGGTGTCATCCTGCGTCGTTTCACAGCTTCTCCAGCCTGATCCCTCTGAATCGACGATTCTTCAGTCGGACTGTTCTGATCCAACGTTTCTCCAGTGAGTCCAGTCTCATTGCTCTGAATCAACGTTTCTTCAGTCCGATTGCACTGCCCCGCCACTTCCTTGCTTTGCTTTCGGCGACGAATCTCCGTCATCTGCGTGATTCCCCTTCGACGCACTCGCTTGAACCGACGACCATGATTAGGTGACCCGGGCCCCGGGTCCTCGGAGAGCATTCCACAGTCCTCCCCCCCCCTCCTCCTCCGCCGGCTCAAACGCACCCTCAGCAGCACGGGAAAACAGACGACCCGACTGAGCCTGGGCCGACT
Organism: Cyanobium sp.; assembly: GCA_040399125.1. GTDB lineage: Bacteria > Cyanobacteriota > Cyanobacteriia > PCC-6307 > Cyanobiaceae > Cyanobium. Next base: position 1,923 of record JBBASR010000098.1, on the reverse strand, counting down.
GGGTCGCAGGCTCGTTGAGCCGCACTGCTTCGACCAGCGCCTTAATCACAGATGCCGTCGTCGGTGGCGCCGGCGCCGGTCCGGACGAGCGCCTCTTCCTCCGGCGCACCGGCGTCGGCGCCGATCCGGACGAGCGCCTCCTCCTCCGGCACCTCGGTCGCCCGATGTCGACGCCAGTCTCATCTGCGCGGTGCAAGGCGAGCCGGGCCTCCTCAATCGCCGCCCGAAGCTCCGCGCTGTCCGCCCCCGAAGCCCCGGCCCGCTGAGACAAGCCTGACAAGGTGTCGGCGAAATGGGCGAGGCGGGCCAGCTTCGGAATCACTGCCTCCAGCAGGACCAGGCACGCCCGCGCAACCGCGAGAACCCCGTCACGTTCCAGGGGGGGCTGCAACGAGGCCTTGATCTCGGCGTGCTTCTCGGATGCCGCAGCGGCGAAGGCGCTCAACGCGAAGTGCGGCAGGCCCGCCGCCACCACTCTGGCGAAGCTGGCGGCGTCTGGCGGCGGCCGCTGCGACGCCGGGGCAGCTCCGTGCAGCGCAGGATCCGC
>JBBASR010000098.1:0-1276 GCA_040399125.1 Cyanobium sp. | reverse complement strand
ACGCCGGGGCAGCTCCGTGCAGCGCAGGATCCGCTGGCGCGACGTCGTGATCCGCCTGGACCCGGCGCGACGTCGTGATCCGCCCGGCCGCTACCACTCCGGCGAAGCTTGCCTCGTCTGGCGGCGGCCGCTGCGACGCCGGGGCAGCTCCGTGCAGCGCAGGATCCGCTGGCGCGACGTCGTGATCCGCATGGACCCAGATACGGCCCCTTCGCCCCCGCGCTGACTGCCTTGCACCCCGCGCTCTGCAGTTGAGCACCGCCCTCGCAGCCACGCCGCAACAGACCTCGAGGTGGAATGTCGAATCCGCTCGAACTTGGTCCGCCAGGTCGGCCCTAGCCTGCTGAAACGCCTCCTCGGTGCTCGATGTCACGCTGACGTGCTGGATGTTGTCGTTCGTCCACGGACGTCCGGTAAATGCTCGGCCAATCGCCTGACGCAGCGCCCGAGCCGTCTGCTGCGTGTCCACGACGAGGCCAGGGGCAGAGGCGACACACTCCAGCGTCATCACCCCGTCGCGCTCCGAGGTCCACAGCATGTGATCCATACAGAGCTCCTCGAGGTGCCGGCTTGCCGCATCCACCACCCCGGAGACGAGGTACGGATCCGCGGCTGGGGAACTTGGGCCGGGATCCACGCTGCCGTGGATGCTCGACTGGCGGGCATTCACATTCACGACGACCTTGACGAACCTCGAAGCACCGGGGCCGCACAGCGCCGCCACAGTCTCGGCGGAGTCGCACGGCGCAGCGACGGCGGCCGAACGAGGCGGCGCCACGTGCTGGCGTCGGCCCACGCCAGCCGCGGCCCCGACGCCGTCAACGCCGCCGGCCGGCCAGGTTCCGGGCGCAGGGCCGATGCCGGCCGCGAGCCCCGCAGCCGCGCCTGCCACGACCCGCCCATCCGCCCGCAGTTCCCCGCCGGCCGCGGCCCCGCCGCCGACGCCGCCGCCGGTCTGCCCGGGTCCGAACGCATGGGCGCCGCCGGCCGCGAGCCCCGCAGCCGCGCCCGCCGCGCCCCCGCCGACGACGCCGCCGCCGCAACCGAACGGCCCGGGTCCGGGCGCCGGGCCGATGCCGGCCACAGGCACCGCAGCCGAGCCCGCCGCGGGCCCCGCATCCGCCCGCCGCAGTACCCCGCCCGCCGCGACCCCGCCGACGACGCCGCCGCCGCCACCGAACGGCCCGGGTCCTGGCGCAGGGCCGATGCCGGCCACAAGCATCGCAGCCGCGCCCGCCGCGGCCCCCGCATCCGCCCGCAATACCCCGCCCGCCGC
>JBBASR010000097.1:0-4754 GCA_040399125.1 Cyanobium sp. | reverse complement strand
AGATAAGTGAGCTCGCTCACGTACTGGTGGTACGTCACCCCATCGTCCTTGAGGACGTTGCAGAGGTTCCACAGCTTGCCGACGATGTCGTGGGTGGTGCTTACCATCACTTAGGCGTAGCCATCAGCTCCACACAGGTATTGGCCGATGGGGGTCGGCGAGGACCAGCTTGAAAGGCATCCAAGAGCTCATGTGTTCTCCCAGATGCCCTCCAGCTCCAGCACCAACCCCGGCAACACCTCGCCGCCCTCTAGGCGCATGGCGTTCTCCAGCCGCTGCGGAGCCGGTGCCACGTCGGAATCGGGGCGGGCCGGCCAGATCTCCACGGCCCGCTGCTCCGGGAACAGCAGCCAACCCAGCTGGGCCCCATTGGCTTGGTAGACCTCCATCTTGCGCCGCAGGGCATCGGCGCCGCGGGGGCCTGCGTCACTGGCACTGGCCAGCTCGATCACCAGATCGGGGCAGAGGGGTGGGAACGTGCGGCGTTGCTCAGGGGTGAGCGCCTGCCAGCGGTCCCCGCGCACCACGGCGGCATCAGGGCTGAGCACTGAACCATCAGCGAGGCGAAAGCCGGTGGAGCTGTCGAACACCTCCCAGCATCCCCTCAGATCAGCCCAGGACTGCAGCCGAGTCAGTAGGCGTGTGTTGCGGCGACCGGTCTCGCCTCCGGTAGGGGTCATCGTGATCAGCTGGCCATCGGCTGCGAGTTCCAGCACTGCGTCAGGGTTGGCCTCGCACACCTGCGCGAACTGCTCTGGGGACAGCCGCAGATCATGGGGGAGCAGCAAGGGCGCCAAGCCGGAAACGGCAGCTTCGGGCGCGGCTGGAGCGGCAGCAGGTGGAGCGAACGTCATCTCCCCTGGGTGGCGGAAGCTCAGCTTAAGCCGGCTCACGCCGCCCACACCTCCCGCTGGAACTGCTGCAGCACGCCATCGAGCTCGCCGCCGAACAGCTTGTTCAGGCGCGGCCAGCCGCCGCCTTCACGGCGGAACAGCAGGGCGTCGTCGTCCAGCGCTTCGCGATCCACGATCGTGATCGCCTTGGTCTGGTTGGCGATGCGCTGCAGCCAGTCGCGTTGCGGCTTGCTCCAGCTGCGGGAGGCCAGGATCCGCTGCAGCGCCCGCTCCACCCGCTGCTCATAGGGCATGAGCGGATCGCCGAGCGCCGCCTGGCGGATCCAGCCCATGATCGAGGCGGCCATCTCCTGGTTGGTGGTGTCCCGCCAGGCCGTGGCCAGGGTGGTTTCGCTGTAGCCGCGCTGATCCAGCGCCAGGCGCAGCTCGCGCAGATCCTTGCGGGTCAGCTCCCACGGCCTGGTGAGCACCAGCGTCAGGGCGGGCAGGTCGTTTCCGGGATCGCGCACGAAGGCGCTGAAGCCCTCCAGGTAGTCCTCCGGGCGCTGCGCCTCGCCATAGCCCCGTTCGATGCTGAGCAGCTCATCCTCGTGATCCGAGAGAAAGCGCGGCTCGGCTCGCACCTCCCACTGCGTATCCAGCAGCTCGCCCAGCCCCTCGATCCCGCCCAGCCAGGCTCTGGCTTCTATCTCCGGCAGCTGTTGCAGGCGTTCGATGAAGGCCTCGGGTTCCTCGCCGCTCAGCAAGCGAAAGCGGGCCTCGGCGTTTTCGCCCAGATGCCGCTGTTTGCGCCGCAATTTGGCAATCAGCTGCTCGCGCACCAGCTGCCAGTCCTCGCCTTCGGTGCTCTGCAATTCCTCCAACAGTTGCGAGAAGGGGATCTTCGGGTTCACCACCACCGGCTTCATATCGGTGAAGGTCTGCAATGCGTCATACAGGCCCACCGCATCGAAGATGCGGAAGCTGTCTTTGCCGATCGCCTCGCACAGGCGGGTGGCGCGGCCGATCATCTGGTCGTAAAGGATGCGGCTGTTCACACGGCGCAGAAACACGATATTGCAGATCTCGGGCACATCCACGCCGGTGGTGAGCAGATCCACCGTGACCGCCACATTGGGAAACGCCTCATTCTTGAAGCGCCGGATTAGCTGCGCCGGCTTGTCGCTACTGCCCGTGATCTTCGCCACCGCTTCATCCGGCACACTGCCATAGCGCTGCGCAAACGCCTCCTTGAGCAGCAGCACCACCAGATCGGCGTGCTCATTGCTGACACAGAAGATCAGGGTTTTGTAGGGGGAAAACGGATCGAGTTCATCGGCCAGCGCTTCACACACCACCCTGTTGAACGGTTCGGTGATCACCTCGCGGTTGAAGGCTTCCACATCGAACGTCAGCTCATCCGGGGTGGTGAACAGATCCAGTTGGCCCGTGCGCGGATCGAGGATCTGCACCTCGTCGCCCGCCTGCCAGCGGATGCCTTCGCTGGAGAGTTTGGTGCGGATGCGCAGCGGCGGTTCCTGGTCCACCAGGTAGCCATCCACAACCGCCTCGCGGTAGCTGTACACAAACACCGGCCGGCCGAAGATCTGCACCGTGTGCAGCGCCGGCGTGGCGGTGAGGGCCACCTTCACGGCCGCAAACATCTCCAGCACCCGCCGGTATTTCGACACGTAGTCGTTGAAATCGCGGAAGCGCAGCTCGCGATCACTCAGCTCCCGATCCAGCAGGTAGCCGCGGTGGCATTCATCCACCACGATCAGGTCGTAGCTGTCCACCGTGGGGCGCCCCTCCTCATCCCCCAGCGACAGCCGCTGCGCCATCGCCTGCACGGTGGCGATGTGCACCCGTGTGTCGCCCTCCAGCTCCCGCTCACCCAGCTCCTTGATGCCGAAGATCTCGGCGAACCGCTGGGTGCCCGCCACCTTCGTTTCCTTGAAGGCATCGCCCGCCTGGATGCCCAGCTCTTCGCGATCCACCAGAAACAGCACCCGCCGGAAGCGGCCGGTCTTGAGCGCCCGGTAGATCAGGGCCACGGCGGTTTTGGTCTTGCCGGTGCCGGTGGCGCAGGCCAGCAGGATCTCCCGTTGCCCCGCGGCAACCGCCGCCTCCACCGCTTCGATCGCCCGGCGCTGGTAGGGCCGCAGCTGGAAGCCAAACGTGAACGCTTCGCGGCGCAGCTTCGCTTCGGCGTCGTCGATGTTCTGCCGGGCCAGCTGGCGCAATCCCTCCGGCGAATACCAGCCCTCCAGGGGCATCGCCAGGTTGGTCGCTCGGCGCAGATCCCGGAACCAGATGCCGCTGGCGGTGCGCAGCTGCTGCAGGAAAGGCCGGCCATTGCAGGAGAAGGCAAACGGCAGCTGGAATTCCCCCTGCTCTCCCCAGCCCGCGCCGCTCAGCAGGGTTGCCTCGCTGGGCTGGAAATCACGGCTGTAGCGCTCGGCCTGCGGCAGCACCCCCGCCACATCCTTGTTCGCCCGTTTGGCCTCCACCGCCGCCACCGGTGTCAGCCCCACGAACAGCACGTAATCGGCCGGGCCGCTGCGGGTGGGCCATTCGGCGATCGCCAGGTTGCGGTGCTTCTCGGGCCGGGCGCCCTGGCTGTAGCGGAGCACCTGGCTGTCGGCCTCCCAGCCGGCCTGGCGCAGCTGCCCATCAATCAACAATCGTGTGGCGGCCTCATCGAGATCGATGCCAGTCGCGGCCTGCCGTGCCGCCTGCCGCAACGCCGCCAACGACCGGGCGCCCTGCCCCTGGGCCTGGTGCTGCAGCTCCGTGAGCCTGGCCGCCAGCGCCGCCTTATCGGCTTCAGCGGCGGTGGCCAGCGCTTCCCACTCCTGTTGCTCCAGCAACGCAGCGCGTAACTGGGCCTCCGTAAGGGCGAGCTGGTCGGCCGTCTCGCCTTCGGCGCTCTGAAAGGCGGCCAGGGCTTCGCGCAGCCTCTGCAGCTCTTCCGCCAGCTCCGGATCCCCAGACGGTGGCGGCTGGGGCGGCTGAAACGGTCCGCTGCGGAACTGCGGATCGCCGAACGTGCGATGAAACCACACCCCCAGCTGCCAGGCCACGCGCAGGATCTTCAAAGCGGTGCCGTGGTCGCCCTGCAGATCGTGGTTGGCCAGATTGCCCTTGCGGCGCAGGCCATGGAACAGCTCGGCCACCTCCCGCTCCAGCACCCCTTCGCTCTCCAGGCGCCGCAGCAACTGCTGCTGCGTTTCCTCCTGCCGCAGCTCCACCCCAAAACGTGAGGCCACATGCTGGGCCAGCCATTCGCCCAGCTGCCGCAGCTTCAGCAGACTCGTGTTCGGATCGTCGGGGAAGTAGCGCTCCGCCAGCGAACCCAGCCGGAACAGCTGCTCGTCGTAGGGGCGGAGGTGGGCGAAGTTGGGGCTCACATGACCTCCCCCAACAACTGCCGCACCAGCCCGATCAGCTCCTTCTTCGTGAAGCTCTCCAGGGGCGGCGGTGGTGGAGTGACGCCATGGTGCTCCAGAACCTTGGCCAGAGCATCCTTCTGAAGTTTCGAGTAGCCCTTGATTCCGTGTTCCTTGCACAGCTGCTTCAGGCTCGCCACGGATTGCTTCCGGAAACTCCCCTTGCCCAGCAGGGCTTGGGAGGCAGCTGATCCTGCGGCTTCGTGATCCTGCAGGCTCTGCAACGCAGTTGCAGAGCGCTGCAGGTGCTCACCCAACCGGCGATACACCCTGGCATCCGTGCCCGCGAGGTCCCGGTTGGTCTGCTCCACAAGATCGGCGATCGATGGGTTCATCAGTGCCCTCCCAGTTGGCCCGAGGAGCCAGCGTCCTGCCCTGCTTCTGCCGCGAGGGTGGCAGCTCTGGCTTTCACCGTGCGCCAGCGTTTTGCCTGTTGAAGCAGCCGACGGAACATCTCCACCAGCCAGAAGCC
>JBBASR010000096.1:0-4803 GCA_040399125.1 Cyanobium sp. | reverse complement strand
TCGCCGGCGTGGTAGCTGCTGCGGGTGAGCGGGGTGCTCACCACCTGCAGGAAGCCCAGCTCCTTTTCGCCATGGCGACGAAAACCGTGGAACTGCTCCGGTGTCACGAAGCGATCCACCGGCAGATGTTTCGGCCCAGGCGAGAGGTACTGGCCGATGGTGACGATGTCCACGTGATGGTGGCGCAGGTCCGCCATCACCTCCAGCACTTCGTCATCGCCTTCCCCCAGCCCCACCATCAGGCCGGATTTGGTGTACAATCGCGGCCAGCCTTCATGCACCCGCTGCAGCAGTTCCAGCGAGCGCTCGTAGATGCCCTGGGGCCGGGCCTTTCGGTAGAGCCTCGGCACCGTTTCGATGTTGTGGTTCAGCACGTGGGGCGCGGCCGCCAGCACCGCCGCCAGGGCCTCCCAGTTGCCGCAGAAATCGGGGATCAGCAGCTCGATCGTGGTGAGTGGTGAGCGCTTGCGCACCTGCTCAATGCAGGCCACGAACTGGCTGGCGCCACCATCGGCCAGGTCGTCGCGGTTCACCGAGGTGATCACCACATGGCTGAGCCCGAGCCGCGCCACCGCTTCCCCAAGCCGTTCGGGTTCCGTGGGGTCAAGGGCGCGCACGCTCTTGTCGAAGTCGATGTCGCAGTAGGGGCAGGCGCGGGTGCAGCCCGGCCCCATGATCAGGAAGGTGGCGGTGCCGCCGGCGAAGCACTCGCCGATGTTGGGGCAGCTCGCCTCCTGGCAGACCGTGTTGAGTCTGAGGTCCGTCAGCAGGTCGGCCACCGCTCCGATCCGCTCCCGCTGGGGTGCCTTGACGCGCAGCCACTCCGGCTTGGTGGCGGCGCTGGGCTGGGGGTCACTCACTGGCAGCGGTTCACCGTGCAGGACCGGAATCTAGGAAGGGGCCTGCACGACCCGGCTCCGGGAAGGGCCCGCACCCCATCCTTTAAGGTGGACTGATCGGGATGTAGCGCAGCTTGGTAGCGCACTTCGTTCGGGACGAAGGGGCCGCAGGTTCGAATCCTGTCATCCCGATTGCTCTTTTCCCCCAGGCTCTCGCCCAGTCCGCTACTGAGCACACGCCAGTGCTGCTCCGGGATAGCCCCGGGGAGTCACCATCCGGCCGTCCTGCACGTAGGTGCTGCTGTTGCCGATCAGCACCAGGGTGAGCATGTCCACCCGCTCCAGGGGTAGATCCGCCAGGGTGTGGAGGCTGAGTTCCTCTTCGCGGCGGCCTAGTTGGCGGGCGATCAGCACTGGGGTGTCGCCGGGGCGTTCCTGCAGCAGCAGCTCCCGGGCCTGGCCCAGTTGCCAGTCCCTTCCCTGGGAACGGGGGTTGTAGAGCGCCACCACGAAATCCCCGGCCGCGGCGGCCCGCAGGCGGCGTTCGATCACGTCCCAAGGGGTGAGGCGATCACTGAGGCTGACGGTGCAGAAATCGTGCATCAGGGGGGCTCCGGCCCGGGCCGCGGCCAGCTGCAGGGCCGAAACGCCGGGGTGAACGCTGAAGCCGGGCCGCTGGTCGAGGGGTTGCTGCAGCCACAGCTCGAGCGCCAGCCCCGCCATGCCGTAGATGCCGCTGTCTCCCGAGGAGATCAGCGCCACGTTCAGTCCCTGGCTGGCCAGGGCGAGGGCCTCGGCGCAGCGGGCCCTTTCCTCGGTCAGGCGACCCTCGCGGCGCAGCTGGTCGGGACGGCGGAGGGGCTCAAGTAGATCGAGGTAAAGGCCGTAACCCACCCAGATCGAGGCTCCGGCCAGGGCCACCCGGGCATCAGCGCTGAGCAGGTCCAGGCTGCCCGGGCCACTGCCCACCAGATGCAGCTGCCCTTGCGGCGCTTGCCACTGGCTGTGGTCCAGCGCCACGGCAAGGGTGGCGGCCCCCCGTTCCTGGGCGCCGGCGTGTTCGATCGTTTTGCCGATCAGGAGCCGGGCCGTCGTCTCCGGCACCGGGGTCGCGCCGGCGGCCAGCAGGGCGGCGGCCTCGGCCACACTGGCGGTGCCCATCTCCCGGGCCACGGCATCGGAAGGGTGCGGCACCGGCACCCCGGCAAGCTCCTCGCTGCGGAACAGTTTCAGGGCCCACCCCCTGCGGTTGGCCAGGGCCAGCAGGGCGGGTTCATCGCCCTTGAGATCAATGCTGGCCAGGCCCGCCACAGAGGCTGCGGCCAGGCCATGGTGCTGCAGTTCCCTATCCACCAGCCGTTCGAGCACCTCGAGGCTGGTGTGGCGCTCACAGCCCATGCCCAGCCAGAGACAGGGGGGATGCCAGCGGCACCCGGCGCCTTCATGGGGGGTGATCCGAAGGTCAGGTCCCCCCTCCTCCTCAACCCCCATGAGGAAACGGCCTGCTTCCAGTTCCTGCCAGAGCCGTGTGCCTCCTTCCTGATGGAAGGTCACCGTCTCTCCTGCGGCGGCCTTGGCCATCAAGCGGTTCCAGTCGCCCGTTTCGCTCCGCTGCCAGCCCCAGGCGCGGCCGAAGGCATCCAGCGCCAGCCGCTCCGCCCCGGCGCTGGCACTGGTGAGCACCGCTTCGGCCCCCAGCAGGGCTGCGATTTTCACCGCCAGGTCTTCCGCATCGGCCGCATGCCCCCCCAGCAGAGGAACCACGAATCTGCCGCTGGGATCGATCACCAGCACGGCAGGGTCGCTGTGCTTGGAGCCGAGCAGGGGCGCGATCAGCCGGGTCACCAGGCCGCAGGCTCCCACCGCCACCACCCTCCTGGCCCCGTTCCAGTGCTGGGCGAGCCAGGGGGCTGCGGAACCGCCCCCGTTCGCGCTTTCGCCGGGCCAGCGGATCGTGTCCACCATGCCGGCCTGCTCCAGGCGCTGGAGCACGGGCATGGCCCCGTTGCTGAACCCGAGGCCGAGCGATAGCCCCTCGTTGATGCTGTTCATCGCCTCAGCCTTTCGCGCAGGCCGGCGAGCGGTCCGCTGCGCCGCGGTTGGATCAGGGTCCCGTCGGGATTCACTTCCTCGCGGGCCGGTGCCAGGCGGCTGGGCGGCGGCGGCAGCAGGGATTCCTCCTGCGCAAGCCTGTCGCTGCCGCGTTCGCTTCCGGCCTCGACCGCCGAGGCGGCTTCCTGGGGCCTGCGGGCCGGGGGCAAGGAATTCGGGGCGGGCTCAGGCTCGGGCTCTGATGAAGGTTCGGCTTTGGGTTCGTGCTCTGATAGAGGTTCGGCTTTGGGCTCGGGCTCGGTCTGAGGCTCAGGCTGTGGCTGTGCCTCAGGTTCAGGCTGTGGCTCAAGCCGGGCCGGTTTCTGGGCTGGGCCTGGCGCCGGATCTGAGCTGGCGGCTCGCTCCAGCGCGTTGGCCGGTTTCGGAGCGCTGGCCGGTTGCGGGGCGGTCGCGGGCTCTGGAGTCGGTTCGGGCTCGGCAGCCGCCTCGCCCAGCAGGCGGGCCAGGGCGCCTGGATCCAGTCGCTCCCCCTGCCAGGCAGGCCGCGCCCGGCCGGGATCGATCACCAGTTCAAGCACCAGCGTGTTGAACGGTGGATTGAGCGGTTCGCCGCGCCCGTCCACCAGTTCGAGCAGGATGGCGTTGCTGCCAGGTCGCCAGCCCTTGAGCCACAGCGGTGTCTGCCGATCCACCAGGAAGCTGTCGCCGTTCACGGTGATCCGCAGGCGCCAGCCGGTGTCGTCAGTGCGCAGGTTCTGCAGGGGGGCATCCAACAGCAGCCAGTCGAGCAGCACGGGATCGGAGGGGCCTGCCGGCAGGGGAGGGGCGGCGATCAGCTGGGGGGTCCCCCGGGCGGGCAGGCCCAGCGGATTGGCAGTCACCCGCTGCAGCCGGATCTGACGGAAGGAACCGGGTGCCTTCACGGCCTCCCCCCAGGGCCTGGCCGCATAGACCGTGAGTCGGTGACTCCCCGGACGCAGCTCCGGCATGGTGGTTTCCAGCGAGGTGATCCGCCGGGGTGGCTCGTCATCGAGCTGAACCACGAGATGGGGACCCAACCCCAGGGGGCCTGCATCGACGAGGGGCCAGTCCTCCACCTTTAGCCGCAGCAGCCAGTCGCCGGCCGGCATCAGGCTGCCCTCGGCGGGCGCAACGATCTCGAGCCGGGGCTGCCGATCCACCAGCCGTTCGCTCAGCTGCTGCACAGCTCCGGGGGGGGAGACCTCCTGCAGACGGGTCCCGCCGGCGCTGGAGCCTGCGGGGGCAGGCAGAGCACCCGGCTGCGATCTCCTGCCGAAACCGCGGGCCGCCGCACTTTGCGGCCATCCCAGGGAAACCGTGAGCAGCAGAACCATCGCGAGGGCCAGAACCGCTCTGCGCCAGCTGCCGGCTGGAATCCTCCTGCTGCTGTATTCCGAACCGCCGCTCACGCCAGTTTTCCTGAAGCTTTGGCCCCATTCTGCTCATGAAGTGCACGGGATCCCTTCGCTTGATTCAGCCCTTGTAAATAGATGCACAAAGGAATACACAAGCAGTCTTCTGATGCGCATCTTCGTTAACTTCAACCTGCCGCCAGACCCCTGTCCCTGCCTTGGAAGCGCAGGGATTGAACCTTTGTAACTGGGGGGCGATTCTGCTTGTTTGCGGCCCCTATACTTCCGCCAGCGGTCCCCTTTCGGGGCCCAAAGCTCCAGTTGTGGCAAGGGTTTCCGCCCCTGTCCTGCTGGTGCCCGTGTCGGTGCTGCACTGCCGCCCTTCGGGGTTGCGCCTTGTCGCTCCGGCATAGGGCCCACCGACGGGTCCGGGGCTTTGTCCCGGGTTCGTCGAAGGGGTGGACCTCCACCTCGACCCCGTCCCTCGAGGAACGTCTCGATGACCATCAGCCCACCAGAGCGTGGGAAAACGGCGAAGG
>JBBASR010000095.1:2462-4879 GCA_040399125.1 Cyanobium sp. | reverse complement strand
CTCCGTGAGACGCCCGCCCATGCGACGACACCCCTTCCGGCTCCTCTGCCTCGTCCTGCTGAGCTGGCTGCTGGTGTGGCTGCCCGCCGCGGCCCAGCCCGCCGCCACCGCCGCCAGCACCGCCGAGATCCGGGGCGTGTGGATGACCAGCAACGACATGGCCACCCTGCGCAACCGCGCCCGCATGCAGGCGGCCGTTACCCAGCTCGGCCGGCTCCACTTCAACACCCTCTATCCGGTGGTGTGGAACGGCGGCCACGCCTATTACCCGAGCGCCGTCAGCGAACAGCGGGGGCTGCAGTCCTTCAGCTTCCGGGGCCTGGAAGGGCAGGACATCCTGGCCGAACTGATCGAGGAGGCCCACCGCCACAACCTCCAGGTGATCCCCTGGTTTGAATTCGGGTTCATGACGCCCCCCGATTCCGAGCTGGCCCGCCGCCACCCCGACTGGCTGACCCAGAAACGCGATGGCGGCCGCACCTCCATCAGCGCCGCCGGCGAGGTGGCCTGGCTCAATCCCCTGCGCCCGGAGGTGCAGGAACTGATCACCAGCCTGGTGCTGGAGGTCACCGGCCAGTACGACGCCGACGGCATTCAGTTTGATGACCACATGAGCCTGCCGAGTGAATTCGGCTACGACCGATTCACCACGGCGCTCTACCAGCGAGAGACCGGCAGAACCGCCCCCACCGATCCCCAGGATCCCGCCTGGCTGAAGTGGCGCGCCGACCGGATCAGCAGCTTCATGCAGACCCTCCATCAGAAGGTGCGGGCCGCCCGACCGCAGGCGATCGTCTCGGTCTCCCCCAACTACTACGACTTCGCCTACAAACTGCAGCTCCAGGACTGGCGCCGCTGGGTGCGGCTCGGGATCGTGGATGAACTGATCGTGCAGGTCTACCGGCCGGATCTGGAGAGCTTCGTGCCACAGCTGGATCGCCCCGAACTGCAGGAAAGCCTCCGCACCATTCCCACCGCCGTGGCGATCATGAGCGGACAGCGCAACCGCCCGGCGTCGATCGGGCTGATCCGCTCCCAGGTGGAGGCAGCCCGCCAGCGGGGCCTGGGGGTGGCCTTCTTCTATTACGAGTCCCTGTGGGAGTCGGCGGCGGAGGAACCAGCTGTGCGGAAGGCGGCCCTGGAGGAGCTGTTTCCCACCGCTGCGCCGCGCCCCCCCGCCTGAGCACACCGAAACCGCACAAGCCCGCCCTGTGCTGGGTACGGTCTTGCCCAGGGCGCCGGACGACGGAATGCACCGCTTCCGGCTCGGCTTTGCGCTCCTGCTGCTGCTGCTCCTGCCCGGGCCGCTGCCGGCGGCGACCGCCCAGCCCGGCCGGGCCGCCCAGGAGGAGAACGATTCCAGCGCCACCGCACTCTCCGGCCGCTGCCGAAGCCTGATCCTCAACAACAAAACCCTGCCGCCCAACTGTGTGAATGAACAGGGCGAAAACCTGGTGGTGGTGATCCGCAAACCCGGATTGCTCACCTTCTCCATCCTCACCGACCAACACCTGATTTCGTTCGTGGGCCCGGATGTGGCGATTGAACTCGACTCTGAGCTTGTGATTGTTCCGATCCTGGTGCTGTTCACACGCGAGCAGCAAAGCGGAGCCACCCAGGAGGCAGATGCCGTGGGGCTATGCCGCTTCCCCAAAAAGAAAGTGGCCGGAAGCGAACGCATCTTCAGCTGCGAAACCCACACCCGATACGGCAAGAGCTACCTGGAATTCCTCCCTTCCAGGCAGGCGGATTTTGGCGTGCCCTGATGCTGCGGCAGCGGCGATGGTGTAGAAGCAGGATCCACCATTCCCGCCCCCAGAGCGCCATGGCGTTCCGCTTCCGTCGCAGTGCCCGCCTCGGCCCCCTGCGACTCCACTTCGGCCGGGGGGGGCTGAGCTCGATCTCGCTCGGGGGAGCCGGCGCCTCGCTCAACCTGCCCGTCGGTCGCAGCGGCGGTCCGCGCACCACCGTCGGGATCCCTGGCAGCGGCATGAGCTGGTCGCAGGACTGGGGCAAGGAGCCGCAGCGGCGACAACCGGCGGGAGCGGCGGCCGGCCTGCCCAACAGCCGCCGGCTGCGGGCCGGTCAGCTGGACGACTTTCGCCGCAGCTGCCAGGAGCTGCTGCGGCGCAACCTGTTTGAAAGCGAGGGGACGGGGCCCAGGCTGTGGGAGGGCCGCCTGGTGAGCCGCCTGCTGGCGGATCCCTCGCTCGGCGCCCGGATCCGGGGCCAGCTGGCCCTGATCGAAACGCCCGAAGCGATGGAGGCTTACCTGCAGCGAGCCTCCAGCCAGGACGACGTCAAACGGCGGGCCCACCGCTGCCTGGAGGCCGTGGCCACGGCCCACCAGCTGGCGCTCGGCCGCAGCTGGCTCGAGGCCTGAAGCGCCGCGATCACTGGGGGTCGGGCGTAGCGGG
>JBBASR010000095.1:0-2362 GCA_040399125.1 Cyanobium sp. | reverse complement strand
AAGCTGTGACCAATCTCACAACTTCCCGTGAGCCAGGTCAGAGGATTCCGGGATCGAAGCCAACAGGATCGGGGACGGAGATCACTCTCCGGATCCCAGATCCCTCGGAGGGAGGCCATGACGCGTTTCAGCTCCCCAGCGCTGGTCTTCCCGGAAGCCCCTGCCAGCGTCGCCGCCGCCCCGTATAAGCCGCCGGCCCTGCTGCGCGACGTTCACCTGCTCGATCTGCTCGAACTCACCGGCAGCTGCGTATACGCCAGCCGTCACCTCTGGATCTCCCAGCCCACGGCAAGCCGCCGCTACCAGCGCCTCGCCGAGGATTTCGGCCTGCGCCGCGACAAGCACCGCCGCCTGGCCTGCCGCTTCGGGGTCTCGCCCAGCATTCGCGGCCTGCGCCAGGCCGGGAGGGCCCATCGGCTTGAGGCCGGGGTGATCCAGGTCGCCACCGACCTCTTCCATCAGGACCTGCTGGACAGTCAGCAGGGTGTGCTTTCGCTGCCGGCCCGGTTCCGTTCGGCTGCGGAGTGGTGTGTGCTGGTGCAGGAGGCGGTGGTCGAGGCGGCGCTGGTGTCGTCGCTGGAGCTGGAGGAAGAGGAGCTGGCGGCCCTGGGCCCCTCTGCCACCGCCGGGGTGATCCGCCTGGACCTGGGCCCATGCCCGCTGCGGCTGCGCGTCGCCCCCGGCAGCTCCGCCGGCCGAGGCGCGCCGGTGCTGGTGCCGCCCCAGCTCCCAGGACCACAGCGCAATCTGATCTTCCAGGGCCTCAGCACCCAGGAGGTCTCCGCCCTGGTGCAGGAAACGGTCCACTGGCTGGAGCAACTGAACAGCGCGCCGCTGGCCGTGGCGGTGCCGGAACGGCCCAACGGTGCCCCGCTCTGGGGCGGCGAAGAACTCCGCCCACTGGCAAGCCCCGCCCGGCTGCAGGAACGGCTGTGGCTGCTGGTGGCGGAGGAATGCGCGAACCATCTCCCCGTGCTGCACCTGCTGAAACGGCTGCGCCGGGACCTCACACCAGCCCTCACACCAGACTGACCACCCCGCTGCCGATGTCGAACACGGCCGACTGAATCTGCAGCCGGCCGGAGGCACAGGCCCGACGCAGCAGGGCGCTGCGCGAGGTCAGACGACCGGCCGTATCGAGCGCGTTGGCCTCCACGGCCCGGCTGAGATCGTCACCGGGACGCAGGCAGGCCCGGATCGGCGCCACCAGCTCCTCCTGCAGCGGCGAGAGGGTGCGGTGCCCGAGGGCGGCCTGCACCGCTCCGCAGCCGCTGTGGCCCATCACCAGGATCAGGGGCACCTCCAGCGCCTCCACCGCGTACTCCAGCGAAGCCACCCCCTCATCAAAGGCGGTGTTGCCGGCGCAACGCACCTCAAACAGCTCCCCCGCCCCGGAGCTGAAGATCCACTCGGGCGCGACCCGCGAATCGGCGCAGCAGAGCACCGCCGCCCAGGGCCGCTGGCCCTGGGCCAGGGCGGTGGGCCGCACCTGACAGTGCAGGGGCCAGCTGTGCTGAAGCTCTGCGGCCCGCTCCACCGGATCCCCGCTGCGTTCCGCGGCCTGCCAGGCGGCGCTGAAGGCACGGTTGCGGCGCAGCAGCTCTTGCAACGGATCACCCTCAGGCCGGCACACCGCCAGCCGGGCCCCGAGGGGCGCACGCCCGGCCGCCGCAGGCTGGGGCGCCAGCGCCACCCCGCCCCCCAGGAACACGGCGGCGCGGAGCAGCAGGCGGCGGGGCAGCACCATGGGTGTTCTGGGCGTCGTGACAGCGGGACCATCAGAAGGTTTAGCTGGAAGCACGCCGAGGAGGCCCATGGGGGAACAACACGTGCCACTGTCCAACGGGACGGGCTGGATCGACGAGATCTTCGATGGCGTTCGCTACGGCCTGGCCGGCCGCGTGATCGCCGAAGACAGCTCACCCTTCCAGCGGGTGACGATCATCGAGAGCGAGCGCTACGGCAAGGGCCTGCTGCTCGATGGCTGCTGGATGACGGCCGAGCGCCAGGAGCGGCACTACCACGAGGCGATCGTGCATCCGGCCCTCTGCAGCGCGGCGAGCATCGAGCGGGTGCTGGTGATCGGCGGGGGCGATGGCGGCACCGCCCGCGAGTGCCTGCGCCACGCCGGCGTGCAGCACCTCGACATGGTGGAGATCGACGGCCTGGTGGTGGAGTGGAGCCAGCAGCACCTGCCCTCGATCGGCGGAGGCTGCTGGAGCGATCCCCGCTTCCACCTCACCGTGGGCGACGGCATCGCCTGGGCCGCCGATGCCGCCGATGCCAGCTACGACGTGGTGATCGTGGATGGCTCCGATCCGGCCGGCCCGGCCGAGGGGCTGTTCAACCGGGCCTTCTTCGA
>JBBASR010000094.1:0-5036 GCA_040399125.1 Cyanobium sp. | reverse complement strand
GCTCTCCAACCCTCCCTTCGGGGTGGAGTGGAAGAAGATCCAGAAGGAGGTGCAGCGAGAGGCGGATGCTCTTGGTTATGCGGGCCGATTCGGGCCGGGATTGCCGCGGGTAAGCGATGGCTCGCTGCTGTTTCTGCTGCACCTGATCAGCAAGATGCGTCCGGCCTTAGAGGGCGGTAGCCGCTTCGGGATCGTGCTGAATGGCTCACCCCTATTCACCGGTGGAGCGGGATCCGGAGAAAGCGAGATCCGCCGTTATGTGCTGGAAAACGATCTGGTGGAGGCGATCATCGGCCTGCCCACCGATATGTTCTACAACACGGGCATCAGCACCTACATCTGGATCCTCAGCAACCGCAAGCCCACCGAGCGCAAGGGCAAGGTGCAACTGATCGATGCCTCCAGCTTCTGGCAGAAGATGCGCAAGAGCCTGGGCAGCAAGCGCAAGGAGCTGAGCCCCGAACACATCGCGGAAATCACCCGCCTGTTCGGCAACTTCGAGGAGGCCGCACAAGACGGCAAACCGATCAGCCGCATCTTCCGCAGCGAAGACTTCGGCTACCGCACCATCACCGTGGAACGTCCGCTAAGGGATGAGGCGGGCCATGTGGTGCTGGGCCAGCGCGGCAAGGCCAAGGGCCAACCCCAGGCCGATGCCAGTCTGCGCGACACCGAAAACGTGCCCCTCTCAGAAGACGTACAGACCTACTTCGAGCGGGAGGTGCTGCCCCACGTGAGCGATGCCTGGATCGACCACGAAAAAACAAAGGTGGGCTACGAGATCCCCTTCAACCGCCACTTTTATGTGTTCACCCCACCCCGGCCGCTGGAGGTGATTGATGCCGAACTGAAGCAGGTGACGGATCGAATCCTGGCGATGATCGGGGGGCTGAGTGGCTGAGAAACGAATCATCATCATCGCCGGCCCCAATGGCGCTGGCAAAACCACCTTTGCCCAAGAGTATCTGCCGTTGGAGGTGGGTATCACCACGTTCATCAATGCCGATCTGATCGCCGCCGGCCTGTCGCCTTTCGCACCGGAGTTGGCCGCTAGGCGGGCTGGGCGGCTGATGCTGGAGGAGATCGATCGCTGTGCTGCCACTGGGATCAGCTTTGCCTTTGAAACCACGCTGGCGGGCAAGGGCTATGCCAATCGGATTCAACAGTGGCAAACCATGGGATACTCAGTGAAGCTTGTATTTCTGCAACTGCAATCGGTGGATCAAGCAGTCGCGAGGGTCGGGCTGCGTATCAGGCAAGGAGGGCATGCAATCCCGCCGGAGGTGATCGCCCGGCGCTTCAATGCAGGGCTCCGCAACCTCGAGACTCTCTACCGACCACTGGTAAGTGAGTGGCAGACGATCGATAATGGTGGTCCAGTCCCGCGCCTGCTGAGCGAAGGAGGCCGACCATGACAGCAGGATTCACCACTGAACGCCAGGATCCAGATCTCGATCGGGTGTCCGCTGCCCTGCTGCGCGCCGGCCAGCGTGCCCGGGAGCTGGCCCGTAAGACCGGCACCGGCATCGCCGTGGAGATTGATGGCGAGTTGCGCATCCTTCAGGGCGCCGATCTTGACAGGGCATCGAAGGACGGCGATGAAGACTGATGCATCGGCCCTGAAGGATGCGGCGCGGCTGGCGGAGCTGCGCAAGACAGGCCGGGAGGATCAACCATGAGCTTTCCCCGTTACCCGGCCTACAAGCCCAGCGGCGTGGGGGAGGTGCCGGAGCATTGGAGCATTATTCGGCTTAAGAATGTGCTTCAGTGCCGCATCACTGATGGGCCCATACAACTCCTGAGTTCATTGATGAAGGTGTCCCTTTCCTTTCTGTGGACGGGATTCAAGACGGTGAGCTCAGATTCGACGGTTGTCGCTTCTTTTCAGAAAAAGACCATGAGGAATTCAGCAGAAAAGCGCAGCCAGTAAGAGATGATATTTTGATGGGAAAAGCGGCTTCGACCGGCAAGATTGCCAGGGTCAAGACTGATTTCACGTTCAGCATCTGGTCGCCTTTGGCGCTTATTCGAGTTGACAGTCAACTCTCAAGTCCCTCGTTCTACGAGCAAGCACTGAAGTCCGCGATTTCACAGGCACAGATTGATGTTCTCTGTACATCAAATACCCAGAAAAACATCAGCATGGACGATGTTCCAAGGCTAGTCATGACTAGGCCTACTATTGAAGAGCAGCTTGCAATCGCCACTTTCCTCGACCACGAAACCGCCAAGATCGACGCCCTGATCGCCGAGCAGCAGCGCCTGATCGAGCTGCTTCAGGAGAAGCGCCAGGCCGTGATCTCCCATGCCGTGACCAAGGGGCTGAATCCGGACGCGCCGATGAAGGATTCGGGGGTGGAGTGGCTGGGGGAGGTTCCGGAGCATTGGGAGGTAATGCCACTCAAGAGAATTGTCGCAATGCAAAGCGGAAATTCAATCACAGCCGAGACGATTGAGTCTGCAGGCGCATATCCAGTTTATGGCGGAAACGGGCTTCGTGGCTACACATCGTCCTTTACGCATAGCGGAGAGTTCGTTCTTGTCGGTAGACAAGGGGCTTTGTGCGGAAACATAAATTACGCAACCGGCAGATTCTTTGCTTCCGAGCATGCAGTTGTTGCAACAGCCCACAAGTCTGTTGATGTTGCTTGGCTTGGGGAGATGATGCGCACGATGAATCTGAATCAATATTCCGTTTCTGCGGCTCAGCCAGGTCTTTCAGTCGAGTTAATTGGCAATGTAAGAACCATTTACGCACCCTTAGAGGAGCAGAGAAGACTGGCAGGTTTTCTCGGCGATCAGAGTGAGACTTTGGCTGGTCTTTCTACAGAGGCTTTCAAGGCAATCGATCTACTCAAAGAACGCCGCTCCGCCCTGATCTCCGCCGCCGTCACCGGCCAGATCGATGTGCGTGGCCTGGTGCCCGAGGCCGAGGCTGCATGAGCAGCACCCCAAAGACGATCCAGATCTTCCTGCCCAGCGGCGAACCCCACGGCATTCGCATCGCCGAGATCACCACCCGCATCGTCCAGGTGATCGAAGTACCCCGCAGTCTGCTGGCGGACTTCCTGGCGATGGAGCAGAGCAGTCAGGTCGGGGTCTATGTGCTGGTCGGCGAAGACGCAGGCGATGACGATCGGAGGGTGTACGTCGGCCAGACCGGCGATCTGCGGGCTCGCTTGGCCCAACACCACCAGAAGAAGGACTTCTGGCAGCGGGTCTTGGTGCTGATCTCCCGCACCAACAGCCTCACCCAGACCCATGCCCTGTTCCTGGAATGGCATGCCCTGCAGCAGCTTCGTCAGGTGGGTCGCTTTCGGGATGAGAACGGCAACAGCGGTTCGCGGCCCCATACGCCTGCACCGCTGGAAGCGGACTGCATGGAGATCTTTGAAACCGGCAGTACCCTCTTCTCCACCCTTGGTTTCCCGCTGTTCGATCCCCTGGCCACAGCTACGGAAGCGGAGAACCCGGCCGAGCTTTTCTTCTGCCGCAGCCCAGGAGCGGGCGTTGATGGCCGAGGCGTCTACACCCCAGAGGGTTTCGTCGTGCTGGCCGGTTCGGTGGGCCGCCTGGAGAATGTGCCTTCGATCCAATGCACCAACGATGCTCGGGTGCGCGAGCGCCTGATTGCCTCCGGGGTGATGGAGGTTTCAGAAGCTGGAACCATTACTTTCCCGCGGGATCATCTCTTCCGCAGCCCCAGCAGTGCGGCCTCAGCCCTGCTCGGTCGCACCGCCAATGGCTGGCGGGAATGGAAGAACGCCCAGGGGCTCACCTTGAGCCAGGTGAAACGGTAGTCGCAGCTCGATCCGCCGACTCGCTCTAACCTGCTAGCAGCCAGCAAGCAGCCCTGGGCGATGCGCACCCTCTATATCCGCCACGTTCCCGACGAAGTGGCCGCACGGCTGGAGAAGCTTGCTGCCCAGGCGGGAATGCCCTTCTGCACCTATGCTCTACAATAGCTCTTTATCAAAAACCGAATACTTCCTTGCCCACTTGAAACTATTGAGAATGCGCACCGTTATCGGTCTTTTTCAGGACAGCGCACAAGCCGAAAAAGCCCTCAGTGATCTGAAGGCTGCTGGTGTCCACAGCGACGCTCTCGATCAGCTGACTGCTGATGATGTTTCGGACGCTCCCAAGCTTCGGGTCCTTGGAGATCTCTTGCCCGAGCCCGATCTGGGTCTTTACCTCGAGGCCATTCGCCGTGGCGGCACCCTGGTGACTGCCCAGGTACGTGATGACGCGGCTTCCCGCGCTGCCGAAATCCTCGGCAACCACGACCTCGTCAACCTGCGCGCTCATGCTGCCAAGTTGGCCTGCGAAAATCCCTCCATCAAGGCGGAACTGACGCATAACGCCGAGTTGCTGAACGCCCTGCCCTCCCTGCCGATCGAGCGCGCCAGCATCCTGGAAGCCTTGGCCGAGAGCCGCGCCGAGCGCTGATGCTGGTCATCGATGCTTCGGTGATGGTCGATGCCCTGCTGGTGGCAGGCCTACCGCGGATCCGGCTGGGGAGCGACAACCTTCAGGCTCCGGAGCTGATCGATGCCGAGCTGCTCTCGGTAATGCGCCGGTTTGTGCTTGCCGACAAACTGCAGAACGACCATGCCCTGCAGGCGCTGGACACCTTTAAGCAGCTTGACCTGCGCCGTCACCCCAGCCGCTCACTCTGGCCTCGGGCTTGGGAGCTGCGCGATAACCTCTCAGCATACGATGCTCTTTATGTGGCACTAGCAGAGAGTCTCAATGCGCCTCTGCTCACTGGCGATGCACGCCTTGCCAAGGCACCGGGGCTGCGGTGCATGGTGGAGGTGATCCCTGTTACCGAGGATCAATATAGCAGTGCAGATGTGCTCCGTTAGCCGCCCTCGCTTTCGCCGCATCACTAGGCGTGATCGGAATGTTGCTTTGGAGCGGATACTCGATTCCCGATTACGCATTAACTGCATAGTTTCCGGATCTGGTCTAACACCACGGCCTAAGCTGCCCATCGAAAAGGTGGCCATTGCGCAGCTACTGAGCCGATGAGC
>JBBASR010000093.1:0-5235 GCA_040399125.1 Cyanobium sp. | reverse complement strand
CAAGCAGGGAATCGATCTGCTGGCCAAACTGAAGGCTGTCGATGGCGATGCCCTGGGCCCCGACGGTGCCGAGCGGCAGACCTGTGACAGGATCGGCATTAACCATGACAAAGCCCAAGCGGTTCGTGAAGTCGCAGTCCGTGGTGATTTGCAAGGTGATCGGTCTGTCCCTCCCGGAGCTGGAGAAGGCTTTCGCTGACGTCGCCTTGAGGAGCGGCGATGCGATCGTTCGGGGTGGCGGTGAACTCCGCCGCCGCCGCATCGACGGCGATCTGCAGACTGGAGCCCTTGCCCCCCTCGCTGTCACGCAGAGTGACATCAAAACCGCCTCCCACGGCCCAGGATTGAATCTCTGTGGTGGAGGGGGCAAAGCCCTCGCCGCTGCGGGACAGCAGCTGGAAGCTGAGTTGGTCTCCCACCTGCAGGAGGACACGATCGCTGCCTAGGGACTGGAGCTGATTGCCGTCAGCAGAGGTTCCACCAACCGCACCGATTACCTCGGAAGTGCCATCCTGGCGCGTGCGCAGGATCTGAACATGCAGGGGCCGCTCCCCCCACTGCACGTTGGCCTGGAGCCGGACGGGCAGAAGGCCAAAGTCGTCGCTGACGACCTTCAGAGTGTTCTCAGAAAACACCAGCGAAGGGGAGTCGGGTACCTCCTTACGGAAGGTGGAGAACCAATCAAGGAAATTCTCGCTGGAACCTGCTGGATGATCCGGCGAGGACAACAGGGCGTTGAGGAAAGTCTGGCGATGGGAGGCAGCCTCAACAGGAACCAAGGTGACGTTCGGACCGCCTTGTTCGGCCATACCGGGCGCTACAAGATAAGGAGCCAGCCCTTCATCCTTGAGGCCGTACCAGGCTTTCAGAGGTGTGTTGTATTTCCAGTACCTAGGTGAATCCGCTTTCAATCGCTGCAGGAACTGTGGAACTACTCCCTGCGTTTGGTCAAGGGCGCCATCCACGAGCATGTCCATGCCGGCAAAACCGGGGATCGTCGTCGAAATGAACCCGCCGTTGCGATTGACCCGCACATTCCAGAGGTCGTTGCTGAAGACGCTGGGCGAGCCAAACCTTACAACCTTGTCGCCATATTCCGAGAAACTTTTAATGATTTCCAGGTAAGTCACATCATAAGGATTAGTGACAATATTTCCAGCCGAATCCCTACCCGCAGGAATCACCTCATTCTTGACAAGCGCATCCTGAAGCCCATTCAAGCCATACCACGACTCATAACTTTTCATCAGGATGCCCTGACACAAGGGCAGCCAGGGGCCGGGATCCAGCGGCAGCCGAGGGTCGGCCATACTTCTGGTGATCCACCAGCGGAAGGTATCAGCGAGCTCATTGAAAGGGCTCTCGGCCGCGGCTGCGGCCACCGGAATCTGCAGTGCCTCCAGGTCCTGCGTCATCCATTGGGTATTCAACCCCCCCTGAGACCAACCGTTCGCGAACAACTGGCCGGGCTGGACGCCAAGCGCAGAGAGCACGGAGCGGCTGGATTCCAGCAGACCAACGATGGCTGCGGTAGTGGCCAACTTGACCCCATAGGCCTGAGGAATATGGTTTTCGCTAACGCCAAAGCCAACGTAGTCCGGGGCAAGCATCGCGTAACCGCGATCACCTAAGAGAGCAAGGTTGAACAGCGTTTCGGCTGAGCCCACCTTCCACTTTTGATCAGAACCTTCACCACTGGTGCTGACAACCTTCGAAGGACACTGATCACTGCTAAATAGTGTGCCGTGATTATAAATGCCCAAGGGAACCGAGCAAGGTTGCTGGCTTGCCCCAACCAGCCCGTCGGGGACAACCAGCAGACCGGAGACGACCTCAGGTCCCATGAACTGGGGATGGTCCACGTCAATCGTATAATTCACCTGATAGAGAGTGACACCTCTCTTCAGGGTTGGTGGAAACAAAGCTTGGGGATCGGGTGTATTGAAAGCTGGAAAGGAATCCGCGAATAGCTGCGTCAACTCCGCAGCAGACAATCTGGCAATTTCCTGGTAACTGACACCAGAGGCAGCAATGTCAATTCCCACGTCCACACTGGCAACAACCTTTTTATGTTACGCGATTATGCCTGGCTTTTCAACGAGACATCCATAGGCCACTGATCATCATCGCCAAGCGCTCACCGGCACGACGGTGATTCGTTCGGTCAACGGGAAGCTCAGCCGCGGATCTAGGTGCTAGCCAGATTAACACCTTGACCGACATGTGCTCCTGCTGGGCGATAGTCGCGGAATGTTCTACGACAACAGAGTGCCTGGCAATCTGGGGATTGATGATTATGCCCTCATCAAGGACTTTGTCTCGGGAAGCGACAAACTACAGGTCCGCGCAGGCACGTATTGGGACCGCAACGCCCGGGCCCAGGCGGGCTTGAACAGAGAATTTGATCAGAAGGCTGAAAATTTTTACTCAACCTCGGATCGCCTGCGAATCTGCGGCAAGCTTCGAAAGGCCTCACCACAAGGCAGCGCGCCACAGCGGGCAAAAACGACAGAAGACGTAAACCTCCATAGGAGCGTGTTGCCTTTGCCCAGGCAGATGCGTATTTTTTAAACGTCCCGGTCTACCGCTTCCACCCCCCCATCCCCAATGGTTTCCCAAATGATGTCCAGCCTCGGCCAGTGGCTGCGCCCCCTGCGCCGTGTGGCCATGTTCGGCCTCGCCGCTGTCCTGGTGATGAATCTGGCCGCCTGCTCCGGCATCATCTCCAGCGACGCCAAAGATGCCGCCCGCACCGTGGTGCAGGTCGCCAAGACCGCTGCTGATGTGACCGGCAACGAATCCCTGAAGTCGGTGCTGGAGCCTGTGATCAAGGTTCTGAACACCGGCGAGACCCAGGTCAAGGCCGGCAATGTTTCCGCTGCCTCCAAAACCCTGCAGGCCTTCCAGGGCCTCTGGGATACCGCCCGCCCCGTGGTCAAGCTTGCCGCTGGCCCCAACTACGGCCTGATTGACAAGGCTGTGAAGGTCGTGGTCGCCACCTTCGGCGGCGACACAGAGCCCACCAAGGACAACGCCCTTACCGCCCTTACCGGCCTGATCGGCCCCCTGAAGGCTCTGCTGGGCTGATCGAGCTGATCGCTTGACGGATACCGAGGGGAGCAGAGTTCTGCTCCCCTTTTCCGTTTAAGGTAAGGTTTCGAGCAAGATTTCCGTAACAACGCTTACAAAAGCCTTAAAGCCCTGGCTTTCGCCCCAGGCTCCTTTACCTTTCGGCAGCTGAAACTCCGCCAAACCATGCGTTTCCACAGACTTCTCTCCGCCGGCATGGCCGTGGCAGCCGCTTCTGCCTTCGCCCTCACCGGTTGCAGCCAGAGCGCCAACGAGGCCGCCCGCCAGACCGGCGAGCAGGTTGGACAAGCCGCCAAGGATGCCGCCACCAACACCGGCAAGGCCGCTCTGGCTCCCGCCATCAATCCTGTTCTCGACCTCCTCACCAAGAGCGAAGGTGAAGTGAAGGCCGGCAACCTCGCCGGTGCCATCGCCAGCATGGGCGGATTCAAGGTCCTCTGGAACACCGCCGCGCCGGTGATCCAGCCCCTGGCCGGTGACAAGTGGCCCGTGATCAACACCGCTGCCCAGCTGGTGCTGAGCACCTTCGACAAGGGCGCCAAGCCCACCCAGGCCAATGCCCTCAGCGCCATCACCGGCATGATCGGCCCCCTCTCGGCCCTGCTCAAGTGAGCCTCTGATCAGGCACCCTCCGGGATTGCAACGACTGCCTCCAGACACTCCTTCGGGGGTGTCTTTTTTTTGGGCATCCTTCCTGCATCGACGCAGTGAGACGCTGGGAGGAGTCGCTCCTCCGCCCCCCTGAACCAGGAAACCCTGCTGTTCGAACCGGCGCAGCCCGATGGCGATGCCCTGCGCACCGTGCTGGCCTTTCCCAGCACCTACACGGTGGGCATCACCAGTCTGGGCTTCCAGGTGGTGTGGGCCACCCTGGCGCGCCGCACCGATCTGGATGTGCGGCGGCTGTTCACCGACCGGGGCGACCCCCGCCACCGGCAGGGTTGCGAGCTGTTCGGCCTCTCCCTGAGCTGGGAACTTGATGGACCGGTGCTGCTGGATCTGCTGGAGCAACAGGGCATCCCGATCTGGAGTCACCGGCGGGGCGATGACGACCCGATCGTGTTCGGCGGGGGCCCCGTGCTCACGGCCAATCCAGAACCTTTCGCCCCTTTCCTCGATGCCGTGCTGCTCGGGGATGGCGAACTTCTGCTCCCGGCCTTCGTGGAGGCTCTGCACGCCCATCGGGGCCTTCGCCGCAGCGAACGGCTGCATCGGCTGGCCCAGGTACCGGGGGTGTACGTGCCGGCGCTGTATGCCCCCCGCTACGACCCCGATGGAGCCCTTGTGGCCGTGGAACCGATCGAGGCCGGCCTGCCGACCTCGGTGGCCAAACAGACCTGGCGGGGCAACACCCTCAGCCACTCCACGGTGATCACTCCGGAGGCGGCCTGGCCGTCGATCCACATGGTGGAGGTGGTGCGCAGCTGTCCGGAGCTGTGCCGCTTCTGCCTGGCCAGCTATCTCACCCTTCCTTTCCGCACCCCGTCGCTGGAAGACGGACTGATCCCTGCCGTGGAGAAGGGGTTGCAGGCCACCAGCCGCCTGGGGCTGCTGGGGGCCTCGGTGACCCAGCACCCCCAGTTCGCAGACCTGCTGACCTGGCTGGATCAGGACCGTTTTGACGACATCCGGGTGAGCGTGAGCTCCGTGCGAGCCTCCACGGTGACACCGGAGCTGGGGCGGATCCTGGCGCGGCGGGGCAGCAAATCGCTCACGATCGCGATCGAAAGCGGCAGCGAGCGCCTCCGGCAGGTGGTGAACAAGAAACTGGCCACCGAGGAGATCTACGCGGCGGCCCGCTACGCCCGCGAGGGGGGCCTCAGCGGCATGAAGCTCTACGGCATGGCGGGACTCCCCACGGAGGAAGAGGACGACATCGAGGCCACGGCCCAGCTGCTGCTGGATCTCAGGAAGGCCACCCCGGGTCTGCGCCTTTCTCTGGGAGTGAGCAGCTTCGTACCCAAGGCCCATACCCCGTTCCAATGGGAAGGAGTGAGGCCGGAAGCGGAAAAACGGCTGAAACTGCTGGCCCGACGCCTCAAGCCCAAAGGCATCGACCTGCGGCCGGAAAGCTATGGCTGGAGCGTGATCCAGGCCCTGCTCTCCCGCAGCGACCGCCGCCTGGCCCCGGTGATCGCCGCCGCC
>JBBASR010000092.1:0-5517 GCA_040399125.1 Cyanobium sp. | reverse complement strand
CTCGTACTTGGCTGCCTCGATCAGGGTGAGGCCCATCGGTGCTGCACTCCCGGGGATCAGCCCCAGCGACGTCACGGGCTATTACCAGCGATCGTTGCTGTGCTGTATCGACGCGGCCGCACCTGTGAAGGGATCGTCCGGGGCTGATAGCTGATCAGGATCGAAGCGGCTTGGGGCTGGGCGAAACCGCCACCCGCTCTGCCCGCCTCGGGCGGTGCGCCAGGGCTGAACGCGAGTCGCTGCGCGACCCTGGCGCACCGCAGCCAGCGCCGGGGCCTGGTCGGGGTGTCGTTCGCCAGCCAGCCATGGCCGCCTCCGGTCTTCCCTCCCCTTCCCTGACCAGTGGGCTGGAGCTGCCTCGCTCGTGCCGTCCTGGTGATCAGCCCCCACTGGGAAACGGACGTCGCCACCGTCTCTGCGGCCAGCCAGCTGGAGACCATCCACTACTTCGGGGGGATTCGATCCGGACCTGTGTCAAGCGATCCCGTACCCGGCCAAGGGATCACCCCAGGGAGCGCAAGAGGTAGTGTCCGTACTGAAGGCCGAAGGCCTGCCGGTGCGCACCGACCCGCAGCGCGGGCTCGACCATGGCGCCAGGGAGGCGCTGCGCTATCTCTTCCATTGATGCCGATGTGCCCGTCATTCCCTGTCGATTCAGTATCACGGAGGACCGGAGCATGCCTACCGGGTCGACCAGGTCCTGGCTCCGCTGGCATCCCCATCCCCTGCGGCTATCTCCACCGCGGTCTGGTCAGCAGCCCCAGCGGCGGCCACGGCTGATCGTCGTCGGCATCACGGCCAGCCACGTGATCGTGCACGACCCCCTGGGTGAGGCGAATCTGGACTGGCACCACCCTGGGCGGCACCGCCCGCTTCTGCCGCTACAGCCGAGCGAACTTCGGTCGCCGCTGGATGGTGGAAGGAGAAGGCAGCGGCTTGGCTGTGCTGGCCAAGGCCTGAAGAGAAAGCACTGCCACCGGTCGTGGGAGGTGACTTTGAGAGCCCTGGCCCTATGGGGCCTTGCGCCGGGCCTCTCCAGTCTGAGGCCCTCCTGACGTCAGGCCTCGGCTGGGATCGGTCCCGTCGCGGCGCCCCCCGGCGTCCTGCTCCATGGTCCACACCACTACCTCTGCCTTCTGCTCGCCGGAGCATGATCCGTTCCTGCTGCTGGAATCCAGCCTGCGTTGCATCGAGGGCATCCTGTGCTGTCATGTCAATCAGCCGTTGCGGCGTAGCTGGATTGAACATCCCTACGGCGAGGAGGAAATCGCCCTGCTGGAAGAGGAAATGCTGCCGGTGTTGCCGAGCTGGAGGAAGAGCTGGAGGCGCAAATTGCGATTGAGCAGTTGCGCAGTCAGCTGGCGGCTGAGGGTGAGGGGCTGTGAGGCCTTTGAGGCACTGCTGCCCCTCTGAGGCCCGGGTCCTGCCGGGGGCTTTGCTCCCGGCTTTTCTCTCCCTTTGATTGAGGCAAAGAGTGGCGGCCGCCCTCCATGAGGGCCAACATCTTGATGTTGGTGGGCACGTCGGGCCCGATCAGGCGCTCCAGCAATGAAGCGATTTCAGCCTTCAGGATCGGCAATCAAGGCGGCGGCCCAGGGAGGCAAGGGATTCTGATGCCGCTGCAACACTCCCTGCCTGATCGTGAGCACGGGCCGGAGCGGATCCAGTGCCGAGGAGTTGTCGTAGACGCGCAGCACATGCACCAGGGGGATGGAGGCACGCACGTGTTGCAGCAGTCGTGGGATGCGGCTGATCAGCTTCTCAGGAGGGACATCATGGCCACCGTCCTTCACCCGCATCGCCACGCGTGCCTGGTTGAGACCGGACGATTCGAGATGGATGAAGACCATGATGATCTGATAGCCGAGTGCCTTGGCACGGGCGACGAAATCGATCTTGGAGGGATGGGAATAGACGGTTTCGAAACAGAATCTCAGTCCATCATTCAGGAGCTGATGACGTAGCCCCTCTGCGAGCATGGCGGCTTCATAGCTGTGCGCCTCCGGATCATCCGGGAAGGCGATACGGGCCAGCAGATCGGCATTCACAAAGGGCAGACCCAAGGGCTCAAGGGCGAGCCGGTAAAAGGTGCTCTTGCCGGCCCCATTGCCACCCACAAGCATCCAGAGCTGGGGAGCGTCACTCAATTGTCGCTGAACTCGCAGGCCAGAAACTCGCCATTGGCAAATCGACCCACGCTGCGACTGCCGTCCTTATCGAGCCGTTCCAGATAGCCCGGTCGGCTGCTGCAGGCCTGGTAACGCACCGGTGCAGAACTGACGGAATAGGCCAGCACGCCACTGCTGCGGTCGTCCTCGAGGGCGGCGAACACCTGCTCTGGGATCACCGAAGCAACCGTGACAGGTTCAACGCGCAGTCGCGCCAGACCCGCCTGCACCGCGAGCAGACGGTCCGGATCCAGCAGCGCTGCCACCTCACGTCCCAGGGAGGCCCAGTATTCGATCTGCTGGGCGGCGCTGCGGTGCTGTCGGGCTCCTGCCAGGGCGGCACTGCGCATCAGCGCATCCTGCAGGCGCACTGGAGAAGCGGATTTGGCCATGACGCACCGGGCTGCCCAATCGACTGTAGCTGTCTGCTACGTCAGCAGGTAAATGGCGGGCAAAAGGCCAGGTGCTGCGATCGAGGCGATACAGAAAACTGAGCCACCCGCCGACCGGACTCGGTGGACAGGGCCAGACGGCGTCATAGGCGGCGGGGCCAGAGCAGGCCTGAGCTGGGCCTGACAGCAGCGCTGCCAGCGGAAAGCGGGACGAGGCCCTCTCTGAGTTGAGCGCCCAGATCTCAACAAGCGCCGTCCAGTGGCGGATCAATAGCCATCCCGCCCTCAGCCTTCCGGGCCTGGTGCGTCTGCTGGAGCGGCCCTCGCCGATTGGGAATCCAGCGGCGGATCCCCCCCAGGCATGAGCCGCTACCACTCGCCGGTGCTGCTGGCGGCCCGCCACCAGCTCGCCGACTTCCGTTGCCGCTCCGAGGAGCAGACCGGCCTGGCTGGTGGAGTTGGCCAGGCAGGCCCATGGAACCGGCACCACTCGCGTCTTTGTGGTCACCGAGGTGGATCAACCTGTTGTCGTCGCCTACTACGCCTGGTGCATGGCGAGCGTGGCGATCGCCGATCTGCGAGGGTCACGGCTTCAGTGCTGCCCTGCTGCTGGATGTGATCACCCGGGTGGCCAACCTCAGTGACGCCATCGGTTGCCGCGGCTTGCTGGTACACACCGAATCAGAACAGACCCGGGGGTTCTATGAGCACCTGATTCCTGAGTTCGAGTGCTCACCTACCGATCCTTTGCACCTGCTGATGCTGCTCAAGGACATCCGCCGCACGCCTGGCTCGCTGCCGCGTTAATCGGTGCCCCGCGGCATTAGAAGCGGCGTTCAATACGCCCACACATCCCCCGAGGCCAAAGCAGCCCGGTAGACGGTCGCGCCGCTCCGCCATTCGTTTCACCACGGCTTCAGCCACGCCCACTTAAATCTCGATCGTGTGCGCCTCAATCACGGAGTGGAGGGCGGAACGCCTCCCCTGCTTCATTGACAAGAGGCTGTTCCTTCCTGATCGATGCATGAATCCGCTTCCTCAATTGGCGGCTCCATCCGAAGGCAGCGCCAACCCCGAGCAAAGGGAGAGGGCCGGGGACTTGCGGCAGAGGGGTGCTCCTGGCGCCAAAAGAGATTTCGAGGGTAGGGTAGCTGGTGAGGCTATTACTGTATTCAGCATTGTTCCTGAATGTGTTTAGAGGCACAAATCCGTTGGTAGTTGTATAATAGTTGTTCGTCGTATCGTTGGCGAAGCCCGTAGTGCGCCTCATGCCCCAACTCCCGCCGGTGGGGGCATACGCGATTAGGGAATAGGCGGTTGACGGACCCATGGCATACCCCGTGATGTTGGGGAGCAGGGTGGAGTCGAGTGTCAGCTGAAAATTCGTGCTGGTCGAGGTTGGTGCTGTAAATGGAACCACATCCCGGGCGTACTCCGTGGTTCCGGCAGCAGCGGAATAGGCGGTTGAATTCGTGGTGTTGCGCAGGGCGACTGTGATTGTGCCCGAGCCACTAGTCGAGGTAGAAGTGTTCAGTCCTAGATTCAGCCAATCGATGGTAAAGTTTGGACTTCCAGATCCTGTCTGAAATGCGATGCCAAAGTTATTTGTATAGTTTGAACCTCCTGGCCAGTTTGCGTTGCTGTTGGAGGGGTTGCTAGGGGTGAACCAGGTGATATTGTCGGTCGCATGAGCCGCCCCTGCAAAGACCAGGGGGGTGCAGCCAATCAGAAAGACAGCAGATGCAGCAATACCGAATGCGCGAATGGTCAAAGCTTCAAAACAATTTAAATAACCATAGTCGTTTCATTGGGGTTGCCCCTGTTTCGTGGACATCTCGATAGGAGTCACGCCATGACGCCAGATGCAACAGGCCCAGTCCGATCAACGGAAAGGGTGCGGCATTGATCAAGGCCGAGCCCAGCTTCAGCTGCCAGGCGGACGCCAGCAGCTGGATCGGAAACAGCGACCCGACCACAATCGAGCCATAGAGCGCAAACAGCACCAACCCCGCCAACGACAGACCCCGGGCCGAGGAGGAAGACCCCCAATGCAGCGAACCGGGCTTGAGGGAGGAGGCCATCAAAATTGTGAATGAAAGGGTGGAAGAACGGGGGTGAAGGGGGCTGGGCCTGGCGGCTGAGCCACAAAACACACGCAGACCAAACCCATACTCTACAGCCAAACAAAAGCCTCACTGAGGTGGGGCTAAAAAAACATCAGGCTGATCAAAATTCCTAAAAGTTCAGCTCAGATTCTTGACTTCAGCTCAAAGGCGGCAGCACGGAATGAATAGCGGTTGCAGTCGACAAGGAGGTTGTTTTCAACGCACCGCACTTCACCCGTCGGCGCAGACGACGGCTCCAGCCGAAGGCGGCACCGGCGCCAAGGAGGGGAATGGGGCCAGGGACAGGGGCGGGAAGCACTGGCGACAAAGTTGACGAAGTTATGCTGCCATTAGAGCCGGAGAATAAGGTGGAAATGCCATTGATTGCATTCCAACTGTTAGCGGTTTATTGAATGCTAGCATTTTTCACCCCAGCCAATAGATTTATCGCAAAATTAGTATTGTTAATGGGAGAGTCGGGCGTGCTGTTCCATCGAAATTTAGGCGTAAGAACAGGGTTAAGGCCGGTTATAGTGTAGGTACCAGCGTCGGCTCCTGCCCTGGCGTAAGTGCCCGTTACCCCCGTGATGACTTCGTCCTGATTCGCTACTGCGGTTGTAGAAGCCGTGGTAAAAGCACTAATACCGCTACTACCATTGTCTCCCAGAAAAGATCAGTTCCAGGTCAATGGATGAGCCGCATTAGGTACAGTCAGCGAAGCCAACAAAGCAGCGACCAAGGCAATTGAAAATGCATTGAAAACGCAATTGAGTATGTTGCATATTGACTGCCCCGGTCTAGGGAGCCTCTGGGCAACAGGGGGTTGAGAAGTCGCTGAGATCAGCAAAGCTG
>JBBASR010000091.1:1586-5614 GCA_040399125.1 Cyanobium sp. | reverse complement strand
AAGACGCCGCTGCTGCGCTCCAACGCCGCCGTTCACAGGCAGGCCCAGCGGCTGCTGCGGCTGCTGGGGGAAACGGAGATCGCGCCGGTGAATTCCAGCTGCGGAGCCGAACAGGAATACTTCCTGATCGACAGTGCCTATCTGCCGCTGCGTTCCGATCTGCTGCTGGCCGGTCGCACCCTGTTCGGCAGGCCTTCCGCCAAGGGGCAGCAGTTCGACGACCACTACTTCGGGGCGATCCCCGAACGGGTGCAGGTGTACATGCAGGAGGTGGAGCGGCAGCTCTACCGGCTCGGCATTCCGGCCAAGACCCGGCACAACGAGGTGGCCCCCTCCCAGTTCGAGATCGCCCCGTTCCACGAGGCGGCCAATGTGGCCACCGATCACCAGCAGCTCACGATGACCGTGCTGCGCAGCACGGCGAAGAAGCACGGGCTGGCCTGCCTGCTGCATGAGAAGCCCTTCGCCGGCATCAATGGTTCCGGCAAGCACGTCAACTGGTCGATCGGCAATGCCACCCAGGGCAACCTGCTGGATCCAGGCTCCACGCCCCACGAAAACCTGCAGTTCCTGCTCTTCTGCGGGGCCGTGATCCGTGGCGTGCATCTTTACGGGCCGCTACTGCGGGCCGTGATCGCCACCGCCAGCAACGACCACCGGCTCGGTGCCAACGAGGCCCCGCCGGCGATCATCTCGGTGTACCTCGGCAGCCAGCTGGAGGATGTGTTCCAGCAGCTGCGCAGCGGCCGCTTGGAGGGTTCCGCCCAGGCGGCCCTGATGTCGCTGGGAGTGGACACCCTGCCCGACCTCAACAAGGATCCCGGCGACCGCAACCGCACCTCCCCCTTCGCCTTCACCGGCAACCGCTTCGAGTTCCGCGCCGTGGGTTCGGGCCAGTCGGTGGCCGGCCCCCTGGTGGCCCTCAACACGATCATGGCCGACTCCCTCGGCTGGATGGCCGATCAGCTCGAAAGCCGCCTTGGTTCCGGCCTGTCGCTGACTGATGGGGCTCTGGCGGTGCTGCGCACCGTGATGGAGCAGCACGGCAACGTGGTGTTCGGTGGCGATGGCTACTCGGAGGAGTGGCATCGCATGGCGGTGGAGGAGCGGGGGCTGGAGAATCTGCGGACCACCGCCGATGCTCTGCCTGTGCTCCAGCGCCCCGCGATCCGGGAGCTGTTCGAGCGCACGGGAGTTCTGACGCCCGTGGAGCTCGAGAGCCGGTTCGAGGTCTACGCCGAGCAGTACATCCTGGCGATCGAGGTGGAGGCCAGGCTGGCGGTGCAGATCGCCCGCACCCAGATCTACCCGGTGGCGATGCGCTATCTGGGCGAACTGGCCGGTTCCCTACAGCTGCAGAGCGCCATCGGCCTCCATCCCTCCACGGAAACCCAGCACCAGCTGGCCACGTTCTGCGGAGAGCTGATGGACGTCAGCGAGGCGCTGCAGCTGGCCCTGGAAAATGCCCCCCACGGAACGGAGGCCCATCTCGGTTTCTGTGCCGAAACCCTGGTGCCGCTGATGCTGCAGCTGCGGGAGACCGTGGATGGGCTCGAGGCTGTGGTGGACGACAACCTCTGGCCGCTGCCCTCCTATCAGGAGATGCTGTTCGTGCGTTGAGGCCACCCTCCGTCACCGCTGAGTGTCGCCATCGTGACAATCTTGTTCTGGCACAAGGCCCAGAGTGGCTTCAGCTGGACGAGTATGTGGTGACGGTTTCGATCCCTTCTCCCGTGGTGCCCCGCTCCGCCCCTGCCCCTGCCAGGCAGTACCGCCTGGTAGACCAGCAGGGAGAGCCGCATCCGGTGCTGGATGACCTCTACGAAACCCTGGAAGCCGCCTGGACTGATGCTCTTGCCTGGTGGCAGGAGCAACCTGGCACTGTGCCCGATGCGATGGCCATCGGCGTGGAGGTGAGCACCGGTTGCGGCGACTGGCGCACCCTGCGTCACCCCGGCGGCTGAACTTCCGCCGCCCCCACCTGCACCCCCTTCCAGAAGGCCACTCGACCACGGATTTCTCGGGCTGCTTCCTTGGGTTCGGGGTAATACCAGGCGGCATTGCGATTCACCTCGCCCGCAACCACCACGTCGTAGTAATGAGCCTCCCCTTTCCAGCCGCAGACGGTGCGGTGGCTGGAGGGCTGGAAGGCGGAAGCGTTGAGCGCCTCGGGGGGGAAGTAGGCGTTGCCCTCCACCGTCACGATGTCCGCGCTGCTGGCGATCACCTCGCCGTTCCACCGGGCCTGCATTGTTGGGGTTCCCATCGTCACCAGAGCAGGGCTTCGTAGATCCGCAGCGTACCGAGACCCACCGGACTGGCCACCGGGTTGGGGCCGGCCGGAAGGGCCGTCACCTGGAACAGGTAGGTGTCGGCCACGGAAGGATTGGACCAGGGACGCACCGCCACGGTGACGGTGCTGCCCGGCTCCACCGGCTGCGGGAAATCGATCGTGAACTTCCTTTCCCGTTGGTCGAAGACAGCGGCCACCGCCACAGGCGGGCCTTCCCGCCGGGGCCGCCCCAGGAAAGCCCGGGTGCTTTCGACGCGGTAGGGGAACTGCCAGTCGGCCCCCCGGATCTGCTGAATCTGCAGCTGGGCCAGGGAGGCGCCGGCGTCCGGTGCCAGGGTGATTGTGAAGTAGTACTCGGGCTGGCGGTCCCAGACCGTGGTGAAGTAGCTCACCAGATCGACTTTCCACGGCGGCCTGGTGAAGTACGTGCTTCCCCGCAACTCCAGGGCCTGCGCGGCAGGCAGGATGCCCTGGAGGGGGCCCGGGAGGGTCCCAGGCAGAGGGCTGAGCCAGGTTTCGGCGGAGAGCAGGAGCAGGGAGAGGGCCGCGCCGGCGGCCGGAGGAACCCTCACGGCAACTTCGGTTCGTTCGTATCCGGACGCTAGGTCGTTGGTTGGGCTCCGGCTGCGGCGGAGCTGGAAGCCGGCAGAAAAGGACGGGGGTCCTGGTCTCGTCGGTGCTGCAGCGGCAGGGGAATCCCTGCTCCTTCCGGATCGCTGGGATCCAGGCGGGCGGTGCGCTCCAGGGCCAGTCGCAGCAGCCTGGCGGAATGCAGAGGCATGTCGCGCGGCACGCTGATGCGATCGCGAAGGTGGCGAAGACCGGCTGCCGTCCCCGCCGGTGGCGGGCACTCCTCGCCGTTGATCAGCAGGCTGAGGGCGGAGCGCAGGGCCGGATCGAATCTCTCCGCTCCGAGCGGATTGCGTTGCAGGAGAGTCGTGCGGTGCTGTAGCACCCGGCCCAGGGCCACGGCGGCGGCGCCGGCGGGCACGGGTTGACTGCTCTCTCCCTCCGGGGGGTCCCAGGGAGTCAGGGCCAGGTCGATGCGGGCAGCCAGGCTGCGCTGCGCCGGGCTGCCGTTGGCAAAACAGCCGCCCATCTGTGGGGGCAGGTCATGGGCATGGGTGTGGAAGTCGCTCTGGGTGCCCAGATAGGTGGGGCGACGCTCCAGGGCTTCGAACCAGCGGTGGATGGCCGGGTGCTGGCGGCGCAGGTCGTATCCCTTGTAATAAGCAAGGCTGGCGTTCATTCGCTCCAGGTAAGGCACGAAGATCGTGTCCACACAGCTCAGGGCCTCCAGGAAATAGGGGCCTTCGCTTTCTTCCAGGGCGCGCTCCACCCTGCGGGCCACCTCGTTGAAGACCGCCTGATGGCGCTGGTCCTGATCGAGGCTGCGCACGGGTTGACACAGCCACTGGCACCAGGCCTGGAACAGCACTCGCTCCAGCTGGCGCAAGGGGCGCACCGCGGGATCCTCCAGGCCGCTGTGCAGGCAACCGAAGGCGGCTTCCAGGCTGGCCAGGATGCGATCGCTCTCCGTCAGCACCTTTCCGTCCAGTTCGAGGGCGGGCAGCATGCCGGAGGGAACAAGGCGGCGAAACCAGGCCTCCTTCTCCCCGTAACAGAACATCGTGACCTTGCGGATCCGGTAGGGGATCCGTTTCTCCTCCAGCCACAACCAGATCTTCTGGCAGTACGGGCACCAGGCGTGATGGTCGCGGTAGAGGGTGACGCG
>JBBASR010000091.1:0-1486 GCA_040399125.1 Cyanobium sp. | reverse complement strand
GGCACCTTCTGGGCAGGCGGCACGTTCATCGGTCTCACCCCCCTGCAGCGCAGGCTGATGGTCTGCTTCTGCAGCAGGGCCGGGGAGCTGATCAGCCGGGATGAGCTTGCCGCCGAAGCCTGGAATACCCCGAAGGTCAGTGATCAGAGTCTTGCCCGAGCGATTCATTGTCTCCGGAGGGTGCTGGACGATTGCGGTCTGGGCGGAGATCTGATCGCCACTCTCTATGGCAGTGGCTATACGTTCACCGCCGTGGTGGAGCCTCTTCAGGAGGGTGCCACCCAAGCCGCAGATTCTACCGAAGTCAACGTCGATCTGTCGGACTCCCATATTTTCGCGGATCGCCGTGCTCTGGCCCAGGAGCATCACATCGAGGCCCGAATTCTGTTCCGGCGGCGCCATCCCGGTCTGTTGCCCCAAGTGTTGCAGCACCTCAACTGTGCCCTGGATCTCGATCCCGCAGCCGGTTCCGTTCTGGTGGATGCCTGCTGGCTCCATCTGCATCGGGCCAGCTGGGGGCTGGCGGAAAGCAGCAGCTGCTCCGCCGAGATCCGCACCCTTCTTCAGCAGATCGAGCAGCTTCAGCTCAACCCGGAGGGTCTCGACTGCATCCGGGCCGAACGGCTTTCCCTGCTGGAGTGGCGACCGGCCGATGGCGAACGCATCTACGCCTCGGCGTTGGCAGGCCGGTTGCAGCGTGGAGATGCTCTGCTTTCGTGGGTGAGGCATCTGGTGGCGACCGGCCGCTCCCGCCAGGCCCTCGACCTGATCACCCCCCATCTGCACGAAGCGCTGCCCCTGGGCTGGCTTCTGGCCGCTATGGCCCATCTCAACCTGGGCCTCAACGAAGAAGCCCTCGCCTGCCTGGATCGGCAGTTGGCGATTGACTCCAGCCTGGTCTCGACCCATCTGTTCAGTGGGTTGATCCGAGCCTACCTCGGTCTGCAGGACCAGGCGATGCGCCATCTTGCCGCCGCCCGTCGGTTCACCGGATCCGACAACACCTATCTGGACCTGCATCCCGTGGTGGCTTACGTGATGGCCCATGGGGACGACCGGGCCCAGGCCCAGGCCATGCTCAACAAGGCCTGTCATCACGAGGATCTGCCCCTCCCCAGCCTCTGGGCGCTGGCGGCTCTGGCCCTGGATGATCCTGCCGCCGCCGGCACCTGGTTTGATCGTGCCCTGAAGCGCCGGTGTTTCCAGGCCCCGTTCCTGCTCCACAGCGCGGTGCTGGTTCGTTACAACGAGCGGCCGGTGGTGCGTCGTTTCCGCGAAGCGATGCTGCAGGCCTTCCCTGAACCCGTGCTGGTGAAGTGAGGCGGCGCCCCTCTCGCGGGGGGCTGCCCTTCCTTTCTAGGCTCAGCTCTGAAAGGTTTCATTCCATCCCCCTGAACAGACATGTTCGACGCCTTCACTAAGGTCGTTGCGCAGGCTGATGCCCGCGGCGAATTCATCAATGCTGGTCAGATCGACGCCCTGGCGT
>JBBASR010000090.1:0-5828 GCA_040399125.1 Cyanobium sp. | reverse complement strand
ATCGCGTAGTGGAGCAACGACGAGAAGACGCTGCCGAAAAGCTCGGCAAGCGCGCCGAGGAGGAAGCCGCCCGCTTTTGCAAGGTGCTGGAGGAGCAGCGGAAGCGCATCCTCAGCAGCCGCAGCCGCGTCAAGGAGAACCCCGATCAGCTGTTGCTCGAACTGGGCGACATCGCCGATGCCGAGGAGCTCAAGGCGGTGCGCCGCCAGGTGACGGATAACTGGCGCTATTGGGAGCAGCGGCTGGCGTCGATCGATACCGACCTGGAGCGCGAACCCGAGCTCATCCGACGTACCTTCGCGCTGAAGACCCACCGGGTGGAACCCGCCGGGGTGATCTACCTCTGGCCCCAGGGGGCAGAGCCCCAGGAGGTGCGCTGATGGCATCGGTCACCCCAGGGCCCCACACCCATGAGCAATGGCTCGGCCTGGTGCAACCCGTGGGACTGGTGGTGGCCCCGGCGGTGCTGAGCGCGCTGCAGCTGTTCCCCAACCAGAGCACCCCGTATCTGTCGGTCCGTCAGCGCCAGCTGGAGGGGTTACTGGAGGAAATGGAGCGGCCGGGCGACCAGCCACTGGCCGTGGTGCCCAGCTTCCAGCTGCTCGCCACGGAGCTGCTCGACTGGGGCGAGGCCGACCTGGTGTCGGCCAGTGAGCTGGAGGCCGTGCCCGAGGTGGTGCTGGCGGAGTACGGCGAAACCCTGCGCCCCACCCACGGCGTGCCGAAGTTTGAGGGTGAGGGCCTGCAGGCCCTGGTGCTCGACCTCACCCAGTGTCGCGAGTGGGGCCGTGATTTCGATGCCAACTGGAACCCCACGGGCCACGGCTGGGACGCCACGCCGCAGCAGCGCTTCGAGCGCTTGCTGAAGGAAACGGAGATCCCGATCGGCATCCTCTTCAACGGTTCCGAGCTGCGGCTGGTGCATGCACCGCGGGGGGAATCGAGCGGCTGGCTCACCATGCCGCTGGAGCCGATGGCGGAGGTGGCGGGCCGGCCGATGCTCGGTGCCCTGGAGTTGCTGTTGGGGGTGGACCGCCTGTTCGGCGGCAACCCCGAGCAACGCCTGCCGGGAGTGTTGGCCGCCAGTCGCAAGAATCAAAATGAGGTCAGCACCACTCTGGCGAAGCAAGTACTCGAAGCTTTGTGGGAACTCCTGCAGGGCTTCGACGAAGCGGAGCGAATCGCCCGTGAATCAGGTGGCACGGTGCTCGGCGCGCTGACAGGAAGTGAAGAAGGACAGAAACACCTCTACGGCGGCCTGATCACGGTGCTGCTGCGGCTTGTGTTCCTGCTCTACGCAGAAGACGAAGCGTTGATGCCTCGCGATTCGCTCTACGGGCAGCACTACAGCGTCAGTGCCCTGGCCGATCGGCTGCGGCAGGAGCGCTTCGAGCACCAGGGGGCGATGGCGGATCGGCGCGGTGCCTGGGCCTCGTTGCTCAGCCTGTTCCGGCTGGTGTACGACGGCGGTGGTGCCGATCCGGCCTACCTGCCAGCCCGCCACGGCGAGCTGTTCGATCCCGATGCCTACCCCTTCCTGGAAGGCCGCGAACCGGGCAGCACCTATAAGGACGACATCCTCAAGAACCTGCCGTCCGTTAGCGACGACGTGGTGGAGAAAGTGCTCACCCGGCTGCTCTGGCTGGCGGATGAAAGCAAGGTGGCGCAGCGGCTCAACTACCGCTCGCTCGATGTGGAGCAGATCGGCTCGGTGTACGAGGGGATCATGGGCTTCACCGTGGAGGCGGCCAAAGGCCCGAGCGTGGGGATTACCCACCGGCCGTCCCGGCAGAAGATCACGATCACCTTGGTGGTTGACGCCGACGCCCTGCTTGAGGTGAGCGGCAGCAAGCGGGAGAAGTGGCTTGACGAGCAGGCGGGGGTGAAGCTGGGTCTTGGGGCCGCGGTGAAGAAGGGGCTTGAACAGGCGTCCTCGCTGGCGGAGCTGTGCCTGGCCCTGGGCAATCGGCTGTCGCCCCACACGCCGCGGGGCCTGGCGCCAGGTTCATTGATCCTGCAGCCCACAACCGAACGCCGCCGCAGCGGCAGCCACTACACCCCGCGGGCGCTCACCGAACCGATCGTGGCCGAAGCATTCCGCCCCTGGATGGAGTGCTGCAACCACCTGCCCACGGCGGAGCAGATCCTGGCGCTGAAGGTGTGCGACCCGGCGATGGGGTCGGGTGCCTTTCTGGTGGCGGTGTGCCGCTTCCTGGCGGGGTGGCTGGTGCAGGCGTGGGAGCGCGACGGGTATCCCGAGGGTTTCCGGCAGGAGTGGGATAAAGACACGGTGGCCCGCCGCCTGATTGCCCAGCGCTGCCTCTATGGGGTGGACAAGAACCCGTTTGCGGTGAATCTGGCGAAGCTTTCGCTGTGGCTGGTTACCCTCAGCAAGGAACAGCCGTTCACCTTCGTGGATCACGCCCTCAAGTGCGGCGATTCGCTGGTGGGCTATTCGCTGGCCGAGATCGAGGCTGCCAGCGAAGCGGTGCAGCTTCTCCTCCTGCGGGAACGAAAGGGCACCTATGTGCAGGCCTGTGCCGAACTGCGCAGCAGCTTCGCGGAAGACACCCTCAAGGACGACGACTACGACCGCAAGCGGGTGCTGCTGCAGCAGCAGATCAAGGCCACCGACGGCCTGCGCCAGGCCGGTGATCTGATGGTGGCGGCCTTCTTCGAGGAGACCAAACCCGCCAAGCGCGCCGAGGCGGTGAAACAGAAGCTCGCCTACATCAGCGGCGCCTTTGAGGACGAAGGATTGCAGGATGCGATTCAGGAGATCCGCGACCGCCTGGCCGCCGGCGACAAGGGCATCCGCCCCTTTCACTGGGATCTGGAGTTTTCCGAGGTGTTTGGCGAGGGGCAGGGTGGGTTTGATGTGTTCGTGGGCAATCCACCCTTCGCCGGCAAGAACACCATCGCTGAAGGCAGCCCCGACGGCATCCTCGACTGGTTCAAACAGCTGCATCCCGAAAGCCACGGCAATGCCGATCTGGTGGCCCACTTCTTCCGCCGCTGCTTCGATCTACTGAGGCCTGGCGGATCACTGGGCCTGATCGCCACCAACACCATCGCCCAGGGCGACACTCGCAGCACCGGCCTGCGCTGGATCTGCCTGAACGGCGGCACGATCTACGCGGCGCGCAAACGGTACAAGTGGCCAGGCGTTGCAGCCGTGGTGGTGAGCGTGGTGCACCTGCTCAAGGGGGCCTACGCCGGAGCGAAGCTGCTGGAGCGGCGACCGGTGCAGCAGATCACGGCGTTTCTGTTCGCCAATGGCGGCCACGACGACCCCAAACAGCTGGCGGCAAATGCCGGCAAGAGCTTCGTGGGCAGCTATGTGCTGGGCATGGGCTTCACCTTCGATGATTCCGGCCCTGCCGACGATGACACGCCAGGTATTCCTTCACCGATTGCCACGATGGAGCGCCTGATCGCGGAGAACCCGAAGAACGCAGAGGTGATCTTCCCCTACATCGGTGGTGAGGAGGTGAACAGCAGCCCCACCCATGCGCATCACCGCTACGTGATCAACTTCGGAGAGCGCAGCGAGGAAGAGTGCCGTCGGGAGTGGCCGGAGTTGTTGGCGATTGTGGAGAGGAAGGTGAAGCCCGGGCGGCTGGTCCAGAACCGCGAGATCCGCGCGCGCTACTGGTGGCGATTTGGCGAGACGTGTCCCGCGCTGTACGAAGCAATTTCCAGGTGCAGACAAGTGCTTACCAACTCTGCGGTGAGCAGCCACATCTGCTTCGCTCAAAAGGAGGCTTCCCTGGTGTTCGGACATACTCTCTATGTCTATCCAATGGAGTCGTTGGACTGGATCGCAGTCTTGCAATCGTCAGCCCACAACGTCTGGAGCTTATTCCAGTGTTCATCCCTTGAAGAGCGTCTCAGATACACCGCAGTTGACTGCTTCGAAACCTTCCCCTTCCCAGCCGCCCTACTCGATTCCACCGCCAGTGATCCATCCCAGGAGGCCACCCGCCAGAGCCTCGAAGCCATCGGCGAGCGCTACCACCAGTTCCGCGCCGAGCTGATGGTGGGCAACAACGAAGGCCTCACCAGCACCTACAACCGCTTCCACGATCCATCCGAAACCAGCAGCGGCCTGGTGCAGCTCAGGGCGCTGCACCAGGAGATGGATCAGGCGGTGCTGGAGGCCTACGGCTGGAGCGATGCGCTCAATCAGGCCATATCCGACAACCCCCACCACACCCCCTGCGGCTTCGGCCTCGATTACCTCGATCTAGAGGAAGACGCCCAGCTCCCCGATGAGCTGCAGGAGCGCATCGACAGCGGCGAGCTCTTCTTCTGGGATGCCGGCGATGCCCTCGATTTCCAGGGCCAGCTGCAGGCCTACGGCGCCATCACCGGCCGCCGCAAGCTGCCCTGGCGCTACCGCTGGCCTGATGCCGTGCGCGATGACGTGCTGGCTCGGCTGTTGGCGCTGAATGCCGAGCGGTATGAGGAGGAGGTGGCGATGGGGTTGCATAGCAAGGGGGCGAAGCAGGCCGCAAAGGCAACCAGCAAGAGAAAGACAAAATCAGCCGAATCAGCGGAGTTCCAGCTCACAAGCGAGCCCTATCAAACGGGGCTTAATCTGTTCTGATCATGGCCAAAGCAGAAGCCACCGTTGACGAATTGGTCAGCAAGATCGAGCGTGGTGAGCTGCGCTTGCCGGAGATGCAACGCCGCTATGTATGGCGCTCTACTCGCGTTCGTGACCTCCTTGACTCTCTGTATCGGGGCTACCCATCTGGCGCCATCCTGATCTGGGAAACGGATGAGCCCGTCCCTGAGCAGGATTTCGCTGTTGGTCAGCAGGCCAATCCTTATGCCAAAACCCAGCTTCTCCTCGATGGTCAGCAGCGCCTCACCTCCCTCTCCGCAGTGATTCGTGGTGAGCCGGTGAAAGTGAACGGCCGATCCAGGCCGACCGAGTTGCTCTTCAACCTGGAACATCCCGATCAGCTAAGCCTGATCACGGAGGTGGATGACAACAGCATTGACGCAGGAGACGATGGAGGGGATTCGAATGAGGACGGTGAAGAGCCAGGCGATGAAGAAGCCGACGCCACAGAAGACGAACTGCAGAAGCGCTTCGATCGCATGACTTTCGTGGTCGCTACCCGAAAACTGGTGCAGCTGCCTCAGTGGGTGAAGGTGAGTGATGTCTTCAAGACTGATAGCGATGGCCCCTTCATGGAGCGCGCTGGTGTGGAGGGATTCAAAGATGAGCGCTATCAGAAATACAGCCAGCGCCTGGCCCGCCTGAGGGGCATCCGCAAGTACGTCTACCGGATGGATGTGTTGGAGCGCACCCTCTCCTACGACGAGGTCACTGAGATTTTCGTGCGGGTGAATTCCCTGGGCGCCAAGCTGCGCAGCTCCGACCTCGCTCTTGCCCAGATCACAGCCAAGTGGCGGGGATCCCTGGAGATCTTCCAGGCCTTCCAGTCCGACTGCGCGAATGACGGTTATGAGCTCGACCTGGGCCTGCACCTCAAGAACCTGGTCGCCTATGGCACTGGCCAGTCCCGCTTTCTCACCGTGGCCAACCTCACCCTGGATGCGTTGACGAGCGGCTGGGACGACGGTTGTCGAGGCATGGAATTCGCGATCAACTTCCTACGCAGCAATACCGGGATTACCAGTCCAACGCTCCTGGCCTCGCCTTTCCTGCTGATCAGCCTCGGCTTCTACTGTGCCCAGCGTGATTACGAGCTCACTCCAGCAGAAGGGGCAGGGTTGACCCGCTGGGTGCTGCTCGCCAATGCCAAAGGGCGCTACAGCCGCGGCTCCAGCGAAACCCTGCTCGACCAAGACCT
>JBBASR010000089.1:0-5961 GCA_040399125.1 Cyanobium sp. | reverse complement strand
TCGGGCATGTGGTTCTCCACCGCCTCGATCATCACCTGATGCTGCAGTTCCGGCCGGGCCACCTGCATCCTCCGGGCCCTGCCGATGGCCGGATGGGGGATGTCCCCGTCGCCGGCGATTTCGTTGCTGGTGTCAATCACGACGACACGCCGCAGCAGGTCGTCGGCCAGCACCCTGGCAATCTCCCGCAGGGCGGTGGTCTTGCCGACGCCGGGCCGCCCCATCAACAGCAGCGACTGGCTGCTGTCGAGCAGGTCCCTCACCATCGCCACGGTGCCGTAGACCGCACGCCCCACCCGACAGGTGAGACCCACCACCTCGCCGGTGCGGTTCCGGATCGCGCTGATGCGATGCAGGGTGCGCTCGATGCCGGCTCGGTTATCGCCACCGAAGGGCCCGAGCCGCTCCAGCACGGCCACCAGATCCGTTCGCTCGATCGGGACCTCTCCCAGGGCCAGCACCCGGCCGGGATACCGGGCCTCCGGGATCCGGCCCAGATCCAGCACGACCTCCAGGAGTTGTTCGCGCCGCTCGGGGGACTCCAGCGAGGTGCGCACAACAGCAGGAAGGACCTCCAGCAGCCGATCCAGATCGTCCGTGATCCGATGCGGAGGCAAGCCCGGGGCCTCGAGGGTCTGGGCCGGGGCGGTAAGGGGGCTCGGCGGGGAGGGAAAGTCCAGCGATTCGGGGCCCCATCGGGGCGATGGTTACCGGTGTTCTAGCCGGGGCGATGTGTGGCGTGGGGGGGGGATCGCCGAAGCCATGGCTCCACAAGCTCCCGGGCCTGGGCCAGGGCCCCGGGCAACAGATCCCGGGCCTCCAGCAGGCGCAGGCCCCGCTCCTGAGCCTCTAGCAACCACGGTTGCAATCGACTGCGGGCGACACCCCCGAAGGCCACACCGGCCGCCTGCCCAGCGAGCGGCCCCAGCCTCTCCACCAGCTCCAGGGTGTGGTGGTTGGTGCCACCGGCCAGCTGCAGCGGTCCTGGCGGAGCCAGGCTGGCCACGGCCTGCCACAACCGCACAGCGGCATGGGCCGTTCCGGCGCCCACATCGCCGCTCATCGGCCGACCATCGAGCTGCCAGAGCGGCCGGAGGCCGGCCCGCTGCAGCTGGGCGGCCCGATCGTCAAGCTCGGCCGCCAGAGCCAGGGGCGTGGGGGCAGGGCCGCTGCCGTCGCGCTCCAGGCCGCAGCTCACCGCCAGCCGCTGCAGCGGCACGCCAGCCGCCAGAACCTGCTCCAAGCGGGCGGCAAAGGCCTCGGACCTTCCAAGGCGGGTGTGCAGTTCCACCGCATCCGGCGCGAGCTGGGCCAGCAGGGGCGGTACCGCCCCAGGGGCCAGCCACTGCTCCCGCTCCTCGATCAGCCCCAGGGGGCAGGCAGGCAGGCAGCGGCCACAGCCATAACAACGCTCGGCGATCACCGCACCGCCCTGCTCGGGAGAGGCAATCGCCAGGGCCGGGCAGACGCGCTGGCAGGGACGGGGACAATCGGCAGGACAGCGGCGCGGATCGAACCAGGCCTTGCGGAAGTGGGGATCGCTGCCATCACTGAGACTCACCATCAGCCAGGGGCGAGCCGGGCCGAACGGGACACCACGAGCCGCCTCGGCCCAGGCCAGCCCGCGTCGGGCGGCGGCGATCACCGCCGGATCGGCGGCCACATCAAGGCAAT
Source organism: Cyanobium sp. (assembly GCA_040399125.1). Taxonomy (GTDB): domain Bacteria; phylum Cyanobacteriota; class Cyanobacteriia; order PCC-6307; family Cyanobiaceae; genus Cyanobium. The sequence goes on along the minus strand of JBBASR010000089.1, from coordinate 4,287 downwards.
GAACCCCGGCGAGGGCATAGATCCCAGCGAGGTCTTCGATCGCCGCGAGATCCTGATTGCTGGCACCGGCGATCAGCTTCACCCACCTCCCCCGGCGCAAGGCCTCAGCAGGGGGGAGGCCCCCCATCATCGGGCGAGGGTCCATAAAGATGGCCCGTCAGGCGGGAATCGCCTGCTCCAGCGGCTGCCAGCGCAAGGAGCGGGCCCCACCCATCTCCACCACCAGACGGAAGCGGGGGTCGCGACGCGTGAGCTGAACCAGGGAGCCGAGTTCGGCAGAAGAAAGCACCTGGCCCTCCAGCAGCCAGAGCAGGATCGGCGCCTCACCTTCCAGATCCGCCCCCAGCAGGGGCATCACCCGCTGCACCTCCCCCACGGCCGCCCCCCGGCCCACGCTCTGGTGACCAAGATGGGGCGGCCGCACGCCATGGAGCTGGAAGAGAAAGGCTTCCGGATCCCCTAGGCCCCGGGCGGAGGTGAGGTGGGTGCGGTAGCCGGCAGCACGCATGCGGCGCAGCAGACGGGTCTCATAGCCCCCCTCCAGAGGGGCGAAGACGGCCAGGGCTCCGGCACGCTCCAGTTCCTGACGAAAACCGCGGCCGGTTAGCAGCAGAGGCATCGGACAGGCGGCAAAACAGGCGCGGCAAGTCTGGCAGCATCGCGGCCCATTGGAGGGCTTACAGGGTCCAGGGAGGGGGGTGGAGGGCCATACGTTAAAGTGTGTGCTTGTGCCGAAGTTCTGTGCCCGTCCGCTAGCCGGGCCTCCAGAACTCGGCGCAGGGTCGTCCGTGGCGACGACCCTCCTGGCCAGTACGGGCCGGGCAGTGCATCCGCGCTGTTCGAACCGTCGGGAAACTGCCAGGCCGGCGTCCGGTCTTCCGACCAATGCGCCAGCTCCGCAAGTCCCAGCCTGCTGATTCGTCTCGCTAGCTCCTGGCCAACGGGTACGCCCTGCCGCCAATCTGCGAATTCCCGAACTCAGCGATCGCCGCGTTCCGGTGCCTTGCGGCACGGGCGACGCCGAATCCAGGAGATCCCTCCATGGATTCGCCAGGCGGATGTCCAGCTGGCGTTATTTCCTCCCATGTCCATCGGCATTCTCGGGAAGAAACTGGGCATGTCCCAGTTCTTCGACGACGAAGGCAGATCCATCCCGGTCACCGTGATCGAGGCCGGTCCCTGCCGCATCACCCAAGTCAAGAGCAACGACACCGACGGCTACAACGCCGTGCAGGTGGGTTTCGGAGAAATCCGCGAGAAGCTCGTCAACAAGCCGGCCAAAGGCCACCTGGCCAAATCCGGCAGCGAGCCCCTGCGCCACCTGCGTGAGTACCGCGTCGACGCCGTCGAGGGCCTTGAACTCGGCAGTGCGATCACCGTGGCCGCCTTCGAGGCCGGCCAGAAGGTGGACGTCAGTGGCGACACCATCGGTCGGGGCTTCGCCGGCTACCAGAAGCGCCATGGCTTCAGCCGTGGCCCGATGAGCCACGGCTCCAAGAACCACCGCGAACCGGGTTCAACCGGTGCCGGCACCACCCCTGGCCGGGTGTACCCCGGCAAGCGGATGGCCGGTCGCTACGGCGGCAAGCAGATCACCACCCGCGGTCTGACCATCCTGAAAGTGGATGCCGAACGCAACCTGCTCGTGGTGAAGGGATCGGTTCCGGGCAAGCCCGGCGCCCTGCTCGACATCCGCCCGGCCAAGCGGGTGGGCAGCAAAGCCGCGAACTGAGGAGGAGAACCATGACTGAATGTGTTGTTCGCGATTGGCAGGGAAAGGAAGCCGGCAAGGCCTCCCTGGATCTGAAGGTCGCCAAAGAAACCTCCGCCGCCGACCTGCTTCACCGCGCCGTGGTGCGGCAGCTGGCCAACGCCCGCCAGGGCACCGCCAGCACCCTCACCCGTGCGGAAGTGGCCGGTGGTGGTCGCAAGCCTTACAAGCAGAAAGGCACCGGCCGGGCGCGCCAGGGCTCGATCCGCACCCCCCTCCGCCCCGGTGGTGGTGTGGTGTTCGGTCCAAAGCCCCGCAGCTATGAGCTGGGCATGAACCGCAAGGAGCGCCGGCTGGCCCTGCGCACCGCGCTGATGAGCCGCAGCGCAGACATCACCGTGGTCAAGGGGTTCGGCACAGGCCTGGACACACCGAAGACCAAGGAAGTGACCGCAGCCCTCAGCCGCTTCGGCATCGAAGCTGGCGCCAAGGTGCTGGTGGTGCTCGATGGGGCCTCCGAAGCCGTGAAGCTCTCGGTGCGCAACCTCGAGAAAGTGAAGCTGATCGCTGCCGATCAGCTGAATGTGTTTGACCTTCTCAACGCCAACAAACTGGTGGTGAGTGAGGAAGCACTCGCGAAGATTCAGGAGGTCTACGGCGATGGCTGAACGTTTTGCAGGAAGGCTGGCGGACGTGATCCGTCGCCCACTGATCACCGAGAAGGCCACCCGCGCCCTCGAACTCAATCAGTACACCTTTGAGGTGGACCATCGGGCTGCCAAGCCCGACATCAAGGCGGCCGTCGAATCTCTGTTCGACGTCAAGGTCGTCGGTGTGAGCACAATGAATCCCCCCCGTCGCACCCGCAGGGTGGGGCGCTTCGCCGGCAAGCGTGCCCAGGTGAAGAAGGCGGTGGTGCGTCTCGCCGAAGGCAACGCCATCCAGCTGTTCCCTGAGTCCTGAGGGGTCTGAATCGTCATGGCAATCCGTAATTACAGGCCCAACACCCCCGGCACCCGCACCCTCGTCGTCACCGACTTCAGTGAAGTCACCGGCAAGGAGCGGCAACGGGGACTGGTGGTGGCCAAACACCGCCGCAAGGGGCGCAACAACCGAGGTGTGATCACCTGCCGTCATCGCGGTGGTGGCCACAAGCGCCTCTATCGCATCGTCGACTTCCGGCGCGACAAGCATGGGGTGACGGCCCGGGTGGCAGCCATCCACTACGACCCCCATCGCAACGCCCGTCTGGCGCTGCTCTATTACACCGACGGCGAGAAGCGTTACATCCTGGCTCCGGCCGGAGTGACAGTGGGCCAGAGCCTGGTCTCCGGGCCCGATTCGCCGATCGAAAACGGCAACGCCCTGCCCCTCTCCGCCATTCCCCTCGGCTCCAACGTGCACAACGTGGAGCTCTACGCCGGGCGTGGTGGCCAGATGGTGCGCACTGCTGGTGCCAGCGCCCAGGTGATGGCCAAGGAAGGCGACTACGTCGCCCTCAAACTGCCCTCCACCGAAGTTCGGTTGGTGCGTCGTGAGTGCTACGCCACCCTTGGAGAGGTGGGCAACGCCGAGCAGCGCAACACCAGCCTCGGAAAGGCAGGGCGCAAGCGCTGGCTGGGGCGCCGCCCCGAAGTGCGCGGCAGCGTGATGAACCCCTGCGATCACCCCCACGGTGGTGGCGAAGGCCGGGCTCCCATCGGTCGTTCCGGCCCGGTGACCCCCTGGGGCAAACCCGCCCTGGGCCTCAAAACCCGCAAGCGCAACAAGCCGAGCAACCGGTTCGTCCTCCGGAAACGACGCCGCACCTCCAAGCGGAGCCGTGGCGGTCGCGATTCCTGATCATCCACCTGCTCTGCTCTTCGCTTAAACCGCCATGGGACGTTCACTCAAAAAAGGCCCCTTTGTTGCCGACAGCCTGCTTCGCAAGGTCGAGAAGCAGAATGCTGCGGACGACAAGTCCGTGATCAAGACCTGGTCTCGGGCTTCCACGATCCTGCCGATGATGATCGGCCACACCATTGCCGTTCACAACGGCAAGGCCCACGTGCCCGTCTATGTGACGGAGCAGATGGTGGGTCACAAACTGGGGGAATTCGCCCCCACCCGCACCTTCCGCGGCCACATCAAAGACAAGAAGGGAGGCCGCTGAAACGATGGCTATCAAAGACCCCAACACCCAGGCCATCGCGCACGGCCGCTACATCCGCGGTTCCGTGTCCAAGGTTCGTCGGGTGCTCGATCAGATCCGCGGTCGCACCTATCGCGACGCGCTGATCATGCTCGAGTTCATGCCTTACCGCTCCACCGGGCCGATTACCAAGGTGCTGCGTTCCGCAGTAGCCAACGCCGAGAACAACCTCGGCCTCGACCCTTCCACCCTGGTGGTCAGCCAGGCCAGCGCCGACATGGGACCTTCCATGAAGCGCTTCCGGCCCCGCGCCCAGGGTCGCGCTTACGCGATCAAAAAACAGACCTGCCACATCAGCATTGGTGTGGCGGCTCCTTCCGCCTGAACCCCGAGGACACCGACCGATGGGACACAAGATCCATCCAACCGGCCTGCGCCTGGGGAT
>JBBASR010000088.1:0-6087 GCA_040399125.1 Cyanobium sp. | reverse complement strand
GCCGCGGGCCCGATGCCCCCTTCGGCACGAAGGTGGAGATCAAGAACATGAACTCCTTCTCCGCCATTCAGAAGGCGATTGATTACGAGATCCAGCGCCAGATCAAGGCCTACGAATCCGGCGAACCGGTGGTGCAGGAAACCCGTCTGTGGGATGAGGGCAAGCAGCTCACCCGCAGCATGCGCAGCAAGGAGGGGGCCAGCGACTACCGCTATTTCCCCGAGCCCGATCTGGGTCCGATCGAGGTGACGGCCGAGCGCCGCGAAGGCTGGCGCGCCGAGCTGCCCGAGCTCCCCGCCACCAAGCGGCACCGCTATGCCGACCAACTGGGCCTCTCGATCTATGACGCCCGGGTGCTCACCGATGAGCGGCCGATGGCGGAATACTTCGAAGCCGCCGTGGCGGCCGGGGCGGAGCCCAAGGCCCTGGCCAACTGGATCACCGGCGACATCGCCGCCCATGTGAATGCCAACCGCCTCTCCTACACCGATCTGCCCCTGCGGCCCGAGCAGCTGGCCGAGATGGTGGGCTTAATCGAGAACGGCACGATCAGCGGCAAGATCGCCAAGGAGATCCTGCCCGAGCTGTTGGAGCAGGGCGGCTCCTCGAAAGCGATCGTGGCGGAGCGCGGCCTGGGGATGATCAGCGATCCCGCCGCCATCACCGCGATCGTGGAGGAGCTGCTGGCGGCCCACCCAGAGGAGGTGGAGGCGTTCCGCGGCGGCAAGAACAAGCTGCAGGGCTTCTTCGTGGGGCAGCTGATGAAGCGCACCGGCGGCAAGGCCGATCCCAAGCTCGCCAACCAGATCCTGCTCGACCGGCTCAAGGGCTGATCGTCCCGGGCGGCAGGGCCTGGGGCGGGCTTGCCAGCAGCTGCTGGAGGTGCTGCTGGAGGGTTTCCAGGCTGCCGGTCTCCAGGCTGCCCCTGTTGTTGATCAGCCGATCGGCCAGCGGCCGTTTGTGCGCCAGGGGCCACTGGGCGGCGATCCGGGCCCGGGCTTCCGCCTCGTTCAGCCGATCGCGGCCGATCAGCCGCTGCAGCTGCTGGGCCTCGTCGCAGTCCACCAGCCAAACCTCAGTGCACAGGCTCGCCAGGCCTGCCTCGAATAGCAGCGGCACCATCAGCACCACCGTCGGAGCCTCCGCCAGCCGTTGCAGTTCGCGCTGGAAGCGGGCCCGCACGATCGGATGCACCAGTTCTTCCAGCCAGTGCCGCTCGCCCGGATCGGCGAACACGATCCGGGCGAGGACGGCCCGATCCAGGCTGCCCGGCGTTGCGGCCGCCACCTGCGCTCCGTAGCGCTCCAGCACCGCCGCGGTTGCCGGGCTGTCCGGGGCCAGCGCCTGGCGGGCGTAGAGGTCGGCATCGAGCACCGGCAGCAGGAAGTGCTGCTCCAGCAGCCTGGCCACCGTGCTCTTGCCGGTGGCGATGCCGCCGGTGAGGCCGATGCGGCGCTGAGCCGGAGGGCGGGGAACGGAGGCGATCCGGGGCGGGGCGGGATTGGAGATCTTCGCCGATCCCGGGGCCAATCCAGGCGCCACCACAGGAAATCAGAGCGCCCCACGGCTAGGGTCCGCCTGGTTCTGCTCCTCCCTGTCCCCTGCTTTGCAGCTGTTCAGCGCCTGGTCGGAACGGCAGGCCCACCTCACCCGCTGGGTGCTGCTGGTGGGTTGGCTGGGTCTGATCGGCACGCTGCTGATTCCCGGCTTTGATCCCTGGCCCTTCCAGATCGGCGGCTGCGGAGCGATCACCGCCTGCCATGCCCACGAGGGCAACCATCTGTTCTGGGGCAGCGTCGTGCCCAGTGCCCTGCTGGTGCTGGTGCTGCTCAGCTATGAATTCTGGCGGCGCGTCTGTCCGCTCGCCTTCGTTTCGCAGTTGTTCCGCGCCCTCGGCCGCCAGCGCACCGTGGCGGGCCGCGGCGGGCGCCGGGAGGTGGTGCGGATCGAGCCCGGTTCCTGGCTCGGCCAGCACCATCTGCAGCTGCAATGGGGGTTGTTCATCGCCGGCCTCAGCCTGCGGCTGCTGCTGCTCAACAGCCACACCGTGGCGCTCGGGGTGTTCCTGCTGCTCACGATCGGGGCGGCGATCGTGGTGGGCTGGGCCTACGGCGGCAAGGCCTGGTGTCAGTACTTCTGTCCGATGGGCCCGGTGTAGACGGTGATCACCGGGCCGCGCAGCATTTTCGGTAGCCCGGCCCACCTGGAGACCAGCTCCCGCATCACCCAGTCGATGTGCCGCACGATCGGCGAGAACGGCAAGGTGCAGAGTGCCTGCGTCGCCTGCCAGGCGCCCTGCATCGACATCGACTCCGAGCGGATGTACTGGCAGAACCTGCGGGGTAAGCGGGGGCTGCAGGCAGCCTGGACCTCCTATCCCGGGCTGGTGCTGGGTTTCTTCCTGCTGATTCTGGCCGAGTCGCGGGAGGGGGTGGATTGCCTCCACAGCGGTGTCTGGGCCTACGACACAACGGCTGCCCGCCGGATCCTGGAGCCGCTGGGTTCGCCCCTGGTCGGTTTCGGTCTGCCCCGCCTGCTGTCGATGCCGCTGCTGCTGGTGCTTTCGGCCCTGGCCTCGATCGGTCTGTTCCGCTTGCTGGAGCGGCGGCTGGAGCACTGGTTGCATCGCTCCCTCGGCTAGAAGGCGGGCGAGACGGCCCGGCAGCGCACCCGGCTGCTGGCCAGTTTTCTGGCCATCAATGCCTTCTTCTGGTTCGCCGATCCCTCCCTGGGGGTGGCGGGGCCTGCAGGCGGCCAGCTGATCCGCTCCCTGGTGCTGATTGTGAGCGGCATGTGGCTCTACCGCGGCTGGTTCCGCGACCGCCACACCTACAGCCGCGAGAGCACCAGCGCCAGCCTGCGCAAACAGCTGCAGCGGCTCGTGCCCGAACTGGCCCCCTACCTCGACGGCCGCTCCCTGGAAGATCTCAGCCCCGATGAGGTGTTCACCCTGGCCAAGGTGCTGCCGGTGCAGATCTGCCAGACCAAACGCGATGTGTACCGCGGGGTGCTGGCCGATCTGTTCAGCAGCGGCAGGCTGGAGCGGGCTTCGGCGATGGTGCAGCTGGAGGAGCTGCGCCAGTCCCTGGGGCTGGCGGTGGAGGATCACCACGCCGCCCTGCGGGAGCTCTCGATCAGCGACCCTCGCTTTCTCCAGCTCGATGAGCGCCAGCAGGCGCTCCGCAACGTGCGTCAGGAGGCGGCCGCCGAAGCGATCCGGGAGCTGCTGGAGCTGAGCGGCAGTGTGGATTCGGCTGCGGTGTTGGCGGGCAGCGTCCATCGGGAGCGCCTGGAGCGGCTCCAGCGCGACAACGGCCTCGATGACGACAGCTGGCAGGAGCTGATGCTGCGCTTCGGCTCTGCTTCGCCGTTCGTGCGCCAGCGGCTGGAGCAGTCGTGGGATCGGGTGCGGGGCCAGCTGGCAGCCCGGCGCAGCGTGGAGCTGGCGGCCGATCCGCGGCTGCTCCCCCTGCTGCCGGTGATGGACCGGCGGCTCACCAGCCTGGTGGCCACGGTGTGGCCCGGGTTGCAGCCGTTCCCGCCCGATGATCCGCTGGTGGCGCGCTTCGCCACCTTGCTGCCCCAGATCCCGCCGGCGGTGCGCCAGCAGCTGCAGCGCCGGCAGCAGGAGCTGGGCGCTGCCCCCGCCGATGGGGGGGCGCTGGATCTGGAGCACCTGCCCCCGGTGGCCGATGTCCTCGATGAGCTGTGGCAGGCCCCCGATCCCGACACGGCCCTGTGGGTGCTGTGGCTGCAGGATCAACGCCAGCCGGAGCGGGCCGCGGCGCTGCGCCTCCAGCCCCGTTCGGGTCTGCCGAGCCATCCGGCCCTGCAGCGCCTGATCCAGGGGGGCGGTCTCGATCGGGCCGAGCGGCTGCTGCAACTGCTGCAGGTGCCCCTGGTGGCGGGTCTGTCGCCCGGCGCCCTGATCGACATGGTGCGCTGGGGGAGGGAGCGGCGGCTGGAACCCGGCGAGGTGCTGTTCCGGATCGGCGACCCCTCCGACATCGTGGCGATCCTGCTGGAGGGTTCCTGCCAGGTGCTCCGCTCCGACGGCAGCGGCAACCCGCTGGCGCTGATGGCTTCGCTGCGCCCGGGCGAATCGATCGGGGAGGTGGCGTTCTTCAGTGCCCTGCCCCGCCGCTCCCAGGTGCGGGCCGGCCAGGAGGAGGCCGTGGTGCTGGTGTTCGATGCCGGCCGCTTCGAGGAGCTGCTGCACGCCTCCACCGAGTTCAGCCATGGGCTGCTGCGGCAGCTGGCCATGCGGGTGGAAAACCTCTACACCACCCTGGGTCCGGCCAGCCAGCCGCGCCGCTCAGGGGCGCCGCTGCGGGGTGCCCGCTAAGGCGCCCGTTAAGAGGGTGGCCGCTGTTCCGCCGGGCGGGAGGATGGGGACGGCCCGTCTTCGCATCGCCGCCGCCGTGACCGCCCCTTCCGCCGCCGCCTCTGCCGCCTTCCCTGCCGATGCCGGCCTGCCGGGCTGGAGCCCGATCCCCGGTGGTGTCACGGCCCCGCAAGGCTTCCTGGCCGCTGGCATCACCGCCGGCCTCAAGCCTTCCGGCAATCCGGATCTCTCGCTGCTGCTGGCACCGGAAGGGGCGGTGTGTGCCGGCAGCTTCACCACCAACCGGGTGCGGGCCGCCTGCGTGGAGGTCTGCGCCGAGCGGCTGCAGGCCAGCGGCGGCCGGGCGCGGGCGGTGCTCACCAATTCGGGCCAGGCCAATGCCTGCACTGGCGACCGTGGCCGGATCGACAGCCTGCGGGCCACCGAAGCCCTGGCGGCCCGGTTGGCGATCGAGCCGGGCGAGACCTTGATCTGCTCCACCGGCGTGATCGGTGTGCCGATCCCGATGGACCCGCTGCTGGCGGGCCTGGAGCCGTTGTGCGCCTCCCTTTCCGGGCAGGGGGGCGACGCCGCGGCCCGGGCGATCCTCACCACCGATCTGGTCGACAAACAGATCGCCCTGGAGGCCGATCTGGGCGGCCGCCGGGTGCGGATCGGCGGCATGGCCAAGGGGTCGGGGATGATTCACCCCTCCATGGCCACGATGCTCGCTTACGTGAGCTGCGATGCCGGCGTGCCAGCGCAGGTGTGGCAGGCGATGGTGGGCCGGGCGGTGGATCGGTCGTTCAACGCGATCACGGTGGACGGCGACACCAGCACCAACGACACATACCTGGCGTTTGCCGCCGGGGAGCCCCTGGGCGCCGAGCACTTTGAGGCACTGGAGGCCGGCCTGACGGCGGTGTCGCAACACCTGGCCCGGGCGATTGCCCGCGACGGTGAGGGCGCCACCTGCCTGATCGAGGTGCGGGTGGCGGGGGCCGCTGTCGACGCCGATGCCCGGGCGATCGCCCGCACCGTGTGTGGCTCTTCTCTGGTGAAGTGCGCCATCCATGGCCGCGATCCCAACTGGGGGCGGATCGTGGCGGCGGTGGGCCGGGCTGGGGTGGCCTTTGATCCGGAGGCCGTGGCCCTGTGGCTGGGCGACCACCAGCTGATGGCAGGCGGTCAGCCCCTGGCCTTTGATCGCCCCGCCGCCTCCGCCTACATGAAGGACCGGGCGGCCGGCACCTACCTCAGCCCCGATCCCCGCAGCGGCGACACCGTGCTGATCCGCCTGGTGGTGGGTGCGGGTCCGGGAGCCGGGGTGGCCTGGGGCTGCGACCTCTCGGATCAGTACGTGCGCATCAATGCCGATTACACGACGTAAAGACAGATCCATGGCAAGGCGATCTGATTTATGCGCTGACCGCATAGTTTCGCTCCCCCGCTCATGGGGGGGCAGAACGCCGCACCAGCAGCGAAACTGGGGGCATAGCAATAGACGTCAGTGACGGACTCAGCGACCTTCACCACCCCAGAAGCAGACGACGAAGAGACGGGTGAAGACCTGGGCGGTTTGGACGACCTGCTGGCATCCGTGAGGTCAGAGGAGGAACTAGCGCCCAAGCGGGGTCGAGGCAGAACAAAGAAGGAAGCACCTGCCAAGGACTTCAAAGCGGTGCTCTGGGCAAGCGCCGACAAACTCCGTGCCCAGATGGATGCGGCGGAATACAAGCATCTGGTTCTGGGTCTGATCTTCC
>JBBASR010000087.1:0-6206 GCA_040399125.1 Cyanobium sp. | reverse complement strand
CTAGGGCCGTGCGGATCTGGCCGTAGTGCAGGGAAGCCTTGGGGCCATAGGACAACAGATCAATGCGGCTGCAGAAGTTCTCCACCACGTCGAGGTTCCGCTCAGGGGCAGCACTCTTCTCGACCCCATGAAGTAGTTCGGACAGGGTGATGGCCGAGATCGCCATGCGCCCGGCGTGGCGATTGAAGCTCTCCAGCATCAAGCGAGGGCGCTCCTTGATCACGTAAATGCAGATGTTGGTATCGAGCAGATAGCGCAGCATGAAAGGGCTCAGAACGCTTCCCGTTCGGCCTGCTCCTGGGAGCCGCGATCCACCAGGAAATCGTCGCTCACCGTGGGGCCATCGAGAAAGAAGCTGTCCCAGCTGGTGCCAAGGGGCGCGATGATCCGCTCCTGCCCGCAGGCGCGCACCTCCACTTCCTTGACGGAATCGGGCAGGCGAAGATTGGCAGGGATACGCACGGCCTGACTGCGGTTGCTGAGGAAAAGCTTGGTGATCGCAACCATGAGCAACCTGGGATATACAAGGAGTCTATCCTCATTCGGCAAGGAGGTCAGCGCAGCGCAAGGCTGAGGGCGATCACATCGATGTGCTCCGGGCTCAGCCCGCACCCAGCAGGCAAGAGCGGCGGGGCCATCCAGCGAATCGCGCCTTGGGACGACTGGGTTTGGGAGCCCGAATTGATGTTGATCGAAAGTCAGCCCTCAGAACCCGCAAGAGCGGCCATGATCTCGGGATGGCTGTACCAGCTCCACGGCCCTTCCTTCACGGGCTGGATACCAAGTTCAGCGCGCAGATCCTCGAGATTCTGCTCCATGCGATCATGCCAGTTGATAGGGAAAAGAGGTGAAGCTTCGGCAGCAATCTCCAGACCGTGGTGAATCATCCGAAAGGTGTAACTGGCCGTCTTGAGCTGCTCGGCGTGGGTGGTCGCCTCGGCCTCCGGGGTGTCGTTGCGCAACCAATTCATCATCAGACTCATCAAGTCGATGAAGCCAAGACCAGGATGATTGAACTGGCCCACACTGATGCTGATCACGCCCACCTCTCCGAAGGGATCAAGGCTGAACCCACTGAGTACATGATGAAGATCATGGGTAGCGAAAACACGATAGTTGATATAGTCAGCATCGGTCTCAAGATCATTGAAGAAAGAAGGCCCGGGATAGAAGTTGATGTCGTACCCAAGAGTGTCCAACACCGTGACGAAGGTATGGCCCAGGGAGCCGCGGGGAAGACGACGTAAGGCCGCAACGTCATAGGGGGGGATCAGCGTGCGATTGCTGATCAACGCCGAAGCATCCGGATCGCTGCCAAGTATCCGCTCACAAAGACGCATCGGCGAGGAGGAGCGAAGCCTGTGGGAAAGCAGGAAGGCATTGCTGGCGGATTGGCCCGAACCTGCGGCCAGATCAACAAGGTCTAGAAATTGTTGAATATTGTCCTGCGTTGCGATCTGGTCGAGATATCGGAAAGCCATGGTTGGCTCAGAGTGTCAGAAGGTTCCTCAGTCATAGCCACAACAATGACGATTGGCTGGGGATGATCCGGAGCAATGCGGGATCGGGATCAGCGACCGGATCCGTAAGCCACCTGGCAGACAGCGTTGAGCAGTTGGGCCTGATCCGCCGTGCCGGGAACCTGGCCATTGAACAGACCCTGCTGACAGTTGGCCGCACCCATCAGAGAAAAGCCGTCAACGTTGTAACTGAAACTGACGCCATAGGTGCCCACCGCTTCCACCGATCCGTAATTGAGCTCATAGCTGGTGGCGGGTACCACAATCACCGTGGAATTGTTACTGGCAGCCGCATTGACGAGACCGGTGATGGTGGCCCCGGTTGCCAGGCCGGCAATCCCCCAGGCGGCCGCACTGCCACCCCACCAGCCCCAGCCGCCCCAGCCGCCGTACCAACCGGCATTCCAGGGACGGCTTCCCCAGTAGCCGCCATTGCTCCAGCCGCTGTTCCAGCCGTTGTAATTACGGTTGTAGAAGTTGTTGTTGACGTTGACGTTGGCCGGCCGGTTGCCCTGCCAGGGGGTGCGGGCGCCATCGCCGAACATCGGGTGATAGCCCTGATAGCCGCCCTTCCAGCCGCCGTCCTGGAAGTGGTAACCACCGCCGCCCCAGCTGTGGCCACCAGCGCCGGCCCCTCCCCAGCCGCCACCACCGCCACCCCAGCCGCCACCACCACCGCCACCACCGCGCGCCAGCACGGCGATCGGGCAGAAGGCCTGGCCCAACAACAGACCGGTCGTGAGCACGAAGGAAAGGGGGCGCAGCGTGACCATGGGAGTTGGCGTCTCACCCAAGCAAGCTGGGCAGGCCGATCACAGCAGGCATGAGCACAATTACTCATTGAGCATCCCAGCAGGGCGCAGCGCAGCAACGAAGCCCTCACCAGCGGCTCTCTACAGCAGATCCAAGCCCATGGGAATCATCTTTCCATCGGCAAGCATCAGAACCAGGAGCTCTCCATAGGCTGAACGCGATAGACAGACAGCGATCGCGATGAGCGTGGTCGAGAGCATCCCAGGCGATGAGACGATCCTCGGCGGGCGTGGTGAGGACACCATCGACGCCACAGGAGGAGACAACAGCTACGGCCTCATGGTGGGTCGACTAGGCATCGATACACAGGAAGGCAACGATCAGATCAGCGGCGTTGCCGGAATGGACTCCTTCGGCCTCTACAACGGAGGCACGATCTCCGTAGGCCTCGGAGACGATCGCATCAGCGGCACCGTGAGCTGGGGCGTGGGCCTTCTCAACTTCGGCACGATCGAAGGGGGAGCCGGCAATGACACGATCACCGGCGCCGTGACAGGTCTGGCCACCGGTGCCTTGCTGGAGCGCAAGTCGCCGATGGCCGAGGCCTACGGCATCCAGAACGTCGGGCTGATCAGTGGCGGCCAGGGCGATGACTTGATCATCGGCAGGGGAGTCGACGAAGGGGCAGGGATCTACAACACCGGCACCATCCGCGGCGACCGGGGCAACGACACCGTGGATGCATTCGACGGTGGTTTCGGTGGCGATGGCTTGGTGGACATGGGGGCAGGCAGCGACACGGTCCGTGGCTTCGGCAGCGGCCGTTTTGACGGTGGCCAGGGGGAGGACACCCTGGTCTTCCCGCAGGGGACCTACACGATCGCGGCCGAACGGAATGGGGAGGGCTACCTGGCCATCTTCCTGGCGGGATCCAGCCAGGAGCCGATGCTGGTCAGGGGGTTTGAGCTCCTGGAGGGAGCCAGCTCCACCAGCCTGGCGCCGGGATCCCGTTTCACCCTCCCCTGATCCGATCGCTACCTGGCTGGGCCCGGGCTGTGGCCAAGCACCGCCACGATGGAGCCGGCGGTGTGGCCAGGCGTCGGAATCAGCTGTAGGTCAGGGTCCAGCACAACGGCAGTCGACCGCCATGGGAAGCCCCCATGGCGGTCAGATCGCCGGGGTACTGCAGCCAGTGGCTGGCCTTGTAACTGTGCCGGCGCCTGGCCGCCAGAGGGGCTCGGCGAGCGGGCTCAGATGTGGCTATCACCGAGGGGAAACCCTGCCCCATCTCCATGGTTACCCGTTTCCATCTGCTGGGCTTGGCCGCCTTGTTGCTTCCTTTGATCCCCCTGCTGGGGTCCCCAGCGGCCTTGGCGGAACAGCCCTTCGCTCCATCCAGCCGTTGCACGAACGCCACCCTCAAGGGCACATACCTCTACAGCTCAATCGGTGTGCTGGATGGCAAGCCCTACGCCGAAAGCGGCCGTGAGGTGTACGACGGCAAGGGGGGCGTCGAACTCACTTACCGCGGCACCGGTGGCGCCGCCGGCACGATGCGCGCCACCTACACCGTGAGCCCCGACTGCATCGGGAAAGCGGTGTATCCCTACGGCCAGACCCTCGTGAGCTTCATCAGCCCTGACGGCAGCCGCTTCAGCTACACGATCACCCGTGGCCCCGGCGATCGACCCACCGCTCTCTCCGGCTGGGAGATCCGCGTCGATCCTTAATCGCTACGGCTGGTGGTTGGAACTCGAAGGTGGGCACTTTCGCCGACGAATTAACGTAGCGCGTGTGCAGACCAGTTCCGGGAGGTCGGGATAAAGTCCACACCCGCCGAATCCGGCTGAATCCTTGTCTCTGCAACCCCTGGCCCTTGAGCCCAACGACCTGCGCACGGTGGTGGACGCGCCGGTGTTGTTCGGCCAGCTGATCAGCCAGGATCCCGATGGTGGTGGCCCAGCCGAAGTCACGCTGCTGAGTCGGCAACCACCGGGGTTTGCCCTGCAGGCCGATGGACGCTGGAGCTTCGATCCGAGCGACAGCGCCTACGACTCCCTGGCTCCGGGAGCCTCCCGGCTGCTCACGGTGGTGTTCGAGGTGAAGGAATCTGCGCAGCCGCCCTGGCTCCCGAGCCCCCTTCCCCTGCCTAACGATGTCATCCGGGTGGGCGGTCCAGCCAGCCCCTGGGCCACCCTCCAGCAGGCCATCGATGCGGCCCCTGCCGGCGCTGTTCTCTGGATCGCCCCAGGCACCTACGAAGAATCGCTCACGATCCGCAGGGATCTGACCCTGCTGGGCGCCAACCAAGGCATTGCGGCCGGATCCCCCCGGGGGCCCGAAAGCGTGATCCGGGGCTTCGTGAAGGTGCTCGACACGGCTGAGACCGTGACGTTCGACGGACTCTCCTTCGCCCCATCGGGAAACGGTTCCAACCTGCGGATCGAGGCCGCCAGCTCCCAGCTGCGCAACTCGATCATCACCAGCGGCCCACCCTCCGGTGGCTACGCCTATCCCGGCTTCGTTTCCTATGCGCAGCAGCGACGGCGAGTGGAGGTGGAGAACAACCTCTTCGCCGGCATCCTCGATCTGGAGCGCCGCCCCAGCGCCCTGCGCATCTTCGGCTCCGACTCCGCCCTGATCCGCGGCAACATCTTCAACAACACCGGCGGAGCCGGCAACATCGGCACCTCCCATGTCTTCCACGATCTGACGATCGAAAACAATCTGATCCGTGGGGGCGGGCAGGGTTTTTTCTATTACAACCAACCCATCTGGACCGGCAGGATCGACACACTTGTGATCCGGGACAACACCATGCTGGACGTGCGTTGGCATGGCATCGGCATCTACGAGCGGGCCCCGATCGGCAAGGCGCTGGTCAGCGGCAATCTGATCGGTGCCAGCGATGCCAGCACCGATCCTGAGCAGTTCATCAACGACGACTTCGTGAACCTCTACGTGCTCGATCCGGCGCAATCAGCGCAGGATTTCACCGTGGTGGGCAACGAACTGGTCAACCCCTGGAATGCCGACCAGCGCGTCGTGGGACTGGCGCTGGCCGACCTCAACGACCGGGTGGTGCGCAGCTCCTCGATCGGCACCTTCAGCCTGCGGATCGAGGGCCGGGTTCCCTCCGGCTTGCGCGACCCCAGCGCCCCGCTCGATCTCCAGCCCGGCCGCACCTGCCATCTCCCAGGCCTGCGCGATTTCGACGGCATCCTCCACGGTGGTGCTCCCGAGGCACTCAAAGACTCCATCGCCGCCGATTACCGCTTCCAGGGCCTCTTCTCCCTGCGGCGCGACGGCCTCAAGCAGGCTGTATTCACCAACCGCAGCAGTGGGCGCTGGGCCTCCGCCGCCGTCGATCCCCTCACCCGCCAGATCGACTACGCCGACAACGGCCAGGGCGGCATCACCAGGGTGGTTGGCATCTATATCGATATTCTCGTCGCGGAGGGCGAGCAGAACACGGCCCGCCCCGGCTTCCTGCTCAGCGGTGAAAAGGCTCCAGAGCGCGGCGGTCCCTTCGACAGCCAGCGACGCTTCCAGAACGACTTGAACAACGACAACCTCTCGGCTCGCTTTTCGGGCGACTTCGATAACGACGGCATCCAGGAGCTCTACTGGAAGGTCAACGACGGCACCGCCTATCTCCGCTCCCTCCTCCACGACGACGGCAACATCCGCTACGCCAATTACCAGAGCCGCGATCAGATGACCTCCTACCTCACCAGCAACGGCAATGCTGATCTGATTGCTTCCGTTCTCTGATAGGAGTAACCGCAGCCGCAGGAGCAGGCGTCGGCGGGAGTTTCTCTTGTTGGTGGTGGCCTCCGCTCGTGGGCTTCCCTCAGGGATGGGCAGGTCCGTGCTGTTGGTCCGCTGGCAGGGGCTGCCCGTCTTCGTTGAGCAGCTCCACGCTTTCCTGCT
>JBBASR010000086.1:4466-6582 GCA_040399125.1 Cyanobium sp. | reverse complement strand
AAGGCAGCGGGTTTTGGTCCCGCCATTCCTAGGTTCGAATCCTAGCGGCCCAGTTTTTACACTTTTCGCTCTCAGATTTCTGTCTGCGGAGCTTTTCGGTCCAGGCCTTTCCGCTTTTTGCCGGCCATGGTTTCTGTGTCCCCTTCCACGTCTCCAGCCCTGTTGCCTGCCCTTTCGCGGTCTGCACCGCTGCTCGTGTTCGATTTCGACGGGGTGCTCGTCGATGGCATGGCGGAATACTGGTGGTCCGCCCGTCGGGCGGCCCTGCGTCTCGACCCTTCGCTGGTGTTGCCGGAGCAGGCGCCCGCCGTCTTTGTGCGGTTGAGGCCCCAGATCCACAAGGGCTGGGAGATGGTGCTGATCGCCTCCGGGCTCGATCATTTCGGCTTCGAACCGCTTTCGCCCGCCGAGTACGAGCGCCGGCTGCAGGCTGCGCTGGCCTTGCGGGGCTGGTCGTCCCTGGAGCTCCAGCAGGTGCTTGAGCAGGTCCGCCGTGAGGCGATCGCCAGCGATGCCGGTGCCTGGCTCGGCCGGCATCGTTTTTTCCCTGGCGTGGAGGAGCGTCTGCGCTCCCTCGCCGCCGAAGGCGTCTCCTGGGTCGTGCTCACCACCAAGGGGGGTGCCTTTGCCGAGCGCCTGCTGGCCAGTGCGGGGTTACAGCCCCTGGCCCTCTATGGCCATGAACACGGCAGCAAACCGGAGGTGTTGCTGCGCCTGCTTCGGCAGCATTCCCAACCCCTGTGGTTCCTGGAGGATCGCCGTCCCACCCTGGAGCTGGTGCGTGCCACGCCCGGGTTGGAGCCGGTGCGCTGCTTCCTGGTGGCCTGGGGTTATCTGGCCGCCTCCGATGCGGAGGGCCTGCCTGAGCGGGGTATCCACTGGCTGGAGCACGATCGCTTCCTGGCCCCCCTGGCGCAGTGGCCCTGACCAGCTAGAGTACGCACGTACTACGCGCACCTGGGACGCCGGCCCTCTTTGGTGGCACTTGCCTCAGTGAGGTCGCAGGATGACCCATCGCTCCTGCCGGACTGTTCCGCTTTCTGCGGCCTTCTCCATCGCTGATTCCTTCCATGCCTGCTGATTCCAAGGCCGCCTCCGCCTCTTCTTCCCTGAGCTCCTCTCTGGGCTCCTCGGGCGCCACTGATGCCCGTGCCGCCGCCGAGCGGGACAAGGCCCTCGGTCTGGTGCTGAATCAGATCGAGCGCAATTTCGGCAAGGGCTCGATCATGCGGCTCGGAGACGCCTCCCGGATGCGGGTGGAAACCATCTCCACCGGTGCGCTCACCCTGGATCTGGCCCTCGGGGGTGGATATCCGAAGGGCCGCGTGGTGGAGGTGTACGGACCGGAAAGTTCCGGCAAGACCACCCTCACCCTGCACGCGATCGCCGAGGTGCAGCGCCGTGGTGGGGTGGCGGCCTTCGTGGATGCCGAGCATGCCCTGGATCCGGTCTATGCGGCGTCGCTCGGGGTGGACATTGAGAACCTGCTGGTTTCCCAGCCGGACACCGGGGAAATGGCCCTGGAGATCGTCGATCAGTTGGTGCGCTCCGCTGCCGTTGACATCGTCGTGGTCGACTCGGTGGCGGCCCTCACCCCCCGTGCCGAGATCGAAGGGGAGATGGGTGATCTGGCCGTGGGCAGCCAGGCCCGCCTGATGAGCCAGGCGATGCGCAAGATCACCGGCAACATCGGCAAGTCGGGTTGCACCGTGATCTTCCTCAATCAGCTGCGCCAGAAGATCGGTGTGACCTATGGCAATCCCGAAACCACCACCGGCGGCAATGCTCTGAAGTTTTATGCCTCGGTTCGCCTCGACATCCGTCGCATTCAGACCCTGAAGCGCGGTACGGAGGAGTACGGCATCCGCGCCAAGGTGAAGGTGGCCAAAAACAAGGTGGCTCCGCCCTTCCGGATCGCCGAATTCGACATTCTGTTCGGCCGTGGCATCAGCACTCTGGGCTGTCTGCTCGATCTCGCCGAGGAGACGGGCGTGGTCATCCGCAAGGGGGCTTGGTATAGCTACGACGGCGACAACATCGGCCAGGGGCGGGACAACACCATCACCTGGCTGGAGCAGAACCCTGAGCAGAAGGAGGTGATCGAGCAGCTCACCCG
>JBBASR010000086.1:0-4366 GCA_040399125.1 Cyanobium sp. | reverse complement strand
GGCCACCCTGCTGGCGTCCGGCACCTGGAGCACGTTGGCCACGCGCTGCAGTTCCTGGATCGCTTCAGCCCCTTCCAGTTTCACAAGTTCGTGGCCATCCCTGGATTCCACCCAGCTGATGCCGAAATCGGACACCAGGAAACGCACCATGTGGTTGTCGCCGAGATCGGCCACAAAGGAGGCTCCGTGGCCATCCCGCCCGTCTCCACAGACGTAGCAGGTGGCCACATGCCCCTGATCGCGCATGCAGCTCGCGAGGGCCTGCAGGCTCAGGACCAGATCGTGGACCACGGAGCGGTACTGCTCAGCGAGGCGCGTGAACATCTATGCCACCCAGGACGATGTCAACCATCCTAAGGTTTTCTTCCGTTTTTGCGTGGGTGTAAATACTCAGCCGTCCGAGAGGTGCCACCAGCCGGCGGCCGGGCCGATGAAGCGCACCGTCAACCAGAACAGCACCAGGGCCCCGATCCCGATCCAGGCTCCGCGGGTGGTGAGGCTCACGAACTGGTCGGCCTGATTGCGGGTCAGAGGGAGCCAGTTCACGAACCGGGGCGACGTATCCAGCTCCGTCTTGGTGGCCTTGGCGTCCTTGGGCTCCCGTTTCTGGCGCGGGGGGAGCCCCTGGGTGGCGCGGCGCTTGGCTTCCCCCATCTGTCTTTTGCATCACTGAAGGGAGGCTAGGGGTAGTTCAGCTCGGCAGCAGACGCGTGAGCGGCACCCAGGGTTCGATGGCGAGGAACACCTGGCGCCCCCAGCTGCGGCCCCGGAGCCGGCCATCGAGCACCGCCAGCCGCCCGCCACCCCGGCGCAGGCCGGCCAGGCCCCGCTGCAGCTGGTTGAGGGATTCCGGCAGCAGCAGTTCCCGGAACCAGTCCCGCCCCTGGCGGCGCAGTTCGTTCACCCGGGCAGCGGTGAGAGGGTCCTCCAGGCTGGCGATCGGCAGCAGGCCCACCACCACCTGGGCCGGCAGTGGCAGACGGGCCTGGTGCGCCAGCCACCAGCTCCAGCGGCAACAGAGCACCCCGTTGCTCTCCGGCGCTGTGCTCTCCTGGCCGACCCGGCTGCCGAACTCCGCCGCCAGTCCGCTCGCCAGGCCGTTGCGCAGGTTGTCGTCATCCAGCAACACCACCGTCAGGCCGGCCTGCCCCAGCACCAGCCGCCTGGCGTGATCCAGCAGGTGTTCGTCGAAGTGGGGGCTGTTGGGCAGGGGCTGTCGCAGCGGCGCGTAGAGGGGCAAGGGGTCCGAAAGACTCGGGGCTCCCAGTTCGAGCACCACCTGGGGCGTCAGCCCCAGGGCTGCGCCGCCGGCGCCGCTGCTGCTGTTGCTGACTTCAGCCGCACGGCCGATCGCCAGTTCGCCACAGAGCACAGCGCCTCGCCCTTCCAGCAGCCCCCCCAGCTGGGCCAGGGGATTCAGCGGTTGGCGATGCAATTGCCATTGCAACTGGCTCGGATCCACCTCCGCCCAGCTGGTCCAGCCCTCATTGCCGGCGCTCAGCCAGGCCGGCCATGGTGCCGGCAGGGGGCTGAGCAGCTGCAGCAGGTGGCGCAGGGGCGCCTCCTCC
Source organism: Cyanobium sp. (assembly GCA_040399125.1). Classification (GTDB taxonomy): domain Bacteria; phylum Cyanobacteriota; class Cyanobacteriia; order PCC-6307; family Cyanobiaceae; genus Cyanobium. The sequence continues at coordinate 2,798 of JBBASR010000086.1, read as the reverse complement.
TCTGCCCCCAGGGGCACGAGCTGATGGGGAGAACGGGGATGGGAAAGCAGGCGGCGACTAAGCCGTTCGTGCAGGCTGAGCAGGCTCGCCTCGGTGGCCGGCACCGCCCGCCGCAGCAGGTCCCAGTGGTGCGGGGCGAGCCGGATGGCCATGGCCTCGCGTAGGCAGCTCTCCAGGATTTCCGCCTCAGGAATCACCAGCTGGCGATTGCCCAGGCTGCGGTTGGTCCAGGCCGCCAGCAATTCGTCATGGTTGAGCAGCCACAGCCGCCCTCGTTCCGGAACCTCCGCGCCCTCCCAGCAGGGCAGGGCCAGACCCACGGACCGCAGCCTGGGCCACTCCACGTGCAGCAGGCGCTGGCGCAGCGCATCGCTCACCACCATGGCCAGCGGGGTCTCGCTGAGGGCCAGCGGTACGAGCAGGCTGATCAACCAGCTGGGATCGGTGCCCGGTGCCAGGCGCACCAGGGTGTGGTCTTCACGGCGCAGGCTGCGCGCCACCAGCCGGCTGAGGGTGAGGTGATGCGGCCAGCGCTGACCACCTTCCTTCCGCAGCAGGGCCTTGAGGTGCTGGTGGGCGCTGGCTTCCAACATCAGCGGATCGTAGGCAGGAGGATCCTGCCGGCTGCAAGGCTGGCGACAGTGCGTGGCAAGCAGGAGAAGGGCAGATGGTGGCGCTGTGGAGCAGTCGGCCCGTGGGGATCGTGGGTCTGGGGTTGATCGGCGGTTCCCTGGGGCTCGACCTGCAGGCCCTCGGGGTGGAGGTGAGGGCGCTGGTGCATCGCGAGGCGACGGCGGAGCGCGCCAGGCAGCGCGGCCTGGCCACCAGCGTGGCCACCGAGCCGGAGGTGCTGCGGGACTGTGGTCTGGTGGTGTTGGCCCTGCCGCTCGACCGGTTGCTGGCCCCTGACCCTGGCCTGGTGCAGGCGCTGCCGCCGCAGGCGGTGCTCACCGATGTGGGTTCGGTCAAGGAGCCGGTGGCGCGGTGTTGGCAGGCCCTGGCCGGTGCCCGGTTCGTGCCTGGCCATCCGATGGCCGGCACCGCCCAGGCGGGGGTGGAGGCCGGCGTGCCGGGCCTGTTCCGCGATCGGCCGTGGGTGGCCACCCCCTCCCCCCAGACGGATCCAGCGGCCCTGGAGGCGGTGCGATCGCTGGCCGAGTCCGTGGGTGCCCGCTGGTTCACCTGTGGGGCGGAAGATCACGATCGGGCAGTGGCCCTGATTTCCCATCTGCCGGTGCTGGTGGGGGCTGCGCTGCTGCAGACGGCGGCGGCCCCGGCAGCGCCCGGCGGGCCTTCCCCATCCCCTCCACCGGCGCTGGTGCGGGCCCTGGCCTCGAGCGGCTTTGCCGATACGACCCGGGTGGGCGGGGGCAACCCCGAGCTCGGGCTGTTGATGGCCCGGTGCAATCGCGAGGCGTTGCTTGCAGCCCTGGATCGCTATCGCCAGGAGATGGAGCACCTCGATCAGCTGGTGCGCAGCGAAGACTGGGATTCCCTGGCCGCCGTGCTGCAGTCCTCCCAGGTTCTGCGCCCGGAATTCCTTCAGGGTGGCTGAAACCCCTCAGGACTTAGCTCTGGTACTCAGTGCTGGTAGCGGGGATCACTCTTCGTTGACCCTGCGTCCAAGCAGTTCGTCGCGGGCGGCGTTGACCGCCTGCATCAACCCATGCCGCCCGCCCCGGTCCGGGTGGTGATCGGCGGCGGCCTGGCGGTAGGCCTTGGTCACCTCCTGGGCGGTGAGGCGGCCGGAAAGGGGCAGGCCCAGGGTGCGACGGGCCAGCACCGCTTCCAGGTCGGGATGCTTGCCCAGGGGCAGGCGGTCGGAAGGGCTCAGGCCTGGGCTGCGCTTGCGCCCCCCCCGGGAGCTGCCCTTTTTGCGGCTGCCACCCTTGCCACCTCTGTTGTCACCGCTGCCACTGCCGAAGCCCCGCTCCGGCCCGGCCTGGGCCTGCTGCCCCGGATCTCCCGGTGGCCGATCCGGGGCCAGGCTCACGAGGGCGGTGCTGCTGTGCTTCAGGGTGGGCATCAGTACAAGGCCGCGCAGGCCTGGCCGGGGGTGAGTTTGAGCAGGGCCCACAGGGCCTTGTACTGGGCCTCAGAGATCGCCAGCTTCTGCTGGGTGAGAAGGCCAGTGGGCGTGCCGGGGGCGGCCGAAGTCTGCAGATCGGTATTGATCCTTGCCAGGCCTGCGCAGATGCCTTCGAACCCCTGGTTGAGGCTGGCATCGGCCTGATTGGTGCCGCTGCCCTGGAGCGGGGCGCTGAATCCTGCCGGGGCTCCGGCAGCGAGGGCCAGCAGCAGCAACGGCAGCCAGCGGCCTGGGCGGAGGTGGAGGGGCAAAGGGGCAATCCCGGTAGTACGGCAACCTAGATCGCCCGGTCGGCAATCCCGACTGACCCGGCCCGGAGACTTGCGCCTACGTTGAACGGACGCGATGCAACTAGGCCGATGGCGGATCTGCTGATCGAAGACAAGGTGATCGGTACGGGCCGTCAGGCTCAGCCCGGACTTCGCCTGTTCGTTGATTATCGCGGCCGCCTGCAAGATGGCACGGTTTTTGATGCTTCGTTCAGCGTGCAGAACGGGGTGGTCTCCTACAAGGGGCAGCCCTTTTCGTTCACGCTAGGGGCCAAAAGGCTTATTAAAGGTTGGAACGATGGGCTGGTGGGAATGCGCGAAGGGGGCACCCGGGTGCTCACCATCCCTGCCACCCTCGGCTACGGAGATGAGGCCTACGGCAATATTCCCGCCAATTCCACCCTCATCTTCGAAGTCAGCCTGCTGAGCGTGGAGAGTTA
>JBBASR010000085.1:0-6640 GCA_040399125.1 Cyanobium sp. | reverse complement strand
CCCCGCCATCGGCTGAGGCTGATCCCCTGGCTTCCGGCCAGGGGACAACCCCAAATCCAAGGAATCCCCCAGCCGGCAGCGCCGGCAAGCAGCCCCCGCCGCAAGGTGGGGGCTTTTTGTTGGCGGCCTGGCGGCCTGGCGAGCTGGCGGCCTTGCGCCGTGGGGTCAGGCGACTGCTGAGGAGCCGTGGGGCTTGGTGCCGGGAATCTCCGGGGCCGGCACCAGCTGGAAGCGTTCCATCGCCTCGTGCGGCCAGCCCCGCAGGGCCATGTAGGTCTGCAGCCGCTTCACGGCCACCTCAGGGCTCACCAGCCGCAGAGCCATGGCCGGATCGGAGGTGAAGTGGCCGTTAGTTCCCAGCCAGCGCCGGCGGCGGCAGCGGCTGGAGACCAGCGTCACACTCCAAAGATTGACTCCGGCCATCGGAAGGGGAAAAGGAGCGAACGGTCACTTCAATGTGCCGTGAAATTCGTGGAATGCCAGGGGTTGTCAGGGCTCTGCTGCTCCGGCGGCCGCCATTCCCCCCATGCTGGGAGTGCTGCGCGCCTGCGAGCTCAGGGTCTGTATGGGTCTGTTGGAACCCACCAACCTGCTGCTGCTGGCCTGTGCCCTCGTCTACGGCCTGATCGGCGAAGGAACCGATGCGGTGATTCTGCTGGTATTCGTGGGCGCCATCGGCCTGCTCGATGCGGTGCAGCAGCGGCGCAGCCACCGGGCCCTGGCCGAACTGGCCCGCCTCTCGGCACCCCGCGCCCGTGTGGTTCGGGAGGGGGTGGCGCTGGATCTGCCGGCCGATCAGCTGCGGATCGGGGATCTGCTGCGGCTGGAGGAGGGCGACCGTGTGGCGGCCGATGCGGAGCTGCGGGAGGCGGTGGGGCTCTGGCTTGATGAATCCCTGCTCACCGGGGAATCCCTGCCGGTGGCCCGGACGGCCCCCGGGGAGAGGATCCTGGCCGGGGCGCTGGTGGCCGGTGGCCGGGGCTGGGCTCAGGTGGTGGCGGTGGCTGAGGCCACCGAGCTGGGCCGCCTGGGCCGCAGCCTGGCCACCGTGCAGCCGCCACCCACCCGGTTGCAGCGCCAGACCCATCGGCTCACGGCCCGACTCACGCTCGTGGCCCTGGGGTTGTGCGCGGCCCTGGCCGCGATCCAGGGGCTGCTGAGCGGCCACTGGCCGGAAGCGCTGCTCGCGGCCCTGGCGTTGGCGCTGGCGGTGCTCCCCAATGAGATTCCCGTGGTGGTCGCCCTGTTCCTGGCGCTGGGGGCGCTGCGGCTGGCGCGGATCGGAGTGCTGGCCCGCTGCCCCGCCGCCGTGGAGAGCCTGGGCAGTGCCACCGTGCTCGCGGTCGACAAGACCGGCACCCTCACCGAAAACCGCATGGCGGTGCAGCAGCTGCAGACCTGGCCCCAGGGCCACAGCTGGCAGGCCGGCACCGCCCTGGAGGAGGAGTTTCACGGCCTGCTGGAGCTGGCGGTGCTGGCCAGCCGCGGTGATCCGGTGGACGCCATGGAACTGGCGATCCAGCGCCTGGCTGCCGAGCAGCTCGCCGGCAGTGAGCATCTCCATCCCGACTGGCCCCTCGAGCGGGACTACCCCCTTCAGAAGGACCTGCTGGTGTTTTCCCAGCTCTGGCGGGATGGCAGGGGGCAATGGCAGCTGGCGGCCAAGGGGGCCCCGGAAGCGATCGCCGATCTCTGCCACCTCGACCCGGCCCAGACCGCCCAGCTGCTGGCGCAGGCCGACGGTCTGGCCGCCGGCGGCCTGCGGGTGCTGGCGGTGGCCCGGGCCCTGGAGGGCCTGCTCCTGCCCCCGGCTGCGGTGCACGACGTGCTGTTCGCGCCGGTGGGCTTCGTGGGCCTGGCCGATCCGCTGCGCGCCGATGTGCCGGCGGCGATCGCCACGGCCCGCGCTGCCGGGGTGCGGGTGCTGATGATCACCGGGGATGGTCCGGTCACGGCCCGCTCGATCGCCTCCCAGGCCGGACTGCCGGCGGGCCCCGTGATCACCGGCCAGGAGCTGGAGGCCCTCGATCCGCAGGCCCTGGCCCGTGGCATCGGCGAGGCGGCCGTGTTCGCCCGGGTGATGCCGCACCAGAAGCTGCAGCTGGTGCGGGCCCTGCAGGCAGCCGGGGAGGTGGTGGCGATGACGGGCGATGGCGTCAACGATGCCCCTGCCCTCAATGCCGCCGACATCGGTGTGGCCATGGGCCGGCGCGGCACGGCCGTGGCGCGCGAATCAGCCGATCTGGTGCTGTTGCACGATGCCTTCGGGGATCTGGTGGGGGCGCTGGCGCTGGGGCGCCGGGTGGAGGCGAACCTGCGGCGGGCGCTGGGCTACACCCTCGCCATCCATCTGCCGATCGCGGCCCTGGGCCTGGTGCCGCTGCTGCTGCCGGAGCGGGGCCTGATCCTGTTGCCCGTGCACATTGCCCTGCTGCACCTGGTGATTGATCCGGCCTGCACGATGGTGTTCGAGGCCCTGCCGGCGGGGCCAGGCTTGATGCGCCAGCCGCCACGCTCGCCGCAGGCGCCGCTGTTCTCCCCCGCCACCTGGCGTCGGGCGCTGGGGCAGGGCGGCGTGCTGATGGTGGCTGCCCTGCTGCTGGTGCTGGCGCCTACCGCGGCCGGCGCTCCGGTGGCGTTGCTGGAGGCCCAGCGGCGCAGTCTGGCGTTCTCGTTTCTGCTGCTGTCGGGCGGAGGACTGGTGTGGCTGAACGGGGATCGGCGCGCCGGGGTAACCCTGGCGGGGGCCGCCATCGGTTTCGGCCTCTGGCTGCTGCTGTTGCTGTTGCCCGGTCTGCAGCGGCTGCTCAACCTGGCGCCGCTGGCGCCGGCCGAGGCGGCCCTGGTGTTGGGCATCAGCAGCGGTGCCCTTGTGCTGGCCGGTCTGCTCAGTGATGCGCCATGGCCCTCATGCCCTGAGGCCTGAGGCTGTCGCGGCGGATGCGGGTCCGGAAGGTGCTGTGCACGGGTCCGAGGTGTTCGATCAGGGCCTCGCGGGCTTCGTGGTGCAGTTCTTCGAGTGAGGGGGCGGTGATGGTGATCGGGTGTTCTTCGGCCCTGGCCTCCAGGTGGCCTGGGCTTTCGCTGAGAACGCGGAAGACGATCTCGCGCATCGGATGGATATCTCCTTCTGTCCGCCTCCATCCTTGGCGATCCGGAGCGCCGCGAAGGGTCTTCCGGAATACGGGGAACCGATCTTCGCCGCACCCCGGAAGATGGGATGGATCGAGCCGGCGGCAGCTCAGCGCATGAACAGCATCTCCTGGTAGGTGGGCAGGGGCCAGCGGGCGTCATCGATCAGCAGTTCGAGGCCATCGGCGGCGGCCCGGATGGTCTGGATCTGGCTCAGCAGGGGGCCGGCGCAGTGCCGCAGGTGATCGTTGACCCCTTCCGGGCCCTGGTGCAGGCTCTGTTCCAGGGCTGCACATCCCGCCAGCATCTCCTGATTGAGGGTGGCCACACGGCTGGCGATGGAGCGGTCGGTCGGCAGCCCCAGCTCCTCCTGCTGGCGGAGGGAGCGGGCCAGTTGCTCGAGCGCATCGCTCACCGCCGGATAGATCTGGGTGCGGGCCATGCGCAGCACCAGGCGGGCCTCCACTTCCACCGCCAGGATGTACTGCTCGGCGTACACCTCAAAGCGGCTTTCGAGTTCCAGCGGGGTGAGCACCCCCTGCCGCTCGAACAGCTCGCGGATGGCCGGCCGCTCCAGCACCGGCAGGGCATCGGCGCAGGTGGGGAGGTTTTCCAGACCCCTCTCCTCCACGGCCATCCGGTGCCATTCGGAGGAGTAGCCGTCGCCCCCGAAGACCACGGCGCCGTGCCCTTCCATGGTTTGCCGCAGCACCGAGAACGCCGCCTCCTCCAGGGGCACGCCGCTCTGGAGCTGCGGTTCGAGCTGGTCGGCGATCCACTGGATCGAGTCGGCCAGGATCGTGTTGAGGGCCACCAGGGGGCCAGCCACCGACTGGCCCGAACCCACGGCGCGGAACTCGAAGCGGTTGCCGGTGAAGGCGAAGGGGGAGGTGCGGTTGCGGTCGCCGGGATCCTTGTTGAGGTCGGGCAGGGTGTCCACTCCCAGCGACATCAGGGCCGCCTGGGCGGAACCCTCCAAGCGGCCGCTGCGCAGCTGCTGGAACACATCCTCCAGCTGGCTGCCGAGGTACACCGAGATGATCGCCGGCGGGGCCTCGTTGGCGCCGAGCCGGTGGTCGTTGCTGGCGGTGGCGATCACGGCCCGCATCAGGGGGCCGTAGAGATGCACGCCGCGGATCACGGCCCCGCAGAAGAGCAGGAACTGCAGGTTTTCGTGGGGTGTGGAGCCGGGATCCAGCAGGTTGCCCTGGGTGGCGTTACCGATCGACCAGTTCACGTGCTTGCCGCTGCCGTTGACGCCGGCGAAGGGCTTTTCGTGCAGCAGACAGGTGAAGCCGTGGCGCTTGGCCGTGCTGCGGAGCACGGTCATCGTCAGCTGCTGGTGGTCGGTGGCCACATTGGCCGCTTCGAAGTAGGGCGCGATCTCGAACTGCCCGGGGGCGACTTCGTTGTGGCGCGTCTTGGCGGGGATGCCGAGCCGGTAAAGCTGCCGTTCCACGTCCTGCATGAACACCTGCACCCGTTCGGGGATGGCCCCGAAGTAGTGGTCATCGAACTGCTGGCCCTTGGCCGGTGGGGCTCCGAACAGGGTGCGACCGGCCAGCTGCAGATCGGGCCGCAGGGCGGTGAAGGCGGCATCCACCAGGAAATATTCCTGTTCGGCGCCGCAGCTGGAATTCACCGGCGCGATCTCCGTTTCCCCCAGCAGCTGCAGCAGCCGCTGGGCCTGCTGGTTCATGGCGGCGTTGGAGCGCAGCAGCGGCGTCTTCTTGTCGAGGGCCTCTCCCGTCCACGACACGAACACCGTGGGGATGCAGAGGGTGATGCCGTTGGGCGTTTCCATCAGGAAGGCCGGGCTGGTCACATCCCAGGCGGTATAGCCGCGGGCCTCAAAGGTGGAGCGGATGCCGCCGTTGGGGAAGGAGGAGCCATCCGGTTCGCCCTGTACCAGCAGCTTGCCGGTGAATTCGGTGATCGCGGTGCCGTCTCCCTGCGGGGAGATGAAGCCGTCGTGCTTCTCGGCGGTGAGGTTGGTGAGCGGGTAGAAGACGTGGGCGTAGTAGAGGGCACCACGGCTGGTGGCCCAGTCCTTCATTGCCTGGGCCACCATGTCGGCCACGGAGGTGTCGAGCTTGCTGCCCTGCTTGATCGAGCGCTGGATCGACTTGAACACGGCCTTGGGCAGGGCCGATTTCATTCGATCGAGCGTGAACACATCGCAGGCCCACAGTTCGTCGAGGCTGGCAGCCGGCGCTACGGCCACCGGGGGGCGGCTGAGGATGCGTTCGATCGCCTGGAGGCGGGGCTGGGAAGGCATGGGAGAGGGGGGGTGATGGCGTTGCCCTCAGCAAACGCAGTCGCCCTGCCCTCTGGATGCCTCCTTTGCTACGGAATTGCCGTCCCGCACCAACCAACCCTGGTTGGAGAGCCGGCAGGGGCCGTTCGCCACCCCCTGGGGGGGGGGCTGCCTGCTCTGGCCAGGAGGGCGGGGTTGGTGCCACCACAATTACTATCTTCAGGACTGCAACCCGCCGCCTTGGAGTTTTAGTGTGATTTCCGGCAATGATGGGCGCAATTTTTATCGTGCCGCCGCCCTGTGTTCGATTCTTTTGTTGCTGATAATTTTGATTGGCTATTACCTAAGAATACCTAGGCTTGGGGGGTGGTTTTCCAATGATGATTTTCTTTTCCTCTCGAATTATCGGCGCACCTTGAGCTTTGGGGCGCATCCCCTTGCTGATTCATTCTTCAGGCCCATAAGTCGAAATTTTTTCTGGTGGCTTTTTGGAGGTGTATGCGCAACCAGCTACAAGTGCTATTTCTTCACGAACCTCATCATCCTTGCCTCTGGTATAGCTGTATTCTTTGCAGCGCTCTTTAGGGCGTTTCTGCCCGAGGTCAATAGCAGAGCTTCGCTGGTTGCGCTGACTGCTTGTGCGTTGACTTTTGCTTTGCTAATGCCTAGCTCGATTTCTTTGGCGAGCTGGATTTCCAACACCCAGGCAACGATCGCTCTGCTTTTATTTTCTATTATATTCTACGTTGACAATAGGGCTCCCGATGGAGCCCATTGGTATTCGCAAAGTAGAGTGCTGGTGTGGGTGGTTTTCTTGGCGCTTGCGTTTTCTAATATAGGCTACTTTGTTGCAGCGGCTGCTTATTTAATCTTGAGCAGGATATCGAGTTTTGCTCGCCATAGATCCAGGTCTTCATTCATAGACTTAGCGATGGCCCTTGGGACAGCTATTGCGGTCCTCTATGTCTACAAGAAAATAATCCTCCGCTCCCTATTGCCCAATACACCTTATTGTACGCAATGGACTCTCGACACGATTAAATCAAATATTCAGTTTTATCTCTCAGTAGATAGGGTTGCGATGCTCCTGATCGGAGTGGTCAGCGCGCTGACGGCAGTGGTTTGGTTGATAAATGCATCCCGAAGCAGGTCTGGAAAGGCGCCTTTTGGCGACCCCTTTATGTCGGACATCAGAAAGGGAGGCTCTGGAAAACCCAGCCCATCCACGAGACAATGGGCCTGTAATCGCAG
>JBBASR010000084.1:0-6834 GCA_040399125.1 Cyanobium sp. | reverse complement strand
ACGAGAAAAGCCACCCATTGGGTGGCTTTTTTTATGCCTTGCTGCTTTGGTAAAGCTGCTTAGGTGTTTTACTTGCAGGAGTCGCTTTCACGTGCCAATCAGGAAGGGGCTATGGGCTAATGCTGGTCGTTATTTCTGGCAAGCCTATCGGCTGTGGTTGCGCGCTGATTGCATCGATTTAAGTGCGGCTTTTGCTTATCACACGCTCCAGTCTTTTTTCCCGGCGCTGCTGATTGCCTTGTCCCTTGCTTCTCGGCTTCTAGGCCGCGACCCAGGGCTCTTGGATCGTCTTGTCGACCTGGCCGGAAGGGTTCTTCCGGAGGGTTCCTTGTCTTTGTTTGAGGAGACGCTTCGTCGGTTCACCTCCCAAGGAATTGGGGCGGGGGTGTTGGGACTTGTGTTATTGCTTTTGAGTGCCAGTAATATCTACCTTACTTTGCAACGTGGTGCCGATCGGCTTTGGTGGAATCGGCCCTTTGGTTTCGATGGTCTTCCCTGGCAAGAGTTGGTGTTTCGTTATTTTCGGTTGCGCTTGAAGGCCTTGGGGCTTTTGTTCGCTGTCGGCTTGCTGATTGTGATGGATCAGTTTGTCAGTAATGTAAGGCTCTTTGGATCATCTGCGTTGCGCGGTTGGCTGTTGTCTTCTCTGCCTGGCCCGCTCAAGTGGTTGGTTACTGTTTCCTTCGGCGCCGATGTTTTTGTGACGTTGGTGATCAGTTTATTCGCCGCCTTGCTGTTCCTTTGGTCCTTGCCTTCTCGGCGTGTTCCGCTTCGGTTGATGCTGCCTGGCGCCATTTTGCTAAGTGGTGGCTTTACGGCCTTGAACTTGGCTTTGGCAAGAAGCTTATGGATCCTTGGTATTCGCTTTCAAGCTTATGGTGTTGTTGGCGGCTTTCTTCTTTTAACTCTATGGGTATGGCTTGTTGGAGTTGTCATTTATTTCGCTCAATGTTTTAGTGTGGTTGTCGTCCGACGACAGGGGGTGGGCGATCCGTACTTTCAGGCCTAGGGATGGAGAGCCTCCAAGGGGGCAGGATGGTTCCAGGTCATTGATTTGGCATGCAACGTTCTCTGCCCTGGCCTTGGCTTCTCTTGGCTGCGTTGTTGTTGCTGTTCCCTGCGGCGGCGGGTCGTTTTTTGGTTGATTTGGTAGGTGGTGTCGCGATCTTCATCCTCCTGTTGCCCCTTCTTCTTGCTGGTGGAGGTTGGGTGGGTTGGCAGTTGCTTAAGAGGAGGATGAACACGTGCAGTTCCTGTGGGTTCACCAGTGTTGGTATCCAGGAGGTTTGCCCAGCCTGTGGGGCTTCCCACGGAGATTTCCCTTCTGGGTTGGCCAATGAGGGAATGAAGCCTGAGCTTGATCCAAGGGATGTCACCATCAACGTCCAGGCGGTGGATATTTCAAAGGCCGACTCGCAGGGCCCTCAATAAAAAACTATCTATAAGCCGCACAGTTTTGCATGGCATGGCTTGCGTGGCTTGCTTTCATTGGCTTGCCTTCCATTGGCTTGCTTTGAATGGCTGGCTTTGAAAGGTTCGTTTTTAGGGCTTGATTGTTGTTTGGTTGGTTGGCTGATGGGTCGCTGCCGCTGCGTCTGAAGCTAATTCGTGGAGGCGCCGTTCGCGTAGGTATAGAAATAGAGGGGCCCCGAAGGCAAAGGCTACGGTCACGCAGCTCAGCAGCACCCAGCCCACCCCTTTCATTTGGAGTCGCCTCCCTTCCTGGACCATCCAAATTGTTACGGCTGTTGCTCCAATCGCGAGGTCTCGGGAGAGGGACTGGGCGGCGGGATTGGCGTTAGCCATGGCAACAAAAAGTCCAATGTCCATGCTTGGACCATGGGCCTTCATGAATTGAATGTTTGCCAACCAGGGGAGAATGGCACCTGCTATGGCAAGAATCAGGTACACCATTGGGACCCAGCGAATGGAGTTCAGCTCATGATCCGGCTTTGTGGTGGTGGATTCCTTGAGGCTCTCTTTGTTCATGTCTGCTTTTCGGGGATGGTTTTTTTAATTGGGCTCGAGTTGATTTGGTTAGGGTCCAATTTCCATCTCGATCGGATTCCATAGCGTCACTTCTTGCTCCACGTCATCCAGCAAGCTCTCACAGCGTTTCAGATAAGCTTCGGCTCGCCGATAAAGGCCCACCATCGTTTCGATCTCCAGCTCGTTGGATTGAAGTTCTGCCAGCGTCAACTCCAGTGCGGAAAGGGATTGTCTGTAGCTCAGGTCTTCTGTTGACCACTCATCTTCCCCGATTTCCCTTTCTCCTGTTGGCGCTGAAGTGGGTGATTTCCGCGGAACTTTCTCGCTCTCCTGCTTGGGAGTGGCTTTCTTCCTGGAGGGTTTGGGTGGGCTGTTATCGCTCATTGGGTTGTTGGTGATGGGTGTTGGTCTGTTGGTCATCTGCTTCGATCACGGGTTGTTCCGATCGTTTCTTCAACCTGTGCTTTGACCATGCCAGTGGCCAGTTCGACGTGAATTCGATCCCCTTTTCGAAGCTGCTCTGCCGCATGGATCACTCCCCCTGATGGGGTGCGAACCAGGGCAAATCCCCTGGCCAGAACGCGCTGGGGTGAAAGGGCTTCCATGACGCGCCGGTGTTGGTGGAGATGGTGGCGTTGGCGCTCCACAAGAGCCGTCGGGTGACATGACCGAAGCGCTTGGCGGATGCTGCTCAGACGTTGATGGCTGCCATTGAGCTTCAGGCGCACGAGCTGTTTCAGAAGAATGCGGCGCTGCTGCAATGCCTGCAGCACATTCCTCCGGTCGGGCAGCAGGGCCACCAGGGCGGCCGTCGGAGTGGCGGCGCTGTAGTCGCTCACCAGATCGGCGATCGTGGTGTCATCCTCGTGACCGAGGCCGCACACCACGGGCACCGGACATGAGGCCAGGCATCGGGCCAGAGCCGCGCTGTCGAACAAGGCGAGGTCCTCCCGGCTTCCTCCCCCCCTGGCCAGCACCAATGCTTCCACGCCCAGAGCAGCGGCTTGCCTGCCTACAGCCTCAAGGCAGGAGCACAATTGCCGTTCTACCGCCCCCTGAACCGGTACTGGTACCAGGAGAATGGATGTCGCCGGCCAGCGTTCCCTGGCGGTGCGGAGCATGTCGGCCATCGCGGAGCTCGGCACGCTGGTGAGCAGGGCGATCCGCTGGGGCCAGGGGGGGAGGGCTCTCTTGCGGGAGGGATCGAACAGTCCTTCTGGCTCCAGCTCTGCCTTCACCTGTGCAAACACCCGCAGAACGGTGGTGAGCCCTGGCCTCAGATCAAGGACCTGCACGCAGAGATTGGCGCGGGCTGCCCAGAAGTTGAGTTTCCCCACCACCAGCACGCCATCCCCCTCTTCCGGCTGGTAGCTGAGTTTCTGTAGCTGGGATGCCCAGACCACCGCGGAAATCGTGGCCTCCCCATCGGTGAGCGTGAGCCAGAGATGCCCTTTTTTCAGCTGGGGCCGACTGACGGTGGCCTCCAGCAGAAACCGGGGGGCGAATCCACGCTCCAGCAGGCTGCCGATGGCTCCATTCAGTTCCGCCACGCTGTAACGGGGCAGCCCTTGCGAGGCGGAGGACGGATTCACCTCAGTTCTGCAGCTTGCGGTATTGCATCCAGCCCAGCAGGCTCAGGGCGCTGCCCACGAGAAATACAGCACGCCCGGCTGGATGGTCAACTCGCACCAGCCCGGCGCCGCTGATCACCAGCAGGCTGCTCAGAAGTCGGGATCCGTCCCGGCGGTTGCCGGGGAAGAAGCGGGGCAAGGGTTGCTCTGCGGTTTCCTGAGCCTAGGAGTTGCGCCGTCCCCCCTTGCCAGCAGGCTACGGTTCGTGCCAGCGCCCGTTTCTGGGGGATCTGACCGCGACCGCCATGCCCCCCTCGAGTCCGCGTTCCGGCCTGAGGCTGCTTTTGGAACGCCAGCTGGCCGGAACCCTTCCTGCCGAACCGGAGCTGGTGCTCGTGACCGATCTGGATGGCACCCTTCTGGGGGGGGATGCGGCATGGCGTCGTGCCTTCTATTCGTGGCTTGAAGCCGAGCGCCATCGCGTGCTCCATCTCTTCAGCACTGGTAGGGACCTGCGTTCGGTGCAGAGGCTCCTGAAGGAGGAAGCGGCGATGGGGCTGGGGGCTCCCCATCTCGTGATCGGGGATGTGGGCTGCAGCGTGGCCTGTGGTCAGAGCATGAATCTGGTGCCGCTGGCCGTGGATCCGATCGAGGCTCGCTGGCAGGGGCTGGCGGAACGTCTGCTCCCCCTGTTGGCGGAGCTGCCGGGGATCTCCCCCCAGCCCGTGACGGCGGACAGGCGCCTGGCCTACCTGATCGACCCCTCTCGCATCGATCGAGCCCGGATCCAGGCGCTCGAGGTGCATGGGGTGGATTGTCTGGTGTCCGACAACAAATATCTCGATGTGCTTCCGGCCGGAGTGAACAAGGGAACCACTCTCCTGGCTGTGCTTGATCTGCTCGAAGTGGATCCTTCCCGCGTGGTGACCGCCGGTGACACGCTCAACGATCTGGCGATGTTCGAGACCGGGCTGGCCGGGGTGATGGTGGCCAACGCCGAGCCGGCCCTGCAGCAGATGCTTCCCCAGCTGCCCAACACCTATCGGGCCCGGGGGGAGGGGTGTGAAGGAATCGTGGAGGGGTTGAGGTATTTCGGATTCGGATCCCTGCTGGAGGCATGGTTCTGAAGCGGAAATGCTCAGTTCGGCGGTGGGGTTTGCCCTTGCCTTGCCAGGCGTGCCTTGGTGAGTGCGGTGGGTGTTGCCCTGGCCGGATCCTCCGGCCAGGGGTGCTTCGGATAACGGCCCCGGAGTTCCTTGCGCACCTCCGTGTAGCCCCCTTCCCAGAAACCCGCCAGATCTCTCGTGATGGCGGCCGGTCGGCCCGCGGGTGACAGCATCTGCACCGTGATCGGGAGTCTGCCTTCCAGCAGTCGCGGCGTTTCGGCCCAGCCGAAGAGTTCCTGCAGTTTCACCGCCAGCACCGGTTCGCCGCTGGCGTAGTCGAGCGTCACGCTCCTGCCGGAGGGGATGGGTAGTTGTTCGGGGAGAAGGTTTTCGAGCATCTGGCGCCGGTTCCACTCCAGCTCTCCCCAGAGGGCTTCCCAGAGATCCAGTTGCTGTAGGTCCTGGCGGCTGCGAAGTCCGGGCAGGTGCGGCCCCAGCCACCGGGGGAGGTCTGCCAGTAGGGCCTCGGGGCAGCGGTCGGGCCAGGGGGCGCCGAGGTGGCGGTGAGCCAGGCTCAGTCGATGGGCCAGCTGGCGGCTGCGGTCGCTCCAGGGCAGAGCGTCCATCCCGAGGCTGCGAATCCCTTCGAGCAGGGCGGTGGCCATCTGCCCGGGCTCCGCTGCCGGCCAGGGTTTCGTTTCCAGCACCAGGGCATCGAGGTGCAGGATCTGCTCGCAGCGCACCCGTTCGGCTTCGCCATCCCAGCTGACCTGATTGCGGGTCACGGCCTGCGGCAGCGCCAGTTCCTCCAGTTGGCCGCGTGAGAGGGGCACGGCCAACATCACCCGGGCCTCCTGGCCCACCCCATCCACGCTGGCGATCGCCAGGCCCTCGGCCCCGGCATGGGGATCCTCGCGGTGAACGCAGGCGCCGCGTCCGTTGCGCATCAGAAAGCGGCCATCACCGCGACCACGGCTGAGGGCCAGCCGTTCCGGATAGGCCCAGCTGATCAGTCGTGCCGCGATCTCCTGCTCCCGGATGCCAGAGCTCGGGGCGGCGGAATCCCCTGCCGCCTGCTGCAGCTGACGCCGCAACTGCCGTTCCAGCTGATGCCAGGGCCTCTGCTGCCCCTGGCGTGCCTCGGCCCCTGGTTGCCGAAGCCAGTCGAGGCGACGCATCAGATCGCACCCCGCCTCGCGACGATCGAGGGGATCGCGTTCGTTGAGCAGCACGGCCAGGCTGCAGCCCAGGTCCAGCCACCCGTTTTCGGCTGCCTGCAGCAGCATGTGCCCGAGCCTGGGATGGAGCCCCAGCTGGTTCACGGCTCGTCCATGGGAGGTGATCTGCCCCGAGGAACTGAGAATTCCAAGCTGTTTGAGCAGCTCCCGGGCTTCGCTCAGGGGGCCGTGGGGCGGCGGATCGATCCAGGGCAGGTCTTCCCCGAGGCCGCTCCCCCATTCCGCCAGTTGCAGGGCCAGGGGTAGGGGGTCGGTCTCGAGCAGCTCCGGGCTGTCGAAAGCCGGACGGCGTTGCTGCTCCGCGGCCGACCACAGCCGCAGACAGCGACCGGAGCTGAGCCTTCCGGCCCTACCGCGACGTTGTTCGGCGCTGGCCTGGCTGGCGGCCACCGTGACCAGCCCATCCATGCCGGTGACCGGGTCGAAGCGGCTGATGCGGCTCAGGCCCGAATCAATCACCAGACGAACCCCTTCGATCGTGAGGGAGCTTTCCGCGATTGAACTGGCGAGCACCAGTTTGCCTTCGGGGTGCCGGGCGGCCGCGATCGCCCGGCGCTGGGCGGCCAGGGGCAACTGGCCGTGGAGGGGGCAGCATTCCAGCTTCGCGCCCCATTCCGTCGAGACCAGGCTGCGCAGGGTGCTGTTGATTTCCCGTTGGCCCGGCAGAAAGATCAGCACGGTCTCGTGGTCCTGGCGATGTTCCAGCCAGTGGCATTCGAGGGCGCGCAGCACCTGCTGCTCCAGCGGTTCCCCTGGTCGAGGCGCCTGGTGCTGGATCTCCACGGGGTGGCTGCGTCCCTCGCTGGTGATCACCCGGGCCTGATCGAGCCGCTCCGCCAGGGGGGCCAGGTCGAGGGTGGCCGACATGATCAGGAGGCGCAGGTCGGGCCGCAGCAGGCTGCGGGCTTGGCGCACCAGGGCCAGGGCTAG
>JBBASR010000083.1:0-7405 GCA_040399125.1 Cyanobium sp. | reverse complement strand
CGGTGGTCACGCTGTTGAGGCGCGACATGGCCGTGTCGGTGAAGCGCTCGTAGTGCCCCAGATCCAGATCCGTTTCGGCGCCGTCCTGGGTGACGAACACCTCGCCGTGCTGGTAGGGGCTCATCGTGCCCGGATCGACGTTGAGGTAGGGATCGAGCTTGAGGATCGAAACGCTGTAGCCGCGGCTCTTGAGCAATCGGCCGAGGCTGGCGGCCACGATCCCTTTCCCGATGCTCGAGACCACACCGCCGGTCACGAAGACGAATTTGGCCATGGCTCTACGGCGACCCCACAGTCTGACACGGGGTTCTGGGGCCCCGTTCATGGGTGATCCTGGGGCAGCCTGTATACGTGCGCTGTTCGGATGACTCCCTCGCCGCCGCCTGCATCGCCCTCCGGTCCGTCGCCGCTGCGCATCGGCCTGGCTGCGCCTGCTGGATTCCCCGCTGCAGATCTGGTCCGACCAGCACTGCCAGGCGGTGGAGGGGGGGCTTTTGCCGCTTCTGCACGGAACCATCCGCGGGGCCCTGCTGGATCCCGCGCGCGCCGGCTTCAGCCCTCCAGCAGGCTGCGCAGCATCCAGGCGGTCTTTTCGTGGATCTGCAGCCGCTGGGTGAGCAGATCGGCGCTGGGCTGGTCACCCGCCTCGTCCGCGGTGCGGAACACCGAGCGGATCGTGCGGGCCACGGCTTCGTGGCCGTTCACCAGTTCCCGCACCATCTCGAGCGCAGCGGGCACCCCCTGGCTCTCGGGGATCGAACTCAGGCCGGCGTAGGTGGCAGCTCCATAGGGGGCGGGGAACCCCAGGGCCCGGATCCTTTCGGCGATCGCATCGAGGGCGGTCCAGAGCTCGGTGTACTGCCCCATGAACATCAGGTGCAGGGTGTTGAACATCGGCCCGGTCACGTTCCAGTGGAAGCCGTGGGTCTTGGCGTAGAGCACGGTGCTGTCGGCCAGGACTCGGCCCAGGCCTTCGGCGATGGCGGCGCGCTGCTCGGCGGGGAGTCCGATGTCGATCGGGGGGGCGGAGATAGTCATGGCGTGAGAGACCGTCAGTCGAGGCTGTTGAGGTGATCCCGGATGCGGCTGCGGTGACGCGGCTGGCGCAGCTTGAGCAGGGCCCGGGATTCGATCTGGCGTACCCGCTCGCGCGAGAGATGCAGGCTTTCGCCGATCTCGGTGAGGGTGCGGGGCGTGTCGTCCTCCAGACCGAACCGCTGCCGGATCACCGTCGCTTCCCGGCTGCTCAGTTCCTCTAGCAGCGATTCGAGGTCATCGTGCAGTTGTTCACGGGCCAGGTTCTGCTCGGGCGTGTCGTGGCTGTCCTCGAGCAGATCCCCCAGGTCGGTTTCCTGGTCGCGGCCCACCCGCACGTCGAGCGAAACCGGGCGGGGCTGGCGCTGCAGGGTGAGCCGCACCACGCTCTCCTCGATGCCGAGCTGGGCGGCGAGTTCGGCCACTGTGGGGGTGCGGCCCAGGCTGCCGGTGAGCTCCCGCTGGGCCTTCTTGATCCGGTTCAGCTTTTCGGTGATGTGCACCGGCAGGCGGATCGTGCGGCTCTGGCTGGCGATGGCCCGGGTGATGCCCTGCCGGATCCACCAGTAGGCGTAGGTGCTGAAGCGGAAGCCACGGGTGGGATCGAAGCGTTCCACCGCCCGCTCGAGGCCGAGGGTGCCCTCCTGCACCAGGTCCAGCAGTTCCATGCCGCGCTGCTGGTATTTCTTGGCCACCGCCACCACCAGGCGCAGGTTGGCCTGGATCATCCGTTCCTTGGCCCGGCGGCCCCGGTGCAGGGCCAGCCGCAGGGCGGCCGGGGTGAGCTCGCAGCGCTGCGCCCATTCCTCCAGGTCGGCGCTGCCCTGGGGGGCGTTCGGTCGCTCCGTGGCGTCCGCTTCCCCCTGGAGTTCCAGGAGCCTCTCCCGGGTCTGCACGAGCCGGGCCAGCAGCAGTTCCTCCTCCTGGGTCAGCAGATTCACCCTGCCGATGTCCTGGAGGTACTGACGCACCAGGTCGGTGGAGGAAGGAAAGGGCAAGAGGCAGACGGGAAACCACCATCAGCCTGTCCAGAGGCGGCGACTGCCCACCCCTTTCGCCCGGTTTCTTTCTGGTTTGCCCCGGCCCGATTCGCCGGGGCTGGGTCCCGGTGTTCAGCCCTCGGTCTCAGTCTTCGGCGTCCACCCAGGTGCTGGCCACGTGCAGCTCCTCGAGCTGCTTTTCGGCCACCCCGCCCGGTGCGCCGGTCATCAGGCAGCGGGCCTGCTGGGTCTTGGGGAAGGCGATCGTGTCGCGGATCGATTCCTCGCCGGCCAGCAGCATCACGATCCGGTCCACGCCGAAGGCCAGGCCCCCGTGGGGTGGGGCGCCCATGTCGAGCGCTTCCATCAGGAACCCGAACTGCTGGTTGGCCTCCTCCAGCGGCAGGCCGATGGTCTGCAGCACCTGGCGCTGCAGGGCCGAATCGTGGATGCGCAGCGAGCCGCCGCCGAGTTCGAGGCCGTTGAGCACCAGGTCGTAGGCCTGGGCGCGGGCCGTGGGCAGCCGCTCGGCCCAGGCGGCGGGATCGGTGCCGAGGTCTTCGGTGTTGGGGGCACAGAAGGGGTGATGCAGTGCCTCAAGCCGGTTCTCGCCGGCATTGAATTCGAACATCGGAAAATCCACCACCCAGAGGAAGTTCCAGCTGTCGTTCTCGCGGTCGGGCTTCACCAGGCCCAGCTCGCGGGCCAGGAACTGGCGCACCCGATCGAGGGCCTTGTTGACGGTGGCGGTGTCGCCGGCGCCGAACAGCAGCAGGGTGCCGGGTTGGGCGCCGGTGCGGGCCAGCAGCTCCGCCTTGCTTTCTTCACTGAGGTTGTCCTTGATGGCGCCGATCGTGTCGATCTCGCCGCCTTCGCGCACCCGGATGAAGGCCAGGCCGCCGGCGCCGGCCGCCTGGGCTTCGCCGAACACATCGCCGCCGGGCTTGATGCGCACGTTGCTGAGCGCCTCGTTGCCGCCGGGTACGGCGATGCACTTCACGGAGCCACCGGCGGCCACGGCGCCGCTGAACACCTTGAAGCCCATGCTGGCCACCAGGTCGCTGACGTTCACCAGCTCCATGCCGTAGCGGGTGTCGGGCCGATCGGTGCCGTAGCGCTCCATCGCCTCATGCCAGGTGAGGCGCGGGAAGGGACGCGGCAGCTCCACCCCCTTCACGCTTTTCCAGATGCTGGCGATCAGGGCTTCGTTGAGCTCCAGGATCTGCTCCTGGCCCATGAAGCTCATCTCGATGTCCAGCTGGGTGAATTCCGGCTGGCGATCGGCCCGCAGGTCCTCGTCGCGGAAGCAGCGGGCCACCTGGTAGTAGCGCTCGATGCCGCCCACCATCAGCAGCTGCTTGAACAGCTGGGGCGACTGGGGCAGGGCGAACCACTCGCCGCCGCACACCCGGGAAGGCACCAGATAGTCGCGGGCGCCCTCGGGGGTGGAGCGGGTGAGCACCGGGGTCTCCACCTCGATGAAGCCCTCGTTTTCGAGGAAGCGGCGGGCGGCCTGGATGGTGCGGGCCCGCAGGCGCAGGTTGCCGTTCATGCGCTCGCGGCGCAGATCCAGGTAGCGGTGGCGGAGCCGCAGCTCCTCGCGGGTGTTCTCCTCGTCGTGCACCGAAACGGGGAAGGGCAGGTTGCCACGTACCTGGTTGAGCACGGTGATTGAGGAGGCCAGCACCTCGATCTCACCGGTGGCCAGGCGTTCGTTGGTGGATTCCCCCGGCCGCACCCGCACATTGCCTTCCACCTGCAGCACCGTTTCATTGCGGAGCCGCTCGGCTTCAGCGAAGGCCTGGGGGCCGAGGTCGGGATCCACGGTCACCTGCACGGTGCCGCTGCGGTCGCGCAGATCGATGAAGATCACGCCGCCGTGGTCGCGGCGGCGATCCACCCAGCCGCACAGCTGCACGGTCTGGCCGATGGCCTCGCGGCGGAGGTCGCCGCACCCGTGGCTGCGCATGATGACTCTGATCGGAAAACCAAGGAGCGAGTTTCCCACAGGAGCCGGGGTCAGGCCCGGTAGAAGGGGCGCTTGACCACGGTGGCCGGCTCGTTGCGGCCGCGGATCTCCACCGCCAGTTCGGTGCCCGGCTTGCTCAGGGCGCTGGGCACGTAGGCCAGGGCGATCGCTTCGCCCAGGGTGGGGGACCAGGTGCCGCTGGTGACCTCCCCCACCACCTGGCCGTCTTTGAGCACCGGATAGCCATGGCGGGCGATGGCCCGGCCCTGCAGCTTCAACCCCACCAGGCGCCGGCTGACGCCCTCCGCGCTCTGGCGTTCGAGGGCGGCCCGGCCGATGAAATCGGCCGGCATCTCCAGATGCACCAGCCAGCCCAGTGAGGCCTCCAGGGGTGTGGTGGCGGCGTCCATGTCGTTGCCGTAGAGGTGCATCGCGGCCTCCAGGCGCAGGGTGTCGCGGGCGCCGAGACCGCAGGGGGCCACCCCCTCGTCCAGCAGCTGCTGCCACAGGGCCAGGCCCGCGGCCCGCTCCAGCAGCAGCTCGAAGCCGTCTTCGCCTGTGTAGCCGGTGCGCCCCACGAACACCGGGCTGGCTTCCGCCGCGCCCCGGCCGCCGCGCAGCACCAGGTCGCGGTGGCCGAAACGGGGCAGGCCGGCCAGGCTCTCGCCAGCGAGGGCCTCCAGCCGGGCCGCCGCTTCCGGACCCTGCAGGGCCAGCAGCACGCCATCGCCCTTGCGGTCGGTGATGGTGATTCCCCTGGGTTCCAGCTGGCTGCGGATCCAGGCCGTGTCGGTGTCGGCACAGGCGGCGTTGATCACCAGCACCAGTTCATCGGTGCTGTTCCCTTCGCTGTCGCTGTCGCTGTCGCTGCGCTGGCCCCGGTCGTAGACGATCAGGTCGTCGCGGATGCCGCCGGCTTCGTTGAGCAGCACCGTGTAGCAGGCTTCGCCGTTGCCGATCCGGTGCAGGTCGCTGGGCACCAGGGTCTGCAGGGCATCCTTGACGGCCTCTCCCCGCAGGCGGAGCACCCCCATGTGGGAGATGTCGAACACCCCGCAGTGCTGGCGCACGGCGTTGTGCTCGGCCACCAGGCCGGCGAACTGCACCGCCATCTCCCAGCCCGCGAAAGGCACCAGGCGCCCCCCGGCGGTGCGGGCCGCCTCGAACAGGGGGGTGCGTTGCAGGCTCCGGGGCTCGTTGCCGGAGGCGGACGGCGAATCGGCCATGGCACGAGGGCGGTTGGATGGCGGGATCCTATGGAGGCCGGCCCTGCGGAATGGCTTAACGAAGCCGAAAAAAGGCTGTGATTCGGTTCTCTCCCATGGGCGAGGCCCTGCCGGCGTGCCTAATTTGAGCGGCCCAGGCCTTCCTTGGATGGGCAATCGCCCCAACTGCCGCAGCTGCCGTCACTGCACCCCGCCCAGCGGCGAGGGGCTGGGATGGTGTCAGCTGCGCCAGCTGCAGATTCATCCCGAGCTGGTGGGGGATCTGTGGTGTCACCACTGGACCGCCCGTCCACCGCGCCTGCCGGTGATGTCGCCCCTGCCCGCCGCAGAACCCTCGGGCAACCAGCAGCTGAGCCTCGGCACGATGCTGCGCGAAGCCTGAAAACGGGCGCCCGCCTACCGCGACGGGGCACCATCATCTGGAAAATTTCCTTAAGAAACGGCCGCCGGTCCCATTCTCCGTCCACGGAGATCTCCCAAACGGCGTCGGGGGTTGTAAGAAGGTGAATCAGAAATCCTTTACAGGAGGTGACGTCCCTTGGTCACAACCCCGGCAATCACGGCACCGATCGAGCTGATGGCCGCCCAGTTGGATTGTGAGACGTTCACCCTTCCCACCGGCGCCCAGGTGTTCTCGCGCGGCGCCCGCGCCAATGCCATCTACGCCGTGCGGCGCGGGATCGTGGAGCTTGTGGGGCCGGACAGCGAGAAAACCTGCTTCCGCCCGGGCGAACTGTTCAGCTACCAGGACATCGCCTGGCGTCAGGGGGTGCATCGCAGTGATGCCGTGGCCCTGACCCCTGTGGAGATCCTGCGGCTCGATCGCCTGCGTTTCCTCAACCTGCTCCACAACCACCCCACCCTGGCGATCCTGCTGATCGGTCAGCAGCACGACCGCCTGCGCGAGCAGCGCACCAGCGGCACCTGCTGCTACTGAAGCCGGCTACTGATCCCGGCCCAGCAGCAGCAGCAGGCTGCGCACCACCTTGGCCGCCAGTACGGCGCTGACCCCCGTGGGGTCGAGCTGGGGCGCCAGTTCCACCACATCGGCGGCCACCAGCCGGTGATGCCCCAGTTCGTCCACCAGGGCGGCGAACTGGGGCCAGTGGAAGCCGCCCGGTTCGGGGGTGCCCGTGCCCGGCATCACCGCCGGATCGAACCAGTCCAGGTCCACCGTGAGGTAGAGGGGCCGGCCCCGCAGGGGCCGCAGGGCTTCGGCCATCTTCTCGAGCGCCACCAGGCGTCCGCTGTGGCGGAGCTCCTGAAATTCCTCCCGGGTACCGCTGCGGATGGCGATCTGCAGCAGTTCGCCGGTGGGCAGCACCTCCAGGCAGCGGCGCATGGCACAGGCATGGCTGTGGTGGGTTCCGAGCCACTCCTGGCGCAGGTCGGCATGGGCATCGAGCTGCACCAGCACCAGGTCGGGGTGGCGGTGCGCCACGGCAGCCACCGCACCGCTGCTGATCGAATGCTCGCCGCCCAGCATCAGGGGCTTCAGCCCCAGGTTGAGCACCGCGGTGGTGGCCTTGCGCACCGCCTCCACCACCGGCTCCGGTGCTCCGAACGGGATGGCCACGGCCCCCAGATCGGCGAAGGCCAGATCTTCGAGATCCAGATCCAGCTGGGGGCAGTAGGTCTCCAGGCCGCTGCTCACCTCCCGGATCGCCGCCGGCCCGAAGCGGGTGCCGGGCCGGAACGAGGTGGTGCCGTCGTAGGGCACACCGAACAGGCCCACCGCGCACCCCTGCGGATCGCGGCGGCTGGCCATGTAGATGGCGCCGTCAGTGTCGAACAGCTCGGTGTCGAAGAGGTCGTTCATGCGTTCAGGGCGCGCTCGATCGCGGCGGGGATGGCGTCGAAGGCACCGCGCTGCCAGCGGGGACTCCAGATCTCACAGCCACGGTCGACGGCCGCGGCGCGCTGGGGATCCGGCTCCAGATACCGACGGCCGTCCGTGGCGGCGAACGTCCAGCTCCACCAGCCGCTCGGATACATCGGCACCCAGCCGTACATCGGATCGGCGTGGCCGAACACCTCGCGCAGCAGGCGCACCGTGTCGATGTGCACCTGGCGGAAGGCCTCGGGCGATTCGCTCTGGGTGGCGAAGACGCCGCCCGGCCTGAGGATGCGGCGGCAGTTCTCGAAGAAGGCCCGGTTGAACAGCCCCTCGGCCGGGCCGGCCGGATCGGAGCCAT
>JBBASR010000082.1:0-7509 GCA_040399125.1 Cyanobium sp. | reverse complement strand
CCTCACGAAAACTTCGTCTTCCCTGAAGAGGTTCTGCCCCGTGGAAACGCCCTTTGATCGTCTGATCTGATCATCTGAGCTCAATTGTTGGTTTATCAAGGGCGCCGTTGGCGCCCTTTTTCATGTCCGTTCCACTGTGTGCATCCGCTGGTGAAGGCGGGAAAGGCTGTTTTCCCTCTAGAGTGAGCGGGTCCCGTCAGCAGTGGCGTGGGGTTCGCACAGACTTGTTCTCTGTGATCTCCGCAGGCGTCATCGGCTGGCAATTTCCCCAACAGGAGGAGGTGCCCGTGAGTCACAGTTGTTTCAGCAAGGGTCTGCTGATCGTGGAGAACGCCGGCTGATTACGGCGCCTCAACCTTGATCAAACGGTTCCGCGCCATAGTGGACCCGGCGAGAGCCCGTGATGAGCCGCAAGGCCCATCACGGGCATCGTTTATGAAGCGTCCCCTCCGATCTTCGGTTCTGCGATAGCCCATGAGCGTCGACTCTCCTCCCCCCTCGCTGCCCCCAAGGCGCATCTCCACCCCCTGGGGCTCGTTGGAGCCAACGGTGGATCTGTTGCCCCTGGTCTATCTGCTGGTGCTGTATGGGGTTGTCTATTTCCTCCCCTTCGGTGTGTTTGAGGGCTGGCGCAAGGGAGAGGATGGTTTCGCGGAGTGGCTCCAGTTTCTTGGTTATGCAGGGGCGTCGCTCTGTTCATTTGTGGTGGCCTGGAGGAGGCGGAGGCATTGGCTTTCCCTCTCCTGTCTTGCCTGGATCCTGCTGGGGCTGTTCTGCTTTCTGTTGGCAGGCGAGGAGATCAGCTGGGGAGAGCGGCTCACGGGCGTGGGGGTGGAGAGCATCCGCCACATCAATGCCCAGGGCGAAACCACGGTGCACAACATTCCTGCGGTGCAGGGCTTGATGCATTTTGCGTTTATTTTTTTCGGGATCTTCTTTGGCTATCTAGGCTGGCGCTTCTTCCCCGCCATTGATGCTTTCCCGGCCAGGCGATTCAGCCTGTACTTCCTGCCGGTGGCTCTTTTTTACGCCTACTTTGATCTTTCCTGGATCACCCATGGAGATCGCGTCCGCAACGATCAGGAGGCGATCGAGGTGATGATGGCGGTGGGTCTGTTCCTGCATGCGCGGTTCATGGCCTTTCGGGCCCCTGCCAGTGGTCGGCTGATCGATCGGGCTTGACTTGATCGGGCGTGAGTTGATCGGGCTTGAGTCGACCGGGCTTGAGTTCAGTGCGCACCTGATCCACGGCGGCCGGAAGGTGGCGCTTCAGCTCAGCAATTGCCCCCAGGTTTCCCCCCAGCACCGTGCTGAGATCATCCAGACCGCGCAGTATCGGCTGTTGCCGTATCGAATCCGGTGACTGCCTGATCAGCCTGCCGGCTTTCCATGGTCGCCAGTCCGCGAGCGACACAACCCCCCTGTAGGCCACGGGCCAGGGATTGGTCGGATCCAGCTCCTGGAGGCGCAGGAACCAGGCCTCGGCCTCGGTCGGGCGGTTGCGCAGCGTGGCGATCAGCCCGAGGCTCCAGAGGGCATCGCGGTCGTTGGCATCCCGCTGCAGGCGTTCTGTCGCCCAATGCCGCACACGTTGCTGATAAAGGAAATGGCCGTCGAGCTGGTGCTGCGCTCCGATCGCGGCAAACACCGCTGCCAGGCCGCTCGGACCCCGTTCCATGCCCCTGGCGAGCTGGATGAACCTGTCATCGAAGCCATGGGAGGGGGGGGCATCGCTCCGGCGCTGCCACAGTTCCACCTCGCGTCCCTGGTCCCAGGGCCAGCGGGCCCTTCGCTCGAAACGGCCGGTACTGCGAACCTGCCGGCCCAGTTCCCTGGCGGAGGCTCGCTCATGCCCGTTGCCAGCACCGCTGGCCAGCAGCACCCACTCGGCCTGATCGAGCACCAGGGGCAGGTCCTCCCTGCGCTTGCCAAGCCGACGGGCCAGCAGCTGGCCGCCTTCCAGGCGGCCGAAGCTGGTGAGGGTGTGTTCATTGAATTCTGCTTCGTTCGGCACCACCACCACCGTGGTGGGCTTGTCCCCGACCCAGTCGCGCAACCGCGCAACGACTTCCCGGGCGGGGGATCCAGGTGCGGGCTGAAGCGAGGCCTTGCGTTCGCTGGCCAGCAGCGCTGAGGCAGACAGGATGCCCGCCCCCAGCAGCAGGGCGGCGACACGGTTTCCGAGGGCCCGGTTCAGTCCCGTACCCAGTTCCCACCACAGACGGGTCAACAGCAGCACCACCAGGGGCAGCACCGGTGCGATGTAGCGGGCGTCTTTATTCGGGCTGAGGCTGGTGGCCACCCAGCCGGCCAGGGTGCAGCCGATCAGCCACCCCCAGCCGGGCGCCATCGCGCCGAATGGAGAGCGGCGGCGGCGCCACGGCAGCAGCAGCAGCCCCAGGCCGGCGAAGCCAGGCAGCAGCAGCGGGACCCCGAGCTGTTCGGGCATCAGCCGCAGGTACCAGAGCCAGGAGGCGAGGCTGAAGGAGGCGGGGTCGCCTTCGTTCGCTGCCGACTCCACCACGGCCCGGTTGGTGCCCCCCAGGGTGGTGATCCAGTTGTGGTGAAGCCAGGGAACACTGACGGTCGCCACGATCGCCAGCGCAAGCACCACCTGGGCCCGGCGGCGACCCTCACCAAAGCTGCGGAGCGCACACCAGAGGGCCGGCAGGGCCACCACCAGCAGGGCGCTCTGCTTCACCATCACCGCGGCCACCACGGCCAGGGCCGCCCAGGCGGCCTGGGGCCACCGCCCCCCCTGCGGGGTGGGGGCCTGCCAGCGGCCCAGCAGCCACAGGGCCAGGGTGGTGGAGGCCGTGAGCGGGATGTCGAGGGTGTAGTCGATCCGCAGGGCCGCGAGGGCTGGGGTGCAGGCCACCAGCAGGGCGGCCAGCAGACCGAATCCCTGGCCCAGCAGCTGGCGGCCCCAGCAGGCCACCGCCAGCAGCAGCAGGCCATGCCAGCCGGCCAGCGCCCAGCTGGCCTGATCCGGGGCCTGGCCCACCACCGCCATCACCGCCCCATTGATCAGGGAGGCCAGGGGCGGGATCTTGGGAGACAGATCCAGCAGCGCCTGCCATCCCTGCCAGCCACCGCCTGCCAGCAGCCCCAGGGCCCTGCCATGGTCCACGGCGCTGTTGAGATAGTCGGCCTGATCCCAGCTCGGCAGGCGCTGGTCTGCTGCCAGCCAAAGTCGATCGGCAACGGTTGCGA
Source organism: Cyanobium sp. (assembly GCA_040399125.1). Classification (GTDB taxonomy): domain Bacteria; phylum Cyanobacteriota; class Cyanobacteriia; order PCC-6307; family Cyanobiaceae; genus Cyanobium. The sequence goes on along the minus strand of JBBASR010000082.1, from coordinate 4,296 downwards.
TCCCCCAGATTCCAGCCAGACCAGCCCACCACCAGGGGCGTCCCATGGCATGGCGTCGGATGCCGATCCTGGGCATGCTGGGAAGAAAGGGCATGGCCGATCCGCCGGTTACCTGCACCGAAAGGCCAGTGTGGACCAGCCCTGGCGGGGGAGGCCGGGAGTGCGAGGTCGTTCGCCTTTCTGGCACAGGTGAATCCTGCACAGGCATCAACACTCAGCACTATTGAAAATGGCGCATTGCGCCGATCTGTGTGTGAGGCTCTCCATGAAACTCTTCCAGCAATTGCTGGTGGCGCCTGCTGCCCTTGGCCTGATGGCCCCTGTTGCAGCGAGCGCCGCTGAGCTCAACATCGATGGCGTCAATCAGTACGCCGCCGAGACCGAGCAGGTCACCAGCATCAACCAGTTTTCCGATGTACGCCCCACCGACTGGGCGTACCAGGCGCTGAGCAACCTGATCGAGCGCTACGGCTGCGTGGCCGGCTACCCTAACGGCACCTTCAAGGGCGGCCAGGCGATGACCCGCTATGAGGCGGCCGCCCTGCTGAATGCCTGCCTGGATCGCGTCACCGAGGTGACCGACGAGCTGAAGCGGCTGATGGCCGAGTTCGAGAAGGAACTGGCCCTGCTGCGCGGCCGCGTCGACGGTCTCGAATCCCGCGTGGGCGAGCTGGAAGCAAACCAGTTCTCCACCACCACCAAGCTGAAGGGCATCGCCACCTTCGTGATGGGCGCCAACAGCTTCGGCGGCGACTTCATCACCGATCGCGATGCCTCCGCTTACAGCGGCATCCCCGTTGGTGAGAAGTACGCCAAGGGGGCCAATGCCCTGGAAGGCGCGATGACCTTCAACTACGACGTGCGGCTGATCTTCGACACCAGCTTCACCGGTAAGGACCTGCTGCGCACCACCCTGCGGGCCGGCAACTTCGCTCAGTCGGCCTGGTCGGGCAATCCGCCGGTCGGCCTGAATGCGATGGAGATCGCGTTCGAGGAGAACTGCGGCACCGGCATGGACTGCGGTGACGTGGTGGCGATCAACCGCCTGTTCTATCAATTCCCGATCGGCGGCGGCCTCACGGCCACGGTGGGTGGCCGCGTCCGTCAGGACGACATGCTGGCCTTCTGGCCGAGCGCCTATCCCGCTGACACCGTTCTCGACTTCTTCACCTACGCAGGTGCCCCGGGCACCTACAACCTCAACCTCGGCGCCGGTGGCGGCCTGTGGTGGAAGTCCGGTGGCTTCAGCATCAGTGCCAACTACGTGTCGGCCAACGCTGACAACGCAAGCACCTTCAGCAACTGCCCGCAGGATGCGAAGAATCCGGGTTGCGGAGGCGGCATCGGCAACAGCACCTCGGCCCAGACCGGCACCGTGCAGATCGGCTACAGCAGCCCCACCTTCGGGATTGCGGCGGCCTACAACTACACCTCCGATTTCTACGGCAATCTCTACGGCGGCAACGGCACGCCGCTGGCTGTGTTCTACGGCCAGATGGATGGTTCGAATTCCGTGGGCATCAGTGGCTACTGGCAGCCGTTTGCGGCGGGCTGGTTCCCCTCGATCAGCGCCGGCTGGGGTCTGAATTCCTACAACGACGACGACAGCCTGGCCGCCTTCGATGGCGCCCAGTCCCAGTCCTGGTATGTGGGTCTGCAGTGGGCCGATTTCCTCTGGAAAGGCAACGCTCTAGGGATGGCCGTGGGTCAGCCCACCTTCATGACCAGCTACGGCGATGCCGGTGGCAACCCCAACGACGGCAACTACGCCTGGGAGTGGTGGTACAAGTTCCAGGTCACCGACAACATCAGCGTGACCCCCGCCATCTACTACCTCACCGCCCCCCTGGGCGAACTGCAGCGTGACAGCGGCGGCAGCAGCTCCTTCAACAACTTCGGTGGCCTGGTCAAGACCACCTTCAAGTTCTGATCCCCTGAATTTCTGATCGGATCCTTTCGAGGGGATTCGCTCCTGATCGCCCGGCCCGTCCCTGACAGGCCGGGCTTTTTCGTGCCACGCGCCCTTGTCTGCCAGCGTGAGGCAGGCGACTGGCCGTTGTGTCTTCTGGCACATGGAGATTGGAGCTCTCTGCCCGCCTGAGTGACGATGCGCAGTGGCGCCTTGCGCCAAATTGTGTGAGGATTCCAATGAAACTCTTCCAGCAACTGCTGGTGGCGCCTGCTGCCCTTGGCCTGATGGCCCCTGTTGCAGCGAGCGCCGCTGAGCTCAACATCGATGGCGTCAATCAGTACGCCGCCGAGACCGAGCAGGTCACCAGCATCAACCAGTTTTCCGATGTACGCCCCACCGACTGGGCGTACCAGGCGCTGAGCAACCTGATCGAGCGCTACGGCTGCGTGGCCGGCTACCCCAACGGCACCTTCAAGGGCGGCCAGGCGATGACCCGCTATGAAGCGGCCGCCCTGCTGAATGCCTGCCTGGATCGCGTCACCGAGGTGACCGATGAGCTGAAGCGGCTGATGGCCGAGTTCGAGAAGGAACTGGCCCTGCTGCGCGGCCGCGTCGACGGTCTCGAATCCCGCGTGGGCGAGCTGGAAGCAAACCAGTTCTCCACCACCACCAAGCTGAAGGGCATCGCCACCTTCGTGATGGGCGCCAACAGCTTCGGCGGCGACTTCATCACCGATCGCGATGCCTCCGCTTACAGCGGCATCCCCGTTGGTGAGAAGTACGCCAAGGGGGCCAATGCCCTGGAAGGCGCGATGACCTTCAACTACGACGTGCGGCTGATCTTCGACACCAGCTTCACCGGTAAGGACCTGCTGCGCACCACCCTGCGGGCCGGCAACTTCGCTCAGTCGGCCTGGTCGGGCAATCCGCCGGTCGGCCTGAATGCGATGGAGATCGCGTTCGAGGAGAACTGCGGCACCGGCATGGACTGCGGTGACGTGGTGGCGATCAACCGCCTGTTCTATCAATTCCCGATCGGCGGCGGCTTCACCGCCACGGTGGGTGGCCGCGTCCGTCAGGACGACATGCTGGCCCTGTGGCCGAGCGCCTACCCCGCTGACACCGTTCTCGACATCTTCACCTACGCAGGTGCCCCCGGCACCTACAGCCTCAACCTGGGTGCAGGTGCGGGTCTGTGGTGGAAGTCCGGCGGCTTCAGCATCAGTGCCAACTACGTGTCGGCCAATGGTGACGTGGCCAATCCTTCCGAGGGCGGCATCGGCACCAGCGGCGCCGCAGAAACCGGTACCCTGCAGATCGGCTACGGCGGTTCCAACTTCGGTCTGGCCGCTGCCTACACCTACTCCTCCGCTGGAGCTGGCCTGTATGGCGGCAATGCCACCCCGCTGACCCTGCTGTATCAGAACAGCGCTGACACCACCAATTCGTTCGGTATCAGCGGCTACTTCTCGCCGTTCGGTGGCTGGTTCCCCTCGATCAGCGCCGGCTGGGGCATCAACTCCTACAGCGATGAGAACGACTTCGCCAACTTTGACGGCACCGAGTCGCAGTCCTGGTATGTGGGCCTGCAGTGGGCGGACTTCCTCTGGAAGGGCAATGCCTTCGGCATGGCTGTGGGTCAACCCACCTTCATCACCAACTCTGCCGATGGCGACAGCGTCAACGACGGCAACTACGCCTGGGAGTGGTGGTACAAGTTCCAGGTCACCGACAACATCAGCGTGACCCCCGCCATCTACTACCTCACCGCCCCCCTGGGCGAACTGCAGCGTGACAGCGGCGGCAGCAGCTCCTTCAACAACTTCGGTGGCCTGGTCAAGACCACCTTCAAGTTCTGATCGGAACGGCTCTATCGTCTCGTTGATCTTCCGACCCGACTGCTCTTGCAGTCGGGTCTTTTTTTAAACTCATGCGTCCGGTTTTTCCCATGCAGCGTGTTGCCCTTGCCCTTGTCCCTCTGGCGGCGGCTGCTCTGGTGGCTCCTGCCGCCACCTGGGCTGGGTCGACCGCGGGCCTGGAGTCACGCAATCCTGAGGAGAAACCTGAGGGGAAGGCCTCAGACCTCAACCTGCTGGATCTGAATCGCTACGCCGGCAAGACCGGCGCCGAGCAGGTCACCAGCATCAACCAGTTTTCCGATGTACGCCCCACCGACTGGGCGTACCAGGCGCTGAGCAACCTGATCGAGCGCTACGGCTGCGTGGCCGGCTACCCTAACGGCACCTTCAAGGGCGGCCAGGCGATGACCCGCTATGAGGCGGCCGCCCTGCTGAATGCCTGCCTGGATCGCGTCACCGAGGTGACCGACGAGCTGAAGCGGCTGATGGCCGAGTTCGAGAAGGAACTGGCCCTGCTGCGCGGCC
>JBBASR010000081.1:6450-7684 GCA_040399125.1 Cyanobium sp. | reverse complement strand
GTTGCGTGGAAACAGGCACACCACATCTGGTGTGAACGCTAGATGTGGTGTCTAAAACGTCCCAAAACGGCTCGGTTCAGCGAGAGCACCAAAAACAACAACAAGCCCCCCGGTAGATCCTTATCGCTCCCTTCCTTCACTCCCCAACCCACAAGCCACAAGCCACAAGCCTCAGGCCTCAAGCCTCGACTTTCAGGCTCCAACGCTGCTCCCTTGGGCTTATTGCAGGCGGCGCAGGGGGTGTTCGGGGGGGAGGGCGGCGAGCAGTTCGGCGCGGCCGCCCCAGCGGAGCAGGCAGCCGATCCGCTCGGCCACCAGGGAGGCGAGGGCGGTGGGGGCGAGCGCCTGCTGCACCGCCCGGCGACCGGCGGCGGCCAGGGAGGCGGCGTGGACGGGGTCGGTGGCGAGGCGGCGCAGGGCGGCGGCGGCGTGGTCGAGGTCGGGGTCGGCCCAGAACCAGCCGGCGCGGTAGTCGCCTTCGGTGCGCTGGATCGGCACCCGCCGGCAGGGCACCAGGGTGGCGCTGCCCGGCGGCATGAAGCAGAGGTTGCCGCTGTAGCCGCTCGCCACCACCGGCACCCCGGCCGCCATCGCCTCCGCCAGGGTGAGGCCGAAGCCCTCGGCCCGGTGCAGGCTGAGCAGCACGTCCGCCTCGGCATAGAGCGCATCGAAGGCGGCGGCCGGCAGGTGCTGGGTGATCAGCTGCAGGCGTGGATCGCCGGCGCAGCGTTCGGCCAGTTCGGCGGTGGCGTCTGGAAACTGCTCGGCGCTGGCCAGCTTGAGCACCAGCCGCGCCTCCGGCCCGCGGCCCCCCGCTGGGAAGGCCGCCAGGAAGGCGTCGATGGCGCCATCGGGGTTCTTGCGGCTGCGGGTGCTCCAGAAGTCGAAGGCGAACAGCACCGTGAACGGCGCTGCCCCGGAGCCTCCGGTGGGGTGGCGCCGCGTTGCCCGCAGGGTTGCGAGCCGCTCGGCGCGGTCCCAGTCGATCAGGTGCGGCAGGGCCGTCACCGGCACCGGACTGCGCTGGCCGAGGGCGGTGGCGGTGAACGGCGACGGGCACCAGAGTTGGTCGAGACCGGCGAAGCCCACCTCCCAGCCCTCCGGGAAGGCCTCCAGCTCCCAGGCCCAGAAGCCGATCCGCAGCGGTGCCTGCAGCTCCAACCGCTCGGCCAGGCCATCGGTCTGGCGCAGCACGTTGGGGTTGGTGTGGATCAGGTCGATGGCGGCGGCTTGG
>JBBASR010000081.1:4054-6350 GCA_040399125.1 Cyanobium sp. | reverse complement strand
GGCTTGCGGGCCGGGGGTCTCGAGGACGGGGTGGGTGGCGAGGGGCAGGTCGCGCAGCTGCACCGTGAGGCCGGCGGCGCGCAGGGCCCTGGCGGTGCAGCGTGCCCCTTCCCCCAGGCCGAACCCTCCGCTGAGGTGGCCCCAGAGGTTCACCACCAGCGACGACTCCGGGGGGGAAGACACCACGCCGCACAAGCGCCGGCGGGGGAACGTTGCCCGCCAGCGGCTTTAGTGTGGCAACCGATGGCCCCTTCCCCCGGCGACTGGTACCGACAGGGAGAAGCGGCGCTGGAGGCGGGGCGGTCGCAGGAGGCGGAGGCGGCGCTGTGGCGCTGTCTGGCCGAGCAGCCGCAGCATGGCGGTGCGCTGCATTTGCTGGGACGGCTGCGGCAGCAGCAGGGGCGGCTGGAGGATGCGATCCGGCTGCAGCGCAGCAGTGTGCGCTGGGATCCGGGCCTCGGCTGGAACGCCTTCGCCCTGGCTGAACTGCTGGAGCAGCGGCAGGACTGGCAGGAGGCCTGCGGGGCGATGGCGGCGGCCGCCGCCCAGCTGCCGGGGGAACCCTGGATCGCGCGCCGCCGCCATCGGCTCGAGGGCCTCGCCGCCCTCGGCGGCGAGCGGCTGCGGCAGGGGCTGGGGCCGGCGTCGTACCGCTACTGGTGCCGGGAGCTGGAGCCGCCCCTGCCGTTGGCGTCGGGGCCCGGCGCCGATCCGCCGCCCGATCTGCCGCCCGATCCCCTGCCCGGCTGGTTGGTGCTCATCGCCGCCGATGCGGTGCTGCGCCCCGGTGCGCTTGCCTGGATCGCCGCCGAGCTGGAGCGCCGCGCCGCTGCCGGGGAGCCGCCGCCCGATGGCTTCTATGCCGATGAAGATCTGCTTTCGCCGCAAGGGGAGCGCCATTCGCCCTGGTTCAAGCCGGGCTGGCAGCCGGAGGCGTTCTGGAGCATGCCCTGGCTGGAGGGGCTGAGCGGTTGGCGCCGCGACTGGCTGCAGTGCGCCGGTCTGCCGCCGCCTCCTGCAGCAGCGGAGCCCGGGGAGGCCCGGTTCGCCTGGCAGCTGCGGGCGCTGGAGGCCGGGCCGCGGCTGCTGGCCCTGCCGCGGGTGTTGGTGCATCGCCGCGCATTGCCGCTGGATCCGGCGGCGGAGCAGCGGGCCGGGTTGCTGCTGCAGCATCTGCAGCGCCTGGGGGAGGCGGTGAGCGCCGTGCTGCCTGAGGAGGCGCCGCCGCCGGCAGGACAGGGCTGCTTCGGCTTTCGGCTCCAGTGGGCGCTGCCGGCGGCGCCGCCGCTGCTGCGGGTGATTGTGCCCAGCCGCGACCGGCCCGACCTGCTGGCCGCCTGCCTTGAAGGCCTGGCCGGTTCGCTGGGGCCGCGGCTGCCGCTGGCGCTGGAGGTGGAGGTGGTGGACAACGGCTCACGGCTGCAGGCCACCGCCGAGCTGCGGCGCCGCTGGGCGGAGCGGCCGGGGTTGCGGGCCCGCTGGCACGAGGCGGATGGGCCGTTCAACTGGAGTGCCCTCAACAACGGTGCGGCGCGGCGGGCCCGGGGGGAGCTGCTGCTGTTCCTCAACAACGACGTATGGCCCGTGGAGCGCGGTGGCCGCTGGCTGGAGGCCCTGGCGGCCCAGGCGCTGCGGCCGGCGGTGGGGGCGGCCGGGGCGCTGCTGCTGGGGCCTGAGGGGTTGCTGCAGCACGCCGGCGTGCTGCCGGGCCTGGGGGCGGATGGCTGCGCCCATCCCTACCGCGGCCTGCCGCCCGACCACGGCGTGCACCGCGGCCGCAGCCGCTTTCTCAGCGCCTGGCCGGCGGTGACGGGGGCGTGCCTGATGGTGCGGCGACGGTTGTTCCTGGAGCTGGGCGGCTTCGATCCGGCCCTGGCGGTGGAGGGCAACGATGTGGACTTCTGCCTGCGGCTCGGGGCCGCCGGCTTCCGCCAGGTGGTGAGCCCCGAGGCGGTGCTGTTCCACGGGGATGGCTGCAGCCGCCGCCGCCGGGGCGACGACCGCACCGAGCGGCTGGCAGCGCTGGCGCTGCTGCGCCGCCGCTGGCCGCAGGCGCTGGCTGCCCCAGGGCCCTGGTGGCCGGCCGCCTGCAGCGCCCTCGATCCCGATGGTCGCCCCCGCGAACTGCACCTGCCGGACTGGGAGTGACCTGCTGCTCCCTGGGTGCCGACTCAGGGGTCCCGCAGGTAGTCAGTTTTCGCGCAGGTAGACGGTGAGGATCAGGTGGTCGCGGTAGTTGGCTACCAGGTAGATCTCGCCGTGGCCGGCCTGGGTGGCGCCATCGGCCCAGTGCACC
>JBBASR010000081.1:0-3954 GCA_040399125.1 Cyanobium sp. | reverse complement strand
TCAATGCCCAGGGGCTTGTCGGCGATCGAGGAACTGCCGAAACTGCTCGAGTTCGAGTTCGAGTTCGTCGAGGGCCGGCAGGCGTTCGTGGTCGGCCGGTGGGGGGCGATCGGGCCAGAGGGTCAGGGCGGCCTCATGGCGATCACGACGGCCCAGTTCCCGTTCGGTCTCCTGGAGCGCCCGTTCGAACAGGGCGCGGTGCTGGGGTTCTTCGGCCGATTGCAGCTCCAGGGCCCGTTGCAGGCTGGCCATGGCGGCCTGGGGATCCCCCTGCCGGCGCTGCAGGCAGCCGAGTTCAAACCAGCCCCAGGGGAAATCGGGGGCGAGTCCCACGCAGCGCCGCTGGGCGGCCAGGGCCTCCGGCAGGCGGTTGAGCTGGGCGAGGGCGCGGCCCTGGAGGTGATGGCTGTAGGCGAAGTCGGAGCGCAGCAGCAGCGAGCGGCCGATCAGGGCCAGGGCCTGGCGGCGCTCCCCCAGTTCGAGGCAGGCCTTGGCCACCAGATAGGAGACATGGGCCTCGAGCGCACTGCCGCTCGGCACATGGGAGAGCTGGCGCTGGAACACCTCCTGCATCAGCTGCCAGTCGCCGCTGCTCTCCAGCTCCTGGCCCAGGCGCTGGATCATGCCCGGATCGCCCGGGAAGCTGCGCAATCCCTCCAGCAGCGTCTCCTTGCGCAACGGACCCGCCCCCCACGCCACAGTTGTACTGCCATTCTCGGCGACCTGGCCACGGATCGCAGCGGTTCCGCCGCATGTGGTTCCCGCACCGGGCGGCCTAGCCTGCCCGCATCCCCGGAAGGCTGATGGAGAACCATCCCCCCAGTGCCCTGTGGCTGTATGGGCTGCCGGGCAGCGGACTGGGGTTCACGGCATCGGCGGGGGCGCCGGGGCTGGAGGCCCTGGCAACCGGGGATGAAGGCGCCCGGATCTGGATCTTCTACGGCTCGCTGGCCCGGGGGCTGGCGGAGCTGGTGGCGCAGCTGCCGGAAGGGGAGGAGGGCGCCCGGGTGGCGGCGATGGAGGCAGCGCTGGGGGGGTGGCAGGCGGATCTGGCGCGGGCGGCGGGCCTGAAGCGGCGCGGGCGCGAGCGGATCCGGCTGGTGAACCTCTGCCGCGGCGGCGAGGAGCTGGAGCGACAGCTGGCGCGGGAGCTGCCGGAGCTGGCCTACCGCAAGCGCGGGCAGGGGGGCGGTTCAGGCCCCGGGGCGGAGGGGCTGGTGGAGCTGGCGATGCGGGGCCTGCTGCAATGGCAGCCGGGCCTGCTCAATTCCTGGCTCGATGCCGAGCACTGGGCTGATGATTTCGGCGGTGCCGCCCAGCAAGGAGCCAGCAGGGAGGGCGAAGCGGCCGACTGGCGGCAGCCGATGCCGTTGCCGCGGTTGTTGCAGCTGCTACTGCAGCTGCAGGGGGAAGGGGGCGGTGGCCAGCAACGGCTGGAGGAGCACTGCAACGTGCTGGAGCAGGCGCTGGAGCGGGAACGGCGCCACGGGGAGCTGCTGGAGCGCCATCGGCAGCAGATCGAGCGGGAGCTCGACCATTACGTAGGCAGCTACGAGCGGGCCGTGGAGCTATCGCAGCGGTTGCCGGAGCTGCTGGATCGGGCGCGCCGGCTGTTTCAGGCTTCGGCCTGATAGAGGAGCACGTAGGGGATTTCGGTGCCCACGATGCCGTAGCTGGGGGAATGAAGGGCCACCACCTCGGCCTTGCGGAAGCCGGCGGCGGAGAGCTGGTCGAGCAGGTCCCAGCCGGGGATGCGATACACGAGGCTGCCGTGCTCGGGATCCACGGGGTTGCCGTGGAGTTCGGGTTCCATCAGCAGTTCGGGGCCTTCGCCGGCGGCACGGTGGCGGGCCTTCACGATGCTTTCGTTCTGGCTGTAGGCGAAGGGCACGGTGCCGAGCAGGATGCCGCCGGGCACCAGCACACGGCGCATCTGGAACAGGGCCGCTTCGAGGTCGTACACATGCTCGAGGATTTCGTTGCAGATCACTGCATCGAAGCTGGCGTCAGCGAAGCTGAGGGCGCAGAGGTCTTCGTGGTGCAACTGGTCGTGGAGCGGGTCTTCGGGGTCGGGAAGGTATTCGCTGCCCTGGAAGCCACCGGCGAGGCTCGCCAGCCTGGTGGCGAAGGGGGTCACCACTTCGGGCAGGTAGAGGCGCAGCTGCGGGAAGGGGGGCAGGCGGCCGCCCTGCACCAACTGGCGCAGGGTGAGCAGCACGGCGCGCTGGCGGGAGACGATGCCTTCATGGCCGAGGGCTTCGCGGTAATTGCCGTTGCCGAGGCCCAGGTTGGCGGAGGGGATGGGGGTGTCGGTGAGGGGGTCGAGGATGCCGTGCAGGGCGATCAGGCGCAGGGCATCCCGCACGCGGGCGGCGAAGCCGCTGCATTCGCGTTCGAGCAGGCCGGAGAATTCCTCAAAGCCACCGAACGCCTGGCTTTCGACCCGCACCAGCCGCTCGCTGGGGAGGGGGGCTGGTACAGGAGTCATCACCACAGCGTTTTTGTGCTGGCCATGGGAGTTAAGTTAGCGGTACCCCGTGGATGGGATGCTCTGGCTGTGGTGGAGGTGCAGATGAACGACGCCGAAGCACTGCGGTTGGAGCTGGAGGAAGCCAGGGATGAGGCGGAGCTCAACCTGCTGCAGCTGCAGCAGGTGCAGGAGGAGCTGGAGTTTTATTTCCTGGCGTATCAGGAGCAGCAGGCCCAGTTGCAGCGTTATGCCGAGGAATCGCGGCGTGCCGAAGGCTTGATCGCAGCGCTGCTGGAGCAGCTGGAAACCCGGGGCTGAGCTTCAGGGGGCGAAGGCAAGCCGGGCTTCCGCCTGGGTGAGGGCGGCCGCGAATGCCTCCAGCCGGGTTTCGGCGGGTTCGGGATCGGCCGGCGCGGTGGCGGCGGCCAGCGGTAGACCGCAGCGCCGGGTGGCCTGCTCAAGGAAGGCGGCGAAGTGCTCGGCCCCCTCGCCACTGGAGGTGGCTGGGGCCGCCTGAGCCTCGGGCTGGCGGCCGCGGGCCTGCTCCAGCAGGGAGCGCAGGGGCTGCCACTGGGGATCCTGGGCCACCAGATCTTCCAGCAGCGGCAGGGCGGCGGGGTCGCCGGCATTGAGCAGGGAGCGGGCCTGGAGCAGGCCGGGGCCGCGGCGGGCCTCGCGGCGGCGCTGGCGGAAGATCTCCACGAGCTCGGCCTGGTTTTGATCGGAGGCGAGCGCCAGGGCGCGACTCCAGTGCGCCAGGGCGTCGGAGGCGCGGCCTTCGGCAAGGGCGAGGCGGGCGGCGAGGTCGCTGGCCCAGGGGTTGGCGGCGAAGGGTTCGTCGGGTTGGGCGAGCCAGTGGGCGCAGAGCTCGAGGTCGCCGCGTTCGAGGGCGAGTTCGGCGGCCTTGAGCCGGGCGTAATCCCAGTGGGGGCAGGCATCGGCCAGCAGGCCCCAGAGCCGCAGTGCGGCGCCGGGATGCTCGTGCATCGCCTCATCGCTCACGAGGCTGATCAGGCCCTGGAGCAGTGCCTGGGGGGCGGCGGGGGGATGGTGGAGCAGCAGGGCGAGGGTGTCGAGCTGCTCCTCACTGAGGCCCTGCCACCAGGATTCGGCAGCTTCCTCAAGCCAGGTGTGGGCCAGCTGCTCGAGGGCTGCGGCATCGAGCCAGCGCCAGCGCTGCAGGAAGGCCACGGCCGAGCGGGCCTGGAGCCCCTGGGGATCGCCGCCAGGAGGGGGGGCGCTTGTGGAGCTGGCGAGATCGGGGATCAGGGCGAGCTGGGGGGCGAGGTGATCGGCCTCAAGCAGCAGGGCATCGGCGGCCACGGCATCACCGGCGAGGCGCAGCGCCACCGCCAGCTGCAGCACCTGCTGGGGGGAAGCGGGCGGCTGCAGCAGCGGCAGCTGGCGGGCGCGGTCGGCGAGGAGGTTGCGCTGGCCGTAGCGGCCGAGCCAGCGGAGCTGCAGGGCGGCTTCGGCCGGATCGG
>JBBASR010000080.1:0-8020 GCA_040399125.1 Cyanobium sp. | reverse complement strand
ACCTCAGCCTTCCAAGCTGATGATGCGGGTTCGATTCCCGCCGCCCGCTTCCTGAAAATCACTAGCTTTAAATTGCTTCCGAAGCGGCGGGAGGCGGCAGGCACCTTGAGTGACGGCAGGGGTTGGACCACGCTGCTCAGCAGCGACGACCTCGACGACTGGCGGCTGCGGGTCGGCCATCTGCTGGGGCCCCACGAGATCCGGCAGGGCGATGCACCCCGGGGGATTCGCTTCCATCACCGCATTCGCAGCGCCAGCGCCGGACCGCTGCAGCTGGTGGAGTTCCGCGGTGGTGGCTCGTATGCGCTGGAGCGCATCCAGGCCCCGGGCCGGGCTGTGCTGTGGTTGCCGAGCCTGGTCGACGCCGAAGTGGCCGATCTCAACGCCGACGGCCAGCCCGAGATCTATGTGTTCGTGCAGGGGGCGGGCAGTGGCAGCTACGGCGAGCTGGTGGCCTACGCCCTCAACAACGGCCGCTCCCTCACGCCGATCACCCTGCCGGAGCTCCGTGGCCCCCTGGCCCAGGGGTGCTACCGGCTCAGGGCCGGGGAGGCCGGCTGGATCCTGCGCCCGGAGGATTGGCTGACCCTCTGAGGGCCCAGCACCGCACCCTCAGGCGTCGAGGTCGGCGTCGGCCAGAAGGGCGGGGGCGACCATCAACATCAGGCTGCGGCTCTCCATCGGGGCGCCCCCCGGCTGCCAGGCTTGCGGCCGGGCGGGCAGTTCTTCCCCAGCCGGTAGGGCGGTGTCGATCACCCGCAGCCAGCCGTTGCGGCTGGAGGGCAGGTCGAAGTGCATCGCCTTGTAGTAGGCATTCATGCCGCACCACAGCAAAGGGCCGTGGCGGGCGTCGTTGAGGCTCCAGGCCAGGCAGTGGGACCAGCTGGCCCAGTCGGGGCGGTGCAGTTCCACCCCATGCCATTCCCGCCAGCGCTGGTTTGTGTCCCCCGGACGTCTCTGGCTGAGCTCGGGCAGGGGCAACTCCGGGTTGAGCAGTCCGGCCAGCAGCCGGCGCAGGGTGATCAGCCGGCGCAGGAATCTGCGCAGGTCCTGATCGCCCGCATCAGGCTGCCAGTGCATCCAGCCCAGGGGATTGTTCTGGCACCAGGTGTTGTTGTTGCCCCCCTGGCTGCGCCGCACCTCATCTCCCATCAACAGCATCGGCACCCCTGGGGCCAGCAGCAGAGAGGCCAGCAGATTGCGCATCTGCCGATCACGCAGGCTGAGGACCGCAGGGTCCGAACTCGGCCCTTCCACGCCGTGGTTCCAGCTGTTGTTGTGGTTGTCGCCGTCCCGGTCGCCCTCGCCGTTGGCCAGGTTGTGCTTGCGGTCATAACTCACCAGATCGGCCAGCGTGAAGCCGTCATGGGCCGTGAGGAGGGTGATCGTGCGGCCCAGGGGCGCGGACTGTCCACCGAAGAGATCGGGATTGCCTGCAAGCCGTTGCCCCAGGTTCCAGACGCTCTTGTCGTCGCCTTTCCAGAACCGCCGCACATCGTCCCGGAAGCGGCCATTCCAGCTGGCGACCCTGCGGGCAGGGAAATCGGCCAGGCGGTAGAGCCCGCCGCAATCCCAGGGTTCGCTGATCAGTTTGAGGTCGCTGAGGTCAGGGTCCGCCTCCATCTCCTCGAACAGGGGCGGGGTGTCGAGGGGCTGGAGTTCCTCGCCACGGCTGAGGGCGATGCCGAGGTCGAACCGGAATCCATCGATGCCCAGCTCCACGGCCCAGCAGCGCAGGGACTCCAGGATCAGGCGCCGCACCAGGGGGCGGTTGGCGGCGATCGTGTTGCCGCATCCGCTCACATCCAGATAGTCGCCTCTGGCGTTCTGGTGGTAGTAGAGGGCGTCGCAGAAGCCCCGCCAGCTCAGGGTGGGGCCGGCCTGGTTGCCTTCGGTGGTGTGGTTGTAGACCACATCGAGAATCACTTCCAGGCCGGCTTGGTGCGCGGCGCTCACCAGGCTGCGCACCTCGTTGCGGGCCTGCAGCGGATCGTCGCTCATCAGATAGCCCGGATGGGGGGCCATCCAGCTGAGGGGGCTGTAGCCCCAGTGGTTGAAGCGGCCGGCCGGGGCATCCTGGGGGTCGAAGGCCATCACCGGCAGCAGCTCCACGGCTGTCACCCCGAGGGATTGCAGGTAGGGCAGCTGCTCGATCAGTCCCAGCAGGGTGCCCTGGCGCCCTTCCTGCACCCCGCAGCCGGGGCCCTGGCTGAAGCCGCCCACATGCAACTCATAGATCACGCTCTTCTGCCACGGATGGCGAGGGCGCGGAGCCGCATCGAAGTCGAAGCGATCCCGTTCGGTGACCACTCCCTTCAGGCAACTGCTGGTGTTGGGAATGGCCCCGATCGCCGCCCCCCGTTCGTAGACGTTCCAGCCGCTGATCGCCCTGGCGCAGGGATCGAGCAGCACCTTGGAGGGGTTGAAGCCATGGTTGCCCGGCTGAAGCGGCCCGAACACGCGGTAGCCGTAGCAGCAACCGATGCCCACGCCCTCGCCTTCCACCTCCACATGCCAGTGCTCGCCGGAGCGGTGCTCGGCATCCAGTTCGATCACCCGTGAGGGCTCTGGGTCGTCAGCATGGGCGAAGAGCAGCAGCTCCACCCGGGTGGCCAGCGGGGCCACCACCGAGAAATTGACACCTCGTGAGGTGAGGGAGGCCCCGAGTGGCCAGGGGTGTCCGGTCCGGATCGCCGACAAGGGACTGGGCAGTTGCACTTCAAACCTAGGCGGTGGGCGGGGCCTCGTCTGTCTTCCTCGCTCCCGTTCCCCCAGGAGCTCCGATCGGTTGAATGGGAAACACCATGTGCATCACAGGTGGATGTCATCACACCGCCGGCTCCTGAGTCCGGTCGTTCGCCCCAGCAGCTGTTCCCAGGCCTGTGGCTGTTCGCCCCGAACCGCGACACCCAGGGCGGCAGCTCCTGGTACCTGGAGACGGAAAACCAGGCCCTGCTGATCGATTGCCCGGCCCTCACCCAGGCCAACCTCGCCTTTCTGGAAGAACGCCGGCAGCGCAGCGGGTGGATCGTGCTCACCGGCCGTGATGGCCATGGCCGCTGCCGAAGGCTGCAGGAGAGCCTGGGTTGGCCCGTCCTGGTGCAGGAGCAGGAGGCCTATCTGCTGCCGGGGCTGCCGCGGCTGGAGAGCTTCGCGCTCGACCATCAGCTGGCGGAGGGAGTGGGTCTGCTCTGGACTCCAGGGCCCAGTCCGGGGGCCTGTGTCGTCCATGTGCGGATGGCTGGTGGGGATGGCCTTTTCTGCGGCAGGTTGCTGGTACCCCTGGCCCCAGGCCGTCTGGGACCACTGCGCCACCGGCGTTGTTTCCATTGGTCGAGGCAGCTGGAGAGCGTGGAGCGCCTGCGGCGCTGGTTGCCCGCCGGTTCGCCGGAGTGGGTCGCCACCGGGGCGGGGCTGGGGGCGTTGAGGGGGGAGAAAATCGTTGCCGCCGGCAGCCTGATGCTCAGGGAGCTGGATCTGGAGGGGCTGCGGCGGGCCTCTGAGGGCTCCCCAGGAGCGCCATCAACAATGACGGATTTCTTCTGATTCTTTCTGATTTCGACCAAACCCGTTGTAGGGATTGAATTTTTGGTTGCCGCCGCGGCTCTCCGCCCATACGATTAGCGCGCTCATTCCAGTGGCGGTCGGGACTCGCCGATTCGCCTTCCCACCACCAAGCGATTCCCGCTTCGGTCTCCGATACGCCGCCCACCAGGAAGCCTTTTCGATCCATGAACAAAGCAGATCTCGTCAACCTCGTTGCCGCCCGCACCGAGCTCACCAAGACCGACGTCTCCCTCGTCGTCGATGCCGCCATCGAAACCATCATTGATTCGGTGGTGGAAGGCAAGAAGGTCTCGATCCTTGGCTTCGGCTCGTTCGAGCCCCGCGAGCGCTCCGCTCGCCAGGGTCTGAACCCGAAGACCGGCGACAAGATCAAGATCCCCGCCAAGCGCGTGCCCGCCTTCACCGCCGGCAAGCTGTTCAAGGATCGCGTTCAGGGCTGATCCGCTCGGATCGGTTTCGGGAAGCGGCCCTCCGGGCCGCTTTTTTATGGTCTTTGCCCACGCGGTGTTGCACCTGCGGCCGATGCTTTCGACCCTGCCCATGGCTCTGCAGGAGCGCATCGCCGCCGGGCTGCGGCAGCGCGCCCTGGGATATCGGGGGCGCTTCGCCCCCTCTCCCACCGGTGCGCTGCACCGCGGCAACCTCCGCACGGCCCTGCTCGGCTGGCTGGAGGCCCGGCTCAGCGGCGGCGAGTGGTTGCTGCGGATCGATGACCTCGATCGGCCCCGGAACCGGCCGGGCGCGGAAGAGGGGATCCTGGCGGATCTCCGCTGGCTGGGGCTCGAGTGGGATGGCCCCCCCGTGCGCCAGAGCGAGCGGCGAGGCCTCTATGCCACGGTTCTCTCCTCCCTGCGCCGGGCGGGCCGGCTTTATCCCTGTCGCTGCAGCCGGCGGCTGCTGGCCGATGTATCCGCTCCCCACGGGGGGCTGCAGGTCTATCCGGGTTTTTGCCGGGAGATACTTCCGCCGCTCTGGGGCAGCACCCAGGGGCGTCTTCCGAGCTGGCGACTGCGCCTTCCGCCATCCCCCCTGCACTGGCACGAGATTCATGGCCTCCCAGGTCTGCTTCCTTCCGGGGAGGTGGGGGATTTCGTGGTGCGCCGGGCCGATGGCGTGGTGGCCTATCACCTGGCCACGGCGGTCGATGAACTCCTGCTGGGCATCACCGACGTGCTGCGGGGGGAAGACCTCTGGTCTTCGACCGCTGCCCAGGTGGCGGTGATGGTGGCTCTGGATGTCGATCCGCCCCGCTATGGCCATGTGCCCCTGTGGCGGGATGCCGAGGGCCAGCGCCTCAGCAAGAGGGAGGGGGGAGAAGGGCTGGAGGGATATCGCCGGCGGGGCCTGGATGCGTCCTCGGTGATCGGGGAGCTGGCGGCAAGCCTGGGGCTGGTGGCCGGGGGAAGTCGGCTTTCGGCCGCGGAGCTGCTCGCCCAAATGGATGGGAGCTCCCTGCGCGCCAGCCTGGCTTTTGCTGCGGGAGCTAATTCTGCTGCGGGTATCCCTGCGGGGTGCCTGCCTCAGGGTGAGGCAGAACAACCCAAGATTTAAGGAAGCTTTCGGGATCAAGAGGGTCAATTCCGACCACAGTGTGGAGACCGAAACCGATCCCCTTGCAGCGCGGTCGCCCATGACTTCTTCCCCTTTCTCCTCCCCCACGCCGTCCCGATCTTCGCGAGCGCCTTCCCCGGGCAATCCCTCGGCCCCCGTGACTGCCGGCACTCCTTCCAGCGGCAATCTCTGTCGTCAGTGCGGTGGTAGCGGCATGTTGCGACTTGGCGATCAGCGCTACCGCACCTGTCTGGACTGCCTGGGCCAGGGGCAGATTCCGTCCGACCCGGGAACCCAGGGACTGTTTTTCCGCGCGATCAGCGTTTCTGCTTCTGTCTCCAGATGAAAAAGGCGGTCGTCGCGACCACCGCCGCCAGGGGGACGGCCGTCAGCAACAGCAGGATCACGGCAGACCAGTCGGTGTACATGAGGGCGGGCGCGAAACGGATGCCATCATCCCAGTCGAACCGCAGCATCGTCATGTCCCCGATGCCCTTGGCGCCAGTACGGGCCGTTCTCGGCCCCTTGCTTCTGCTGGCGATGGCGCTGCTCTCGGCTCCTGCCCAGGCCGGCATTCAGTTCACCAATTGCCAAGAGGGCACCGATGGCTCGATCACCTGCGACACCGTGCCTACGGGGGAAACGCTGGTGGATGACGAATCGGCCCGCTACGGCCTGCTGAACCAGGCGAGTCCAGGCTGGAGCGAGTTCAATCCCTACGAGGGCTATGACGAGGATTTCGGCGGCGACTGAGCTGCTGAGCGCAACATCTGGTTGCATCGAGTGGATTTAAGGGGCGCCGCTGGTTTAGGCCTGGATCAGCTGCGGTGGCCTCCGTCACCCGATCTCCATGGAAGACGACAGACAGACGATCCACACCCCCGCTGGTTCCACGATCGAGCCAACCGGGGAAGGCGGTTACCAGATCTGTGATCGCGATCATCATTGCCTCAGGGTCGACAACCTGTGGGAGGCGCAGCAGCTGGTGCAATGGGCAGAGGTCCATCACATTGCATTGGACAGTTCAAAGGTTCGGTTCTTCTGACTCGCCCGGGCGGCTTGAATCCCCTAGCCTTCGAGCTCAACCGGCATGCGATTGAGCCGCGATGCATTTCTGGGCTCCTGAGATTGACCCCGCCCATCCCTTGGAGTGCACACAGCCTGAGCGTTATGTGCTGCGCAGGCTCTCGAATGGCTCCTATATCGCCATCCACGCCGAAGATCAGAGCCTGATCGAGGTCAGTGAGCCACAGCTCGGTTACCTGTTTCATACCCATGAAGCTGCCCTGCGGGCGGCAGGAGAGCTGACGCGCCTCGGTAACGGCAGCGTGGATGTGGTGAAAGTGGAGTAGATCCGCAGCGGCCTTTTGCCTCTGGCCCGGGCTTTCGTAAATAGAAAGTTGGGTTGAAACATACAGGCCAGGCCGATGAAGCACCACCAGCAGAAGACACTTGAGGCTGTTTTCGCCCACCCGGTGCAGCACGGGGTGAGAGTGTCCAGGGTGGAGGCCCTGTTTCGGGCGCTGGGTGCGGAGGTCACCCCTGAGGGCGATCGGCGTCTGCATGTGCGCCTGCCGGCGGGTCAGGAAACCTGGATTCACATAGCCTCTGCTCTTGGCAGTCCCGATCTGGATGCGGAAGCCCTGATCAGGGTCCGCCACTTTCTTCAGGAGGCGGGCATCACCCCTGACCATCCCGAGGTGGAGCCGGAGTCAGCAAGGGGCGATCAGGCCCATCGGTTGGTGATTCATCTGGATCACCATCGAACGGATGTCTATCGCCTCGAAGGCAAGCAAGGTGAGCAGGTGGAGCACGCCGTGCTGCTTCCTCACGGGGTGTGGGGGTCGGGTCAGAACCTCACCCATCGCCATGACCTGGACGTCGCAGGCCAGCGTGCTCCTCGGGACGCCGCCTACCTTGCCGCGATCACGGCTGCGATGGAGCAGGCGGATGCCGTGCTCCTGCTGGGTCACGGCACCGGCGAGAGCGACATGCGGCAGGTGCTGCTGCACTATCTGGAGTCGCATCGAAGGGATCTGGTGGATCGGATCGTGGCGATCGAAGGGGTGGATGACACCGCCATGACGGAGCCTGCCCTGCTGGCCCTGGCCCGAGAGCATTTCGGCAATCTGCCCCATCGTCGCCCGATCGTTTCCCCGGGGCTGGAGGTGACCCCGGCCTGAGCTTTTCTGGGCAGCGGGGCATCAAAAAAGGCATCCGGTTTCCCGGATGCCTCGCCAAGGATTGGTTCCCCCAGCCCAGGGTCACTGGGTGACGTTTCCGTAGGCCACCTGGCAGGCGGCATTGAGCAGTTCCGCTTCCTTGGCATCCTGCGGCTGGTTGCCATTGAGCAGACCCGCCCTGCAGTCGGCGCTCCACTGGTAGGTGCTGGCGTCCTGTTGCACGGCAAAGCTCACTCCAGTGGCCTCGGTGGGCTGCACTGTTCCGTAGAGCAGTTGGTAGTTGGAGTTGGGCACCACGATGTAAGTCTTCTGACTGCTCACCGCGTCATCCACGGCGGAGTTGATGATGGCGGCGGTGGCCAGGCTGGTGATGCCCCAGGTGAGCGCGCTGGCGCCCCACCATCCCCAGCTGGGGGTGGCCCAGCCTCCATACCAGCCGTAGTTCCAGGGCCTGGCATAGCCCCAGCCGGGGCGGGCCCATCCCGGGTAGAGGTTCAGGCTGCCCACGTTGATCGGTCGGTTCCAGTTGTTCCAGTTGTTGGGCCGATTCCAGTTGTTCCCGTTGTTCGGCCGGTTCCAGTTCCCATCCGGTCGGTTCCAGGTGTCGGGGCGGTTCGGCCGGTTCGTCACGCCATCGGGTCGGCTCCAGCCACCTTCGGGTCGGTTCGGCCGGTTGGGCACGCCATCGGGTCGGCTCCAGCCACCTTCGGGTCGGTTCG
>JBBASR010000079.1:4310-8045 GCA_040399125.1 Cyanobium sp. | reverse complement strand
ACGAACACCGTGGGGATGCAGAGGGTGACGCCGTTGGGCGTCTCCATCAGGTAGGCGGGGCTGGTGATATCCCAGGCGGTGTAGCCCCGGGCCTCGAAAGTGGAGCGGATGCCGCCGTTGGGGAACGAGGAACCATCGGGTTCGCCCTGCACCAGCAGCTTGCCGGTGAATTCGGTGATGGCGCTGCCATCCCCCTGGGGGGAGATGAAGCCGTCGTGCTTCTCAGCGGTGGAGTTGGTGAGCGGGTAGAAGACGTGGGCGTAATACAGGGCGCCGCGGGCCGTGGCCCACTCCTTCATGGCCTGGGCCACCACATTGGCCACCGAGACATCCAGCTTGCCGCCTTCCTGAATCGTGCGCTGAACCGAGCGGAAGATGTCCTTGGGCAGGGCCGCCTTCATCTTGTCCAGACTGAAGACATCGCTCGCCCAGAGCTCATCGAGCCGCTGGATCGGAGGGGTGCTCACCGGCTGGCGTTGCTGGATCGTCTGCAGGACGGCAAGGCGTTGGGGGCTGGGCATGGAGGAAGGGGACGCCTGGGATACGCCTCCGATCCTCGCGCCCGGCTGGTCCTGCGGCTGGCCTCAGCGCAGGTAATTCCTGATCACCGGACGGCACCAGTACACCAGGGCCGCCACATTCAGGCCCCACAGCAGGGGGGCCAGGCAGGCCAACTGCCAGCGGCCCTGCTCCACCAGGGCCAGCCGTACGATTCCGTAGGGCAGGGCCAGCGCCAGGCTCATCGAAAGCGCCACGATCGCCAGCACCTGGCCCCAGTGCCGCCAGCGAAGCAGGGCGATGCAGGCCACGATCCCCACGGCGGCGGTGGGCAGCAGCGCTCCGGCCGCCACGGCGATGTTGGGGACCCGCCAGGTGGGGTCGCCCAGGATCACCCCCAGCGCCAGAGGGAGACTGAGGGCATTGGTCACCAGTCCGATCCAGGCGAGACTGCGATACCCGGGCGGGGGCTGCAGCATCGCCTCACTGCTGAGGGTGGAACGGGGAATCCGGATCCGGGTCATGGATTCGCTGCTGCGCATCAGGCGATGCTGGGCATGGGCCCATCCCGGTCGGAACGGAACACCAGATCGAGTCCCGGCATCGCCTCAGCGGCGAGCTCCACGAGCTGCTCGAAGCACAGGCGGGTCTGGGGAGCGCCACGGCCCATGGCCTCACGGCTCATCAGCAGAAGCTCCAGCAACGACCCACCGGGCCGGGCCTGCACATCGGCGAACAGCTGCAGGCGCAGGGCGTCCTCCCCCCCGCGCAGCAGGGCACTGAGGTGGGCCGTGGTGCGGTGATCCACCTCCGCCTCCAGCTGGTGCATCAGGGAGGAGAGTCCCTCGATCAGGGCAGCGGCAGGCAGGGGCTCGCGGGGCTTGAGCACCACCAGAAAGCGGGCCATGGCGTTGGCAGCAGCCCTCCCATCCTGCTGGTTGAAGGGCCCCATCCCTCATTCCCCCCACATCCTCAGCAGATTCGTATAACTGCGGCTGAGCAGATCGAACACGTCGCTCTTGCCCTGCTGCTGAAACAGGCTGCGGCGGGCCGTGTCCAGCTCAAACAGAAGCTCCCGGCAATCGGCACGGCGGATGCGGCTCTGCAGCCAACCAACCGCCACCAGCCGTTCCCCGCTGCGCACCGGATCCACCCGGTGAAGCAGGGTGCTCGGATACACGAACGCCTCCCCAGCCGCCAACCGCACCTCCTCCTCCCCCCCTGGGGACTCCAGCACCAGCGCACCGCCCTCGTAGTCGCCTGGATCGGAAAGAAAGACGGTGAACGACAGATCGGAGCGCCCATCAGCCATGAAGGCGTTATCGACATGGCGGCCATAGCCCTCACCCGGACCGGAGCGGCTGAACAGCAACCCATGCGCCCGCAGCGGCAGGGCCGCCGCCTGCACCAGCGGATGGGCGAGCACCACGTCGCCGAGCTCGGCGGCCAGCCGTTGATGGAGAGGGGAGCTGCGGTCGAGCTGGCGGTTGTTCTTCACCTCCCGGGCATGCCAGCCGGCGGTTTCCGCCCCCAGTCGCCAGGGGGCGTCAGCGGCCAGCAGCTCGGCCCGCCACTCCTCCACCCGGGAGGAAGAAAGCAGGGGCTGAAGAGTGAAGTACATCGGGAACAGCCAGGGGAGAAGGCTCGTGGTAGCTGTGATCCGAGGAAGATCGTGGTGACAAAAGGCACCCGGATTCGTCACCGAACGGCCGCAGCTGGCGAATCCATCCCCCAAGAATGGGAGTTACTTTGCCTTTTCTTCCGATGGCTCGCCGTTCCAGCATCGCCCTGTTTCTGGCCACCGCCGGTCTGATGACCGGTGTGGCCGGTTGCGGCCAGAGCTCCGAGAAGCCGGAAGGCGGCGAGAACGGAACGACGCCAGGCCTCTCGCAGCCGGGCCCTGGAGCCGGCCAGCCCCCTGCCACCAAGCAAGGTGACGCCAAGCAAGGAGAGAGCGAGGCAGGAGAAGGGGGCGAAGGCGGAGAAGGGGGCGAAGGGGGCGAAGGATGAGCGTCACCACCGGCGCCGGCAGCGCTTCCCACACCAGCCTGGCGGTGATCGGTGCCGGTGTGGCCGGCTGTGCCCTGGCGGCCCGGCTGGCCGCTCTGGGCTGGCCCGGTGAAGTGGCGCTGTGGGAAATGGGCCGGGGGCCGGGCGGCAGGGCCTCGACCCGCCGCTCCCGCCAGGACCCCGGACTCAGGATCGACCACGGTTCCCCCCTGCTCAACCTGATCGAGACCCCGGCCCCGGCTCTGATCGAGCCGCTGCTTCAGGCGGGTTGGCTGCAGCCCTTTTCCGGTGCCGTGGCCCTGCTCGACGCCAGGGCCGCGCTGCACTTCGATCCTGACGAACTGGATCCCCCCTTCAGCCAGGGCCTGCGGCTCCAGGGCAGGGGTGGGATGGACCAACTCTGCCGGGGCTTGCTGAGCCTGGCGGAGCATCAAGCCGTGGTTCACCCCGGCACCCTGGTGCGGAACCTGCGGCGGCAGCACGGCGGCCCCTGGCAGCTGTTCAACCAGGAAGGCACCCCGCTCGGAACCGCCGACTGGCTGGTGCTTGCCGGCACCCTGCCGGGCCACCCGCGGGCCCGGCGCCTGTTCGGCTGGCAGGAGATACCGCTGCAGCAGGCGGCTCGGGAGATCGGAGATCCCCAGCTGGATGCGGCCCTCGCGGCGATCGGCGGTCTGTCGTACAAGGCCCGCAGCAACCTGCTGCTGGTGATCGATCCGCCTGCCGCCGCCGCCTGGGCGCGATTGCCCTTCCGGCTCCTGTTCCTGGATCGGGCGGCCCAGAGCCGCTGGGGCCTGGAGCGGATCAGCATCCAACCACTGGAGGATGGCCGTTGTGCCGTGGTCGTCCATTCCACCTCCCGGTTCGCCACGGCCCACCTGGGCCTGCATGGCGCCGATTCCGCCATCGCCCGTATGGTCGGCGAACCCAGCGACCAGGAGGCCGAAACGAGCCTGCTGCAGGAACTGGAAAGCCGGTTGATCACCTGCCTGGCCCCATGGCTCGGGCCCGACCCGGCTGAATTCATCCACGGGGCCAGGCGTCAGCTGATGCGCTGGGGGGCCGCCTTCCCCCAGGCCCCAGGCCTCGATCCAGCCTTCTGTTTCTGCCGCGACAGCCAGGTGGGCTTCTGCGGCGATGCCGTGGCCGGGGTGGGGTTCGGCCGGATCGAAGGAGCCCTGCACAGCGCCGAACGACTCGCCGAGCAGCTGATGCGCCATGCGGACC
>JBBASR010000079.1:0-4210 GCA_040399125.1 Cyanobium sp. | reverse complement strand
CTGATCACCGGTCAGGCGGCACCGGCTGCGGCCTTCGTGCCGGGCCTGGACGACACCCATTACCTGTGCGGCGGCGATCCACTGGTGGCGATCAGCGACAACGGCGCCGTGGATGCACCGGACATCCCGAACCGATCCCAGGGAACGGTGCCCGGTGCCTACGTCGTACTGCGCTGGCGCGGGATGACCCTGCAGCTGCCCCGCACCAACAACGCAGGAGCCCCGAGCTACACCGATGGCAAATGGTGGTGGAGCCTGGAGAATCCAGACCATCCGAGCTTCCGGCTGCGGCGCGGCGGGATCGAGACCTTCCCCTGCGAACGGGTCTCCTGAGCCAGAGGCAAGGCCTCCGGGGGGCTGCACGGGCCGCCGGTCAGATTCCGCTGTTGCTGAGGGCCTGCTCCAGGATCTTCAGCCGCCTGCGGTTCACCCCCAGATCCGAATCCCCGAGGCGGGAGACCGAACGGGCCTGGACCACCCCGGCCGTTGGATCGGCGAACAGCTCCAGATCATCGACGAACCCGAACAGCCGGCTGGTGGCGGTGGCGTGCAGGTAGTTGTCGCCCGTCTCCACGATGTCGACCCCATCCAGCGAGAGCACCACCGGCAACAACCTCTGCAGAGCGGCGGCAGGATCGTCCACCGACCAGGAGGCCCTGCTGCAGTGGGCAGGGGTGGCACAGGGGGAAAGGGAACCGCCATGGACCCCGAGGTCGGCGGGCAGCGGACCTTCCAGGTGCAACAGGGAGGCCGGCGGAAATCCCATGCCCAGCAGGAGCACGGGAGCAAGCAGGGTCACCAGTAACCGGAACAGCAGCAACGTCATCGGAGATAGGGGTCCAGAAAGGCCAGCGGACGTTCCATCGTGGTCGAAAACCCCAACAGACCGGGGTCGCGATGCTGCACCAGCAGCCGATCTTCTTCATCCACCAGAAACGTGCCGCCTCGCTGGGTCAGGAAGGCATCGCGGGGCACGTAGGTGCGCCACTGCCCCAGCACCTCCACCATGTTGCGCAGCCGCACGCTCGCGAGCTCGAACGGACGCAGCCTGCCCTCCCCGGCCAGGCGTGCGAACAGGTCGCCGCTGAGGGGCGGCAGCCCCCCGATCCGGAGCGTTTCGCCGGCGGCGAGGCGCTGGGGAGCCCGGGGATCGCCGCTGTAGCCGCGCAGCACCTCCGCCAGGGTGCCGGGGGAGGCGATGCCGGCACACATCAGCAGCAGATCGGGCCAGGGGCCCAGACCGGTGCGCAGGCCCGGATGGAGCCCCAGCTCCCGGTGAAGGGAGTCGTCCTCCAGCATCGTCAGCCGGTCGGAAGGAAAGCCGGTGAAGGCACAGAAGCGGTCCCTGCCGGCAGCAGCGCCGATCGCAATCGCCTGGAGGGCGATGTCGCTTCGGTCGATCGTCTCCAGCGCCGGTACCAGGGCCTGGGCGTACTCGAAGCTGTCGAAATCGCCCAGCTGACCCCAGACCACCACCAATCTGCGGCGCCCGGACTCCAGACCAGGGCAAGCGGCCATCCAGCGCCGCAGGGCAGCGGGTGCCACCACCCCTTTCGTCATGGAGCTATCCATCAACGCTCCCCCTCAAGCCAGGCGGCCGCCACCTGCCGCGGCTGATCCACATGGGGAAGGTGGCCACAGGCCGGTAGTTCCTGCAGCCGCTCGCCGAGCAGGGTCATCGCAGCGCGCTTCTGGGGGGGCCTCAGGATCCTGTCCTCCGCCCCCCAGAGCACGGCTAGCGGCTGGGGAGGCAGGGGCTCACCACAACCGGCGAAGCCGCCGGATCGGGCGAACCGACGCAACGCCTCAGCCCAGCCGGGGGTCTGCAGATGGAGCGAGGCGATCTCCAGCTCCGGTTCCCCCACGTCAGCCGCCGGATCGGCGAAGGCGCTGCGGCACAGGCCACGACGGATGCCCGGCAGGGAGAGGAAACGCACGCCGAGGGCATCGAGCAGGGGCGGTAAGGGCATCGGCCGGCCGGTGAGCCCGGCGGGGGCGAGCAACAGCAGCCGCCGGATCCGCTCGGGGCAGCGGCGGGCCAGCTCCACCGCCACCGCCCCCCCCATCGAGGCACCGATCAGCCCCAGAGGCTGGGGATCCTGGGCCTGCAGCACAGCCAGCAGCGCCTCGAGGTGGGCGAGCACCCCGGCCGGGCTGTAATCGCCGGCGCTGGGTCGGGGCGTGAATCCGAAACCATGGAGATCGGGAATGTAGAGCCGGTGGGAGGAGGCCAGCAGGGGCGCCAGTCGCCGGAATTCGAGGAAGGAACTGTCGAAGCCATGGAGCAGGAGCAACGGCGGACCTTCTCCCAGCACGGCCACGGGCCACTGCTCGGGCAGTCCCGGCAGCTGCCACCACTCCACGCAGCCCGCCAGCAGGCGGCCCTGGGGGTCGAGAAGGGTTTCGGCGGCACGGGCCACCAGCGCAGGACCCGCCAGCGGGGCGGGAGAGGAGGAGATCACGCCGGCTGCAGTTCGGCGGTGGTGCTCACCAAGGCCGCCAGCAGGTCCGCAGGGCCGACGCGGAACGGCAGATGGTGAAGATCGGAACCCTCCTGGCAAGCGAAGGCACACACCTTCTGCAGGTCGCTGAGGCTGGCCTGGGCCAGGCCTAGGTCCTCCAGGGTGATGGGCAGCCCCAGGGCGGTGAAGCAGGGAATCAGCTGGCGGCGGGCCTGCCCCGCCAGCTGATTGCCGGCCTGCCGTTCCTCCAGCCGCAGCTGCACGAGAATCCCGAAACCCACCTTCTCGCCGTGGAGCGCCCCGTGGCTGGCCGCCAGCTGGGTGAGGCCGTTGTGCACGGCGTGGGCTGCCACCGTGCGGCAGCGAGCCCCGCCGATGCCACCGATCAGGCCGGCCGTCAGGGCGCAGGCCTCGCTCACCCGCACCCAGGCCTCACTGCCGGGGTGCGCCATGGCGGTCTCCGCCTCCAGCAGCAGCTGATCGCGCAACACCCGCGCCATCTGAACCGCCTGTTGCACGAGACCGTCGCTGCTGGCACCACTGCTCACCGAGGCCTCGTACCACTTGGCCATGGCATCGGCCACGCCGCTGGCCAGGGTGCGGGGCGGCGCCTGCCGCACCAACCCATGGTCGAACACCAGCAGATCGGGGCAGCGACGCAGGGCCACATCCCGCTGGAAGGCACCCTCCGGGGAATAGAGATTGGCCAGGGCCGTCCAGCCGGCACAGGTGGCGGCGCTGGTGGGCACCGTCACGCAGGGGAGGTCGAGGCGATCGGCGAGCAGCTTGCCGGCATCGAGCACCTTGCCGCCTCCCACGGCGATCACGGCGTCACAGGAGCCCTGGCGGGCGGTGCCGCTCACCGAGGCGAGGTCCTCCTCGCAGCAGTCGTGAACCAGGGCAGCGGGCACCGGGGTGAGCCCGGCGCTGCACAGGTCGGCGGCCAGGCGTTCCCGCAGGGACGCCGTGGCAGCACTGCGTCCCAGCAGCAGGGGGCGGTCTGCGAGGCGGGAGACCAGGGGCAGTGCTTCGCGCCAGCTGCCTTCTCCGCGCAGCACCTGGGCGGGGGCGATGACATGGCTGGAAGCGGCGGCGGGCATGGCGCTTCGGCGGAATGGGAACACGATAGAAACGTCCCTCCCCAAGGCATGAGGGAGGGGCATTAAAAACCCCTGGTTGGCTCCCTTTGAGGGGTGCCAGCCAGGGGAAAGGATCAGCTGAGGGAATCAGGCGCTGGCGCCGGCCAGCTCCGGAAGGATGGGAGCAGCCGATTGCTTCCGGATCACCACCTGTTTGGCATCGTCCACGTCCACCAGGGCGGAATCGCCGTCACCGATGCGGCCGGAGAGGAACTCCTCGGCAAGAGAATCTTCCAGCAGCCGCATCACCGCACGGCGCAGGGGCCTGGCCCCATAGCTGGGGTTGTATCCCTCCTCCACCAGCCTTTCCTTGAAGGCTTCGGTGACAGACAGATGGATGCCTTTCTCCTGCATGCGGGAGAAGATCTCGCGCAGCATGATTTCGGCGATCTCCTTGACCTCGTCGCGGCTGAGTTGCCGGAAGACGATGATTTCATCGAGACGATTGAGGAACTCAGGCCGGAAATACTGCTTGAGCTCTTCATTCACCAGCGAGCGAATGCGATTGTATTGGGTTTCCTCCACATCGCTGCCGGAAAACTCGAAGCCAAGTCCGCCACCGCCCTTCTCGATCACCTTCGAACCGATGTTCGAGGTCATGATGATCAG
>JBBASR010000078.1:0-8742 GCA_040399125.1 Cyanobium sp. | reverse complement strand
GTCATGGATCGGAGCTGGGTGGCATAGCCGAACATCTCGGCCAGAGGCACCTTGGCCTGGACTTTGGACTGTCCGTCGTCGACGGACTGACCTTCAACCTGGCCGCGGCGGGAGGAAAGGTCGCCGATGACCGAGCCGAGGAAATCCTCGGGAATCTCGACCTCCACCTTCATCATCGGCTCAAGCAGTACAGGATTGCACTTCTTGACGCCGTCCTTGAAGGCCATGGATCCGGCGATCTTGAACGCCATTTCCGAGGAGTCGACGTCGTGGTACGAACCGTCGACCATGGTGACCTTGACATCGATCATCGGGAAACCAGCAATCACGCCGGACTGGCAGGTTTCCTTCATGCCGGCTTCCGCCGGTCCGATGTACTCCTTGGGCACGATGCCACCAACAATCTTGTTGACGAATTCGAACCCTGAACCCGGCTCGCCGGGCTCCATTTCGATCACCACATGGCCGTACTGGCCCTTGCCACCGGTCTGGCGAGCGAACTTGCCTTCACCCTTGGCACTGGCGCGAATCGTTTCCCGATAGGAAACCTGGGGGGCGCCAATATTGGCTTCCACCTTGAATTCGCGGAGCATCCGGTCCACCAGGATCTCGAGGTGGAGTTCGCCCATGCCGGCGATCACGGTCTGGCTGGTCTCGGGGTCGGTGGAGACGCGGAAGGTGGGGTCTTCCTCGGCCAAGGACTGCAGAGCCTTCGAAAGCTTTTCCATGTCCCCCTTGGTCTTGGGTTCCACGGCCACGGAGATCACCGGCTCCGGAATGAAGAGGGACTCCAGGATGATCGGATCGGAATCCACGCAGAGGGTGTCCCCGGTGGTGGTGTCCTTGAGGCCCAACACGGCACCCAGGTCGCCGGCCCGCAGCTCATCCACTTCCTCCCGGTCATCTGCCTTAAGCAGGATCAGGCGGGAGATGCGCTCCTTCTTGTCCTTGGTGGAGTTCATCACATAGCTGCCCTTCTGCAGCACACCGCTGTACATCCGCACAAAGGTGAGCTTGCCGTATGGGTCAGCCATCACCTTGAACGCCAGGGCGCTGAAGGGGGCGCTGTCGTCGCAGGGCCGGGTGGATTCCGTGCCGTCGGGCAGAAGGCCGGTGATCGGGGGCACATCCACCGGGGCGGGAAGATAGTCGACCACTGCATCCAGCACCAACTGGACGCCCTTGTTCTTAAAGGCGGAGCCGCAGAGCATCGGCACGAGGCCATTCTTGACCACACCTTCCCGGATGCCCTGGATCAGCTGCTCCTCGGTGAGCTCGCCGTTTTCCAGATAGGCATCAAGGAGCTCTTCGTTGGTCTCGGCCACCGTCTCCATGAGCTTGCCGCGCCATTCGGCGGCTTCCTCCTTCATGTCGGTAGGGATTTCCTCCTCGAGGATGTCGGTGCCGAGATCGTTGGTGTAGACGATCGCCTTGTTGCGCACCAAATCGACGATGCCCTTCAGTTCGCCTTCGGCGCCGATGGGCAGCTGGATCGGAGCTGCGTTGGCCTTAAGGCGATCCTTGATCTGGTCATAGACCTTCAGGAAGTTGGCTCCGGTGCGGTCCATCTTGTTGACGAACACGATCCGGGGCACGTTGTAGCGGTCGGCCTGGCGCCAGACCGTCTCGGACTGGGGCTGGACGCCACCGACGGCACAGAACACGGCAACCACACCATCGAGGACGCGCATCGAGCGCTCCACTTCGATGGTGAAATCGACGTGGCCAGGGGTGTCGATGATGTTGATCCGGTTGTCCTTCCAGCTGGTGGAAATGGCAGCCGCGGTGATGGTGATGCCGCGCTCCCGCTCCTGCTCCATCCAGTCGGTGACGGCGGCACCATCGTGCACCTCACCCATCTTGTGGACCACGCCGGAATAAAACAGAATCCGCTCGGTCGTGGTCGTTTTGCCCGCGTCGATATGAGCGGCAATACCAATATTTCTGACGCGTTCCAGGGGGTAGGCGCGGGCCACGGGGATCTTCTCCGAGGGTGGGTCAACAAAAAACGGGCATTACTTTACAGACCGGCCTTCGGCAGGGTCTGAAGGGAACCGGGTGCGCCCTGGGCTCCGGTTCCCCTTGTGGATCAGTAGCGGTAGTGGGCGAATGCCTTGTTGGCCTCGGCCATCTTGTGGGTTTCCTCGCGCTTGCGCACGGCACTGCCTGCTTCGTTGGCGGCATCCATCAGTTCACCGGCCAGCTTCTGGGCCATGCTCCGGCCATTACGGGCCCGGGAGAAATTGACGAGCCAGCGGAGGGCCATGGCCGTTCCGCGTTCCTGACGCACTTCCATCGGCACCTGGTAGGTGGCGCCTCCGACCCGGCGCGCCCGGACTTCCACCAAAGGGGTGGCGTTCCGCACGGCGGTTTCGAACAGTTCCAGGGGGTCGCCGCCGGTGCGCTCGTTGATGAGCGTGAAGGCATCGGAGAGGATCCGCTGGGCGGTGGACTTCTTGCCGTGCTTCATCAGTCTCGCCACGATCATCGAGGCAAGGCGGCTGTTGAACTGGGGATCCGGCAGGACGGGGCGCTTCTCGGCGGCGTTGCGGCGGGACATGAATCGAAGTGGAGAGGGGCGGGCAGGGGAAGGCGGCGGACGAAGGCTGGCGACGCGAAGGCTCGGGAAGCGAGGCGGGCTGGATCAAGGAAATCCCTGGCCCTGACCAGCCGCTTCAGCCCTTCGGGGTCTTGGCGCCGTACTTCGAGCGGGACTGGCGGCGGTCCTTCACACCGGCGGTGTCGAGGGTGCCGCGGATGATGTGGTAGCGCACGCCGGGAAGATCCTTGACCCGACCACCCCGGATCAGCACCACGGAGTGCTCCTGAAGGTTATGGCCGATGCCTGGGATGTAGGCGGTCACCTCGAATCCCGAGGTGAGCCTCACCCTGGCAACCTTGCGGAGGGCCGAGTTCGGCTTCTTGGGCGTGGAGGTGTAGACACGCGTACAGACACCACGCCGTTCGGGACAGGCGCGCAGGGCTGGCGACTTCGTCTTTCGGGTGAGGCGCTGACGCTCGGTGCGGATCAGCTGCTGGATTGTGGGCATCGAGGGCCGGAGAATACAAGGTCGGACGTCCGACCGATTTCGACAATCCGTCACCTTACTTCGTCGCCGTCCCCCTTCCTGATGTCGGGCTGAAGGCAGCCCCGCAGGCGCAGCTGCGGATCCCTTCCGCGGCCCTCACCAGAAAGCCCCCGCCGCTCAGATCCCCCTTGTAATCGAGCTGGATGCCGCTCAGCAGGGCCAGCTGCTCCGCCGGGGCATACAGGGTGATCCCATCGGCGCGGGCAGCAGGGGTGCCGGCCAGGTGTCCCGGCCGCAGCCGGATCGTCCACTGCTCGCAGCCCCCGCCCTGCAGGTCGATGTGCATCAGTCCGGGGGTACCCGCCACGGCCGCCTGGCGGCAGAGCTCGGCGGCGGCGGCGGCGGTGATGCGCAGGCTGTGGCCCCGGGGCACGGCGATCGCTGGGCAGAACGTGTCTCCACTCTGGCAGCCCCCCCCGGCCGTTCAGGATCCCCCTGCCCGCACCGGAGCCACGAGACCCAGCCCGTTGTGGACCGAGCTGGTCACCCCTCGGCCGCGCACGGTGTGGTTGCCCCCCATCACCAGACCCGTGGAGCTCCCCCCATCGAGGTTCAGGGCATCGCGCAGTCCCAGCTGTTGGAGCAGCTGCGCCGCTTCCGGCAGGCTGGGCCCCGGGGCCCCAGGGCCCGAGCCTTCGAGGGTGACCAGCCACAGCCGCTCACCGTCGCTGCCGATCACGGTGCGGGGTGCCCCCTGGCCCAGAAAGGCAGGGCCGAAGCTCTCGGCTTTTCCGTCCAGCACCATCTGGCCGTTCTGGAGCAGCAGCGGCCCTCCGCCCACGATGTTTTCGGCCAGCCCCAGCGGATCGCTGGGAACCGCTTCCAGCCGCAGCCGTTCGCCCGGGTTCCAGGGCATGGGGGCTCCGCCCCGGGCCACCAGCAGATCATCGCCTGGGCTCAGGGCCACGCCGGCCACGAGCCGGGCCGTCTCCAGCCGTTCGACCACCACGCCCTGGTGCAGGAGCAGTCCGGTCTCGCTGCCGCTCAGGGCCGTGTATCGACTTCCCCAGGCGGGGGTGTAGCGCGCCAGGCCCCGCTGCACATAGCCGCTGTTGAGCACCGTCAGGGGCCAGCGGCGTTCCTGGGCATCGATCAGCCATTCCTGGAGGCTGAGGCGCCCGAAGCGGGGCAGGCTGCGGCGATCCCAGGCGACCACGCCCCGGTTCAGGATCGGGCCGGAGAGCCAGCGGCCGTTGTCCTTGAGGGCGCCCAGCGGCAGCCGGCGGATGCGGTTGAAGTAGCCGCCGTTGATGGCTACCAGCGCGTCTTCGTTGCGGGCCAGCTGCACCAGCGAACTGAGGCCCTGCATGCCGTCGCTGCGGTTCAACGGCCGCAGTTCCAGGGGGCTGGTGCGCGGGTCGAGCCGTACGGCATTGATACGGATCCGTTCGCCGCCCACCTGGCGCACCAGACGCTCCCATTGGAGCTCCCTGCCCAGCAGGGCCTGCAGCCGCGGATCGACCGTCGCGGCGCCGCTGGTGGAGCCTCCCCCAGCGCTGGCCGTTTCGCCGGCATCCGGCAGATCGATCACGATCCGGTAGGGCTCGGCAAGGGTGAAGACCTTGACGGGGGGCCGCCCGGCCAGCTGCAGGCTGCTGCCGCCGGAGCGGCTGCGCAGGCCCAGCGCCTGCAGCTGGACCTGGTGTCCACCATCGCTGAGCAGGCCCAGCTCGAGGCCCCTGGCCTCATTGCGCACCAAGGCCGGCCCGTCGAGATCGAGCACCACCCTCTGCAGGCCCGGCTGGCGGGAGCTCCGCACCTGCAGCAGCCGGGAAGGGGGAAGGCGCAGCTCCAGGGTCGTCTCCTGAGGCTGGAGCGACACCCGGTGCGTTGCCAGCACCCCGGCCACCTCCACGGCCACCTCATCCCCGAGGGGGCGCTGCCGCTCGGGCGGCACGATCAGCCTCACCCCGAACCACTCCAGATCGAGGCTGCCGTCCGGGCGACTGCGGCTGCTGAAGCCCAGCTGCCCCTGCAGCACCTCCAACGGCAGCCAGAGTTCTTCCGGCTCTAGCGCTTCACCGCGCCAGAGCCAGGCGGCCTGCTGCTCCCTTCCGTTGATCACCAGGCGGTTGCCGGTGCGCGAAGCCGCGCTGCGCCAGAGGGGTGGCCGCTCTCGGCGGGCGGGGAAGCTCTGCCGGGGCGCCACCGGTTCGGGGGGTGGCAGGGGCGGAGCTCCTGCGGCCCAGGGGGTGGCGGCGGCGATCAGGGTGGCGCTCAGCGCCGTCCAGGACACCATCGAAGCTTCAGGCCGGAGTGTGAAAGGTAGGTCCCCCTGAACCTCTTGAAGGGCGTCTGCCTAGGATCATTGGCTCGCTTCGCCGGTGGTGCTTCAGACCGCTGATATCGCACGGGGTTCACCGCTGCGGCCAGCTTTCTCGAGCAGTTCCCAGAGGCCTTTGTTCGAGCACCGTCCAGGACGACTAACGGGTTATGCCTCCTTTCCCCTCCGCCCTCTGGCCCCACTGCGACAGCCCGGCACCGGCTGCGGTGGCGGGGGAGAAGGACGCCTGTGGCGTTGGCTTTCTGGCCAGTCTGCGGGGGGAGGCGAGCCACTGGGTGCTGAAGCAGGCCCTGCGGGGCCTCGACTGCATGGAACATCGCGGTGGCTGTGGCGGAGATGGGGACTCCGGAGATGGTGCCGGGGTGTTGTGCGCGATCCCCTGGAGCTTTCTGGAGCAGGTGTGGCCCGCGGCGGCCACTGCCGGTGGCACCCGGGGCCTCGGGATGGTGTTTCTCCCCGCCGATGGGGTCCGCCGGGAGCAGGCCAAGCGCTTCTGCGATGAGGAAGCCGGGAACCTCGGACTCACCAGCCTGGGCTGGCGGACTGTGCCGGTTGATCCGGAGGTGCTGGGCCCCCTGGCCCGTTCCACGGCTCCGGTGATCGAGCAGTGGCTGCTGGCTGCGCCCATCAGCGCCGGCGGTGAGACCCTGGCCGGGGATGCCCTTGAGGCCCTGCTGTTCCGCCTGCGCCGCCGCTGCGGCGACCGGGCCCGGGAGGCCTGGGGGCCGGGCCCCGGTGATCTTTACTTCGCTTCGCTCAGCAGCCGCACCGTTGTCTACAAGGGCATGGTGCGTTCGGAGGTGCTTTCCTCCTTCTACAGCGACCTGCGCGATGAACGCTTCGCTGTGAATTTCGCGGTGTATCACCGCCGCTTCAGCACCAACACCTTGCCGCGCTGGCCCCTGGCCCAGCCCATGCGGCTGCTGGGCCACAACGGTGAGATCAACACCCTGCTGGGCAACCTCAACTGGGCCCGCGCTTCGGAGGCCAACCTCGATGCCGTCTGGGGTGAGGCGGCCGCCGACCTCAAGCCCGTGGTGAATGCCGCCTTCAGCGATTCGGCCAACCTCGATGCGACGCTGGAGCTGCTGGTGCGCAGCGGCCGGCCGATCACCGAGAGCCTGCTCACCCTGGTGCCGGAGGCTTTCCGCGATCAGCCTGAGCTGACTGACAAGCCGGAGATCCAGGCTTTCTACGAGTATTCGGCCTGCACCCAGGAACCCTGGGACGGCCCCGCCCTGCTGGTGTTCGCCGATGGCTGCAGCGTCGGCGCCACCCTCGATCGCAACGGCCTGCGCCCCGCCCGCTACTGCATCACCAGCGATGGCTTCGTGGTGATGGGCTCGGAGACCGGCGTGGTGGAGCTGGAGGAAAGCCGCATCCTCGAGAAGGGCCGCCTCGGCCCCGGCCAGATGCTGGCGGTGGATCTGGAGAACGGGCGCCTGCTGCGCAACTGGGAGGTGAAGCAGGAGGTGGCCGGACGCCATCCTTACGGCGCCTGGCTGGCGGAACGCCGCCGCAGCCTCGCCGCCCAGCCCTGGCAGCAGGAGCGCCAGCTGGGCGACCTGGATCTGCTGCAGCAGCAGACCGCCTTCGGTTTCACTGCCGAGGACTTCGATCTGGTGATCGAGGACATGGCGGGTGCCGCCAAGGAACCCACCTACTGCATGGGGGACGACATCCCGCTGGCGGTGCTGTCGGATAAGCCCCACCTGCTCTACGACTACTTCAAGCAGCGCTTTGCCCAGGTCACCAACCCGCCGATCGATCCGCTGCGGGAGAAGCTGGTGATGAGCCTGGAGATGCATCTGGGCAAGCGGGGGTCCCCGCTGCGGCCGGAGGCCTCCGCTGCCGCCGTGCTGCATCTGGCCACTCCGATCCTGAATGAGGCCGAACTGGCGGCGCTTGGCCAGCAGAGCTTTGCCACCATCACCCTGTCCACGCTGATGCCCGTCACCGATGGCCCTTCGGGGCTGGAGGCGGCGGTCCAGCGTCTGCGCAGCGAGGCCGAGCAGGCCGTGCGGGCTGGCAGCCAGATCCTGGTGCTCTCCGATCGCACCGACGGCGATGGTCGGCCCCGGGGCATCAACGCCACCACCACCTATATCCCGCCCCTGCTGGCGGTGGGAGCGGTGCACCACCACCTGCTCAACCTGGGTCTGCGCCTCCAGAGCTCCCTTGTGGTGGAGACGGCCCAGTGCTGGAGCACCCACCACCTGGCCTGCCTGATCGGCTACGGCGCCAGCGCCGTCTGCCCCTGGCTCACCTGGGAAACCTCCCGCCACTGGTTGGCCCATCCCCGGGTGCAGAAGCTGATCGAGACCGGCAAGCTGCCCGCTCTCACCCCGGATCAGGTGCAAGCCAATGTGCGCAAAGCCCTGGAAGACGGCCTGCGTAAGATCCTCTCGAAGATCGGCATTTCGCTGCTGGCCAGCTATCACGGCGCCCAGATCTTTGAAGCCATCGGCATCGGCGCCGATCTGATTCAGCTCGCCTTCACCGGGACCACCAGCCGGGTGGCTGGTCTCAGTCTCAGTGAACTGGCCAGCGAGACCCTCAGTTTCCATGCCAAGGCGTTCCCGGAGCTGAACCGCACCAAGCTGGAGTTCATGGGCTTCGTGCAATACCGCACCGGTGGCGAATATCACCTCAACAGCCCGGAGATGGCCAAGGCCCTGCATGCGGCCGTCAAGGCGGGCCCTGGCTACGACCACTTCACCACCTACAAAACCCTGCTGGAGAACCGGCCGGTCACCGCCCTGCGGGACCTGTTGGAGCTCAGACCCGCCCCCAGCCCCCTGCCGATCGACCAGGTGGAGAGCGTGGAGAGCATCTGTTCCCGCTTCTGCACCGGTGGGATGAGCCTCGGGGCGCTCTCACGTGAGGCCCACGAGGTGCTCGCCATCGCGATGAACCGCATCGGCGGCAAGAGCAACAGCGGCGAAGGGGGCGAAGATCCGGCTCGCTTCAAGGTGCTCGCCGATGTGGATGCCAAGGGCCATTCCCCGACTCTGCCCACCCTCAACGGCCTCAGAAACGGCGATACCGCCTGCTCCGCCATCAAACAGATCGCCTCGGGGCGGTTCGGGGTGACCCCTGAATACCTGCGCAGCGGCAGGCAGCTGGAGATCAAGGTGGCCCAGGGGGCCAAGCCCGGCGAGGGCGGCCAGCTGCCCGGGCCCAAGGTGGATCCCTACATCGCCTGGCTGCGCAACAGCAAGGCCGGCGTGGCCCTGATCTCGCCGCCGCCCCACCACGACATCTATTCGATCGAAGATCTGGCCCAGTTGATCCACGATCTTCACCAGGTGCATCCCGCCGCCAAGGTGAGCGTGAAGCTGGTGGCCGAGATCGGCATCGGCACCATCG
>JBBASR010000077.1:0-8872 GCA_040399125.1 Cyanobium sp. | reverse complement strand
CTGAGGGGGTTCCCCCTCGAGCTCCAGGGGGATACCCCGCCGGGCCAGCAGCTGGCGGCAGGCCATCAGCGCCGACAGGCTCACCCCGGCGGTGCCTTCTCCCGGATGGATGGCGTCGCCACAGAGCCACAGCCCGGTCAGGGGGGTGCGGCTCGCCAGCCCGAACGGGCCGAAACGGGAGGGATGCTGCCCCAGTCCCCCTACGTAGCCCCAGGGCCTGCCCGTCCAGCCGGCCCAGCCGCGGGGCGTGGCCAGCTCGCCATGCCGCCAGTTCTCCTCCCGCAGGCCCAGCAGCCGCTCCAGACCCTTGAGGATGCCGGCCTGAGCGCGGGCCTTGCGCTCGAGGTAGTCGGGCTCCTCCAGCCCGAACCATGGCCGCGCTGCCGTGAACACACTGGCAATCACGGTCGCCTGGCCTGCCGGTGCCCTGCCGTCGCCCTCCTGGCTCACGGAAACGAACAGCGAACCGGGATCGGACCACTCGAGCTGGAGGTGGGGGGGGCAGTCGTCGGGCAGTCGATGTCGATCCACGGCTCCGTAGAACACCAGGGCGCCGCTGGGTTCGTGCAGGGCCTCCAGCCGCCGGCGATACCCCACGGGGAGCTCCTCCCCTAGCAGCTCCGGCAGGGTCTGGGGCGGCAGGGTCACCACCACTTCGCTTGCCTCGAGCTGAAACACCCGGGTGCCGCCCTGCCGCCCGACCTGGCCCCGCAGGCGCCAGCGGCCCTGCTGCCCTTGCGGCTCCGCCGCAATCCTCTCCAGCGTTTCCAGCCGGTGCCGCAGGCGCAGCCTGCCGCCATGGCGCGCCAGGGCCTGCTCCAGCGTGGTGCTCAGCTCCTGCATCGAACCGTGCAGATGCCACAGCCCCAGGGGCTCCTGCACCATCGCCAGCACGGTGCAGCCATACAGAGCGGCGGTGCGATCGGCGGGCTCCTGGGAATAGAGCTTCAGCTGCAGATCCAGAAAGCGCCGCAGGCGTGCGGCCCCGCTGCCACGGCCGCCACCGCTCAGGCATAGCAGATCCACCATGCTCGCGCCGGTGAGCAGCCCGCTTGCCAGGTTGGCCGGTCTGAGGGCTGCCAGCAGCTGGCCCAGATCCCAGGCGCTGCGGGGGGGCAACACCGGATTGCGGGCGGCAAAGTCCCAGTTGGCGTGGTGGATGGCGCTGCAGAGGCTCCAGAAGGGCTCGCTGCCGGGAAACTGGCGCGCCCTTTCCTCGCGCCAGCGCTCTGGATCCCGCCAGATCCGCACCGGCGGCTCGCCATCTCCCAGATCCACCACACAGCCAGGATCGAGCGGGCTGGCCCGGGGCGAATCGATCCCGAGATGGTCGAACAGACGGGTGTGGATGCCATCTGCCTCCAGCCCCGCCACCTGGGTGGCCCCCACATCGAACACATAGGGGCCGCGGCGGAAGGTGCCGGCGCAGCCACCGCTCTGGTGGTGGGCTTCCAGCAGTTCCACCTCCAGACCCGCCCGGGCCAAAAGGCTGGCGGCCGTGAGTCCGGCGATGCCGGCCCCGACCACCGCCACATCGATCGACCGGCCTGCCTCTGAGGCACGGGCTTCTGGGGGATCGGAAGCGATGGAACGAACGCCAGGATGGGGCGACCTTAGGGGCCGGCGCGGGGTCGCCGCGGGGTCGCCGCTCGCTTCAGAATGAAGCTGGCGCTTGGCTGATGATGAATCGCAGCAATGCCGATTCCCTGGGTCTGTGGTTGGCCGAGCGGCTCGGCGTCGATCTGGTGCAGAGCGCTCCCGTGGCCGGTGGTTGCATCCATGAGGCCTGGTGTCTGCAGCTGGCGGATGGCGGCAGATTGTTCGCCAAGACCAACGAGGTGGGGGCTCTCCCCCTGCTGGAGGCGGAGGCCGACGGCCTGGCCGCCCTGGCGGCCCTGGCGGAACCGGCGGGCCTGGTGGTCCCGGAGCCCCGGGCCCTTGGGGTGATGGCAGACCGGGCGGTGCTGGTTCTGCCCTGGCTCCCCTTGGCGCCGCGGGGAGCAGCGGAGGGCTGGGGGCGCCTCGGGGCAGCCCTGGCCCGGCTGCATCGCCTCAGCCTCAGCGAGTCCACTGCA
The DNA here is from genome assembly GCA_040399125.1 of Cyanobium sp. GTDB lineage: Bacteria > Cyanobacteriota > Cyanobacteriia > PCC-6307 > Cyanobiaceae > Cyanobium. The sequence continues at coordinate 6,797 of JBBASR010000077.1, read as the reverse complement.
GTGCCTGCTGCGGGATTCGGCTGGAGTATCGACAATTTCATCGGAGCCGGTCCGCAGGCCAATGGCTGGCTGGAGGACTGGGGCCGCTTTTTCTGCGAGCGGCGGCTGGCTCCCCAGCTGCGGCTCCTGGCCGACCGCGGCACCGTGTTTCCCAGGGCCGCGGAACTGCTGGAGCGGCTGCCGGGGTGGTTGGCCGGCCATGCGCCGGACCCCTGTCTGGTCCATGGCGATCTCTGGAGCGGCAATGCAGCCCTGCTCAGCGATGGCCGCGGTGCCCTGTTCGATCCCTCCGTCCATCGGGCCGATCGGGAAGTGGATCTGGCGATGGCCCGTCTCTTCGGTGGGGTGCCGGCCGCCTTCTTCGAGGGGTATGAAGCGATCTGGCCCCTTCCCCCCGGCCAGGAACGCCGGGTGGAGATCTACAACCTCTATCACCTGCTCAACCACGCCAATCTTTTCGGCGGGGGCTACCGCAACCAGGCCCAGGACTCGATCCTGCGGTTGCTGGAGGATCCGCCGGGGTGAGCATCGCCCCTGGGCCGGCGGTGGCCCGGGGACGGCTCGGGCCAAAAAAAGGGGGCTTGCGCCCCCTTGCGGTGTTCAGCCCAGGTATTCCTGCTTGAGGTGCTGGATCTTGTGCACCACCGCCGAACGCTTTTCGCTGGTGGTGAGGTTCTCCCAGCTCCAGGTGCCCACCACGACCAAACCGAGTAGCTCCAGGAGGCCGGGAACGATCGGCAGCAGGTTGATGGTGTCGAGCACGCCCTTGATCAGGATCTGGGCCACGATCACGGCCAGGAGGATGCCGGCGATCTTGCCGATCTTGCCCATCTGGCTCCAGTCCACCTTCTCCAGCGTCTCGTTGACCTTGCCGATCACGTCGCCGTAACGCTGGTTGAAGTCGAAGCCAGTGTCCTCACCACTTCCATCACCATGAAGGTTGGTGTCGGTTTCCACCGTCTCCTTGATTTCGGTATTGATATCGCTCATGGAAGGCGATGACTCTGGAACAGGACAGAGACAAAGGTACCTGCGTGGACAGTGATCTGCCACAGCAATTGCGCATCGGTCGCCAGCCGCTGACGCATCTCGGCAGGGTGCTGGATGCGGCCTGGCCCGAGGAGGGCTGTGCCCTGCTGTTGGGGCGCCGCCGGCACGGACTCTGGAGCCTGGAGCGAATCTGGCCCTGTCTGAATGTGTGGTTGCCCGTTGAGGAGCGGCAGCTTCGCTTCGCCCTCGATCCCCGCGAACAGTTGCTCGCCCAGAAGTGGGCCCGTTCGGCTGGAGTGGAGGTGCTGGGGTCTGCCCACAGCCACCCCTGCGGCGAGGCCATGCCCTCCCGCATCGATCGGGATCTCTGCTTCACCCCCGCCCTGATGCTGATCCGGGGGGGTGGCGGTGAGCTCGGCTGTTGGTGGATGGAGGAAAACGACGAGCCGCGGCCCCTGGAGTGGAAAATGGAGGATTGAGGTGTCCGCTCCACCGGCGAGGCACCGGCTGCGTCCTCCCGTTCCATGCTTCCCCCCGACACCAGCGGCATTCAGCTGAGCCCCGATGAGGTGGCCCGCTTTGCCCGCCACCTGATCCTGCCTGAGGTGGGCATGGAGGGGCAGAAGCGCCTCAAGGCCGCCTCGGTGCTGTGCGTGGGCACCGGCGGCCTCGGCTCCCCCCTGCTCCTCTATCTGGCCGCGGCCGGTGTGGGCCGCATCGGCATCGTCGATTTCGATGTGGTGGATCACTCCAACCTGCAGCGGCAGGTGATCCACGGCACCAGCTGGGTGGGCAAGCCGAAGATCGAATCAGCGAAGGCGCGCATCCTCGAGATCAACCCCCACTGCCAGGTGGATCTCTACGAGACGGCTCTCACCAGCGAGAACGCCCTGGAGATCGTTCGGCCGTACGACCTGGTCTGCGACGGCACCGACAACTTCCCCACCCGCTACCTGGTGAACGACGCCTGCGTGCTGCTGGGTAAGCCCAACGTGTACGGCTCGATCTTCCGCTTCGAGGGCCAGGCCACGGTGTTCAACCTCGACGCCGAAAGCCCCAACTACCGCGATCTGTTCCCCGAGCCGCCGCCGCCGGGCATGGTGCCCTCCTGCGCTGAGGGCGGCGTGGTGGGCGTGCTGCCCGGGATCATCGGCGTGATCCAGGCCACCGAGGCGGTGAAGATCATCACCGGCATCGGCACCACCCTCAGCGGCCGCCTGCTGCTGTTCGATGCCCTGGGGATGAAGTTCCGCGAGCTCAAACTCCGGCCCAACCCCGAGCGCCCGGTGATCGACAAGCTGATCGACTACCAGGAGTTCTGCGGCGTCGGCGGCAGTGCCCCCGGCCAGGAGGAGGCTGGTGCCGTGGAGAGCATCAGCGTCAGTGAACTGAACACCCTGCTCGCCGGCGACACCTCGGGCCTGGTGCTGATCGATGTGCGCAATCCTCCCGAGGCCGAGATCGCCGTGATCCCCGGGGCCACATTGATTCCGCTGGATCAGATCGAGAACGGCACCGCCGTGGAGCGGGTGAGGGAGCTGGCAGCCGGTAAGCAGCTGTATGTGCACTGCAAGCTCGGCGGCCGCAGCGCCAAGGCCCTGATCGCCCTCAAGCGCCACGGCATTGAGGGCATCAACGTGACCGGTGGCATCGACGCCTGGAGCCAGGAGGTGGATCCGAGCGTGCCTCGCTATTGACGAGGGTGCGTGTGACGAGGGTGCGTGTGACGGGTGTGTGATGGGGGCGGGTCAGTAATCCACCCCCCGCTTGAGGTCCACGCCGCGTTCGGCGTAGTGCTTATGGCACACCATCTCCGAGTGCACCGAGGCCAGATCGAAGTACGCCGGCCGTGATTTGCAGCGGCCGGTGATGATCACCTCGGTTTCGGCAGGCTTGCGCAGCAGGGTCTGCACGATCGGCTCCACCGGCAGTAGCTCCAGATCCACGGTGGGGTTGAGCTCGTCGAGGATCACGGTCTTGTAAAGGCCACTGGCGATGGCAGCCCGGGCGATCTCCCAGGCCCGCTCGGCCTCCACGTAGTCGATCGGTTGCTGCTGACCACGCCATACGATCGCGTCGCGTCCGGAGCGAAGGTGGTCCACCAGGTGGGGGTAACTTTCCCGGAGGGCTGCGATGGCGGCATCTTCCGTGTAGCCGCTGCCTCCCTTGAGCCACTGCAGGATCAGCACCCGATGGCTCTTGTCCTGGCTGATGCCACGGCCGATCGCCTGCAGGGCCTTGCCCAGGGCACTGGTGGATTTCCCCTTGCCCTCGCCGGTGTAGATCTCGATGCCGTCGAGGCCTCTGGCCTGGGGATCGATTTCCTGGTCTTCGCTGCCTTCCGGCAGCTGCCGCCTGTGGGCCCGCATCTCCGAATGGAGGTCGGCCAGTTGTACCAGTTCCCGGGGCGCGCCCCGGCCGGTGCAGATCACCTCCATTCCTTCTGGTTTGGTGGCGAGGGTGCGCACCACTTCGCCGGGATCCAGCAATCCGAGATCGAGCACCGGGTTGAGTTCGTCGAGCACCACCACCGAATAGAGGTTGCTGGCGATGGCTCCCTTGGCGATGTCCCAGCCCCGCTGGGCTTCCTGTCGGTCGAAGCGGGTAACCTCGGCGGCGGTGAAGAAATCCCCGCGGCCGGTGCGTACCTGGTCGATCAGGTGGGGGAAGCCCTGCTGCAGGGCCTCGATGGCGGCGTCTTCGTCGTAGGAGCGTCCCGGTCCTTTCAGGAACCGCAGCAGCAGCACCCTGGTGCGTTTCTGCTCGCAGATCCCGAGGCCGATCGTGCGCAGCACCACCCCGAGGGCGGCCTGACTCTTGCCTTTGCCATCGCCGTCATAGACGTGCAGCTGGCCATGGGCCCGCTCCTCACTGCCGGCGGCCGTGCGGATGCCGATGCCACGACCGGTGCCCCGCTGTGGAGTCTGGGTGGAGCTGGAGGGCGAGGTCATCGGGGCTGCGGGGGACCTTGTCGGGTCCTGGAGCGATGCTACCCAGGTCCGCTTCCCCGGGCTTCCTGCCACGATCTCCCCAGGGGACTTCGCCGATGACTCCTCCGCTCACGCTCCTGGAAACCCTGCCCGAGCCGCTCGAGCGTTCCCTGGCAGAGCTGCGGGCCTGCCTGGATCAACTGGAGCGGGTGGTGGTGGCCTACTCCGGCGGCGTGGACAGCGCACTGGTGGCGGCCCTGGCGGTGGATCGGCTGGGGGACCGAGCCCTGGCGATCACGGGCGTCTCCCCGGCCCTGGCTCCCCATCTGCGGGAGGAGGCACGCTGGCAGGCCCGCTGGTTGGGGTTGCGCCACCGCGAGATTTCCACCGCCGAACTCGCCGATCCGGCCTATGCCAGCAACCCCGAGCAGCGCTGCTATGCCTGCAAGTGGCAGCTCCACAGCCTGTTGACCCCGATCGCCGCCGCCGCCGCAGGTGCCCGGGTGCTGGACGGCGTCAATCTCGATGACCTCGGGGATCATCGGCCCGGCATCCAGGCCGCCCGGGAGCACGGGGTGATCTCTCCCCTGGCGCTGCACGGCATCGACAAGAGCGGGGTGCGTCGCCTTTCACGCGCCCTCGGCCTCCCCTGGTGGGATAAGCCCGCCCAGCCCTGTCTGGCCTCCCGCTTCCCCTATGGCGAGCCGGTCAATGCTTCCCGGCTGGTTCGGGTGGCCGCGGCAGAAGACTGGCTGAGGAAGCAGGGATGGCCGGAGATCCGTGTGCGCAGCCAGGGAGAGGCTGCCCGGATCGAGCTGCCGGCCGACGTCTTGCCCTCGGCGCTGGCCAGACTGGCCAGCAATGGCCTGAGGCAGGAGCTGGTGGAGGCCTTTCTGGGGTTCGGTTTCCATGCCGTCGGCCTGGATCTCGAGGGATTGGTGAGCGGCAAGCTCAACCGGGATCTGGCTTCCCCCTCACCCCCTGGGCCTGGGGGGCCGTAGTAGGGAAACGCGCCATAAAAAAAGGGGGCGTGCTGCCCCCTCTGCGGGAAACGTCTCAGACAGGGGTCGCGGCGAGGGAGGGCTCCCGTTCACTGTCCACGATCGCTTCCGGGGTTTCTCTTCGGAAGCTGGTCAGTTTGTGGCGTTTGGATCCCAGTTCTTCCCAGAGGATCTGGCAGGCCTTTTCAGGCATGGTGTGATCCCCACAGGTGAATACATCCACAGCCGCGTAGCCCGATTCAGGCCAGGTGTGGATCGAGATGTGGGATTCGGCCAGCAGAGCCAGGCCGGTCACGCCCTGGGGTTCGAAGCGGTGGGTGATCAGATTGAGCAGGGTTGCGCCAGCACGCTTGGCTGCTGTCGTGATGGTGTCCCTGAGGAAAGCTTCGTCGTCGAGCCTTGAACTGTCGCAGTCGTAAAGCTCGAGAATGCAGTGTTTCCCAACCGCGTCGGTTGTATTGGGTGTGGAGGCTTGTTGCTGAGGGGCGGCGGCTCCGTTCCATCCCGGGTTGGGGTGGAGGCAGGGCAGGCTCTGGTTCATCAGGAATCCAGGCGATGAGCTCCCAACGATACGTTGTTGCTGGCACTACGCAAGGTTCGGCTCTCCCTTCCCTGCCCCTGTTCCGTGTTCAGGTCCTCACCAACGTGCCCCGCTCCATCGCCACCACCTGGGCAGCGGCGCGCCAGCCGCCGCTGAACGCTTCCAGGTGGGTGGCGCTCACCAGGCACTGGTGGCCCTCGCCCACCGCCTCCAGCAGCAGCTGCTGGCGCCGGGGATCCAGCTCCGCGAGCACGTCGTCCAGCAACAGCAGGGGGGGCTGGCCCACCACCTGGCGCACCAGATCCAGTTCCGCCAGTTTCAGGGAAAGCACCAGGGTGCGTTGCTGGCCTGCCGATCCATAGCGGCGGGCCGGACGTTCGGCCAGCAGAAAATCCACCTCATCGCGCTGCGGACCCACCAGGCAGTACCCCAGCCGCTGCTCCTCGGATCTCTGATTCCGCAGTTGCTCCTCCATCGACCGGCGCCATGGTTCTTCCGCTTCCTCCCCCTCCAGGGCGGTGCCGCTGCGATAGGCCAGGGTCAGGCCCTCCTGGCTTCCCCCCAGCCGTTCCTGCCAGGTCCGAGCCAGCGGCTCCAGCCGTTCCAGGGCCCGACGTCGCCGACGGTGCAGTCGGATGCCCGTCAGGGCCATCTGCTGGTCGAAGGCATCCAGCAGCGGCTCCTGTTGGCCGCCGCCCAGGCCCCTGCGCAGCAGCTGGCTGCGCTGGCGCAACAGGCGCCCGTATCGGCTCAGCAGTGCTGCGTAGAGCGGTTCCAGCTGCAGCACCACCCGGTCGAGCCACTGGCGCCGCAGCGAGGGCTCGCCCCGCACCAGCTCCAGATCCAGGGCGCTGAATCCCACGCAGCGCAGCGACCCGATCAGATCGAGCTGCCGCTCCAGGATCTTGCCGTTTCGCAGGGCCTGGCGCCCCCCCTGGCGGCGCAACTGCAGCTCCAGGTGGTCGTCCCCATCGGTGAGGGCGCAGAGGCGACTGGCGGGCTGGCCCTGCTCGATCAGGTCGCGGTCGCTGCTGCAGCGGTGCGAGCGCAGGCTGGTGAGCAGCTCCACGCTTTCCAGCAGGTTGGATTTGCCTTCCCCGTTGGAGCCGATCACCAGCACTCGCGGCGCCGTCAACTCCAGGTGAAGCCCCCGGATGTTGCGGAAGTGCTGAAGCTCCAGTCGGTGCAGCCGGATGGGTCTGGGGCGGTCAGCGGGTAAGGTAGGTCCATCGGGTGCCAGGCATCCACCAGACCATGGTCAGGTGAATCCTTTCCCGTGTTGGGCATGTAGCTCAGTTGGATAGAGCATCAGATTCCGGTTCTGAGGGTCGGGGG
>JBBASR010000076.1:0-9026 GCA_040399125.1 Cyanobium sp. | reverse complement strand
GCCTGCCGGCGGTGATCACCGTGACCCTGGCGATCGGCACCCAGCGCATGGTGCGGCGTGCCGCCCTGATCCGCCGCCTGCCGGCGGTGGAAGCCCTCGGCTCGGTGACGGTGATCTGCTCCGACAAGACCGGCACCCTCACCCAGAACCGCCAGGTGGTGCAGGAGCTGCGCAGCGGCAGCCAGGCGATTGCGGTGGGCGGTCTGGGCTACGAGCCCAATGGCAGCTTCACGCCCACGGCCCTGGAGAGGCCAGTGGCCGCCCTGCCCGGCGTCTACGGCTCACCCAGCCAGCAGGAGGCGGATCAGAAGTTGCTGCTGGAGGCTGGTGTGCTTTGCAGCGATGCCGAGCTGAAGCGCGATCCCCAGGGGCAATGGGACGTGCTGGGCGACCCCACCGAAGGAGCCCTGGTGGTGGTGGCCGCCAAGGCAGGCATCGATGCCTTCGCCCTGCGCAGCCACTATCAGCGGGCAGCCGAGATCCCCTTCAGCTCGGAGCGCCAGTTGATGGCGGTGTGGGTGCAGGATCCCACGGGCACCCTGCAGGCCCCTCTGGGGGCTGTGGCCGAAGGGTCCACCACCTTGATGATCAGCAAGGGAGCGCCGGAGGTGATCCTTGCCGGCTGCGATCGCTGGCTGGATGGCAGCGGCGTGGTGCCCATGGGCGAGGCGGAACACAGCTGGTGGCTGGAGCAGGCCCGGCAGCTGGCGGCCTCCGGGCTGCGGGTGCTCGCCTTCGCCTGCGCACCCCACCACGCCAGCCCCGAACAGGAACTCGAGCACCAGGTGCTGCTGGGGCTGATGGCCCAGCTGGATCCGCCCCGGCCCGAGGTGCCCAGTGCCGTGGCCCGGTGTCGCGAGGCCGGCATCCGGCCGGTGATGATCACCGGCGACCATCCGCTCACCGCCCGCGCCATCGGCTCCGCCATCGGCCTGGTGCCGGAGAACGCCGAGGTGGTGCTGGGTCGGGAACTGGAAGCCCTCGATGAATCGGGCCTCTCCGAGGTGGTGAGTCGCTGCAGTGTCTATGCCCGCGTTCCGCCCGAGCAGAAGCTGCGGATCGTCAAGGCCCTGCAGGGAAGGCGTGAGGTGGTGGCGATGACCGGCGACGGCGTCAACGATGCCCCGGCCCTCAAGCAGGCCCACATCGGCGTGGCGATGGGCATCACCGGCACCGAGGTGAGCAAGGAGGCAGCCGACATGGTGCTGCTCGATGACAACTTCGCCAGCATCGTCAATGCGGTGGAAGAGGGAAGGCTGGTGTACGCCAACATCCGCCGATTCGTGAAATACATCCTCGGCAGCAATGTCGGCGAATTGATCACCATCGCCGCCGCGCCGCTCCTGGGCCTGGTGGGGGTGCCGCTGACGCCGCTGCAGATCCTGTGGATGAATCTGGTCACCGATGGGGTGCCGGCCCTGGCCCTGGCCCTGGAACCCGGCGAGGACGGCCTGATGCTCAGGCCTCCCGGCAAACCCGGGGAATCGATCTTCGCCCGCGGCGTTGGCAGCTACATCCTGAGGATCGGCATCGTCTTCGCCCTGATGGTGATCGCCCTGATGGTGTGGGCGGCCCGCACGGGAGCCCCCTGGAAGACGATCGTGTTCACCACCCTCTGCCTGGCCCAGATGGGTCACGCCCTCTCGGCCCGCAGCGAACGCCCCTTGTTCCAGGTGGCACCGTTCAGCAATCCCTGGCTGCTGTGGGCGGTGGTGCTCACCTCCCTGCTGCAGCTGGCTCTGCTCTACGTGCCTTCGCTGGCCAACTTCTTCGGCACCGTGCCGCTCAGCGGCCATGACCTGGCCATCTGTGCCGGCGTCAGCCTGATCTTCTTCCTCTATCTGGAGCTGGAGAAGGTGCTGCGGCTGTGGCAGCGCCAGCGCAACGCCGACGTCTGAGATCCACCCGCCCCGCGCCCCCCATGGATCTCGCCAGTGCCGGCCGCTTCCTCAGCGAAGCGATCACCACCGCGGTGGACACCAATCCACCGCTGGCCTATGGCTTCATCCTGCTGGCCATGCTGCTGGAGGCGATCGCGCCGCCGATCCCCTCGGAGATGATCATGCCCTTGGGGGGCTTCCTGGTTCAGCAGGGCCGACTGGAGCTGCTGCCGGTGATTCTCTCCGGACTGGTGGGCACGGTGCTGGGCGCCTGGTTCTGGTACTGGATCGGCCGCCTGATCAATGAGGAGCGGCTGGAGCGGCTCGTGGCCCGGCACGGATCGTGGCTGGGGCTGCGGCCCGAAGCCCTGGCCGCCAGCCGGCGCTGGTTCGGCCGCCACGGTGCCGCCGTGATCTTCTGGGGCCGGCTGCTGCCCGCCGTCCGTTCGTTCGTGTCGCTGCCGGCGGGGATCGAGCTGATGCCCCAGGTGGCGTTTCTGGGCTGGACCATCGCCGGCAGCCTGCTCTGGGTCACAGCTCTGACCCTGGCCGGTCAGGGGCTGGGGGCTGGCTATGGCCGGGTGATCGAGTGGCTGGAGCCGCTGGGTGCCTGGATGCAGGGGCTGCTGCTGGGGCTGCTGGTGGTGGGGCTGCTGCTCGGGGCTGTCCGGCTGGTGGCAGGCTTCCGAAGCCGGCGGTTGGACCGCCGTCGTCCAGCTGCTCAAAGGTATCGCCCGGGTCGGGATCCTCAGTGAGGGCATCCTTCATGGAGCCCAGAAACATCAGGGTTCCCATCACCAGCCCCATCAACGACAGCAGCAGGGCGCTTTTCAGCTTTCGCAGCCTCTTATCGGGGCGGGGCCGTTCATCCACCGGGTGGCCGCAGTCGACGCAGATCAGCATCGACGAACCCGGCGCCCTGCCACGGCCCACCTTGGCCACCATCCGGCAACCGCACTTTGGACAGGTCAATGCCGCCGCGGCAGGAGTCTTAAGTCTGGCAGCCCTCCTCCCTGCAGAAAGAAACGATGCGCACCGAATGCTGAACACAGATAAGCGGCGCTGAGTGTGCCAATGAGACGTTCTTTCCCTCCGGCGCCCCCACATCGCCGCCCTGCTGTTTAGCTTTCCGCGCCACGGGCGGTCCCTTGCCGCTCCTCCTCTCGCCATGACCCTGCTTCCCGCCCAGACGGCCTGGCTGGTTCCGCTGTACCCCCTGCTGGCATCGCTGCTTTCGCTGCTCTGGTCTCCCGGCCTGATCAGCCGCACCGGTCCCCGGCCCTGCGGTTACCTCAACCTGCTGCTGGTGAGTGTGGCCTTCGCCCACAGCGTGCTCGCCCTGGTGGCGCTGCACTCCAACTCCACCGCAGGATCGGCGGCGATCTACCGCCCGCTTACCTTCGGCTGGACCTGGCTGCAGACCGCCGGCCTGCGGGTGGGCTTCGATGGCCTGATCACCGAGCCGGCGCTGATCGCCATGGTGCTGATCACGGGCCTGCACGTGCTGGTGCAGATCTATTCGATCGCCTATCTGGAGATGGACTGGGGCTGGCCCCGCTTCTTCGGCTCCCTCAGCTTCTTTGAGTCCGGCCTCTGCGCCCTGGTGCTCACCGACTCGCTGTTCTTCAGCTACGTGATCCTGGAGCTGCTGACCCTCGGCACCTATCTGATCGTGGGCACCTGGTACAACCAGCCCCTGGTGGTGAAGGGAGCCCGCGACGCCTTTCTGACCAAGCGGATCGGCGACCTGATCCTGCTGGCCGGTGTGATCGCCCTGCTGCCCCTCACCGGCACCTGGAACTTCCACGGCCTCCAGGCCTGGGCCGCCGACCTCACCAACAACGGCCAGCCCCTGCCCTCCTGGTTTCCGCTGATCCTGCTGGCCCTGATCGCCGGGCCGATGGGCAAGTGCGCCCAGATTCCCCTGCACCTGTGGCTGGATGAGGCGATGGAAAGCCCCCTGCCCTCCACGGTGCTACGCAATTCGGTGGTGGTGGTGGGCGGTGCCTGGTTGCTGCTGCGCCTGGAGCCGTTGATCGCCCTGAGCCCCCTGGTGCAGGGGGTACTGGTGGTGGTGGGGGGTACCACGGCCGTGGTCGGGTCCCTGATCGCCCTGGCCCAGATCGATGTCAAGCGGGCCCTTTCCTTCCTGGTCAGCAGCTGGCTGGGGCTGCTGTTCGTCGCCGTGGGCCTGGGCGGGATCAGCGTTGCCGACCACCTGATGCTGGTCTATCCGCTGCCGATGGCACTGATGCTGATGGCGGTCGGCGCCATCGTGCTCACCAACGTCACCCAGGACCTCACCCAGCTGGGCGGCCTCTGGAGCCGCCGCCCCCTGATGGGGGTGGCGTTCCTGGCCGGGGCGGCCGGCCTGATGGGGCTGCCACCCTTCGGTGGCTTCGCCGCCCTGCGCGAGCTGATGGCGCTCACGGCCGCCAGTGACCATCCCTGGCTGCTGGGTGGGCTGGTGCTGCTGACCAATGCGCTGATCAGCGCCGGACTGATCCGGATCTTTGGCCAGATCTGGGCCGGCCAGCCGACCGTGTTCACGGCCCGCTCCCCCGAAGCCCTGTGGCTGATGGTGCTGCCCACCCTGGTGCTCACCGGCCTGGTGCTGCATCTGCCGCAGCTGCTGGCGCGCAATGGCGTCTTCGCCGTGGGGCCGCTGCCGGGCTGGGGGCCGATGGCCGTGCCCCTGCTGCTCTCCACCCTGGTGGGTGGAGGCCTCTCTGCTCTCTTCTATCTCCGCCCCCACCCGCTGGCCCACCTGCCCTCCACCCTCGGCGGCCTGCAGGACTGGCTGGCCGAGGACATGCAGACCGAGCGCTTCTATCACCGCACGGTGGTGGCGCTGGTGGTGGGCCTGGCACGGATCAGCGCCTGGTGTGACGAACGGCTGGTGGATGGTTTCAGCGGAGCCACCGGCGAAGCGGCCCTGCTCGGGGCCCGCCGACTCAGCCTCACCACCTCGGGGCGTTCCCAGGCCTACGCCCTCACTCTCGTGCTGGGGGTGCTGCTGATGGCGGCCTGGCTGCTTGCCCGCCCTTCCTCCGGTCTGTTTTCCCTGCCCCTCCAGCTCCTTCACCCCCTCCGCTGATGGCTCCCTCCTTCCTGCTGCTGCTGTTGCTGCTGCCCCTGGCCGGGACCCTGCTGCTGCCCCTGCTGCCGGGGGCGGATCCGGTGCGGGTGCGCAGCCTTGCCGCCCTCGCCGCCGCCGGCCAGCTGCTGGTCGGGCTGCTGTGCTGGCGCCAGGCCCCGGCCGATCTGCACCTGCCGTGGGTGCCCAAGCTCGGCCTGGAGCTCGAACTGGGTCTCGATGGCCTTTCGCTGCCGCTGGTGCTGCTCACGGCGCTGCTCACCCTGGTGGCCATCCTTTCGGCTCCGGCCGACCAGAGCCGCCCCCGGCTGTTCTTTTCCCTGATGCTGGCCACCAACCTCGGGGTGATGGGGGCCTTCCTGGCCCGCAATGCCCTGCTGTTCGTGCTGGCGTTCGAGCTGGTGCTGATCCCCACCACCCTGCTGGTGGCGATCTGGGGCCGGGAGCGCAGGGCAGGCGCCGCGATCCGCTTCCTGCTTTTCGGAGCCGTCTCCGGCCTCAGCCTGCTGGCCGGGGTGCTCGCCTTCGGGTGGCTCAACGCGAAAGGGCTGGGCTTCGGCTTCGACGATCTGGCCCAGGCGGACCTCTCCCCCTCCGCCCAGAGATGGATTCTGGCGTTGCTGCTGCTCGGCTTCGGGCTGAAGCTGCCGATCGTGCCTCTGCACGGCTGGCAGCCCCTCACCTATGGCCAGGCTCCCACTCCGGTGGTGATGCTGCTGGGGGGAGCCGTCTCCAAGCTCGGGGCCTATGGCCTGTTGCGTTTCGGGGTGGGCTTCCTCCCCGACACCTGGGCCGCCTGGTCGCCGTGGATCGCCGCCGCCGGGGCCCTCAGTGCGGTCTATGGCGCCCTCAACGCCATCGCCCAGAGCGACATCCGACGCCTGATGGCCTACAGCTCCCTCGGCCACATGGGACTGCTGGTGCTGGCCCTGGCCGCCGCCACCCCCCTCAGCCTGCAGGGGGCGGTGGCCCAGATCCTGGCCCATGGACTGATCGTTGCCCTGCTGTTCGCCTGCGTCGGGCTGATCGAGCGCCGCACCGGCACCACCTCGATTCCCGAACTCTCGGGCCTGCTTAATCCACTGCGCGGACTGCCGTTCACCCTCGGGATGCTGCTGCTGGCCCTGATGGCCGCCGCCGGCATCCCAGGCCTGGCGGGCTTCCCGGCCGAACTGCTGGTGTTTGAAGGCAGCTGGACCGTGTTCCCGAGGGCAACCCTGGTGAGCCTGATCGCCTCTGGCTTCACCGCCGTCTACGCGGTGCGCCTGTTCAACCGGGTGGGCTTCGGTCGCCTCGATAACGACCGCGCCCACTGGCAGTCGACCCGGTGGAGCGAGCGGGCCCCGGCACTGCTGCTGACGCTGCTGGTGATTGGCGCCGGTCTCTGGCCCACGGCTCTCACCGGCTGGAGTGAGGCCACCACCCGCTCGCTGGCCCTGCGGTCCCAACCCTTCCTCTACGCCTCCGCGCCCCTCACCACCGCGGCCCTCACCGCCACACCCCTCACCACCGTCGCCGTCGCTCCGGAGCTGCTGCCGTCATGACCACCCCGATCGCCCCGGTTGCCGAACCCACCACCACTCCCCTGATCCCCCCCTCCCAGCACCGCTGGGCGGAGGTGATCCACCGGCTGGAGGCCGGCGGCTCGATGCTGCCGGACACCCCCGAAAACCTGATGCAGATCATCGGCATCTACAAGGCCTATGCCGTGCCGATGGATTTCTACTGGCGCGACCTGCTCTACATCGCCGAGCAGGTGTTCCTGGATCCGCTGCCGGCCTTCAAGTACTTCCCCTCCCAGGAATACCTCGACCTCCCCAATTCCTACGCGGGTGACCAGTCCCAGCTGCGCATCTGGCGCGGCGGCGAGAAGGCCCATCCGGAGCTGCTGGAGTTCATGGCCAAGGGTGAAACCACCCAGATGCCCAAGCTGCTGCATCACCTCTGGCACGATCGCATCAACATGGAATTTGCCGAGGCCTGCATGCAGGCGATGCTCTGGCACCAGAACATGGGCGGTCGCTTCAACGATTACCTCGCAAGCGACGCCTACCGAAACAATGCCGACCGCGCCATCAAGGCCTACTTCAAGCGCAATCCGGTGATGCTGGGCCTCTACAAGCTGTTCCCGGAGATGTTCCTGGAGAAGGTGAAGCAGCTGAGCTACACCGCCAATCTCGGCCTGTTCTGGGAAGTGATGGCGCCTGTATTCTTTGAGATGAGCGATATCTACGATGAAGGCGGGTTCAAGGGGGTTCCTGATGCGATGGACTTCCTGGTGAATGGCATCTTCGCCGTAGCCGGCCGGCCGATCTATCACCACGCGTTCATTGACGGGGAATGCTTTGAGATCATTCCCAAGAGCGAAGGATTCACCTGGCTCTACGAAGCGGCTCTCCCCTATGTGGAAGCGGTGTTTTATCGCACCTCACCCTTCCGGGGCACCAAGAGTTACAACGCCCAGGCCGGTCAGGTGCCCGCCGACCAGGCTGATTTCCACTATGGAATCCTCTATGCAGACGTGTTTCCCGTGGGGTCGGCAGGCATTCCTCCCACCCTGCTGATGCAGGACATGCTGCATTTCCTGCCCTCCTACCTGAAGGAGCTGTATAGGAAGCATGAACGTGGCGAGGAAGACCAGCTGATCCAGCTGGGCGTCACCTTCCAACGCTCGATGTACAACGTGACCTCCGCGGTGATTCAGGCCCTGCGGGCGGCCCTGCTGTACCCGCTCGACGACACCGACCCGGAGCACCTGCTGGCCAATCGCCGCTTCTTCGAGGCCCAGATGGATCGCTTCCTGCGGCCGGAAGCTCGGCTGGGGGCGATCCAGTCCCAGGACTACCGCTGAAAACGCATCGACTGAAACCGCATCGGCCCTTTATTCCTTCTGCCGCTCTCCCATGGCCACCATTCTCGAGACCGCCCAGGCCGCCGGCTGCTTTTCCACCCTGCTCACCGCCGTGGAGGTGGCCGGACTGCGCTCGGCCCTTGAGGGGCCGGGCCCTTTCACCGTGTTCGCTCCGGTGGATGACGCCTTCGCCGCCCTGCCGCCCGGCACCGTACAGACCCTGGTGGACAACCCACCCCAGCTGGCTCGGATCCTTAAATATCACGTGCTCAGCGGAGCCTGCCTGCGGGCCGATCTGACCACGCAGCCGGAATGGACCAGCCTCGAAGGGGCACCGGTGGCGATCCGCCGCAGCGAACCCTTCGAGGTGAAGAACTCCACGGTGGTTCAGGCAGACATCGTCTGCGATAACGGCATCGTGCATGTGATCAACCGGGTGATCCTGCCGGGCTGATCGCCTCAGGGGTTGCAGGCCGGGCACTGGCCGGGGTCAGCCCGGGTAAGGCCATCCGGCCGGAGCCGCTCCTGCCGGTGCCCGCAGGCCTGACAGCCGCCGCGCCACCGTCCCGCAGATGGCCGGCACCATCGTTAGGGCGAATCAAAAACAAAGCCCAGTCATCATCGCCAAAAGCCGACGGGATCGGATGGAGAGCAGGAATCAAGCCGGCTTATGGGGGTGATCAGAGATATTTCCTCAACAAACTCGTCAGGTATTGGCGACCGCTCCCTAAGGTCTGCGGACTCTGAATCACATCCCCTAAATGAGCCCCGGCTATCCCTAGCTACTGGCCAGGTGTCTATGCATCACAGATGTGATGACGGCAGACGGGATTGCCTGTTTTTCCCTCCATTCCGGCATCAGAGGTACTGATCACATCCATCTCTGATCCTTCAGCCAACGCAACCCAACCACCCAATCCACTCCCTAAGGTTGCGCAGATTCAACCCCCAGGAGTGACCAGCTGATCAACAGATTCAGTCCCCTGTTCTGACCAGCTCCGCCGTCATCAAGGCCAGGTTTTTCGCCTCTGATTCCACAACCAGATTCACCAGGTAGCAGGCATTATTGCCCCCTGGCTGAACTGTGTCCTGGCGCCGGATTATTCGTCTATTTCTCTCTTCTCACCCGATCCAAACCATGACCAAGCGTCGTCGTTTTCTTGCGCTGCTCAGCGGCACCATTGCGAGCTCAATTGTG
>JBBASR010000075.1:0-9154 GCA_040399125.1 Cyanobium sp. | reverse complement strand
GAGCACTCCCTTGGTAAGGGAGAGGTCACGAGTTCAAGTCTCGTCAAGGGCTTCCGATCTGCCAGGCACCGGCAGACCTGCCCCCCTTCCCTAGCCTTGGCTGGGGATGGCTTGAACACCGTGATCAGACGCCTCAGGATGGCGCTCCGGAGAGCGACGAGGGGGCCCCAAGGAAGGCGTGCCCTGGGGGCGATCGGCCTGCTGATCGTTCTGGCCCTGCCCGGAGCCGCCACCAACCGGCAACCGCTCGCCCCGCTGGAGCCGAGCATCTGCGTGCTCACGCCGGCGGTGCAGCCGGATGGCCTTGGCAAAGCCACGGCGCTCGTGGCACTGGATCAGCCCACGATCTTCGCCATCGGCCGCTTTCGCAGCGTGAGAATCGAGGGACCGGAAGGGGTGCTCTGGCAACGGCAAGGGAGCGAATCGGATCCGATCGAAGGGCCGATCCGCTGGCCCCTGCCCCCGATCCTGCCCGGCCAGAAACTGATGCTCCGGCTGCAGCCCGAAACCGCCGGAGTCGACCAGTTCGCCTCGATCGAACTGCAGGGCACCGCCGCCGCCGCCATGGCGAAGAACGGGGCCCTGCGCAAGCGTCTGGGCACGGATCCGCGGGCCTGGCGGCAGGCGGTGGAACAGGCTCTGCTGCAGGGGAAGCCTTCCCTTGCCTCCGCCCTGCTGTTCGATTTCGAGGGTCCGGACGACCCCGCACTCAACGCCCTGAGAATCGAGGTCCATCGACGGGGCTGCGAGACCCCCACCCCCGCGCTACCCCTTCAGCCCCGCTGACTCCTGCATGACCATCAGCCCTCTCCCCAATCCCCCCCTGGATCTGCCGCTGCGCCTCAGCATCGCGGCGATGCGTGAACCGGTGAGCCGGGGCGAAACGAGGCCGAGGAGCTGGCGCCTGGAGCAACTCAACCGCCTCAGCGCCCTGCTGAAGGAAGCGGGAGAGGCGGTGCTGGAAAGCCTGGCGGCCGACCTGGGGCGGCCGCCGGTGGAAGCGATGATGGAATTGATCACGGTGCAGCAGGAACTGCGCCACACCCGCCGCCACCTGCGCCGCTGGATGACGCCCCGGCCCGTCCCCCTGCCCTTCTGGGGCTGGCCCGGGGGCGCACGGATCCAGCGGGAACCCCTGGGCTGCGTGCTGATCATCGGCCCCTGGAACTATCCGTTCCAGCTCTGCCTCCGCCCCTTGGTGAGCGCCCTCGCCGCCGGCAACAGCGTGGTGATCAAACCCTCCGAACAGGCGCCTCGGACCGCGGAACTGATCGAACGCCTGGTGCACCGCCACTTCGCGCCGGAAGTGGCACAGGTGGTGCTGGGGGATGGGGGGACAGCGGCCCGCCTGCTGGAGGAACGGTTCGACCACATCCTGTTCACCGGAGGCGGCAGGGTGGGTCGACTGGTGCTGGCCGCCGCCGCCCGCCATCTCACCCCCGTCACCCTGGAACTGGGCGGCAAGAGCCCGGCGATCGTGCTCGAAGATGCGGATCTGGCCGTCAGCGCCCGTCGCCTCGCCTGGGCCAAGGGTCTCAATGCCGGCCAGACCTGCATCGCCCCCGACCACCTGCTGGTGGTCCCTGCCGTCCGGGAAGAGCTGGTGGCGCAGATCCGCCGCGAACTGCTGGCCTTCTACGGAACCGATCCCCTGGAAAGTCCCGATCTTGCCCGGATTGTGAACCGCGACCGCTTCCAGAGGCTGGAGGCCCTGCTGGCGGAGGCCCAGCGGCGCAATGCCGTCCTGGTGGGCGGACGCAGTGACCCAGCGACGCTACGGATCGAACCCACCTTGATCGAGGTGGCCGAGCCCCGCACCGATCCGCTGATGCAGGAGGAGATCTTCGGCCCGCTGCTGCCCGTGGTCCGCGTGAACAATCTCGAGGAGGCCCTGCACCTGGTGCGCCAGGGGGAGAAACCCCTGGCCCTCTACCTGTTCGGAGGCGACAACAACGCCCGCGACCGGGTGCTGGCCTCCACCAGCTCCGGCAGCGTGGTCTTCAATGACGCGATCCTTCAAGCTGCCGTGCCCGACCTGCCTTTCGGCGGTGTGGGGGCGAGCGGCATGGGCAACTATCACGGCGAAGCCGGCTTCTGCACCTTTTCCCATCAGCGCAGCGTGATGTTCCGCACGGCGCAGCCGGATCTGCCGGTCCGCTACCCCCCCTATGCCGGCAAACTCGGGCTGATGCGGCGACTGCTGGGCTGAACCGGCTGGTCGGCGGCAAGGAGGCAAGAAGGCAAGTAGGCAAGGAGGGAAAGGGGGAAGGAGGCAAGGAGATTGCGGATTGCCCCAGGGGGGCTGGGCGGAGCCTTGCACGACCCTTAACGTGCCGCCAGTTCCCATGAGCCCCATGCGCCGCCCCCTCATCGCCCTGGCCCTGGCCGCGATGCTGCCGCTGCCGGCGATGGCCGCCGACGTGGTGGTGAAAGAAGGAGAGACCCTCTCGGAAATCGCCGATCGGCATGGCCTCAGCCTGGAGCGGCTGATGAAGCTGAACGGGATCTCCAATCCCGACCAGGTGCAGGCCGGCCAGAGCCTGAAGCTTCCGGGCAAGAGCAATGGCGCGAGCGGCAACCAGGCTCGCCGGAATGGCGCCAGCGTGACCGTGCAGGAAGGCGACACCCTCTCGGAAATCGCCGATCGCCATGGCCTCAGCATGGAAAGGTTGATGGATCTCAACGGCATCACCAATCCGGATCTGGTGCAGGTGGGCCAGACCCTGGTAGTGGTTAACAGCAGCCAGACCAAGGCCAGCACCGCAGCCGATCCAGGGTTCCGATACCAGCCGGGGGCCCGGGAGCACGTGGTGCGCCCGGGTGAGAGCCTCTCGGAAATCTCCAGCGGCTACAACGTGCCATTGAGCAGGCTCGTGGCGATCAACGCCCTCTCCAATCCGGACAGCGTGCAAGCCGGCCAGCGCCTGCGCCTCAAGGGGGAACCGGCGGCGGCCGCACCAGCCCCCGTGAGCACGATCACCCCCCGCCCCCGAGCCTCCAGCCCCGCCACAGCCGCCACAACCACCGCCGCCACAACTGCGGCAGCTGTCGCAGCGGCCACCCCCAGGCCTACCCCCAGGCCCACCCCCCAGTCCAGCCCCAGCGTGGCCCGCGCCAGCACCGTCACCCCCACGGCTACCAAGGCGCCAGCAGCCGACCCCGGCACTGCCCAGCCGGACTGGCGCACCTATGGCCCCCTTCAGGTGGACTGGGCCAACTGGCAACCGATGGGCGGCAGCCTGGTGGCCCCCACCCTCAACGGCCAGGGGCTGACTCTCTACCTGGCGATCAACTGCACCGCCCGCAAACTCAACGCCACCAGCCAGGCCGGCGATTGGAAGACCTGGGATGACCCCCAAGCCGACTTCGAACAGCAGCTGGTCACCGATCTCTGCAAGTCCAGGGGTTGAGGCGTTGCGCCTGAGGCCAGCCTCAGGCGGCCCAGTGCAGAGGCCAGGGCGAACGGAGGTAATGGCGTCCCGTTGAGCGCAGCCAGAGCCTCTGGGCACCATCGTCGCTCTCACTGATCAACTCCTCCTGCACCAGGCGCCTGGCCAGCCAACCCCAAGGCCCCTCCTGGGCGCCGCTTCCCGTTGCGCCCAGATCCTCCGCCAGACCCCGCAGGTCCCTGCCCCCCCGCTCCTCGAGAGCCGCGAGAAGGGCCAGCACATGCTCAGACCAGTCCTGGCGGGGGCGAGGGGCGGCACAGTTGTCACAGCGACCGCAGGGGGCCGCAATCTCCCCGACCGCCAGCAACAGGGACTGTTCGCGACACGCCTCTCCCTCCGCCACCGCCTCCATCCGCCGCAGCTGGCGCTGGGCCAGCTCCCTGCGCCGGCCTTCCTCACTGCCCGGTTCCGGCAAAGGCTGGGAGGAGGCGCGCATCGCCCAGCCCAGGCTCACCCGATCCGCCGGATCAAACAACACCAGACAGCGAGCCGGCAGACCATCCCGCCCCGCCCGGCCGGACTCCTGGAGATAGCCCTCGGCACTGGCGGGCAGGTCGAGATGGAGCACCAGGCCCACATCCGGTCGATCCACCCCCATGCCGAAGGCCACCGTGGCCACGAGCACCGGCCTGGGATGGGCCTGAAAATGCTCCAGAGCCAGCTGGCGACTGGGGGGATCCATGCCGGCGTGATAGGCGATGGCCTCCACCCCTGCAGCCGTAAGACGGGCTGCCCACTGCTCCACGGAGCGGCGGGTACGGGCATAGATCAGCACCGCACCACGGGAGGCAGCCACGGCATCAAGCACCTCGGGAAGCGGCTCCGCCGGGCGGCGCTTCATTGTGTAGTGGAGATTGGTGCGCCGTGCGGAACGTACCTGGATCAGAGGACGCCGCAACTGCAGCAGCCGGATGATGTCGGCCCGCACCTGGGGCGCCGCCGTAGCACTGAGCGCCACCAGAGGCACTCCTGGGCAGAGAGCGCGCAGCTGGCCGAGTCTGCGGTAATCCGGCCGGAAATCATGCCCCCAGGCGCTGATGCAATGGGCCTCATCCACGGCCAGGGCAACGAGACGCCCCGAATCGAGCACGTCGTCCAGAAGCTGGCGGGTGGCCTCCACCTGCAGGCGCTCCGGAGCCAGATAGAGAAGGTTCAGGCGGTTGAAGCGAAGACGCTCCACCAGCTGCAGTCTTTCCGGTGTGGTGAGCCCACGATGGAGGCAGGCAGCGGCGATACCGCGTCGCTGCAACTGGCTCACCTGGTCCTGCATCAGGGCCACAAGCGGGGAGATCACCACCACCAGCCCGCCCCGCACCAGGGCGGGCAGCTGGTAGCAAAGCGACTTGCCGGCGCCGGTAGGCAATACCGCCAGGCAGTCGCGCCCCTCGAGCAGGGCTTCCACCACGGGCCTCTGACCAGGACGGAACTCTTCCCAGCCGAAATGGCGGAGCAGCGACTGTGAGAGCGGATCGTCCGCCAACCTGTCCGGACCCAGTGCCGCCAGACCCTACCTGCCGCCCCCAGCACCTCCGCCGCTCAGGGCAGGGGTGGGGCCTCCAGCTGATCCGGCGCCTCCTCCACCAGCTGCAGGCGTACACGCTTGCCGCCAGCGAGTTCGCCGAGCGAAACCCGCATCGTGGTGCCACTGAGGGTCTGGAGGGCCACGATCAGCTCGCGCAGATGGGGGGTGCTGCTGCCGCTCTCCACCCAGAGACGTTCCTGCAAACCGCCCAGTCGTCGCCAGCTGGTGTGGAGCTTCAGGACCGCACTCTCCACCTGCTGCGCCTGATAGACCGCATCGGAGAGGATCCCCAGGGCATCGAGACGCTGGGCCTCCTGAATCGCTTTGTCGAGGTCGAGTTCCCCCTGCTGGAAAGCCCGCACAGCCACCCCGGACTCGGCGGTGCGGCTGAGCCAACGGGCGGTGAGCGTCACATCCTTGACTCGATCCAGCTCGGGCTCGTCCTGGAGTACCCGACGCAGATCCTCCTGCTGGGGTTCGGGGAGCTTCGCCAGCTCCCTCACCAGTGGCGCCACCGCCTTGGGGGGCAGCAGGTTGTCGGCGGTCCGCTGGCGGATCTCCTCCGGCAGAAGGGGGCTGGTGGCTGCCATGAACTCATCGCTGAGGCGCCGAACCTGCTTGCGGGTGATCTGCTGACCCTCGTTGGCCGCCTCACTCACCATCAGCTGCACCTCCGGGTCGGCCTGGGCGGTTTCCAGAAACGCACGCTTCGAGAAGTTGTTCACACTGCCCAGCTCGAGCAGGCCATCACCCACGAGGTTGTCCGCCGATTCCGCCAGCTGGATGAGGGTGTAGGCCCGGGTCTTGCTGATTTCCCGCTCGCGCAGCCACTGAAGAAAGCCTGTGCCCCTGCCCTCTCCACCCCGCTTCTCCCGATCCCTCACGGCACAGAGGATCCGGCCTCGCCAGATCTCTGTCTGGAGGTCAAAGCGATCACAGACGGCCCAGGCCTCCTCCAGCCGAGCCAGGAACTCCATCGTGCTGATGTCTTCCCGTTCGGGATCGGGAAGTTCGAGGCTGAAGGTGGGGGCCTCCTGGACAACCATCGGCTCACCGGCAGGGAAGGGGATGCTGCCACGCGGCCGCCCCAGGCCGGGCGACGTTTCGTGACGCAGAAGCGATCCCGACCCGCTGCTGCGGGTAACGTCTGAGCGAAAGCCACCCGAACGTCCTGCCCAGCGATGGCCATTTCACGCGGCGATAAAGTGCGCATCAAGCGCCCCGAGTCCTACTGGTTCAACGAGGTTGGAACCATCGCCTCAATCGATACGTCCGGCATCCGCTACCCGGTTGTCGTTCGCTTCGACAAAGTGAACTACAACGGCTTCAGTGGCTCTGAAGGCGGCATCAACACCAATAATTTCGCCGAATCCGAGCTCGAGAAGGCCTGAGCTCTCCCGTGCCCGCCAGAGGTGCCTGAACTCCCCGAAGTCGAAACCGTGCGTCGTGGCCTTGAGAGCCGCACGTGCGGTTTTTTAATCGACAAGGTTGCGGTGCTGCGGGATCGGGCAATCGCCCATCCAGGCGAACCAGATGCCTTTTGCGAGGCGCTCATGGGCAACACCGTGACCGGCTGGCAGCGCAGGGGCAAATACCTGATCGCCTCCCTCGCAGGGGCGGATATGGATGACGCGGGCCAGTGGGGAGTGCACCTGCGGATGACCGGTCAGTTCCTCTGGCTGAGCGAGGCCGCCGGCCCCTGCAGTCACACCCGGGTACGTCTCTGGAATCCCCAGGGGGAGGAGTTGCGCTTCGTAGACACGCGCAGTTTTGGTCAAATGTGGTGGATTCCTCCAGGAACACCTGTCGAAGCGGTGATGACCGGACTGAGCCGTCTCGGGCCGGAGCCTTTCAGTGCGGACTTCAACAGCAGCTATCTGCGCCAGACGCTCAAGAAGTCGGCCAGGCCCATCAAGACCGCCCTTCTTGATCAGTCCCTCGTGGCGGGTGTCGGCAATATCTACGCTGACGAGTCGCTGTTTGCCGCCGGAATCTCCCCCCACAATCCCGCCAATCAACTGACGAAGGCGCAGCGGGAAGCCCTGGTCCTGGCCCTGGTGGAGGTGTTGCAGGCCAGCATCGGTGCAGGGGGCACAACCTTCAGCGACTTCAGGGATCTGACTGGCACCAACGGCAACTACGGGGGGATGGCCTGGGTGTACCGGCGGGGAGGGCAGGCTTGCCGCCGTTGTGGAACCACGATCCGACGCGACAGACTGGCGGGGAGAAGCACCCATTGGTGTCCCGTCTGTCAGCAATGACCTGCAGCCCCAAAATCCCCTGATGGAGATGCCCGACACCACCGAACCTCAAGCCGTGCAGGCCGTGGAGCTCTGTGCAGCGATGGAATCGATCCACCGGCGCGGGTGGTGTGACGGCACAGGAGGAAACTTCAGTTGCGTGATCAACCGCGACCCTGTTCTGCTGCTGATGGCCCCCAGTGGTGTCGACAAAGGAAGCGTTCGACCCGGCGACCTGATTGTTGTCGACGATCAATGCCGGGTTCGGGAAGGGAAAGGCAAGGCCAGCGCCGAAACGAAACTGCATCTGGCAATCGTCGTTGCAACCGAGGCAGGCGCCGTTCTCCATACCCACTCCCAGGCCGCCACGCTGCTTTCCCTGCAGCAGGAAGACGTAGTCGTGGAGGGCTTGGAAATGCTCAAGGGACTCGAAGGGATCACAACCCATGCGTGTCGCGTCTCCATCCCTGTGCTGGAGAACGACCAGGACCTGGAACGCCTGAGCGCTCGGGCGAAGCCGCTCTTGGCCAACGCCCCCCATGGCCTGCTTATCGGCGGGCATGGCCTCTATGCGTGGGGCAAAGACCTGGCAAGCGCAAGACGTCACCTCGAAATCCTGGAATTCCTACTGGAACAGACATGGAGAAACCTGCTTCTTAATGCCATCAAGAACAAATGAAGGATCTACATTCATGCCCTACTCCCAATAAGCAATGAAAGTAATCACCCACCTCCTACTCGACATCGAAGGAACCACCTGCCCGGTCAGTTTTGTCGCCCAGGTTTTGTTTCCCTACGCGCGTGAAAAACTGGGCACCTTCATTGCAAACCATTCACGCGATCCAGGAGTCAAAGCCCTGCTCGCCGAGGCCGCGGCAGACATGGGGCCTGGGCCCCATTCACAAAGTGAATTGATCAAGCATCTTGAGCACCTGATCGACAGCGACCGAAAACTACCCGCGCTCAAAGAATTGCAGGGCATGATCTGGGAAGAAGGTTACGCCAAAGGCGAACTACAAGGCCCCCTTTTCCGTGATGTGCAGCCAGCTTTCCAACGTTGGTTCAGCCAGGGGCTGACCATTGCCGTATACTCCTCCGGCTCCATAAATGCGCAGCAGCTTCTCTATCAACACAGCAGCGAAGGAGACCTCCGCCCCCTTATAAAGCACTGGTTTGATACACGCACTGGCCCGAAGAAAGAAGAAAGCAGCTATCGAGCTATTGCCCAGGAAATGGGCGTCATATCCCAAAGGGTACTATTCATCAGTGACGCGAAAGCCGAACTGGAGGCCGCAAGCGCCAGCGGCATGAACGTGCTTTTCAGTGACAGAGAAGGAAATCCCGAACACGACGCCGGTTCCTTTGAGAGAATCAGTTCGTACGACAAGCTAGCTTTGGAGGCCATTCCATGAAGAACACATCTGAGGAGCAAGCATTGCTGAATCTGAATCAGCAGATGCTGGAAAGCGTTGTGTCGGGCGACTGGAAAACATACTCTTCCTTCTGTCGCGATGACCTCACGTGCTTCGAAGCCGAAACGAATGGCTCTCTTGCCGAAGGCTTATCCTTTCACAAATTTTACTTCACTTTGCCCTTCGATTCGTCCGAAACAGACACCATATCAAGCCCCATAAACGTAACGATGGTACGCCCACATGTTCGCTGGCTAGGCGAAAACGCGGCCATTCTCAGCTACACAAGACTCACTCAACGGATGGTGGATGGAGTTCCAATGACGGCTAGCTGCTGTGAAACGAGAGTCTGGGATCAAAGCAGCGGCACATGGCAACAGGTCCACGTGCACCGATCCTGATCCAGGCAAGTCCCTGACAGGCCAAACAAAGGCGTCTCTCCAGGCCACGTGACGCCTCCAAAGCAAATAGGCAGAGCCACCTTTACCAAAGCAGCAAGGCATAAAAAAAGCCACCCAATGGGTGGCTTTT
>JBBASR010000074.1:0-9272 GCA_040399125.1 Cyanobium sp. | reverse complement strand
CCCTCACCGATCACGGTGGCGATGATCGGCACCCGCAGGCGGAACATTTCCCGCAGGTTGACGGCGATCGCTTCCCCCTGGCCCTGCTCTTCGGCCAGCACACCCGCATAGGCCCCGGGGGTGTCGATGAAGCTGATGATCGGCAACCGGAATCGATCGGCGTGCTCCATAAGCCGCATCGCCTTGCGGTAGCCACCGGGTGAGGCCATCCCGAAGTTCCGGGCCACGTTTTCCTTGGTGTCCCTGCCCTTCTGATGGCCGAGCAGCACCACCGGCTGCTGGCCGATCCTGCCCACTCCGCCCACGAGGGCCCGATCATCGGAGCCCCGTCGGTCGCCATGGAGCTCGATCCAGCTGTCGGTGATCACCTGGATGTAATCGAGCGTGCTCGGACGCTGCGGGTGGCGGGCAACCTGAATCTTCTGGGCCGGGGTGAGCGAGCGGAAGATCTCCTCCCGCCTGCGGGTGGCCAGCGTCTCCAGCTGGAGCAGCTGCTGACTGACATCCACCTCGGAATCGCGCGCCAGCTGGCGGATCTGTTCGATCTGCTCCTCCAGCTCTACCAGCGGTTTTTCGAACTCAAGCAGGGGGCGGCGGGCCATCGGGGTATCGCGTCAGAGAGGGAACGTTCAGGCGGTGGCCAGGGAGGGGGCAGGCGCGGCCTCGAGGCCGAGGGCCTGGAAGCCATGGCGGAGGGATGCAGCTCCGATCAGCTCCATCTTCTCCAGATCGATGTTGTTGCGGCCCCAGCTGAAGTTGGTATGGATGCCTTCGAAATCAAGCAGCATCGCTTCGGCGAAGCAAGCAAACATCTGACGCTGCGGGCGGGCCATGTCCGCCACCTCCATCATCTGCCAGCCGATGTCGGAGCCGAATTCCACGATGCCGCCCTTGAGGACGTGCACCCCTTCGGCGGCGGCTTTGCTGTCCAGATTCTTCGGGTAACCGCCGTCGATCATCAGACAGGGTTTGCGGAGGTTGGCCACGTCGATCGTCAGGGTCTGGGGCAGGCTTGCCACCCAGACCACCACGTCGGCCTGGGGCAACGCTTCCTCCAGGGGGAGGATCCTGCCTCCGCCCAGCTCGCTCTGCAGGTCGAGCAGGGGCTGCTGCTGTCGGGCCACAAGCAGCAGTTCCGCCACCCCGGTGCGCTGGCTCAACCAGCGGCAGACCGCGCTGCCGATGTCGCCGGTGGCGCCAACCACGGCCACCGAAGCCTTGTGGAGATCGATGCCGAGCAGGGGTGCATTGGTTTCCACCTGGCGGCAGATCACCCAGGCGGTGTGGGTGTTGCCTGTGGTGAACCGCTCCCATTCGAGCGTGGTGTTGCGGATGTGCTGCTCCTTGAGCAGGTTGAAGTTTTCAAAGATGATCGAGGTGAAGCCACCGAGGGCGGTGATGTCGATCCCGTTCTTCTGGGCCAGCTCCATGGCGTTGAGCACCTTGCGCCGGGCCGTCTTGAACCGGCTGAGCATCTCCGGCACGAACACCGAATCGATATAGGCGCCTTCAATGACCTTGCCCGTGGGGCTGGTGACCTGCACCCGCTCCAGTAGCTGGGGAGGGGCACTGCACCACATATCCAGGTCGCCTTCGGCGTACTCGTCATACCCGAGGCGCCGAGCCAGTTGGCGAGCGTCCTCGAAACTTGTGGAGTGACCGATCAGGCCGAACATGCAGTGCTTGACAACGGGGACGCCGGCTCGGCCGGCGGCCCATCCTCCCATGCGTGGCTATCGGCCGCTTTCAGCTCACCAGGTTCAGCCCACCAGGGCGGCGGCGGCCAGACGGGCGATCTCCCTGGGCGCGAAACCGATCTCGGTAAGCGCATCCTGATAGGCGATCAGGAAATCCTCGATCAGGTCTTCCTTCTCCATCATCAACACCTTGGCATCACCCGCCACGCTCTCGAGCATGCGGCGCACATGGGGAAGATTTTCGCGGTTGGCCTGCTCGAGTTCCGCCCTACTGGTCTCGAGATTGGCCTTCAGCCATTCCTGGCCGTAATTGAGATGGGTGTATTCGTCCTTGACCACACCCTCGGTGATCTTGCGGGCGAACGGATCGGCCACCGGGATGTAGATGTGGTAAGCAGCGATCGCGAAGGCTTCGATCAGGATGGCCTGGATCAGCAGGCAGGTCACCACATTGCCTTCGGCAAGGGCTTTCTGGAAGTTGTTGCGCAGTGGTGCGAAGAATTCCTGGGCGAAGGGCATGTCGGCCTCGACCCCGAGATTCGCCGCGCAGGCGGTGAATCCCTTCTTGTGCTTGAGCTCCATCCGCGCCAGACGGCTGAGTTCCTCGGCCTGCTCGGGAATCAGTGAGCCCAGGGAGATGTAGTTGTCATGGGCTTCCTGTTCGCCCTCGATCACGATGGCATTGATGCGGCTGTAGGCATCCTTGTAGGCCGCACTGCTGAAATCAGGCAGCAGACCGGCCTCAGGCGAGAGGCTGGATTCGCTGGTTTCGAGGGTCGGCATAGAAACCGCATCGGTGGTCATTGAGGCCGACTGTAATCACCCTGCGTCTTCTGTTGGTGGCCAGTCGCTGTGCAGTAACGCCTCCAGTCGTTTCCGCCAACCCTCCACCAGCCTCTCGAACAGCTGCCGGCCCAGCTCCGCTGATGCGGGACGGGGATCCCCCACCACTCCACTGCTGCTGATTTCCCTGGTCAGCCAGCTGCAGGGAGCCGCGCCCTCCAGGCTCCAGCCCGGGGGGGGCTGCCTGTCGCTGCCCGGCCCATCGGCCTGACGCTCCGCACCGGTGAGTTCGGGGTGGAGATGGAGCATCAGGCTGGTTTCGGCCAGGCCGGCATGGAGCCCTTCGCTGCGCTCTGGCTCTGGCAGCAATTCGGCGATCCCTTCCGGGCCCCGCCACAGAAAGCAGGGAAGCACCGCCATCCGGGGGCGCAGGGTCCGCAGCTGCCTTCCCGCCACCTCCAGCAACCCGATCTGCCCTCCATGGGCATTGAGCAGCACCAGCCTGCGGAAGCCCGCGTCAGCCAGGTCGCAGCCGATGCTGGTGACCAGGCTGATCATCAGTTCCGCCGGCAGGCTCAGGGTGCCGGCGAATCCCCGGTGTTCGGGGGAGAACCCCACACTCTGCAGCGGCAGTCGCCAGATCGGCAGGGCCGGATCGAGGGCCTCAAGCACCGCATCGCTCACCCGCTCGGCGAACAGGGCATCGGTGCCCAGCGGCAGGTGGGGGCCATGCTGCTCCACCGCTCCGATCGGCCATATCACTGAGCTTCCCGGCCGCTGGGCCTGGCGACGCACCTCCTGCCAGCTGAGGTGCTCTAGACGGCGAGATGGCAGGGGAGGGGGCACGTTCATCAGCCGGGCTCGGGGGACGCTTCGTACAGTGTGAGATCACGAGCTTCCCTGAGGACATGGCCGGAACCGGCAACCCTGCGCCGCGTCAGCCCCGGACTCCCGCCCAGCGCCCGGCGCCGGCTCCGCCGCTGCGCAAGCCGCCCCAGGTGATGATGATCCGCAAGGAGGAAGCGGCCACCCCAGCTGCTCCGGCCGAGGCTCCCGCCGCTGCCCATGCGGCCCCTCCCGCCGCCTCCACCCCACCGTTGGCCCCTGCCCCACCGGTGGCCCCTGCCCCCAGCACCCAGTCCAGGGGCCCATCCGGCAGCCCCGCCAGCGACGACGACCTCTTCGACATGGCAGGGATGGAGGGGATGACGATGGCCGATCTGCTCGGCCCCGACACCTCCCGCCAGCGCCGCGCCGCCACCGCTGGCTCCGGGGGCGGCGTCACCGGTGCCGGTGGCCCGACCCCGCAGCGGGCGGCCCCCGGTCGCACGGTCGACGATTTCGACTTCGATGAGGAGGCTTTCCTCGCCGCCCTCGACGAAAACGAACCGGTGGGCACCACCGGTGAGGTAGTGCGCGGGGTGGTGGTCGGGATGGAGAGCGACGGGGTCTATGTGGACATCGGGGGCAAGGCCCCCGGTTTTATGCCCAAGAAGGAATGCGGGCTCGGCGTGATCACCAACCTCAAGGAGCGGTTCCCGAAGGGGGCCGAGGTGGAGGTGCTGGTCACCCGCGAGCAGAACGCTGATGGCATGGTCACGGTCAGCGCCCGTGCCCTTGCCCTGCGGCAGAGCTGGGAGAAGATCCGCCAGCTGGAGAAGGAGGGCAAGGTGGTTCAGGTCAAGGTCAACGGCTTCAACCGTGGTGGGGTGACCTGCGATCTCGAGGGGCTGCGGGGCTTCATTCCGCGCTCCCAGCTCAATGAGGGCGAAAACCATGAGGCCCTGATGGGCAAGACCCTGGGAGTGGCCTTCCTCGAGGTCAATGCCGAAACCCGAAAACTGGTGCTCTCCGAGAAGAGGGCCGCCACGGCAGCGAAGTTCTCCGAACTCGAAGTGGGCCAGCTGGTGGAGGGGCAGGTGGTGGCGGTGAAGCCCTATGGATTCTTCGTGGACCTCGGCGGGGTGAGCGGTCTCCTCCATCAATCGAGCATCACCGGCGCCGTGCTGCGCGACCTGCGTGAGACCTTTCAGCAGGGAGATCGACTCAAGGCGATCGTCACCGACCTTGATCCCGGTCGGGGTCGTATTGCCCTCAACACCGCCCTTCTGGAGGGCCAGCCTGGCGAATTGCTGATCGCCCGGGAGACGGTGATGGCCGAAGCGGCTGATCGGGCCAACCGGGCGCGTTCGGTGCTTCGCCAGCAGGAGCAGGCCGCCGGATGAGCCCCACCCCCGTCTCCGCGGCGGTGCAGTCCGGTCCCGACTGGGAACTGGATTACTACTCCCGCCCGATCCTCGATGCCGAGGGCAAGAAGCTGTGGGAACTGCTGATCTGCGCCAGCCCGGATCCGCAACGCACGTCAGTGGCCGAGGGGGGTGATCCCTCGTTCCGCTGGATGAGGATCTGTCCGGCTGGCAGTGTGAATTCCGTCTGGCTGCGCCAGGCCCTGGAAGCTGCCCTGCAGGAGGCCGGAGAGGCGGGTCTGGCGCCGCCTAGGCGGCTCCGCTGCTGGCGCGGCTCGATGCGCACGATGGTGCAGCGTGCCGCCGAGGGCCTGGGAATGGAACTGGTTCCCAGCCGGCGGTGTTACAGCCTGGTCGAGTGGCTGCAGCAGCGGGAAGCGGAGGTGTATCCCCAGCAACCCGGTTATATGGCCGGTCCCCTGGCCCCCCCTCCCCAGTCGATTCAGCCGGTGGCGGTGCCCCTGCCGGAAGCGGCCCGCGGCGACCGCTGGAGCTGGGCCACCCTGTCTGCTTCCGCCCTGGCGGAGGCGAATGGTTGGGAGATCGGGTTTGCCGGCCTGTTGCCGGTGCCGGCCGTGGATCCGGAGGCGGCGATTCCTGGCATCCGCCTGTTCAGCCGCCAGAGATCCCTGGCGATCGCCGGCTGGCTGGCTGGTCTTGAGCCCGTGCGGCTGGAGATCGTCGGCGATCAGCTGGTCCTGGAGGCCGGTATGGAAGATCGTTGGTTGTTGGCCACCCTGCCAGCCGCCGAAGCGGAGGCGGCGGCCCAGGCTTTCGAGACCGCACGGGAGCAGGCTGCCGGACTGCAGTTTTTGGCCGTGCAGGGGGCTGAGGACCAGCCCCGCTTTGATGGGTTCTGGATGCTGCGTGCCCTCCCGGATGGCTGAGCAGCTCGAAGCCCCATTCGATCGCCCGGATGCGGGCTTCAACAACCTTCCCGGCTGGACTTGGATCGGTACCTACGGCGGTCATTACCTGCAGGCGGATCAGCTGGCCGGCTTCGAGCATGGCTTCTTCACCCGCCAGTGGCAGGGAAGGGATCCCCTGGTGTTGGCCGGTTACCTGAGCGCCGGGGTGAGCGTGCACCGGCCGCAGCAGATCCATAGCCCCCTGGTGTTGCCCGCCAGCCGGGCCGTTGGGCCTCCCTGGCCTGAGGCGGATGGGTTGGTGAGTGATGGCGGGGGCCAGAGCCTTTGGGTCTGCGGTGCCGATTGCACCCCCGTCCTGTTCGCCGATCCCCGCAGCGGCAGGGTGGCGGCCTGCCACGCCGGCTGGCGTGGGGTGGCCGGGCGGATCCTGCCGGAGGCGATCGCCCTGCTGGAGGCCGGTGGAGCCCGGCGGCAGGACCTGATCGTGGCTCTCGGCCCTGCGGTGAGTGGAGCGAATTACCAGGTGGAGCGCAGCGTCAGCGAACAGGTGGCCCACAGCCTTCGGCCGGAGGGGCGGGATGGACCCGAAGCCCTGGAGGAACTGGCCCGTTGCGGTGCCCTACTGCCCGATCCTGCCCCCGGCCGGGAGCGGTTGGATATCCGGGCAGCGGCCCGGACCCAGCTCCAGAACGAGGGGATCGACCCGGAGCGAATTGCGGTCTGCCCCCTGTGCACGGTGGCGGATCCAGAGCGTTTCCATTCGTGGCGTCGTGATCAGGTGAAGGCAGTGCAGTGGAGCGGCATCGTTTCCCAGGCCTGATCAAGCCTGACGATCGACTCTGTTTCGGCGGCACGTCTGCAACCGTTCTGCCGGCCCTCTCGAAGCAGATCGGCCACGAATCTGCTGGTTTCTTCAAGCGTCTGGCCCTGGCGGCGTAATCGTTCGGGGGAGATACTTTTCCCCTTTTCTGAGCGACCTGCTTGCCGAATGGCACGTTGGGAGTGAAAATGCATATGACGCAATTTTTTCAAGACATGCTCACCGGTGCCGACCTCCTGGCCAAGGTCAAGGAGCTGGGTGATGTCAGCAAATCCGACCTCGTCCGAGAGTGCGGCTACGTTTCCACCAAAAAAGACGGAAGCGAGCGGCTCAACTTCACCGCCTTCTACGAAGCCCTCCTCAATGCAAAGGGAGTGGACTTCGGTGCGGTTCCCAAGGCCGGCAAGGCAGGTCGCAAGCTGAGTTTCAGCACCAAGATTCAGTTCAACGGCAACCTGATGGTGGGCAAGGCCTACACGGCCATGCTCGACCTCAAGCCGGGCGACGAATTTGAGATCAAGCTCGGTCGCAAGCAGATTCGCCTGGTGCCTCTGGGTGCGGAGGACGAGGAAGGCTGAGGGCCACCGCTTCGGCGACCTTGATTCCATCAATCGCCGCGGAGAGGATGCCACCGGCATAACCTGCCCCCTCTCCTGCCGGATACAGTCCTGGCGTATTGATGCTTTCCAGGGTGTGCTCAGACCTGTCGATGCGCACCGGTGAAGAGGTGCGTGTTTCCACGCCAGTGAGCAGAGCTCCATTGGAGCAAAATCCTGGGATTTTTGTCTCAAACTTCGGCAGGGCTTCCCGGATCGCGTTCAGCACATAGTCGGGCAGGCATCCCTCCAGGTTGCCGAGCCTCACCCCCGGCAGGTAGGAGGCATTGAGGCCAGGATCCTGGTTGGATGTGCTGGGTCCGCTGGGCCTCTGGGCCAGGAAATCCTCCAGCCACTGGGCCGGAGCTCGATAGTCGCCGCCACCGGCGGCGAAGGCCTGTTGTTCCCAGTGGCGTTGGAAGCGGACGCCGGCCAAGGCATCCCCAGGTGTCTCGGCATAAGGAGCCAGGTCCTCGGCTGCGATCGGTACCACCAGCCCACTGTTGGCGTTGCGTTCGTTGCGGGAGTGCTGGCTCATGCCATTGGTCACCACGCAGCCCGGCTCCGACGTGGCACCCACCACCAGCCCCCCCGGACACATGCAGAAGCTGTAGACCGCTCTGCCTTCACTGGTGTGGTGAACCAGTTTGTATTCGGCGGACCCCAGCAGGGGGTGGCCGGCCTTTGCCCCCCAGCGGGCCTGGTCGATCAGGGCCTGGGGATGTTCCACCCGCAGTCCGACGGCGAACGGCTTGACCCGCATCGCCACTCCTCGGCGCTGCAGCATTGCGAAGCTGTCGCGGGCGCTGTGCCCCGGCGCGAAGATCACCGCCTGGGTGGAAAGGTGGGAGCCATCCGCCAGTTGAAGCCCCACCAGACGGTGGCTGCCATCGGCGCTGAGCACCAGATCCTCCACGCGGCAGGAGAAGCGCACCTCCCCCCCCAGTGCTTCGATCCGCGCCCGCAGACCGCGCACCACCGTGGCCAGTTTGAAGGTGCCGATGTGGGGGCGATGCAGCTGCAGGATCTCGGGATGGGCGCCGGCTGCCACCAGTTCCTCGAGCACCTTGCGCACGTAATGGCCGGGTTCGCTCACCTGGCTGTAGAGCTTTCCATCGGAGAAGGTGCCCGCTCCTCCTTCGCCGAACTGGGCATTGGATTCCTCCCGGAAGGGGGTCTGGCCGCGCCAGAAGCCGAAGGTGTCGGCACTGCGCTCCTTCACGGGTTTCCCCCGCTCCAGCAGCAGGGGTCGCAGGCCCATCTGGGCCAGGAGCAGGGCCGCGAAGTATCCGCAGGGTCCCGCTCCCACCACCACCGGCCGCGGCCCAGGGAGGGGACTGGGGCCGCCCTGGAGCACAAACCGGTAGGTCTCGTCCGGCGCCCTGCGCAGGTGGGGGTCGGACGCGAAGCGCTTCAGCAGCCGTTCCAGGGCCGCCGGGGCGAGGGCCAGCTCCAGATCAAGGGTGTAGACCAGCTGGATCCGCTCGCGCCGGCGTGCATCCACACTGCGCTTCACCACCCGATGGCTGCGCAGCACGGCAGCCGGCTGGCGCAGCCGGCGCAGGATCGCGGCCTCGAGATCGTCGGGACTGTGATCGAGGGGCAGCTTCAGTTCGCTGAGGCGCAGGGTTTCTGCCAAAACGCGGCGGGGCGGTGGGGTGGCTGGCTACTTCGGCCGCTGCCTCCTCTATAGAGGATGGAGCTCATCGGCCTGGCGCTCCTCCTCCCGCCTGAGGCCCGCCGCTGCTGCGAAGGCGCTTCCTTGAAGCAGTAAGGCGTCCTGCCGCTGGAATGGGTGCCAATCTGGAGCCGATCGGCTGTCCGCCTTCGCCATGGGTCTCACCCACTGTCCTCTCTGCGTTGGTCTGGCGGTGCTTTGCGCTGTGCGATACAGCGCCCATGCCTTGCTTGTCTGGCGTTTCTGCGGCGTTTCAACGTTGTTGCCCCGGCCCACTCCAGTGGTTGTTCCCTTGGCAACTGGGGTGTAACCGAACATTCCGTTCGGGCCATTGTGAGGGAGCCTTGGGAGTATGCGTTAACTTCAGTGGGCAATTTTCTTCGGCGGCCTCCAGGCTGCGCTCGGGCTGAACGATGGCCAAATACGACTGGTACTCCGTGTCCTTCGAGGACTTCGAAGGCGGAATAGCCTCCGGGTGGAGTAATGGGACAGTTACTTCACTGGCCGGCTTCGGGAGTGTGCTCGGAGGATTCAATACGGAGTCCATTCCTTCTGCCCAGAGGCTCTCCAAGACCTTCGGGGG
>JBBASR010000073.1:0-9519 GCA_040399125.1 Cyanobium sp. | reverse complement strand
CTGATCGCCCGCAAGGCCGATCAACTCGAGGTGGAACTCAAGACGGCACGTCCAGGCGTGCTTGTCGGCCGCCAGGGCAGCGGCATTGAGGAACTCCGCAGTGGCATCCAGAAGACCCTCGGAGATGCCGGCCGCCAGGTCCGCATCAACGTGGTTGAAGTGGAGCGGGTGGACGCCGATGCCTACCTGCTGGCTGAGTACATCGCTCAACAGCTGGAAAAGCGGGTGGCCTTCCGTCGCGTCATGCGGATGGCCGTGCAGCGCGCCCAGCGCGCAGGCGTTCTCGGCCTCAAGATCCAGGTGGGCGGGCGCCTCAACGGCGCCGAGATCGCCAGGACCGAATGGACCCGGGAAGGGAGGGTGCCCCTGCACACCCTTCGTGCCGACATTGATTACGCCACCAAGGTGGCCAGTACCACCTACGGGGTTCTGGGCATCAAGGTCTGGGTGTTCAAAGGGGAGGTGCTTCCTGGCCAACAGGAACAGGCACCCGTGGGCGCGGCGCCCAGGCGTCGTACGAACCGGCGACCCCAACAGTTCGAAGATCGCTCCAACGAGGAGTGAGGGAGGTCTGAACCATGCTGAGTCCAAAACGCGTCAAATTCCGTAAGCAGCAGCGCGGCCGCATGCGCGGCATCGCCACCCGCGGAAACACGATTGCCTTCGGGCAATTCGCCCTGCAGGCCCAGGAATGTGGCTGGATCACCTCCCGCCAGATCGAGGCCAGCCGTCGGGCCATGACCCGCTACGTCAAGCGGGGTGGAAAGATCTGGATCCGGATCTTCCCCGACAAACCGGTGACCATGCGACCGGCCGAGACCCGGATGGGCTCGGGTAAGGGCAACCCGGAATTCTGGGTGGCCGTTATCAAACCCGGCAGGATCCTGTTCGAGATGGGCGGTGCTGAAATCACCCCCGAAATCGCTCGGGAGGCCATGCGCCTGGCGCAGTACAAACTGCCGGTGAAAACCAAGTTCCTGAGCCTGGCCGACCAGGAAGCCGAGGGGATCGTCCCCGAAGCGAACCCTGAACCCGCCCTCGCAGTGGAGTCCTGACCGATGGCCCGTCCTGACATCGCCGAGGTGCGCAAGCTCACCGACAGCGAAATCCTCGAACAGATCAACGGCACCCGCCGGGAACTCTTCGACCTCCGCTTCCAGCAGGCCACCCGCCGCCTGGAAAACCCGCACCGCTTCAAGCTGGCCCGCGTCAAGCTGGCCCATCTGATGACGGTGCAGACGGAGCGCCAGCGCTCCACCGCCTCCTGATCCCCCCCATCCCCATGGCACTCAAGGAAAGGGTCGGCACCGTCGTCAGCGACAAGATGGACAAAACGGTGGTGGTGGCGGTGGAAAACCGCTTCCCCCACCCCATCTATCAGAAGACGGTCAGCCGCACCACCCGCTACAAAGCCCACGACGAAGCCAACAGCTGCCGCGTGGGTGATCGGGTTCGGATCACCGAAACCCGCCCCCTCAGCCGCACCAAGCGTTGGACCGTGGCCGAGGTTCTCAACAGCACCAGCAATAGCTGAGGAGAACTCCCCATGATCCAACAGGAAACATTCCTCACCGTCGCTGACAACAGCGGCGCCAAGCGTATCCAGTGCATCCGTGTGCTCGGTACCAACCGTCGCTACGCCCACGTCGGTGACGTGATCGTTGCTGCGGTGAAAGACGCCATGCCCAACATGGGCGTCAAGAAGTCAGATGTGGTCAAAGCCGTGGTGGTCCGCACCAGGGCCACCCTGCGCCGCGACACCGGCAACTCGATCCGCTTCGACGACAACGCTGCGGTGATCCTCGGGAACGACAACAACCCCAAGGGCACCCGCGTCTTCGGTCCGGTAGCCCGTGAACTCCGCGAACGGAACTTCACCAAGATCGTTTCCCTCGCACCGGAGGTGATCTGACCATGGCCACTGCCACACCGAAATCCAAGGCCCCCACGCGCACCAAGATGCGCATTAAGAAGGGAGACACAATCCAGGTGATCTCCGGGAAAGACAAGGGCAAGACCGGCGAGGTCCTGCGCATCCTTCCCTACGAGAACCGCGTGGTCGTGCAGGGCATCAATCTGCGCACCCGTCACGTCAAACCCACCCAGGAAGGCGAGAGCGGCCGCATCGTCACCGAGGAAGCTTCCGTGCACGCTTCCAACGTGATGCTCTACTCGACCACCAAGAACGTGGCCAGTCGGGTGGAGATCGTGGTCGAAAAGGACGGCACCAAGAAGCGCCGCCTCAAGAGGACCGGCGAGATTCTCGACTGACCTGTTGAGACGTCACAGCCTCCACAACAACCTCCCCAACTCCTTCCCCCCTTCCCGTCCGCCTTCTGACCAAGCCCAGAAGCGCAACCCCTCCCTCCGTCATGTCACTCAAACAGCGCTACCGGGAGACGATCCAGCCCAAGTTGCTGAAGGATCTCGATCTCGCCAACGTTCACGAAGTCCCCAAGGTGGTGAAAGTCACCGTCAACCGGGGTCTTGGTGAAGCCGCCCAGAATGCCAAGGCCCTGGAGGCCTCCATCACCGAACTCGCCAACATCACTGGCCAGAAGGTGGTGGTGACCCGGGCCAAGAAAGCCATCGCCGGCTTCAAGATCCGCCAAGGCATGCCGATCGGTGTCACCGTCACCCTGCGTGGGGAGCGGATGTACGCGTTCCTGGAGCGTCTGATCAACCTGGCTCTGCCCCGCATCCGCGACTTCCGTGGCGTGAGCCCCAAGAGTTTCGACGGCCGGGGGAACTACACCCTCGGAATCCGCGAGCAGATCATTTTCCCCGAGATCTCGTTCGACAAGATCGACGCCATTCGGGGCATGGACGTCACGATCGTGACCAGCGCCCGTAACGACGAAGAGGGCCGGGCCCTCCTCCGCGAGATGGGGATGCCGTTCCGCAGTAACTGAGCCCTCTTCCGGACACGACCATGGCCAACCACGACCCGATTTCCGACATGCTCACCCGCATTCGCAATGCGAGTGAGAAGCGCCACGAAAGCACCCGGATCCCTGCCTCGCGCATGTCCAGGAGCATCGCCAATGTGCTGCAGCAGGAAGGCTTCATCGCCAACATCTCTGAAGAAGGCGAAGGGATCCAGAAACAACTGGTGCTCGAGCTGAAGTACAGCGGCAAACACCGTCAGCCCACGATTCGCCGTGTGCAGCGGGTGAGCAAGCCAGGCCTGCGCATCTACAAGAACACGCGCCAGCTTCCCAAGGTCCTCGGCGGCCTCGGAGTGGCGATCATCTCCACTTCCAAAGGGGTGATGAGCGACCGTGACGCCCGCAAGCAGGGCGTTGGCGGCGAAGTGCTCTGCTACGTCTACTGATTCAGGGAGATCAAAAACAATGTCACGTATCGGTAAAGCTCCGATTCCCATCCCCGACAAGGTCAGTGTCAGCCTCGATGGCCTGGCAGTGACCGTGAAGGGTCCCAAGGGCGAGCTCAGTCGGACCCTGCCTGAAGGCGTCACCATCTCCCAGGATGGCAACACCCTCGTGGTGGCTCCCGCCAGCGAAAATCGTCGCTCCCGTGAGCGTCACGGCCTCAGCCGCACCCTCGTCGCCAACATGGTGGAGGGCGTGAGCCAGGGCTTCACCCGCAAACTCGAAATTGTCGGCGTGGGCTACAGGGCCCAGGTGCAGGGCAAGAAACTGGTGGTGAGCGCCGGTTACAGCCACCCGGTCGAGATGGTTCCTCCCGACGGAGTCACCTTCGCCGTCGAGAACAACACCAACGTTCTCGTCAGTGGTGCCGACAAGGAACTGGTCGGCAACGAGGCCGCCAAAGTTCGCGCCATTCGTCCCCCCGAGCCCTACAAGGGCAAGGGCATCAAATACGAAGGCGAGCGGATCCTGCGCAAAGCCGGTAAGACCGGCAAGAAATAAGGTCTGCCCGAGCGTTGTTAGCCTGATCCCCTATGTCATCCCCCTCCCGCAAGCAGCAGACCCAGAAGCGCCATCGCCGTCTGCGTCGCAATCTCACTGGCACCGCCGACCGCCCACGGCTGGCGGTGTTCCGCTCCAACAATCACATCTACGCCCAGGTCATCGACGACGACGCCCAGAACACACTCTGTTCGGCTTCGACCCTCGACAAGGACCTGCGTGCCAGCGTCCCCGCCGGCGGCACCTGCGATGCTTCCGTTGCCGTTGGTCAGCTGGTCGCCAAGCGTGCTCTGGCCAAGGGCATTCAGCAGGTGGTCTTCGATCGAGGCGGCAACCTGTACCACGGTCGGGTCAAGGCCCTCGCCGACGCCGCCCGGGAAGCGGGCCTTCAGTTCTGATCCTGCTCTCACCATGACCGAAACCAACGACCAGATCCAGTCCAGCGATGTTCCGGCAGCATCGGATGTTCCTGCAGCCGCCGAAGGCCAGCAGGAGCGCCGCGGTGGCCGGGGCGAGGGCAAGGGCGACCGCCGAGGTGGCGGTCGGGGGCGCGACAACCGCCGGGGCCAAGAGCGTGACTCCGAATGGCAGGAGCGGGTGGTGCAGATCCGCCGCGTCTCCAAGACCGTCAAGGGCGGCAAGAAGATGAGCTTCCGCGCGATCGTCGTGGTCGGCAACGAACGCGGCCAGGTGGGCGTGGGCGTAGGCAAGGCCGGCGACGTCATCGGTGCCGTGCGCAAAGGGGTGGCCGATGGCAAGAAACACCTTGTCAAGGTGCCCCTCACCCGCCATAGCTCGATTCCCACCCTCAGCAACGGCCGCGACGGCGCCGCCAGTGTGCTGATCCGTCCGGCCGCGCCCGGTACCGGGGTGATCGCGGGTGGTTCGATCCGCACCGTGCTCGAACTTGCCGGCATCAAGAACGTGCTCGCCAAGCGACTGGGGTCCAAGACCCCGCTCAACAACGCCCGAGCCGCCATGGAAGCCCTCTCGGCTCTCCGCACCCACAAGGAGACCGCCAAGGAGCGGGGCATCTCCCTTGAGCAGATCTACTCCTGAGCTCCCCGATGACGTTCCAACTCAACAGTCTCCAACCCCAGGCCGGGGCCCGTCGCCGCAAGACCCGCAAGGGTCGTGGCATCGCGGCCGGCCAGGGCGCCAGCTGCGGTTTCGGCATGCGGGGTCAGAAGTCCCGCTCCGGCCGTCCCACCCGGCCCGGCTTCGAAGGTGGTCAGATGCCTCTCTATCGGCGCGTGCCGAAACTGAAGCATTTCCCACTGGTGAATCCCAAGGAATTCACCGTGATCAACGTGGCCCGACTGGCCGACCTCAAGGCCGGCAGCACCGTCAGCCTGGACAGTCTGGTCAAGGAGGGGCTCGTCACCAGCCCCAAGCATCCGCTCAAGGTGCTGGGCAATGGTGATCTGAAGGTGAAGCTGACCGTGCAGGCTGCCGCTTTCACCGCCAGCGCCCGCGAGAAGATCGAGGCTGCCGGTGGCAGCTGCGAGATCATCGGCTGACGCCGGTGGTCCCCAACTCCTAAGTTCGGAGCCGTCCGTACCGCGCCTTTCTGGCCGGTCGGGCGGCTCTTTCCTGTCTGCCCTTTCCCCTCTTCCCCATCACCATGGTCGTCAGCCGGGGGCGCAACCCAAGCGCCGCTGAAATCATCAGCCAGTTGTTCCAGGCCAAAGGGCTGAGGGATCGGGTGCTCACCACCCTGGGTCTGCTGCTGCTGGTGCGTCTCGGGATCTACATCCCGGTGCCCGGGATCGACCGGGTCGCCTTCCAGGACTTCATCCAGCGTGGCGGCCAGCTGATCGGCTTCCTCGACATCTTCACCGGGGGCGGCCTGTCCACCCTCGGAGTCTTCGCGCTCGGCATCCTGCCGTTCATCAACGCCTCGATCATCCTGCAGCTGCTCACCGCCGCCCTGCCGCAGCTCGAAGACCTGCAGAAGAATGAAGGCGAGGCCGGTCGGCGGAAGATCGCCCAGATCACCCGCTACGTGGCCCTCGGCTGGGGGGTGATCCAGAGCGTGGTGTTCTCGCTCATTCTTCGCCAGTACGCCCTGCCGGGCCTGCCCGACTGGCAGTTCGTTCTCCAGACCAGCCTGGCGCTGGTCACGGGCTCGATGGTGGTGATGTGGATCAGCGAGGTGATCACCGAACGGGGCATCGGTCAGGGGGCCTCACTGGTGATCTTCGTGAACATCGTTGCCTCTCTGCCCAAGGCCCTCGGTTCCACCATCGAGCTGGCCCAGAGCGGTGATCGCAGCACCGTGGGCGGGATTGTGATCCTGGTGCTGGTGTTCCTGATGACGATCATCGGGATCATCTTTGTGCAGGAAGGCAGCCGGCGGATCCCGATCGTGAGTGCCAAGCGACAGGTCGGAGGGGCAGGCATGCTCTCTTCCCGCCAGAGCTATCTGCCCCTCAAGCTCAACGCCGGCGGGGTGATGCCGATCATCTTCGCCTCCGCGGTGGTGTTCCTTCCCCTGACGGTTGCCAACCTCACGGGCAACCCGTCCCTGATCCGTCTCGCCGGCTACCTCAATCCCAACAGCAGCACGCCCTGGCTGTATGCCCTGGTGTTCTTTTCGCTGATCCTGGGCTTCGGCTTCTTCTATGCGTCGCTCACGGTCAACCCCGTGGACGTGGCCACCAACCTCAAGCGCAGCGGCGTGGCCATTCCCGGGGTCCGGCCGGGGTCAGCCACCGCCGGTTACCTCAGCTCCGTGCAGAACAGGCTCACCCTGCTGGGCGGCCTCTTCCTCGGAGCGGTGGCGATCATTCCTTCAGCTGTGGAAGGGGCCACCCAGGTGCGCACCTTCCAGGGCCTGGGAGCCACCTCCCTGCTGATCCTGGTGGGCGTGGCCATCGACACCGCCAAACAGGTCCAGACCTACGTGATCTCCCAGCGCTACGAGGGCATGGTGCGGCAGTGAGCCGCAGCCCCGGGCGCCCCTTCCTCCCCCATATCCCCGAATCCATGAAGAACCGCCTCCTCTTCCTTGGCCCCCCCGGTGCCGGCAAGGGCACCCAGGCCCAGCGACTGGCCGGCGAGCACAACCTGCTGCATCTCTCCACCGGAGATCTGCTGCGGGCCGAAGTGCAGTCCGGCAGCGAGCTCGGCCAACAGGCGGAGGCTGTGATGGCCCGTGGGGAACTCGTCAGCGACGAGCTGGTGCTCGCCATCGTGCGCAGTCGCCTGCAGAACCACAACGGTGGGTGGCTCCTGGATGGCTTTCCCCGCAACCTTTCCCAAGTGGGAGCCCTCGACGCCCTGCTTGAGGAGCTGGACCAGCAGATCGAGCTGGTGGTCCTGATGGAACTGGAGGACGGCGTTCTGCTGCAGCGCCTTCTGGGGCGGGGCCGGGCCGACGACAACGAGGACGTGATCCGCCATCGACTGGAGGTCTACCGCCAGCAGACGGAACCATTGATCGCCCACTATCGGGAGCGCGGCCTGCTCCAGGCGGTGGAGGCGGCCGGCACCGTGGAGGAGATCGGGGGCAGAATCGCTGCCTTGCTGGTTGACTGATGTGATAGGTTGTCGGTTTGCAAATTGGAGTGCACAACGCCCATGAAGGTGCGTGCCTCAGTCAAGAGAATGTGCGACAAGTGCCGGGTGATCCGTCGCCACGGCCGGGTGATGGTGATCTGCACCAATCCCAAGCACAAACAGCGCCAGGGCTGAGCCTGGCTCCTGCCGCCGCCGGCAGGAACAATTTCCCTCACCAGAGCTTCCTGGCATTCGCCACAAGCCTGGTCCCCCTTACTGCCCTCTGAACGTTTCCTGACGTGGCTCGGATCGCCGGTGTCGATATCCCTCGCGACAAGAGGGTTGAGATTTCTCTCACCTATGTGTACGGGATCGGGTTGACCCGGGCCCGCAAGATCATCGCCAAGACCGGGGTCAACCCCGATACCCGCGTGAAGGATCTCAGCGATTCCGACGTGCAGAAACTGCGCGGCGCCGCTGAAGGCTTCACCCTCGAAGGCGACCTGCGCCGCGAAGAGGGCATGGCCCTCAAGCGTCTCCAGGACATCGGCTGTGTTCGCGGCCGTCGCCATCGCATGGGCCTGCCCGTGCGCGGCCAACGGACCCGCACCAACGCCCGCACCCGCCGCGGCGCCCGCAAAACCGTGGCCGGTAAGAAGAAGTAAGGCCCACCAGCCCCTTCCCGGTCCCGTCGCCCCAACCCTGCCGCCTGGCTCTCGAGCCGCCGGCGTCACCAGGGTTCCCCAGTCCCCCGATCACCTCCCTGCAACCGCAGGGCCTAAGCCATGGCGAAGCCAGCCAAGAAATCAGGTCCCAAGAAGGCCAAACGCAACGTCCCCAACGGGGTGGCCCACATCCAGAGCACCTTCAACAACACGATCGTGTCGATCACCGACACGGCCGGCGAAGTGATCAGCTGGTCCTCCGCTGGTGCCAGCGGTTTCAAGGGCGCCCGCAAAGGCACCCCCTTTGCCGCCCAGACCGCCGCCGAGGCAGCAGCCCGTCGCGCCCTTGAACAGGGCATGCGTCAGATCGAGGTTCTGGTGCGTGGTCCCGGTTCCGGCCGTGAAACAGCAATCCGTGCCCTGCAGGTGGCCGGTCTGGAGATCACCCTGATCCGGGATGTCACTCCGCTGCCCCACAACGGTTGCCGTCGGCCCAAGCGTCGTCGCGTCTGATTCGGAGCTCCACGCTCAGCTCCTGTTCCACCCTTCGCCTCATCAGACCGTGCTGCAATACCAGATCGATCGGGTCGAGCACCAGGTTGCCGACGACCGCTCCCAGCTGGGCGTCTTTGTGATCGGTCCCCTCGATCGGGGCCAGGCCACCACCCTCGGCAACGCCCTGCGACGGGTGCTGATCGGCGCCCTTGAAGGGAGTGCCATCACCGCCGTCCGCCTCTCCGGCGTCAACCACGAGTACGCCACCGTTCCCGGTGTTCGTGAAGACGTGCTGGATATCCTCCTGAACTGCAAATCCATCCCGGTCAACAGTCGCAGCCGCGAAACCGAGATCGGCCGGCTCGTGGTCAACGGCCCGGCAACGGTGACCGCCTCCGACCTGCAGTTCTCCTCACAGGTCCAGGTGATCGACGCGGATCGTCCGATCGCCACGGTGGCCGAGGGCCACAGCCTCGAGATGGAGGTTCACGTGGAGCGAGGCATCGGCTATCGCCCGGTGGACCGCCATAACGAGGACACCAGTGCCATCGATCTGCTCCAGATCGATGCCGTGTTCATGCCCGTCAAACGGGTGAACTACAGCGTCGACGAGACCGCTGTGGGTGAAGGCGGTTCGGCTCGTGAGCGCCTGCGCCTCGAAATCGAAACCAACGGCAGCATCACTCCCGACGATGCCATGGCCCAGGCGGCCAACCAGCTGATCTCGCTGTTCCAGCCCCTGGCCAGCCTCACCATGGCCGAAGATCCCGGCCTGGAACCGGAGCCATCCGCCGAACC
This sequence comes from Cyanobium sp., assembly GCA_040399125.1. GTDB lineage: Bacteria > Cyanobacteriota > Cyanobacteriia > PCC-6307 > Cyanobiaceae > Cyanobium. The sequence continues at coordinate 167 of JBBASR010000073.1, read as the reverse complement.
CCAGATCCCCCTCGAAGAGCTGAATCTCTCGGTGAGGGCCTACAACTGCCTGAAGCGGGCCCAGGTCAATGCGGTCTCCGATCTAATGGGCTTCAGCTACGAAGATCTTCTCGAGATCAAGAACTTCGGCTCCAAGTCTGCCGATGAGGTGATCGAAGCCCTCGAGC
>JBBASR010000072.1:0-9532 GCA_040399125.1 Cyanobium sp. | reverse complement strand
TCGTTCCCCATCTCCCCCTGGCGATCCGGCGTCTGCGGGACGCCGGCAAGGACTGGCAGTGGATCTTCGTGACGATCACCGGGATCGGCAGCCTGTGGGTTCTGTATCTGCACACCCTGCCCACCTCCCCCAGGCTGACCGCCGGCTGATCACACCCTGAGGGCATCCAGCACGCTGCGATCCTCCAGCGTGCTGGTATCACCGCTCACCTCCTCGCCCGCAGCCAGGGAGCGCAGGATCCGACGCATGATCTTGCCGCTGCGGGTTTTCGGGAGGGCATCGGTGAAGCGGAGCACATCGGGACGGGCGATCGGTCCGATCTCCTTGCCGACATGGCTGCGCAGTTCGGCGATCAGGGCATCGTCGCCATGGCGACCGGCCTCCAGGGTGACGAAGGCCACGATGCCTTCGCCCTTGAGCTCATCGGGCCTGCCCACCACGGCCGCCTCGGCCACGGCCGGATGGCTCACCAGGGCACTCTCAATCTCCATCGTGCCGAGGCGATGCCCGGACACGTTGATCACATCGTCGACCCGGCCCATCACCCAGAAGTAGCCATCGGCATCGCGCCGGGCCCCATCCCCGGCGAAATAGAGCCAGCTGCCATCCGCGGGTCGGATCTCCTCCCAGTAGCTCTTGCGGAAGCGTTCCGGGTCGCCATGCACGGTGCGCATCATCCCCGGCCAGGGCCGCCGTACGGCCAGATAGCCGCCCTGATCGGCGCCCTGGGAGTTGCCGTCATGGTCAACGATGTCGGCTTCGATGCCTGGCAGGGGCAGGGTGGCGGATCCCGGCTTGGTGGGCGTGGCCCCCGGCAGCGGCGAGATCATCACGCCGCCGGTTTCGGTCTGCCACCAGGTGTCGACCACCGGGCAGCGATCGCCACCGATCACGTTGCGATACCACATCCAGGCCTCTGGATTGATCGGCTCGCCCACGGTGCCGAGGATGCGCAGGGAGCTCATGTCGTACTGATCGGGCACCTCGCGGCCACCCTTCATGAACGCCCGGATCGCCGTGGGGGCGGTGTAGAAGATCGTGCAGCGATGCTTCTGGATCACCTCCCAGAAGGCACCGGGCTTGCTGGGCCGCGGTGCTCCCTCGTACATCACCGTGGTGGCGCCATTGGAGAGCGGGCCATAGACGATGTAGCTGTGGCCGGTGATCCAGCCCACGTCGGCGGTGCACCAGTGGATGTCGTCCTCGCGGATGTCGAAGATCCACTGGAAGGTGAGGTGGGCCCAGAGGTTGTAGCCGGCGGTGGTGTGAACCACGCCCTTCGGCTTGCCGGTGGAGCCTGAGGTGTAGAGCACGAACAGCCGGTCTTCGCTGGCCATCGGCTCGGCGGGGCAATCGGCGCTCTGGGCCTCCACCAGCTCCTGCCACCAGTGATCACGGCCGCTCTGCATCGTGACGTCCTGGCCGGTGCGCTTCACCACCAGCACGTTGTTGACGCTCTGCACGACGCCATCGGCCAAGGCCTCATCCACCGCAGGCTTGAGGGCCACGGCCTTGTCCTTGCGGAAACCGCCGTCGGCGGTGATCACCAGCCTGGCCTCGCCGTCGATCAGGCGATCGCGCAGGGCATCGGCCGAGAAGCCACCGAACACCACCGAATGGGGCGCACCGATGCGGGCACAGGCCAGCATGGCGATCGCCGCCTCCGGCACCATCGGCATGTAAAGCGCCACCAGATCCCCCTTACCCACCCCCAGGGCCCGGAGGGCGTTGGCGGCCCGGCACACCTCCGCATGCAGTTCGCGATAGGTGAAGCGACGCACATCGCCGGGTTCCCCCTCCCAGATCAGCGCCGTCTTGTCGGCGCGGGGGCCATCGAGATGGCGGTCGAGACAGTTATAGGAAAGGTTGGTGGTACCGCCCTCGAACCAGCGGGCGAACGGCGGATTGCTCCAGTCCAGCACCGTATGGAAGGGTTCAAACCAGTGGAGCTGGCTGCGCGCCTGGTCTCCCCAGAAGCCATCGGGATCCGTTCGGGCCTGGGCCACCAGCTCCCGGTAGGCCTGCATCGAACCGATCCGCGCCTGGGCCGCCAGTTCCGCCGGGGGGGCGAACAGTCGCTGTTCCTGCAGCACCGATTCGATCGTGGAGCTGATCGAGGAGGGAGCTGGGGAACCGCTGCCGGAGGCCTGCGTCATGGGGAGCGCGGGAGAAAGTGGTCGCTGGAGCAGCATTCAAACCCAGCAACGCGGTTGTGTCAGCGGCCCTCGGCGCGTCAGGCTGGAACTCGCAACGCTTGAACGTCCATGCCGGCCTGGCTAACGATCCTGCTGGTGATGGGGGCGGTGGTGGTGCTGCTCAATCCAGGCCGCGAGGAGTTTCTGTGGTTCCTGCGGCTGCAGCGGCCGGCCTGGCTGAGCATCGAGCGCTTCATCCCCCTGATCTGGTTGGTGATCTACGCCTGCTTCTATGCCTCCGCACTGCTGGCATGGGAAGCGGGCGGAGGCTGGCCGCTGATGGCGGGCTACCTCGGACTGCTGGTGCTGGTGCAGAGCTACACCTGGGTGATCTGCCGCAGCCGCAGGCTGCGAAACGGCACGGTGGTGGGGTTTGCCGGCTGGGTGTGGGGGGCGGCCCTGGCGGTGGTGGTGGCACCGCTCTCCGCCATCGCGTTGGGGCTGCTGGTGCCCTTCCTGCTGTGGAGCCCGGTGGGAACCTTCGTGACCTGGAAGATGGAAAAACTCAACCGCTGATCCAGCGCCCACTCAGTTCCAGGAGGCCATGGCAGCCCGCTGGGCTGAGGCGGTGCTGAGGCGCGGAGGAGAAACCGGACAGGGGTCACCGATCTCGATCGTGCGGCGCTCGCCCGTCAGCAGATGGATGCGCTCCACCGGCACATCCTCCACCCAGCGATAGGCATAGGGACCATGGAAGGAGAACTGATCCATCCCGGTGATCCCGGCGCTGCCGGTGCCTGCGGAACCTCCAGCCTGCCCCGCGGCGGGACCTTCCCCGCAGGCTTCGCAGGGAATCTTCAGCCGATCCAGCCGCATTCATGCGGCAGAACAGTTGGCAAGCGGCGGCGGCGGCGTTAGCCAGGGGTACGGAGGGTGGAGGGAACCGACATGGAGGACCAACCGATCACCCCCCATGCCACTCCCATCGTGGATGGGGAAGGCAATCTCACCTACATCGGGGACGACGGCCGTCGCTATGTGGTGGGGCTCCCCTCCGATCTCGATGACTTCAGCGTCGACCGCGTGATGGAACTGCTGCGAAGCGGCAGCGACCTGTTCCAGCGGATCGAGCTGCTCTGTCAGCGCTGGATCGACCAGGTGAGCGGCCCGGAGCTCGACTCGCGGGCGGCACTGGTGCTGCTGCTCACCACGCTCGAAACCGCCCTGGAACCGAGCGACCGGGATCCTGCAGCCCAGGAAGAGAAGGAGGAGGAAGAGGGGGAGGAGCCTCCTGCTGCGGACAGCGACTGAAGGAACGCCATGGGGCAGGCTGGATCCATGAGCGACCCCGCCGCCTGCCTGTTCGACCTCGACGGTCTGCTGCTGGACACCGAACCACTGCATGCCCGCGCCTGGCGGGAGGCTGCCGCCCGGTTCGGAGCCGACCTCAACGGCGACCAGCTGCTGGCCCTGCGGGGTCGCCGGCGCCTCGACTGCACCCTGTTGGTGCTGGACTGGATTCTTGAGGCCAGCGGCAGGGAGCTCACAGCGGAGCAGCTGCTGGCGGTGCGCCAGCCGATCGCCGAGGCGCTGCTGCCGGAAGCCGCTCCGATGCCGGGCGCAATCCAACTGATCGAGCGCTGCCACACCGAGGGCATCCCGATGGCCCTGGCCACCAGCAGTTCCCGCAATGCCGTCGCCCTCAAGGCCAGACCCCACCCCTGGATCGGACTGATCCAAACCCGGGTGCATGGGGACGATCCGGAACTGGTGGCCGGCAAACCTGCCCCCGATGTCTTCCTGCTGGCCGCCAGCCGCCTCGGGGTGGCAGCGAACCAGTGCTGGGCCTTCGAGGATTCACCGGCGGGAGCCCGCTCAGCGGCAGCGGCCGGTTGCCGAGTGCATGTGCTGGTGCCCCCCGGTCTGGGTGCCGGTGATTACCCGGAAGGGGTGCAGCTGCTGGACAGCCTGGAGCAGGTCGAGCTCAGTAGAGCCTGCTGAGCACGAATTCGGGCAGGGCCCTCAGGGCGCTGCGGGGCTCGGAGGGAGGCAGCCATTCGATGGCCGCATGGGCCTCGCGGGAAAAGCCTTCGGCCAGCGACCGGGACCTGGGAATCGCTTCACAACCCCGAACCAGCTCCAGGGCCTGCTCAAGATCGCCGGGCTCACAGAACTCCCGTTCGATCAGCCCCGCCAGGGCGGGCCGTTCCTCCAGGGCATAGAGCACCGGGGCGGTGAGGTAGCCGGAAGCCAGGTCGCTGGCGGCGGGTTTGCCCAGCTGCTGGTCGCTGCCGGTGAAATCAAGGATGTCGTCCACCACCTGGAAGGCCAGGCCCAGCTGGCGGCCGAAGCGGTAGAGGTCGTCGAGACGGGATTCGGGCAGGCCGGAGAGAACCCCTGCGGCCCTGGCGCTGTTGGCAATCAGAGAAGCCGTTTTGCAATAGCTCTTCTCGAGATAGGTCTCGAAGCTCTGGCCGGTGTCGAACCGGAACAGGCCCTGGCGAACCTCGCCATCGGCCAGGTCCATGATCACGCGCGAAAGCAGTTTCACCACCTCGAGGTCATCGAGGTTGGCCAGGTGCCAGCTCGCCTGGGCAAAGAGAAAATCGCCGGCCAGGACGGCCACCCGATGGTTGAAGCGGCTGTGAACGGTGTCCACCCCCCGGCGGGTGGCGGCCTCATCCACCACATCGTCGTGAACCAGCGAGGCCGTGTGGATCATCTCCGTGATCTCGGCCAGCCGGCGATGGCGAGGGCCCAGCTCCCCTTCCGGGGAGATCGCCCGGGAGAGCAGCAGCACGATGCCGGGGCGAATCCGCTTACCCCCGGCTGCGAACAGATGTTCTGCCGCCGCCTGCAGGATCGGATGCCCGGCCCCGATCAGGCTGCGCAGATCCGCCAGCAGGGCGTCAAGGTCGTGCTCGACCGGCTGGAGCAACTCTGCAACCGTGGTCACGACACCTCCCTTGTGGAGCGATCCTAGAAGGCCCGGGCCGGTGACTGCAGGCTCACGGTGCGCACCGAGGGGCGGGCCCCCAGCCAGGCGGTGGCGGCATCAGCAAAGGCATCGGCAGGACCGGTGACACAGAAATGGGATCGCTGCATCGGTTCCGGGGCCGGTGCATCGCGCTGCTCCGTTTCGGGCACATCCCCAAGGCTGCCGAGCAGCGGCCCCAGGCGCTGGGCGGCGGCCAGGGCGGGATCCACCAGCTGCACATTGGGCGGCAGCAGATCGGCCAGCAGCGGCCGCAGCAGCGGGTAGTGGGTGCACCCCAGCACGATCGTGTCCACTGAGGCCGCCAACAGCGGCTCCAGGTACTGGCTGGCGGCGCGGCGCAACTCCGGCGAGTCGAGATTGCCCGCTTCGATCAGGGGCACGAACGCGGGACAACCGATCTCCATGACCGTGGCCGAAGGGCGGCAGGCATGGATGGCCCGCCGATAGGCGCCGCTGGCGGCGGTGGCCGAAGTGGCGAGTACCCCGACCCGGTCACTGCTGAGCTCGGCCGCGACGCTGTCGATCAACCCCACCACAGGCACCCCCCCCTCCGCCACCGCCACATCCAGGGCCAGGGCATTGGTGGTGTTGCAGGCCATCACCAGAACATCCACTCCCTGATGGCGCAGCCAATGCACCACCTCGGCCGCGATCGCCCGGATCTCCTCGTTGGAGCGCTGGCCGTAGGGCACCCGCGCCGTGTCGCCGAGGTAAAGGCAAGGGGAATGGGGGTAGAGGGCATTCACCTGCCGAAGCACGGTGAGGCCACCGAGGCCACTGTCGAACAGACCAACAAGAAGACTCAAGGCTATTGCTGCAGATAGGTCAGGATGCCGCCGGCCACGGCTTGCGCCAGCCGCCTGCGGTAATTGGCATCCGCCAGTCGCGGGGCATCGATCTCCCCGGTGACGAATCCCATCTCGGTGAGCACCGAAGGCATCACCGTGCGGCGGATCACGAAGAAGCGGCCGGGCCGGGCCCCGCGGTCGACGGTGCCAGGAGAGATCGCCAGCAGCCTCTCCTGGATCAGTTCCGCCAGTCCGCGCGAACGGCCCCCTTCGAAATAGAAGGTCTCGATCCCGTTCACATCGGGGCGACCCATGCTCAGGGCATTGGCATGCAAGCTCACGAAGACATCGGCGCCGCTTCTGTTGGCCAGGGCCACCCGGGGCGGGAGGTCCACGTCCACCTCGGAAGTGCGGGTCATCAGCACCTGCACCCCACGGGCCTGCAGCAGCTGGGCCACCTGCAGGCCCACATCGAGCACCACATCCGTTTCGCGCAGATCACCGATGCCCACCGCACCCGGATCCGGGCCTCCGTGACCCGGATCGATCACCACCCGGAACCGACCTCGCGGCACCACGGGCAGGCCGTCGGCTGACAGGGGAACCCTCGGCAGGCTGCGGGCACCACCCCCTCCCCTGCTCGCCTGACGGCTCACCCAGGAGCGGCTCGGGCTCGGGGCGTCCACATCCCCTTCCCCCACCCCCCAGAGGCTGCCGGGGCGCAGGCCCCGCAGTTCCATGCGCCAGCGATCGCGGGCGGTGCCCACTAGGCGCAGCTGGCGAGGATCCAGCCGGGTACCGGGCTGGAATTCCATCACCAGGCGGGTGGTGCGGGCATCGGGCTTGCCGATCCGCACTTCGCGCAGTACGCCGCTGGAGGGCACCGATCGGGTGCGCATCGGTGCTCCGGGCAGATCCACCCAGACCCGGGGACCGCGTCCCCCTTCCCCCTCCTCAAAGAAGGCCTGGAGCGGGATGCCCGGCGCCGTGCGCAGCTCCAGCACCCCATCGCGGCTGATGCGCCACGCCGAAAGGGAGCTGGCAGCCAGTGCCGGCAGCTCCCCCAGCACGACGAAGGCACTGAACAGCACCCCCGCCAGGCGCCCATGGCGCCGCCAGCGGGAACACCATCCCAGGGCCGCGGCAATCGGCATCGCGGAGTTCAGAAGAGGGAGGGGCGCCGGTGCTGGAGGCTGGGCATCTGGGCCCGCACCCGCAGCAGATGGGAGGTATCCACGGGCGCCATGGCCAGGCCGGGGGTGGTGCCGGCATCGGCGAGCACGGTGCCCCAAGGGTCGATCACCAGGGCGTGGCCATGGGTCTGGCGCCTTCCGTAATGGAGCCCGGTCTGGGCCGGGGCCAGCACATAGGAGGTGTTCTCGATCGCCCTGGCCTGGAGCAGCACCTGCCAGTGGTCCTTGCCGGTGTAAGCCGTGAAGGCGGCCGGCACCATGACCACCTCGGCGCCGGCAGCGGCCATGTGGCGATAGAGCTCCGGGAAGCGCACGTCGTAGCAGATGGAGAGGCCGATCCGGCCCAAGCCCGGCACCTCCACCACCGGCGGCGGCTCGGAGCCGGGACGCACCGTGGCCGATTCCTGATAGGGAATCCCATCCGGGATGTCCACATCGAAGAGGTGGATCTTGTCGTAGCGGGCCAGCACCTGGCCTTCGGTGCCCACCAGTTCGGAGCGGTTGAAGGTCTGCCCCTCGCCGGCCGGCACGGGGAACCCGCCACCCAGCAGGGTGACCTGATAGCGCCGGGCCATGGTCACCAGGAAGCTGCTGCTGCGCTCGGCCAGCTCAGGAGCGAGGCGGAGCCGCAGGTCGTCATCGCCCATGAAGGCGAAATTCTCCGGCAGACCCACCAGCTCGGCACCGCGGCGGCTCGCCAGCTCGATCTGCTCCTCAGCGGCCGCGAAATTGGCATCCGGGTCGGAAGTGCTGGTGAGTTGCAGCGCTGCTGCCAGGAAACTGCTCACCGACACCTCGAACATGACCGGCGAACTGTAAGGGAGGTGCCCCGTTCCACAAGTCCCCCCTGGCGCTGCCGGAGCTCAGCTGGCCCGCAGCACGCCGGGTTCCGCCTGGATCGGCACGATCTCGAGGCTGTCGACGGCGGCGCAGCAGGCGAAGTCGGCATCGTGGTTGCCGATCCGGATCAGCCGCTGGCCATGGCTGGCGGCCCGCAGGCAGGTCTCGGTGTCATGGCGCCACTGCTGCCAGAGGGCCAGGGCAGCGAGCATCTCGTCGTTGGCGCACACCACACCGCGGTGGGGGGCCACGGCCAGTTCGATGGCGGCGGAAGCCACGGCACCAGCGGCCAGGCTGTCCTCCAGGGAGTAATCCCCTTCCCAACCGCTGCCCACGATCCACACCTGCTGGGCGTCGCGCTCGATCAGGCGGCGGGCCACGGCGGTGCGGTTGGGCAGGCAGGCGGTGATCAGCAGCGGCACCTCACGCACCGCCGCCAGCGAGCGGGTGCCGTTGGTGGTACTCATGAAGATGCGCTTGCCGCCCACCAGCTCCGGCGTGACGGCCAGGGGGGAATTGCCCAGGTCATAGCCCTCCACGCGCTGGCCGCCCCGTTCCCCGGCCCGCAGCCGCTGCTCGGCGGGCCAGCGGGCCGCCTCCGCCTCGAGCGCGGCGAGGTCGGCGAAGGCCTGGATGGCCTCGGCCCCATTCAGCAGGGACCAGGCGATGGTGGTGGTGGCCCGCAGCACATCGATCACCACCGCCGCATCGGGGCCGCCCTCGGCAGGAGGCAGCACGGGTGGCACCGCTTCAGACGTATGGAAATAGGAGATCTGCATCGGTTCTTCGATCGCGGTGGGGCGAGTGTGGCAGAGCTCGGCCGTTGAGCGGCGCCTGGAACCATGGGGCAGAGTGAGGGCCCGATCGGCTCGTTCCCTTGTCCAGCGTGATGGCCCAGCAGGGCCGCGACCTGCGCGGCTTCCTCCGGGTGCTGGAGGAGCGCGGTCAGCTGCGCCGCATCCGTGCTGCGGTGGATCCCAACCTCGAGCTGGCGGCGATCGCCGACCGGGTGCTGGCCCTCGGGGGCCCGGCCCTGCTCTTTGAAAACGTGATCGGCTCGCCGATGCCGGTGGCCGTGAATCTGCTCGGCACCGTGGAGCGGGTGCTGTGGAGCATGGGCATGGAACAGCCGGGGGAACTGGAGGCCCTCGGGGAGAAGCTGGCCCTGCTGCAGCAGCCACGCCCCCCCAAGGGACTGGGGGAACTGAAGAGCTACGGCGGCCTGGCCTGGGACCTGCTGCGGGCCCTGCCCGACCGCGACCTCACCCCCGCCTGCCAGCAGGTGGTGCTGCGCGGCGATCAGGTGAATCTCGAAACCCTGCCCCTGCTGCGGCCCTGGCCCGGGGATGCCGGCGGCGTGATCACCCTGGGCCTGGTGATCACCAAGGATCCGGAGACCGGCACCCCCAACGTGGGGGTCTACCGCCTGCAGCGCCAGTCGATCAACTCAATGACGGTGCACTGGCTGAGCGTGCGCGGCGGGGCCCGCCACCTGCGCAAGGCGGCGGCGCTGGGCAGGAAGCTGGAGATCGCGATCGCGATCGGGGTGCATCCGCTGCTGGTGATGGCGGCGGCCAC
>JBBASR010000071.1:0-9605 GCA_040399125.1 Cyanobium sp. | reverse complement strand
TTCTATGCCATCGGCCACACCCCCAACACCCGCCTGCTCCGCGACCAACTGGAGGTGGATAGGAGGGGCTATCTGATCACCCGGCCCGGTCGCCCGGAAACCAGCCTGGAAGGGGTGTTCGCCGCCGGCGACGTGGCCGATGCCGAATGGCGCCAGGGCATCACCGCCGCCGGCAGCGGCTGCCAGGCGGCCCTCGCCGCCGAACGCTGGCTCAGCCATAACGATCTGGCCGTGACCGTAGCTCGGGAAGCCGTCGAGCCCGAACCTGCTGGCGAGCCGGTGCGCACCGCCCCCAGCGACGCCACGAATTTCAACCCGGAGGCGCCCTGGCAGAAGGGCGGCTATGCCCTGCGCAAGCTGTACCACGACAGCGACAAACCCCTGCTGGTGGTCTACACCTCTCCCAGCTGTGGACCCTGTCATGTTCTCAAGCCCCAGCTCAAGCGAGTCCTGGAGGAACTTGCCGGCGCCGCCCAGGGCGTGGAGATCGACATTGAGGCCGATCAGGAAATCGCGGTGCAGGCAGGGATCAACGGGACTCCCACCGTGCAGCTCTTCTTCCGAAAAGAGCTGAAACAACAGTGGAAGGGGGTAAAACAGCGCAGCGAGTTCAAACAGGCGATCGAACAACTTCTCCCTGTCACTGCCTGACGAGTTGTTGCCCACGAGAGTGTTCAATCTTCTCGAGGAGTGCCTCCCCCACAACGGAGGCCCCCAGAGAATTGAGATGATTGGAATCCAAGAAAGCCCTTCTTCCTGCGAACTGATTGCTGCAGGATTGCGAATGATCGGAGCAAAAAAGAGGGGCCGGATCAAATAACAGGAAAAGTTCATTCCCTCTTGAGGCCTCTCGAAGCTTTCTGGCAAGCTCCACCAGCCCCAGGTTCTGAGTCGACCAAGGCTGAGCATCCAGACAGGCGGCCAGAACGATGGGACGGAACCACTCCCTACGACACAAGCGCTCATTGACCTCAGACTCTTTAGCCTGATCAAACACAGGAAGAGGCATCATCACCACGACCAATACCCCGCGCTTCTTCATAACTTCAGCAAAGTCCACAAGCTTTCTGAGCCAAAGCTCGAAGGCCTGAGCCTGGGAGATCGGCCTGCCATTATCATCAATCATATTGGGGCCCGAATTGGCTTTCCCCTTGGAATCGAAAGGGGCAAATTTTGAACGAAAGAAGCTTGATATCAACACCACATCACCCTGACCAAGAGTGGTGGAGGCGTAATCGACAAAATCCTTGTAAAGCTGCTTCCTACCAAGATCAGCAGAAGTATTGCCTCCACCAAACACCGGGGAAAATTGCAGAAACGGGAATGGAGTGTCGTTAGCACCAAGAAACACACTGCGGTACCCCTTTTCGGAAAAGAGATGTGCAATAGGGGCCAGATGGGTGGAATGGCTGTCCCCGATGCTCAACAGAAGATGCTTTCCAGCCGCATGGTTGAGACACTGCTTTTCGATCAGCTGTTCAAACGCCCCCCGGTAAGGCCGGTCGCCGCCATGGCCGCAGGAAAGGGGTTTAGGAGTGGATGACTTTTCTCCCAGGAAAAAACTGGCATGGGCTCTCTGCAGGCCAAAGAGGGAGAACCAGACAACACTGAGAATTCCAACTCCGACAGGAAGAATCCTCTGATTTCCACCACGCAGGGAGCGGAAGGGCTGTTCGATCCAGAGGGTGGACGCGGTGGCCAGTCCAACCATCAGGACAAGCTGAACAGGAATCAGCCAGGCATGGATTCCGATGGTCCAACGGCTGATACAGATCACCACCCAATGCCAAAGATAAAGCGAATACGATATTTTTCCTAGGCCTAGCATGACTGGCTGAGTCAAAACCTTGCCAACCAGAGTCCCCGGACGATTGCATCCGATCAGCACCGCGGTGAGCAAAACCACCATGATCGTTCCCTTCAGCTTGAAAGGCAGGAACATCAAGGCAATGATTCCAAGCAATGAAACCGTCGCCATCAGAGAGGCAACCCTTGGCAAAGAGACTTTGTTAACCAGCAGGAACAGAAGACATCCCGCACCCATCTCCCAGAACCTGGCAGGGGTCAAAAAGTAAGCAGCCATGGGAGCGGTACGGCTCCAAACAAGAAACAGCGAAAAGGAAGCAACGGAAAGAGTGGTCAAAATCAACAGCAGATTTCGACGCCCTGATGGCTTCCGGCCAAAACCGCTGAACCAAAACAAAAGAGGATACAAAAAATAATATTGCTCCTCCACCCCCAGGGACCAGGTATGAGTGAAAATGTTCAGCTGGGTTGATCCAGCAAAATAATCACTGGAGGACTTCCAGAGCTGGATATTTGAAATTCCAAAAAGCGATGCCGCTCCCGTAGCCAGACTATCCCTTGGCTCTGGATCAAACAGACAGATCAAGATGGCCGTTAAAGCCACAAAAACGACCAGGGCCGGCACTAGGCGACGGATACGTCGCCTGTAAAAGTCAGCCAAGAAAGAGGCAAACGAAACGCTCCCCCCGCCCCTCCTGGACAAGGAGGCCGTGATCACAAAACCAGAGATCACAAAAAATATATCTACCCCTAAAAAACCATTGGGCAACGCAGATGGAATAATGTGGTTGACAATGACAGCAACCACTGCGACAGCCCTTAGTCCATCAATATCTTGCCTATACAAATGAGTATTTTCGGAGCTCTGCTCTGTACCACCCTTGGGTGCTGAAACCAGAACCGCCATCCGATCACGGAGCGCTTAGGCGGGCGAGTCTAGAAGCTTCTCCCCTCAACGACGGCGTGGTCCGCCGGGTCGATTGCCACCCGGGCGGGGACCTGCCGCACCTGCGTTGCGCTCGCGATAGGTGATGCGTCCACGGGAGAGGTCGTAGGGGCTGATCTCCACCAGCACCTTGTCACCAGCAAGCAACTTGATGCGGAATTTGGTGAGCTTGCCCGCCGCCCGGCAAAGGCACTGGTGCCCAGCCGGCTGCTCCAGAGTCACCAGATAAAAGCCGTTGCCCTGTTCCTTCTCGATCACTCCGGACGTCTCGATCATGCGTGGGCGGGCTTCTGGACAGACTTGACAACAGCATAAGCGGCGACCCCGGGCAGGTAGGGTCAACCCACCCCTTCCCCATTCCTCCCGCAAGGCCATGATCCTGCCCCCCGCATCAATGGATCTCGGACTGCTGTTGATCTCGATCGGTGTGGTCAACCTCTGGCGGGCGCGCCAGGGCGCCTGAGCGGAAGCCTGCCCTGACGACCATCCTTTTCCATAAGCCCTACGGGGTGCTGAGTCAGTTCCGCCCGGAGCCAGGCAGCAGCTGGGGTTGCCTGGCCGACCACATCGACTGCCCTGGGGTCTACGCCGCAGGACGCCTTGATGCCGACAGCGAGGGATTGCTGCTGCTCACGGACCTGGGCCCTCTGCAGCAGCGCCTCTGCGACCCGGCCTTCGGCCACTGGCGGCGCTACTGGGTCCAGGTGGAGGGGCTGCCGACGGAAGCCGAGCTCGCCTCCCTGCGTCAGGGGCTGCAGATCCAAGGCAAACAGACCCTGCCTGCCCGGGCACTACTCCTCGCCGATCCAGGCCTGGCAGAGCGGGATCCACCGATTCGCCGGCGCCTGACGGTTCCCACCAGCTGGCTGGAACTGGAACTCCAGGAAGGGAGAAACCGTCAGGTGCGGCGCATGACCGCTGCGGTGGGCCTGCCAACCCTGCGACTGCTGAGGGTTGCCATCGACCTGATGGATGGAGAAGCGCCGCTGGGCCTGGAGGGACTGGCACCGGGTCAATGGCGATCCACCAGCAGGTCTGAAGAGCTGCGGCTGAAGGCCCTTCTCGCCACCAGGCCATCGGGGCGATCGAAACAGAAGAGCCACCGATCCCCAGGGATCAGCCGATCACATCGCTGAGTTCCCGAGCCGTCTGGAACTGCCCGTAGTAGTAATTGGCCCGGGCCCTGCGATCGGCATCCTCGATCGAATCAAGGGCATCAAAACCGAGGCTCTGCCAGAGATCATGGCCGCAGATGCGGCTCAGCTCCTGCGTTGCTTCCTGCTCCAGGTTGCCGAGACGGCGCTGCAGGTTCTTGATCTGGGCGATCGACATGGCCGCGACGGGAGAACCGGACATCCACCCAATAGTACACATGCACTGGATTGATCTTCAGAACGGCAGCTTCTTCTTGGCGTCCTTGTCGAGATCAGCCTCCATCTCCCTCAGCCGCCTCAGAATCGTGTCGTAGTACTCCTTGAGGTAATCCTCCAGACGGGTGGTTTCGGCCGGGTCGAGGCCGAAGGCCTCGTAACTGGCCTCCATGGCGGCATCCAGCGGCCTACCTCCGCCCACAACCTCCGCGAAGGCAAGCCGTTCGGAGACATTGAGGCTGCCTTCAAAGAACCCAGTGACCGACTGCATCACCTTCAGCAGGGCCGGAGGCACGCGGAACACCCGGGCGGATCTGCCGCTGTACTTCTCGCAGAGCTGGGTGATCTCGCCGGTGGTCCAGGCCTTCGGACCGACCACCGGGAAGGCAGCACGGATCGTCTGGGGGCGCCCCAGTGCCGCCACCGCGAAATGGGCCACATCCTGGGTGTTCATATAGGCGATCGGGGTGGGAGAACCACTCACCCAGACGGTCTGATTCTCCAGCACTGGAATGGCGAACTGGCTGATCAGACCCTGCATGAAGGCCACACAGCGCAGGATTGTGTAGTCGAGATCGGAAGCTGCGAGGTAGCGCTCGGTGCAGGCCTTGATGTCCATCAACGGCACGTTGCGATGGCGCTCGGCCTCCAGCAGGGAGATGAACACCAGACGCTTCAGACCGGTCCGGCTGCAGGCCGCGAACAGATTCTGCTTGCCGGTCCAGTCCACGTCGTAGGCGCTGCCGCTCTCACTGGCCCGGGAGGTGGCGGCATCGATCACAGCCTCCTGGCCCTCCAGGGCGTAATCGAGGCTTTCGGGCTCGAGCAGATCCCCACGCGTGAGTTCACAGCCCCATTCCTGCAGGAAGGAGGCCTTGCGGGGATAGCGCACCATGCAACGCACGGTGTGACCCTCGTCGAGTGCCCGCCTGGCGATCTGCCGGCCGAGGGTGCCTGTTCCGCCGACAACCAGCACCTTCATGACCGCTCACCGAAGCGGGCTGAGCCTAGTGGTACGCCTGACGACGACGCGGATCCCGGACGGGAGTGACGGGCATCAGTTGCGCAGAAGCTTCAGCAGCAGGCCGCCGCCGAGCAGCCCCACCGGGATCAGCACCCAGAACAGCGCGGCGGTGCCGAAGATTTCAGAAGCCATGACCCGGAGGGAGACAGGGAGAGGGCTACCTATTTAGCAGCCCTGGCGTCCCCCAGCTCCCGTGCTGTCTCAAGAATCCGACTCCAGGGGGCATCGCTGCGCAGCTGCGCCTCCATCACCCCGCTGGCCCCGGCGGTGAACCCCTGGTCCCGCAAGCGGGTCACCAGCGCCTCCAGGCGCGGCGGTCCAGACCCGAGGCGACGGGCAATCTCGGACACCGGCCAGCAGCGGGCGGGCAAGCCGGGATCCCCGGCCAGGCGATCCAGCAGCCTGGCGCTGGGGCGGCTCAGACTCCCCGCCAACTTCTGGCCCTGCTCCTGGAGCCGAGCCAGAGCGGCAGGATCCTGGAGCGCTCCGATCCAGAGCGGCCCGCTCACCGACAGCGCACCAGCGCAATCGCACATCGTCCAGCGGCCTAGCTGCAGCAGGTTCTGAACCTGCTGGTCGCCGCAGCCGTGGCAGTGGGCGATCAGGCCGAGATGGGCCAGATCGGCGGCGGCCGCCGAGCGGGTGAGACGCACCGCCGTGCGGAAGGTGCGGCCTTCGCTGAAGCTGAACAGCGGCACGATCCCCCGCCCCATCGCCCAGGCGGCCCTGGCCACGACCCCCAGTTGCAGGCGCAGGGCCAGCTCCCAGCTGGCGGGATGGGCCCGGGCCGCAGCTCCCAGCCGCCGGATGGCGGCTGGCCTGTCATGGCCGGTGGGAGCGCGCCCATCGGTGCTGGCCAGATACAGGACCCCCTCCAGGGCAACGGCCTCCAGGGCAAGGGGCACCAGGGCACTGGGGCAGCCGAAGGCATCCAGATCCACCAGCTCGAACCGCTCCTGGCGCTGCAGGCAACCGGCGAAGAGATTCTGGGCGGTGGCGGCCGTGATCCGACGGGTCACCGGGGCGGGGAGTCCCCGCAGATTGGCCTGCAGCAGGGCCAGCCGATCCGGATCGGCATCGTTCGCCCAGACTGACGTGGCCCCCGCTTCCTGGCCGTAGCGCAGGGCCCGGATGCCGCAACCGGCCATGGCATCGAGCACCCGCAACGGGCCCCGGGCCGCCAGATCCGCGGCCAGCAGGACCCCCAGATCGCGGGATGGCCGCGAGGCGGGTCGGAAAAAACCCTCTCCGACGCGAACCCGCACCGCCCCTTCCTCATGGTGCAGGGCGCCAAGCTGGGAATTCAACGCCCCTTCTCCCCCCATGCCTGGAGCTCCCGGTGCCCATTGATCTCCCCCACCCTGGCGCCACTCCCGGCGATCCCCACTCCGCCGAATGGGGGGAGCACAGCACCTGGAACTGGCGGGGCCTGGAGTGTCACTGGCGCATCCTCGGCGATGCCCTCCACCCCCCCCTGGTGCTGCTACACGGATTCGGAGCGGGCAGCGGCCACTGGCGGCGCAACGCGGCGGTGCTGGCGGCAGCGGGATGGTGCGTCTACGGGCTTGATCTGATCGGCTTCGGTGCCTCCTGCCAGCCGTCCCTGCGGCTCGACAACCGACTCTGGGCACGGCAGCTTCAGGCCTTTCTGGAGGAGGTGGTGCAGGGGCCGGCAGTGGTGCTCGGGCATTCGCTGGGGGCCCTGGTGGCCCTCAGCTGCGCCGTGTTCTTTCCCCGCTGGGTTCGCGGTGTGGTGGCGGCTCCCCTGCCCGATCCCACCCTGCTGATGGCGGGCGCCGAACCACTCTCCGGCGCTCCGCGGCGACGCCCCTGGAGACGAGCCCTGCAGCGTTTCGTGGTGACCTGGCTCTGCCGCCTGCTCCCCCTGGAGCTGATCGTGCCCCTGCTGGCCCATTCCCCCCTGCTCGATCTGGGGATTCAATCGGCCTACCACGGTCCGGTGATCGGCGACAGCGAGCTGCACCGGGTGATCGCCCGCCCGGCCCGCCGGCCTGGCGCTGTTCGCGCCCTGCGGGCCATGAGCATCGCCATGGCGCTGCGGCCCCATGCCGCCACCGCGCCGAGCCTGCTGCGACGCCTGCGCCACCCCCTGCTGCTGATCTGGGGACACCAGGATCAACTGGTGCCTGTGGATGTGGCCCGCCAGTGCCTGCGACTGCGCGGCGACCTGCCCCTGGAGCTGCTGGAGGGAGCCGGTCACTGCCCCCACGATGAACAGCCGGAGGCCTTCAACACGGCCGTGCTCGCATGGCTGGGAGAACAGGGCCTGGCCAGGGGGGCCGCCGCTCCGCCGTCCTTCGGCGTGGGCACGTAACTTTGGGAACACGATCCGCGCTGTTTGCGCGCCGCCCCTTCCCACTCCCCCCAGACGCATGAAGCACACCCTTTCGGTGCTGGTCGAAGACGAATCGGGGGCCCTCAGCCGCATCTCCGGACTGTTCGCCCGGCGGGGCTTCAACATCGAAAGCCTGGCTGTCGGACCCGCCGAGAATCGGGGGGTCTCCCGGCTGACGATGGTGGTCGAAGGCGATGACCACACCCTGGAGCAGATGAGCAAGCAGCTCAACAAGCTCGTGAACGTGCTGGGAGTGATCGACCTCTCCACCATCCCTGCCGTGGAGAGGGAACTGATGCTGCTGAAGGTCTCGGCTCCGGCGGAAAACCGGAGCGCCATCTTCGACCTGGTGCAGGTGTTCCGCGCCAAGGTGGTGGATGTGGCCGACGATGCCCTGACCCTTGAGGTGGTGGGCGATCCCGGCAAACTCGTGGCCCTCGAGCGGCTGCTGGAGAACTACGGCATCCTCGAGATCGCCCGCACCGGCAAGGTGGCCCTGGAGAGGGCTTCCGGGGTCAACACCGAATGGTTGAAGACCACCAGCTCGATGAAGCGCGTACCTGCCTAACGCGGCTTCACCAGGGTTCCCCCTTCGAGCACCGTGGCACGGATCAGCCTGTCGCCCTGCTGGATCCCATCGATCACGTCCATTCCCTTGGTGACCCTGCCGAAAACCGCGTAGCGGCCATCGAGTTCGGGAAGGGCCTCCAGGGCCACATAGAACTGGGCGCTGGCGGAATTGGGATCACCGGAACGGGCCATGGCCAGGGCCCCACGCTGGTGGGTGAGGGCCAGATCACGGCCAGCCAGGGGAGAGGTGATCTGCTCGCCGTAACGGGGCTCCTTCTCCTTAGTGAGCTTGAGCTCGAGCGGAATCAACCGGGATTCACCGGTGCCGGGTTCCACGAAATTGCCGGTGCCGTACTGGCTGATCGGGGTAGCGGGATTGGCGCTGGCCGGATCCCCTCCCTGCACCACGAAGGGCACCGGTTCGCGAACCACCCGGTGGAAGGCGGTGCCGTTGTAGACGCCACGGCGCACCAGATCCACGAAATTACCGGCGGTGAGAGGGGCGGCGGCCCCATCGAGCAGCAGCTCCACCGAACCTCGGCTGGTTTCCAGGCTCACCACGGCTGTGCCGCTGAGGCAGGGGGTCGAGGAGGTGGCACAGCCCATCGGCCGGGTGGCCGGATCCGCCGCACAGGCCACCAGCCCCAGGGGAGCGACGCTGAGCAGGACAGCGAGCAGCAGGCGGGAGAGCAGAAGCATCGGCATCACAGTCCCTCCAGGGGTACGCCAAGGAAACGGGCCAGCTTGGCGCCATCCAGCTCCAGATCCGCCAGGGGCATCGGTTCTCCCACCCTGGTGAGCGGCAGGTCCCGGCGTCCCTGCACACGCAGGGCCAGACGCCGCTGGGGGCTGATGCCGTCCCTCACCTCCACCTTCACGGCCTGGATGTCCCGCAGGGGGATGTCCACCTCAATCCGCTGACGGAAACCCCGGCGGGTGATCAGCGCCTGGCCGGTGGCACGGTCGAAGCGATTGGTGCCGGAGCCCACGTCGATGGCGATCACCGACCAGAGGTAGGTGGCAAGCAGCAGGGCCGCCAGGCCATAGAGGCCCATCACCAGCCCCTGCGGAACCCAGACGAGTTCCGCCGGATGGCCAATCGGCAGCAGGTCCCGGCCGAAACGGCTGGAGGCACTGGTGA
Source organism: Cyanobium sp. (assembly GCA_040399125.1). Taxonomy (GTDB): domain Bacteria; phylum Cyanobacteriota; class Cyanobacteriia; order PCC-6307; family Cyanobiaceae; genus Cyanobium. Next base: position 392 of record JBBASR010000071.1, on the reverse strand, counting down.
GGAGAAAACCCAGACCCCCGACGCTCACGGCAGCCGCCACCAGGATGTTGGAGAGGCGGCGGGAGCCCAGCACCGGCTGCTCCAGCACCTGGGGGTTGTCTGCCGTCGGGGGGACAGCGCTTGTCGCCATGGGAAAGCCCGGATCGCAATGACCGGCCATCCTGGCCCCTGGAGCCCTGCCTCTGCAGGACGGCTGGGAATAAATACTTAGAAGCCGCTCAGGCCCAGGGATGTCAGCCCATGTAGACCTGGCGCGATCACCGGGGGAACGTTGTTACCATCGCCCGGTATCCCACAGCCTCGCGGGATTTCCGACCCGCGAATCTCACTCCGTTCTCTCATGACGATCGCTGTAGGACGCGCACCGGCGGCCCGGGGATGGTTCGACGTCC
>JBBASR010000070.1:0-10163 GCA_040399125.1 Cyanobium sp. | reverse complement strand
GCAGCAGCGTTCGCTTCCGGTGGCGCTGCCGCTGCTCGCGATCGCGGCCTTCGTCTGCGGCCATCGCCTCGGCCAGGATCGGGCCGCCCGGGATGCCGCCCGTTGGCTCAGCCTCGATGAGTGAGCGCCAGAATCAACGCCCCGTGCATCGCTCCGGCGTCCCTTGCCGCTTCCTCTCCTCCACTCCGTTCTTCAGGCCCTGCTTGCGAGCCCGGCCCTGCTCACCCCATCCCTGGTGACCAAATCGTCCCTGTTCGGGATCGGCATCGCCTTCAGTCCCCTGCACATCGCCGTGGTCACGCTGCTGCTGCTGGGCCGCGCCCCGCTGCAGCGGGCGATGGCCTACGTGGCCGGCTGGTCGGCGGCCAATGCCCTGGCGATCGTGGTGTTGATGGTGCTGGGGGAAACCTTCTCGATCAACCTCAGCCACGGCGGCCGCGAACAGGTGCTGATCGACCTCCTCGGTGCCGGCGCCCTGGTGGGCCTGGGGCTCTATGAGCTCACGCCGCGGGCCAATCTCGGCGAGGAGGGCATGGCCCTGAGGCTGATGAACCAGCTGCCCGACTTCAGCACCTTCACCCTGGTGCTGATCGGGGCCAGCAGTGCCCTGCTGACGCCGGAGAACCTCGTTTTTTATCTCAAGGAAGCCGGCCTGCTGCTGCTCAACGATCCCGGCTTCACCGCCGATGCCGAGGTCACGGGCCTGTTCACCCTGATGGCCAGCTCGCTGCTGCTGCTGCCTCCCCTGGCCTGGCTGCTCAGCGGCGGGGCGATCCGCGAGCCGATCAGTCGCCTGGAGAGCTGGCTGCAGCACAAAGCGGAATGGCTGGTGGGGGTTCTGGCCCTGGTCCTGGGGGCCTACCTCCTGTTCGAGGGCATGCACGGACTCGAAATAATGGGCCAGGGCGTCTGAACCAGCCAGACTTCGCTCATCTCTGCTCCCGGATGCCCAGGGCATGAATCTGCGCACGATCGTGGCCCTAGGCCTGCTGGGGATGCTGCCGGTGTCGGTGGCGGCCGAAACCCTTCACTGGGGTGACACGGCCGTGTTCGTGACGGCCATCGCCTCGATCATTCCCCTGGCGATCTGGCTGAGCACGGCCACCGAAGAGCTTTCGATCGTGCTGGGGCCTTCGCTCGGGGCCCTGCTCAATGCCGTGTTCGGCAACGCCACCGAGCTGATCATCGCGCTCACCGCTCTGCGGGCCGGTCTGGTGGACATCGTCAAGGCCAGCATCACCGGCACGGTGATGGCCAACCTGCTGCTCTGTCTCGGCCTTTCGATGCTGGCCGGCGGCATCGGCCGCCGCGAGCAGACGTTTCAGCCGGTGGTGGCGCGGGTGAACGGTTCGGCCATGACCCTGGCCGTGCTCGCGATCCTGATCCCCAGCCTGGCGGTGGTGGGCGGAACCTCTGGCGCCGAGACCAGCCGGGCGATCGAGTCGTTCTCGGTGTTCGTGGCCTGGGTGCTGCTGCTGGTCTATGCCCTGACCCTGCTGTTCTCGCTGCGCACCCACAGCGCCCTCTATGAGGTGGCCGAGGTCGACCTGGAGGGGGCGGGCGAGGAGGCCCATCGGCCGCCCCTGCTGCCCTGGCTGGCGGTGCTGATCGGAGCCACCGTGGGCATCGCCTACGAGTCGGAGATGTTTGTGGGCGTGGTGGAATCGGTCACCGAATCGGTGGGACTCTCCTCGGTGTTCACTGGCGTGGTGCTGCTGCCGCTGCTGGGCGGCGTGGCCGAATACCTCACGGCCGTCTCGATGGCCCGCAAGAACAAGATGGACCTCTCGGTGTCGGTGTCCCTGGGCTCCACCCTGCTGGTGGCTCTGCTGGTGGTGCCGGTGCTGGTGCTGGTGGGACCACTGCTTGGCCATCCGCTGGACCTCAGCTTCCAGGTGTACGAACTGGTGGCGGTGGCCACCGCTGTGGTGGTGAGCAACCTGGCCAGTCTTGACGGACGCTCCGACTGGCTGGAAGGTGTGCTTCTGCTGGCGGCCTACGCAATCCTGGCGGCCGGGTTCTACTTCCAGGCCACCCCTTCCCTGACCCCCATCGGATGACCAGTAGTGCCCCCGAAGAACGACCCCTGATGCTGCCGGCCTCGGCGCAGGAACTGCCCTCCGTGCCGCCGTTCCGAGCCACGGGCACCTGGAGCCGGCTCAACCAGTCGGTCTCGCTGCAGCTGCTGCTCGGCATCCTGCTCACGCTCGTGGGCCTGGCCGTCGGCTTTGCTCCACTGGCGATCCTGGCGGGGGTGATCACCGTGGTGCTGGCGCTGGCCCAGCTGCTGCCGCCGCTGCTGCGGCAACTGGCCGGTCGCCTCGACGACCTGCCAACGGTGCGGGTGCTCGCGGTGATCGGCCTGCTGGTGGCGGCGATCGCCCTGCCGGTGGCCTTCGGCTGGTGGGACTTCTACTTCGACTACTACCGCAATGCCAACTGGGAGGCGATCGGCGCCATCGGCGAAGGGGTGATCGGGGCCGTCGGCCAGATCCTGGTGGCGCTGGTGGCTCTGGCGATCGCCTGGCGCCAGGTGCTGATCGACCAGCGCCTCACCAGTCAGTCGAACCGGATCACCCAGGCCCAGACGATCGACAGCTTCATCCACGGCATCTCCGAGATGATCAGCGATGAGGAGGGTCTGCTCGAGGATTGGCCGCTGGAGCGGATGCTGGCGGAAGGCCGGCTTTCGGCCGTGCTGGGCAGCATCGATCGCGATGGCAAAGCCCGGGTGCTGCGTTTCCTCTCCCACGCCCGCCTGCTCACCCCCTTGCGCCGCGACCATCGCCTCGGTCGAGCGATCCTCGACGGCCAGGGCAATTACGAGGAAGATCGGATCGCCGGGGTGCCGGTGATTCAACTGCAGGCCATGCTGCGCGGCGTGGATCTGGCCGGCACCGACCTGCGGGGCGTGGATTTCAATGCCGCCGATCTGCGCGGCTGTGATCTTTCCTTCGCCGATCTCACCCAGGCCAATCTGGCCGGCGCCAACCTGGCCGGCGCCAATCTGGAGGGGGCCCGGCTCGAGCAGGCCCGCTTCTTCTATGGCCGTCCCCAGACAGCCACCCCCACGGGCCACGGCAGCCTGCTCGATCACGGCACCGGTGCCGACACCGGCGCGATCGTCGAAAACGTGAATCTGGTGGGGGTGCGGGGGCTTGATCCCCAGAACCAGTTCTATCTGGCCTCCTGGAGTGGTTCGCGCTCCCGTGCCACCATCCCCGGCGGTTGCAAGGGCCTGCCCAATCAGCTGGAGGGCCGCCGCGCCGGTTGAACGTCGTGTCTTCCCTGCCTGCCGCCTTCCATCGCTTCACCTGCATCGAGGAGCTGGAGATGCTGGTGCGGGCCACCGGCGCCGATGTGGAGCTGATGCAGCTGGAGATGGGCTCCTGCCGTGGCGATCTGCTGCTGCTGGATCTGAAGCCGCTGGAGCTGATGCGCATCCGGGGCAATCGATCGGTGCTCACCATCGGCCCGAAGGATCCCGCCCGGTTCCAGGTGGGCCTCAGCCTCACCCCGATCCCCGATGGTTCGATCGGCCTGCGTTCCCAGGGCACAACCCTCGGGGAGGACATGCTGTTCGGGCTGGAGCCCCGCAGTGAAGGCCATCTGGTGACTCCCGGGGATTACGGCATCGGCCTGATCACCATGCCCCGCGACTACCTGTTCGAGCAGGCGCAGCGGCTCGGCTTTCCGGATCTGGAGCGACCGCTGCGCTGGGCCAGCAACTGGTTGCAGCTGGAGCCCGTGCGGCTCCAGGCCCTGCGTTCCCTCCTGGAGGAGCTGTTTCTGGGGGGCGACCCGGGGCTGGGGGTGGACCAGGCCCGGGAGCTGGTGCTGCGGCTGTTGCTGGAGTCGATCGTGGATGGCCTGGGGCGGCGCGAAGGCGAGGTGCGGGCGCCGGCCCGGATCGAGCTGGTGAAACAGGTGGAGGCCTGGGCCAGCCAGAACCCCACCGTCGCCATCGATCTCGACACCCTGGCCGGCCGGATCTACGCCAGCCGCCGCAGCCTGGTGCGAGGTTTCCGCGACCACCTTGGCCTGGGCCCGATCTCGTATCTCAAGCTGCGTCGCCTGCACGGGGTGCGGCGCGAGCTGCTGCGCGAGCACCCGGAGCAGGCGAGAGTGCACGAAGTGGCCGCTGCCTGGGGGTTTCACAGCGCCGGTCATTTCGCCCGCGACTACCGCCGCCTGTTCGGGGAATCCCCCAGTGCCACCCTGCAGAGAGGGCCGGAGGTTCAACCTGAAGACGCCATGGAAGCCAGCTCTGTCAGCGACTAAGCCGGCCTGAATAGAGGAGGATAATTATAGTAAATAGGGCTGAAAGTCGGCCACTTCGGTGTGCGCTACTCCATCATGGAGTCCGGAGGACCCATGGACTACGCAAGCCGGATTCTTGGTATTTCACCGCTCGCTCCCCAGGAGGAGCTTGAGCTGGCGCGGCGTCTGCGGTGCTGGCTGGCGCTGACGCCGGCGCAGCAGTTGGAGCGGCAGGCGGAGGTGCGCTGGATTCGCCGGCGGCTGGTGGAAAGCCATCTGCCCCTGGTGGTGGCGATCGCTCGCCGTTATCGAGGCCGGGGGCTTGAGCTGGCGGATCTGATCCAGGAGGGCAATCTTGGCCTGGTCGCTGTGGTGGATCGCTTCGACCCCGAGCGGGGCTGTCGTTTTTCTGCCTATGCCTACTGGTGGATCCGCCGGTCCATCTCCCAGGCCATCGCCGACCGGGGCCGCATGATCCGGTTGCCTGCCCATCTGCAACGCCGCATGGCCCGGGTGCGCTCCACGGTGCAGCAGCGGCGGCGGCAGGGAGAGCCTCCCCCCAGCATGGGCGAGGTCGCCGCCACGCTCGGTATCGAAACCGAGCGGCTGCATGGCTTTTCGCAGCTGCTGCGGCCGCCTTTGTCGCTGATGCCCGGGGAGGCCCCGGGGTGGCTGGGGAAGGAACCGGCGGTGGAAGCGGTGCGGGAGCCGGCGGACGATCTGGAGGGTTCGCTGGCGCGGCTGCCGCTGCGGGAGCGGGAGCTGTTGCGGCTTCGCTACGGGCTGGTGGATGGTCAGCCCTGCACCCTTCAGAAGGCCGCCGGCCGCTTCGGCGTGAGTCGGGAGCGGATCCGCCAGCTGGAGGCCCGGGCCTTCCGGCGCCTGCGGCTGGCCTGATCAGCCCTCTGGATAGAGCAGCTCGGCCAGCTCGTCGGGATCCACGTCGTAGACGCGGGCCAGGGTGGTCTCGATGGCGCTGGTCACCACATCCGGCAGGAAGCGCATGGCATTGAGGGCGTCATCGGCGATGTCGTCGGTGAGCAGCTTGTCGCCCCCGAGCTTTTCGTCGTTGATCACGGCCATCACCCAGCTCTGATAGGCGGTGACGAGGTCGGCGAACTCGAGCTCCGGGTCGTTGAGATCCAGGGCCATCGGGCCACTCCTGAACGTTGCTTCTGCAGTTTGCCCCCTGCCGGGGAAGATGGCCGGATGGATTCCGATTCCCCCGCAGCGGCTGCCCTGCCCTCTTCGCTCAGCCTGCAGGCCACCCTGTTTGATTTCGCCATCGCCGAACTGGTGCGCCAGCACCGCGAGAGCTTCCCGCCGCTCTGGAGCGCCGAAAGCTGGGCGAAGCTGCTGATCTGGCTGGCCCTCAACTGCGGCTGCTCCACCGGCACCGCCGCCCTGGAGGCCTTCGCTGCCGCCCTCGGACCGGTCCTCACCGGCCGGTTGCGGCGGCTGTTCTTCGAGCGGGAACTGGAGGACCTCAACCTGCAGCTGATGGCCGATCCGGCCGAACGGCTGGTGCTGGCCCTGCCCCTCGATGCCTCCCGCCCCTTCGCTCCGGAACGGATCGGCGAGGCCCTGGAAAGGGTCGCCCTGGCTGGCCTCGTGGCTGAGCCCGGCCTGTGGGAGCAGCACGAGAGCCTGGTGGCCCTGCCCTGGCGCTCCTGAGGCCGTCGGCCCTGCCCCAGCTGCGGGGCTGTCAGCATGAACGTTGTGCCGCCGTGTTCCCCGATGCGCCTGATCGGCACCTACCGCGATCCCGGTTACGAGGCCCTGGCCGATGCCGCCCTGGCCTTCTTCGACCGCCGGCCGGATCTGCAGCGTCCCGGCAGCGCCTTCGGCGACGATCCGACGTCCCAACTCGACAAGGTGTCCACCGACATCAGCCTGGTGTGGCTGGATCGCAGCGATGCCGAGGCCCATGGCCTCGCCGATGTGATCATGCGCGGTGTTTCGGCCGGCCTCAAGCGCTATCTGGCCGAGCATCCGCTCTTTCTGGAGTGCTGCCCGGAGCGGTCCCTGTTCGTCAATCCGCTGTTCAATCTGCAGCGCTACCGCCCCGGCGAGGGCTTCCGCAGCTGGCACTGCGACTGGAGCACCGTGGAGGAGGCCACCGAGCCGATCCGGCGGGTGCTGGCCTGGATTCTCTACCTCAACACCCTGCCGGAGGGCGGCACCGAATTCCACTGGCAGGACCACCATGTGGAGGCCGAACGGGGCAAACTCGTGATCTTCCCGGCCGGGCTTTCGCACATCCACCGGGGTCGGGTGAGCCACGAGCACACCAAGACGATCGCCACCGGCTGGATCAACGCCGGCTCACTCGATGCCTACGTGGCACGGCTGGCGGCGGGTTGAAGGAGGGAACGATCAGTCCCTCCAGTCGCTGCTGCAGGTCGGCCGTGAGCTCCGCCACGGCGCTGCGGCGATCGGCCCGGTAGGCGGCGAGGCGGGGTGTCACCGCCAGCGGTTCCCCGATGCACAGCTGCGCCAGGCGCGGTCCGAGGCGGGGCCGCTGTTCGGGATTGCCGCCCTTGATCCGGCAGAGGGTGTCCCAGAGGATCAGCAGCGTGTCGGCGTAGCGCTCCTGGCTGGGGCATTGCTTCACGTAGCTGCCGCTCACCGCCACGAACGATTCCACCATCCGCATGTGCCAGAGGCGCAGCTCGGTTTCCTCCGCCAGCCGTTCGGCCAGCCCCTGGTCGAGGGCGCTGCTTGAGCGGTTGGCGGGATAGAGGCGCTCCCAGCCCGCCTGCTCCAGTCTTCGGCAGCGTTCGGAGACAGTGCCGTGGGGCTCCACCGCCAGGGCCTGCTCCACCACCCGTAGCGCCGCCTGCATCAGCCTGCCCAGGCGCTCGGCCAGCAGGGCGTTGTCGGGGCATTCCGGGTCGGGGCGCTCCGGTTTCGGCAGCGGTTGGTGATAGGCGTCGCGGTAGAAATCCTCCATGCGCGTCAGGATCACCTCCGCCAGCCGGAACAGGCGCTGGTAGAGCTGCTCGTCGTCGCCGGCAGGCAGCCCCACATCCGCTTCCAGCTGGCGCAGCAGGGCCTCGATCTCCGACCACACCGGGGTGGTGAAGCGGTATTGCAGCCCGATCGGCAACACCTGGGTGGCTTCGGGGCGGCCGGCGCGGTTGAGGTCGTCGGCGGTCCAGAAGGCCAGCTGGGCCACGCCGGGCTCCAGCGGACTGATCACTTCGTTGTGGCCGTTGGTGGCTCCTTCCGGTGCCACCGCAAAGGGATGGGGGCCATCCAGCAGCAGGGCGCGGGCGGTGCGCAGGGCCGGCAGGTCGAGTTTGCTGCGCTGGATCGAACAGCCCCCCAGGTGCGACAGCAGCCAGCCGATCGAGCTGCCGGCCCAGAGCGGGATGCCGCGGTCGTAGAGGAACTGGGCGTGGGGGCGGGGCCGGAATCGGCGGCCATCGGGCCGGCCGGCCCGGGCAAGGTCGACCCAGAGCAGGTGAGCCATCACGGCCGGATCATCGAGATTCGGGTGCCGGAAAGCCAGCAGCAGGCGGCTCTGTCCGCTCTGGAACTGCGCCATCTCCAGCTGCAGCCGTTCGATTCCCTGCACGTGCACGGCCCGCAGGCCCCCGCGGCGCAGCCACAGCGGCAGCAGCAGCCGGGCGCTGGCCAGAACCCTGGCATCGAGCCTGGGGGGGAGGAACTCGAGGGGGGCGGCGGTGGGCATCGGCGAGCTTGCTCAGCGCAGGTTCAGAGGAACGATCGCAGCATCATCGGCAGCATCGGCGGCGGTCTTCACCCCCAGACGAATCGGCCGCGGCGCTCCCTCGGCCGGCAGGGTCACGTCCACCCAGAGTTCCTGGCCGCTGGGGCGCTCGCTGGGATCCTTTGCATGCTCGGGCAGAAAGAAGGCCAGGGGCTCCTGCAGCAGGGCCACCGGCCTGCCGTTGCGCGTTTCCACCTTGGCGGCCAGGGGGGCCGTGCCGTTGCGGCCCCGGTCCCGGTCCACGGCGAAGCTCGCCACCAGCCTGCGGTTGCGTTCGCCCAGCTGCACCATCTGGAAGCCACCCAGCATCGGGCTGTGCCAGGCACCGGCCGGGGCTGCTGATGACTCCATCGGTACCACCAGGCGCAGGTCGAGGTAGCGGCCCCGGATCGGCAGGTCCGGATCCACCGGTTCGGTGCGGGCCCAGCCCCGCGGCCGGCTGGCCCGATCCAGCAGCAGCTGGCCGGCGATCACCAGCAGCAGCACCCCCTGCAGGGCTCCCACCACCAGGCCGCGCCGGTTGATCACTGTGCCCCCCGGCTGGTGCGGCTCACCAGCCTGCGGCGCCAGCGCTCCAGGCCCCAGCCCCCCGCCAGGAAGAGGACGCCGAGGCCCACCAGGCTCACGGAACGATCCAGCTTGTCCATCACTTCCGAGAAGTAGAAGCCGAGCAACACCAGGGCCACGGCGGCGGAGCCGAGGTTGATCTCGGCCGGATGGTTCTCCAGCACGCCCCAGCCGATCAGCAGCAGGGCGCCGGTCCCCCACCACAGGTAGTGGAGTGGGGTGCTGTGCGTCGAGACATGGGGAAGGGCCAGTCCCACCAGCATCCAGCCCGTCGCCACCCCCAGCGGCCAGAACGCCCGGCGGCGCAGCCACCAGCCCAGCAGCAGCGGCCCGCCCAGGGCCACGCTCCAGCCGAGGATCCGCAGGTTGAGGGGCAGGTTTTCGGGGGTTGTCGGGAGGCTCACGCTCAATCCCGCCCAGCTGCTCGCCGTAGGCAGCAACGCCAGGCCCCCCAGCCAGAGCGGCACCTGCCGCTCCACCGTTGCGCCGGGGCGGTGGCCGCCACCGTTGAAGGCCGCCAGGCTGAGCAGCAGCCAGCCTGCGGACGCCACCAGCCAAATCGATGGGGAATCCAGGGAGATTCCCCCCGGCCTTCTTGCCAACAGGCGGTTGCAGGCCAGCATCCATTCACTGTTCAGCCACAGCGGTGTGAGCAGGGCCAGCAGCGTCAGCTGGGGCCATTGACGCAGCAGCTCCCAGCCGATGCCTGCGCCGACGGCCCAGAGCAGCAGGCCGGCGGGCCAGTGGGCCTCCAGGTGGAAGATCTGGCCGGTGAGATAGATGCCCGCCCCCAGCGCCACCGTGCCCACGCCGTGCAGGGTGAGGCCGAGGCGGCCGAACTGGGGCTGCACGGCTGCGGCGGCAGCGTGCAGCCCCAGCAGCACGCTGAGCACCAGTGCGAACCGCTGGCCCGGCCCGAGGTTGGCCCAATGGGCCGAAACGAACAGCAGCAGGCCGGCGGCCAGCAGCAGTCCCCCCACGAACAGCGCCACCTGCACCGGCAGGGTCAGCCGCTTCGATCCGCCCTGCGCCTGTTCCCAGCCCTCAATGGCCGCCGTGGTTTCGGCGTCGATCAGGCCGGCCTCCCGCCAGCGCCGCAGCAGTGCTTCCCAGCCTCGTGCCATGGCTCCTCTCTAGCCACGCTTTGAGACCATGGAGCCACCCTGGCAACCCCCCATGGCCGCCGACGCCCTCGCCAAGACCTACGACCCGGCCGGCACGGAAGCCCGCTGGCAGCAGGCCTGGGAAGCCGCCGGCGCCTTCCATCCCGATCCTTCCGCCCCCGGCGAGCCGTTTTCGGTGGTGATCCCGCCGCCGAACGTGACCGGCAGCCTGCATATGGGTCATGCCTTCAACACCGCCCTGATCGACACGATCGTGCGCTTCCAGCGCCTGCAGGGCAGGAATGTGCTGTGTCTGCCGGGCACGGACCATGCCTCGATCGCGGTGCAGACGATCCTGGAAAAGCAGCTCAAGGCGGAAGGCACCAGCAAGGATCACCTCGGCCGCGATGCCTTCTTCGAGCGCGCCTGGGCTTGGAAGGCGGAGAGCGGCGGCACGATCGTGGGCCAGCTGCGCCGGCTGGGCTATTCGGTGGACT
>JBBASR010000069.1:0-10260 GCA_040399125.1 Cyanobium sp. | reverse complement strand
CAAGCGTCGTCGTTTTCTTGCGCTGCTCAGCGGCACCATTGCGAGCTCAATTGTGCTCTCAGGCTGCCTTGGCAATCCTCCCGATCGCAGCGGCAGTGGCACCACCAAGCTGGTCCGGAACGATCAGGCTGCCCAAGCCAAGCTCGATGCCAGGAGCATCAGCCTCGGCTTCCTTCCCATCCTCGAAGCCGCTCCTCTGGTGATCGGGGTGGAGAAGGGCTTCTTCGCCAAGCACGGCCTGGAGGTGAATCTCTCCAAGCAGGCCAACTGGGGGGCCGCCCGCGACAACGTCGTGCTCGGCTCCGCCGGCGGCGGCATCGATGGCGGCCAGTGGCAGCTGCCGATGCCCCAGATGATCAGCGAGGGGGCCCTCACCAACGGCAAGAAGGTGCCGATGGTGGTGCTGGCGATGCTGATGAGCCAGGGCAATGGCATCGCCGCCGCCGCTGACGTCAAGGATGGCGATCTGAGCGTGGATCTGAAGAAATCACCCGGGTACTTCACGTCATTCGCTGCGAAGGAAGGCCGCAAGTTCCGCGCCGCCTACTCGTTCCCCAAGGCCAATCAGGAGTTCTGGATCCGCTGGTGGCTGGCCGCTGCTGACGTTGATCCCGACAAGGAGGTGGAACTGCTCACCGTGCCCACCCCCGAAACACTGCAGGGCATGAAAAACGGCTCGATGGAGGCCTTCTCCACCGGCGATCCCTGGCCGTCGCGAATCGTTCGGGACAAGATCGGCTACCTCGCCGCCACCACCGCCCAGCTCTGGAAGGATCACCCCGAGGAATATCTGGCGGTGCGGGCTGATTGGGTGAATCAACACCCCAAGGCCTCCATCGCGCTGCTCAAGGGACTGATCGAAGCTCAGATGTGGCTGGACAAGCCGGAGAACAAGGCCGAAGCCGCTGCCCTGCTCAGCTCCCGCAAGTGGTACAACGTGCCCAAGGAAGTGCTGCAGGAATCTCTCAACGGCCAGTACAAGATCGGTGCCGCTGGCAAACCGATCAACGACCCCAGCCTGGGACCTCTGTACTGGAAGAGTGATCGCGGCGTGATCTCCTATCCCTACAAGAGCCTCACCCTCTGGTTCCTGATCGAATCGCTGCGCTGGAAGTTTTACCCCGGTGTGGTCGACACGATCGAGCAGGCCAAAGCCCTCAACGACCGGGTGACCCGTGAGGATCTCTGGAAGCAGGCGGCGAAGGAGGTGGGTGTTCCCGTCAAGGACATCCCCACCGGCTCCAGTCGCGGCAAGGAGACCTTCTTCGACGGCACGGTCTACGACCCTGAGAACCCGCAGGCCTACCTCAATGCGCTGAAGATCAAGCGCTGATCTTCACCAGCCCGCTCACCGGCCCGCACGGCCTGGCCCCTCCTTCCAGACACACCCAATCTCCCCAATTCAAAAACCTTTCCCCATGTCGATCAGCAGCCTTCGGAAGAAGATCCTTCCTCCCCTCTTTGGTATCGGTGGCTTCCTGCTGTTCTGGCAGCTGAGTGCCAGCCTCGGCCTCACCAAACTGGCTGGCCCGCTCAGCCTGTTCACCGAAGAGCGCACCCGGGATCTGCTTTTCTATCCCTTCTTCGATCGCGGCGGCCTCGACAAGGGCCTGTTCCTGCACTCGATGAGTAGCCTCAGCCGCGTGGCTCTCGGCTACAGCCTGGCCGCCATCGTCGGCATCGCCGCCGGCATCGCCGTGGGTCTGAACAAGTCGCTCAATCGCGCCTTTGATCCGCTGTTTCAGTTCCTGCGCATGGTGGCGCCGCTGGCCTGGGTGCCAATCGCCCTGGTGCTGTTCCAGAACAACCAACCTGCGGCGATCTTCGTGATCTTCATCACCTCGATCTGGCCGATCCTGATCAACACGGCCGAGGGTGTGCGCCAGATCCCCCAGGACTACCGCAATGTGGCGCTGGTGCTGCAGATGTCCAATCGGCGCTTCTTCTCCAAGGTGCTGATCCCCTCGGCTCTGCCCTACATCTTCACCGGTCTGCGGATCTCGATCGGTCTGGCCTGGCTGGCAATCATCGCCGCCGAGATCGTGATGCCCGGTACCCCCGGCATCGGCTTCTTCATCTGGGACGCCTACCAGAACAGCTATGTCTCCGACATCGTGCTCGGCGTGATCTGGATCGGTGCCATTGGCCTGATTCTCGATCGCTGCATGGCCTGGCTGCAGCAGCGCATCTCCCCTGGTCAGTGAGCCATGGATCAACGTCCCGCGACTCCACTTTGGCGAACGATCAGCGAGCGAATCGCCGCCGTTGAAACAAGCCTGAGCCGCAAGTCAAACGTTCTGACCTTTCTGATCGTGTTTGCCCTCCGCATGCTCAACCATGACCACACTCGTTGATGTTCAGGACATCGAGAAGAACTTTCCGCTCACGGGCGGCGGCAACTATCTCGCTCTCAAGGGGATCGATCTGCAGATCCGCAAGGGAGAGTTCATCTCCCTGATCGGCCATTCCGGCTGCGGCAAGAGCACCTTGTTGAACATGATCGCCGGCCTCGACCTGCCCACAGGCGGCACCGTGCTGATCGACGGCGAACAGGTGCGCCGCCCCGGGCCGGACAAGATGGTGGTGTTCCAGAACTATTCGCTACTGCCCTGGCTGACGGTCGAGGAGAACATCGCGCTGGCCATCGATGAGGTGATGCCAGGCCTCGCCGCCGAGGAGCGCAAGGCCGTGATCAAGGAGCACATCGAGATGGTGGGTCTCGGCCACGCCGGCCACAAGCTGCCCAGGGAGCTGTCGGGCGGCATGCGCCAGCGGGTGGCGATCGCCCGGGCGCTGGCGATCCGGCCGAAGCTGCTGCTGCTCGATGAACCATTCGGCGCCCTCGATGCGCTGACCCGGGGGAATCTGCAGGAGAAGCTGATGCAGATCTGCAATGAGCACCAGCTCACCGCGGTGATGGTCACCCACGACGTGGATGAGGCGGTGCTGCTCTCCGACCGCATCGTGATGCTCACCAACGGGCCGGGATCAAGGATCGGCGGCATCCTCGAGGTGGACATCCCGCGTCCGCGCCAGCGGATGTCGGTGGTGCACCATCCCAGCTACTACAGCCTGCGCTCGGAGATCATCTACTTCCTCAACCGCCAGAAGCGGGTGAAGCAGTGGCAGGCCAAGCCCCACAAGGTGCTCTCCCGCCACGGCCTCGAGAAGGTGAACCTCGATCTCGGCTTCGTGCCCCTGGCGGCCTGCGCGCCACTGGCGGTGGCGGAGGCGAAGGGGCTGTTCGCCAAACATGGCCTCGACGAAGTGCAGCTGGTGCGTGAGACCAGCTGGCGCGGCGTGACCGATGGCCTGGTGGACGGCACCCTCGATGCGGCCCAGATGCCCTCCGGCATGCCCGCCTGGATGACGGCCGGTGGCCATGGCGGGGCACCCTTGCCGGTGGTGAGTTCGTTAACCCTGAGCCGCAACGGCAACGGCATCACCCTGGCGAAACGGCTCGCCGATGCCGGCGTTCACAGCGTCGACGACTACCGCCGCTGGCTGCAGAGCCACAACCGCGAACCCCACACCCTGGGCATCGTGCACCCGGCCTCGATGCACAACCTGCTGCTGCGCTACTGGCTGGCGGCGAGCTCCATCGACCCCGACCGCGACGTGCACCTGCAGACCCTGCCGCCGGCCCAGATGCTGGCCGACCTCAAGGACGGCAGCATCGACGGCTTCTGCATCGGCGCCCCCTGGCTGGATCGCGCCATGGCGGAAGGGCATGGCTTCACTGTGGCGGGCGACCTGGCGATCTGGCCGGGTCACCCCGGCAAGGTGCTGGGAGTGCGGGAGGACTGGGCCCTGGCCTACCCCAACACCCATATCGCACTCACCAAAGCCCTGCTGGAGGCTTGCCGCTACTGCGCCGAGCCGAGCCACTGGCCGGAACTGAGCGAACTGCTCAGCGAGCGCCGCTATCTGGGCATGAAGAAAGAGGTGATCTGGTTCAGCGAATCCTCCGCCGATGGCAATGCCAGCGTGCCCCATCACCTCTTCTTCGGCCCGGGGGTGAACCGCCCGAGCCGCAGCGAGCATCTCTGGATCCTCACCCAGCTGGCGCGCTGGGCGGAGATTCCCTTCCCCCGCAACTATGTGGAGATCCTGGAGCGCATCTGCTCCGTAGGGGTCTACAGCACCGCTGCCCGGGAGCTGGGCCTCGAAGATGTGACCTACCAACGCGCTGCGATCGAACTCTTCGATGGCCGCCCCTTCAACACTGAAGATCCGATCAGCTACCTGAATGCGGTGTCGGTTCACCGCGATTTCAGTGTGGCAGAGATTCCGATCGGCGCACCACGGGCCCTGGCCAGCTGAATCCAATCCGTTTTCCATTCCCACCACCCCTTTCCTTGCCATGTCCTTGATTTCCACCCTTTCTCCCCCGGATTCCACCGCCCCTGGCTCTCGTCCGCCGCTGCTGCGGTTCACGGAGCTCGGCAAGGTCTATCCCACACCCCGGGGCCCCTACCCCGTACTGGAAAATGTGAATCTGGAGGTGCAACAGGGCGAATTCGTGTGCGTGATTGGCCATTCCGGCTGCGGCAAATCCACGCTGCTGAACATGGTCTCGGGGTTTGCCACTCCCACCTCCGGCCAGGTGCTGCTGAATGGGCAGCCGATCCTGAAACCAGGACCGGACCGGATGGTGGTGTTCCAGGGCTATGCCCTGCTCCCCTGGCTCACCGCCTACGAAAACGTGCATCTGGCAATCGATTCGGTGAAACCAACGCTGCCGGAACGCGAGAAGCGTGAGATCGCTCTAGAACACCTGGCGATGGTGGGCCTCACGGCCGCCGCTGATAAGAAGATCACCCAGATTTCCGGAGGCATGAAACAGCGGGTAGCGATCGCCCGCGCCCTGGCGATCCGACCAGAAGTACTGATTCTCGACGAACCATTTGGGGCCCTGGATGCGATCACCAAGGAAGAACTCCAGGAGGAGCTGCTGGGAATCTGGAACACCCAGAAATGCACCGTCCTGATGATCACCCACGACATCGACGAAGCCCTGTTTCTTGCCGATCGGCTGGTGATGATGACCAATGGACCGGCAGCCGGGATCGGCGAAGTGCTGTCCATTGATTTTCCACGGCCGCGCAGCCGCGAGGACACATTGGAAGACCCAAGATATTACGAGCTGCGCAATCAGGCGCTCGATTTCCTCTATCACCGCTTCGCCCACGACGAAGACGAAGCCTGAGCCGCCGCTCAGGCCTCCCGGAACATCTGCTCGGGAGAGGGTTCACTGAGGGCCACCTGGATGGGGGCATTGGCCATGCGCTTCGCCCGGTACATCGCCGCGTCGGCGGCCCCCATCAGCTGGCCCACGGTGACCCCATGGTCCGGGGAGCGGGCAATGCCGATGCTCACAGACAACGCCAAAGCCTCCCCCACCTCTTCCTCGACGCTGGCCACCTGCTCCCTGATCCTGACGGCGAGCGTCCACAGATTCTCCAGGTCACCGCACTGGGGCACCAACAGCACGAATTCGTCGCCGCCCAGACGGGCCAGCGTGTCGGATCGGCGCAGGGTGCTCTGCACCCTGCGGGCCACGATCTGGAGCACCCGATCACCCAGTGCATGGCCATAGCGGTCATTGATCGGCTTGAAGCCGTCGAGATCGAGGAAAAGCAGGGCCACGCCATGGTGGTGGCGGTCAGCCACGGTGAGTGCCTGATTGGCCAGTTCCATCAGCAGGGTGCGATTGGCCAGGCTGGTGAGCGGGTCATGCAGGGAGCGATGGCGGACCCGTTCCTGGGCCCAGTGCCGATCGCTGATGTCCTGAATCATGCCCAGATAGTTGGTCAGCTCCCTATGGCTGTTGCGCACCGCCGAGATGCTGAGCTCATGGCGCCGGATCTCGCCGCTGCGCACCCGGTTCCAGATCTCTCCCTGCCAGAAGCCCCGCTCCGTCACCTCCTGCCAGAGGTCGCTGTAGAAGGCCGCATCGTGGCGGCCCGACTTCAACAGGCCAAGACTGCGGCCCAGCAATTCGATGCCGGTGTAGCCGGTGATGCGGGCAAAACTCTGGTTGGCGGAGACAACGCGGCCAGCCTGATCGGTGACCACGATCGCCTGGGGAGAGGCTTCGAAAACAGCCGCGTGCAGGGCCTGCTCATTTCGGGCCTTTTCCGCTGTATCCAGAGCCGCCCGGGTAGCCAGATGATTGTTCACCAGCAACCGGGTGACCATGGCAGCAAGGGAAGAACCCATCATCCCCAGCAGGGCGAACATCCAAAGTCCATTGGTGATGCCATTGGCCCGCACCTGGCCGGGGTTCAGCTGGATGCCGATCAGCCAGCTGTGCCCTCCGACACTGACTTTCTGAAACTGGGGATCTGTGAACGGGGGTGCCCCTTTGAGCTGCATGCTGTCGTACAGCAGCCGATCCTTCGCCTGGCTTTCGCCGTCATAAACGCGAACCCCCGATCCCGGCAGATCGGGGTTGTTCACGGTGCGCAGGGCCGCCTCCACCAGATCTCCCACCCGGATCGGGGAATAGGCCCATCCCAGCAGGGTCCCTGGATAGGCGGAGGGAGTTGCGGGAATGGCGGCCATGCTCTTGAAGTAGATCGGCACATAGATCAGAACCCCAGCCTGAATGCCTGAATCCGTCTCCTGGCGCAGGCGCACCTTGCCGGACATGGCCGGCATGCCGGAAAGAGCGGCACGATCCATCGCCTTTCGCCGCACCGCTTCGCTGTACATATCAAAACCAAATGCACGCTGGTTACGCACATTGAATGGCTCTAGATAAAGAATTGCGCTGTATATTGATCGCCGATCCGGGGGAGTGATTGTGAACTGGGGAAAACCCTCGGAACGCACCTCCGCCACTACCGCATCCCGCTGACTGGCCCCAACCAATCGACTGAAGCCAATGCCCTGAATTCCATCCAGACTATTGTCTTCTCGATCAATCGATTCGTAATACCTTCGAAAATCCTCCCTGTTCACTTTTCCGGAGGCATTGAAAAGCCCTGCCACACCCTTGACCATTTCAATATCCTCCCTCAACTTCATCTCGATCGCATCCGCCACATCGTCCATCAGGGCGCGCTCAATGCGCCCATGCACTTGCTGGCCGATCCGCCTGTTGTGCTCCCAGAGGCCTATGGTCATCAGCAGGCCGAGCAGCAGCACCAGCCACGGCAGCTGACCCTCCTGCGCCAGCAGCCTTGTGCACCCCCACCGCCAGGCCAACCGGAAATTCCGCAACCGCATCGGCACTTGCCGCCTCGCAGTAAGGGCATCATGATGAAAACGGCTGCCGTTGGGTCAGAGAGACCCGCAGATTCCGGTTTTCCTTCGCAACACACGCCCTGTGGGCTGCTGGGTGCTTGCCAACCATGAGAAGATCCGGGGCGATTCCGATAGGCAGGCATGGGCCGTTTGTTTCCGCGGGCATTGCGGGCGTTGAAGGTTGGCAACAAGGCCCGAGTGGCGGCTCCCCTGGTTCTGCTGCCAGTGCTGCTGGCGGCCTGCGCCCCCGACGGAGGCAGCGGCAGCGGGGTGCAGAGCCAGAAGATGGCCACCATCAAGGCCAGGGGCAAGCTGATCTGCGGAGTGGATGGCTCCCTGCCGGGCTTCAGTTTCGTGGGGCCCGACGGCAGCTACAGCGGCCTCGATGTGGACGTCTGCAAGGCGATGGCCGCCGCCCTGTTCGGCGATCCCGGCAAGGTGGAATACCGCAACCTCAACTCAAGCGAGCGTTTCGCGGCCCTGGCCAGCGGCGAGGTGGATCTGCTCTCCCGCAACACCACCGCCACCCTCAGCCGCGATGCGGCCGGCGGCAACGGCCTGAGCTTCGCCCCTCCCACCTTCTATGACGGCCAGGGCGTGATGGCCCCCACCGCCAGTGGGATCAAGACCCTCAAGGATCTGGCCGGCAAACCGATCTGCGTCGAAAGCGGCACCACCACCGAGCTCAACCTCGCCGACCGGATGCGGGAACAGAACATTCCCTACACCCCCCTCAAGTTCCAGACCGGGGATCAGACCTACGCGGCCTACCTGCAGAACCGTTGTGTGGCCGTCACCAGCGACCGCTCCCAGCTCGCCGGCAAGCGCAGCAGCTTCCCCACCCCCGACGCCCACGCCCTGCTGCCGGATGTGATGAGCAAGGAGCCCCTGGCGCCGGCCACCGTGAACGCCGATCCGGTCTGGGCAGATGCGGTCCGCTGGACCGTGAACACCCTGTTCCAGGCCGAAGAACTGGGCATCACCAAGGCCAATGTGGCCGCCAAGGTGGCCGAGGCCAAGGCCAGCACCAACAAGGCCGACCTGCGCCGCTTCCTGGGGGTGGAGGGTGAATTCGGCAAGCAGCTGGGTCTGCCGGCCGACTTCGTGCCCAGGATCGTCAGCGCTGTCGGCAACTACGGCGAGATCTTCGAACGCAACGTGGGCAGCGGCTCCCGGCTGAAGCTGGATCGCGGTGTGAACAAGCAGTGGAAGGAGGGCGGCCTGATCTACACCCCGCCGTTCCGCTGATGGGCCTTCCCCCGACCCCCATGCCTCCGTCTGGCTTGGGGACGGAAGCAGCGGTGCCCTGGTGGCGCAATCGGCGCGTCCTCCCCTGGGTGATCCAGGGGGGAGTCGGGCTGGGCGTGCTGGTGGTGGTGGCCTTCCTGCTCGGCAACCTGGTCCGCAACCTCACGGCCGCTGGCCTGCTGCTGAGCTGGAACTGGCTGGGCCAGCCGGCCGGCTTCGACATCGCCGAGACCGTGCTGCCCTTCCAGGCCAGTGATCCCTACTGGCGGGGGCTGGTGGCGGGCCTGGTCAACACCGTGCGGGTGGTGATCGCGGGCCTAGTGGGCTCCACCTTGCTGGGCACCCTGCTGGGCATGGCCTCCTTCAGCGGCAACGCCCTGCTGCGTGGCCTGACCCGGATCTACGTGGAAGTGGTGCGCAACATCCCGCTGCTGCTGCAGCTGGTGTTCTGGTATTTCGTGGTGTTCCTCTCCCTCCCCAACGGCACCGCCGCCCTGCAGCTGCCCGGCATCGTGCTGGCCAAATCCGGGCTGTATCTGGCCGGCTTCGGGGAGGGGATGCGCTGGATCGGTCCCCAGCTGGTCAACGGCGTCTGGCAGGCGCCGCTTCGCTATTCGGTGGAGTTCGGCGCCCTGCTCACCGGGCTGATCGCCTACTCGGCGGCCTTCATCGCCGAAGTGGTGCGGGGCGGCATCGCGGCCGTGGCCAAGGGCCAATGGGAAGCAGCCTCCTCCCTCGGCCTGTCCTGGTTCCAGACGTTGCGCCTGGTGGTGCTGCCCCAGGCCCTGCGGGTGATCCTGCCGGGCCTCAACACCCAGTACATCTCCCTGGCCAAGAACTCCTCCCTGGCGGTGGCGGTGGGCTTCACCGACCTCTATTCGGTGGCCGAAACCACCCTCAACCAGACCGGAAGGGCCGTGGAGGTGGTGCTGCTGCTGCTCGGCACCTACCTGGCCCTCGACCTGATGATCTCGCTGCTGATGAACGGTCTGAACCGACTCGTGCAGATCCGGGAGCGCTGAGATGAATCCCCTGCTGCGGCGCCTGCGCCACGACCTCTTCGCCACCCCCGCCGACGGGGTGATCACCCTGGTCCTGCTGGGCCTGATCGGGGCCGGAGGCTCCGCCTTTCTGCACTGGGCCTTCAGCCAGGCCCAGTGGGCCGTGATCCGGGCCAACAGCACCCTGTTCGCGCTGGGGCGCTATCCGATCGATCAGCAATGGCGCCTCTGGCTGCTCACCGCCCTGCTGGCAGCGGCCACCGGCATCACCTGGGGGATGCTGCGTTCCCATCCCCGCCCGGACCGCACCGGCATCCTCTGGCCCCGAAATGACCGGATCGCGGCCATCCTGCTGGGGCTGCTCAGCCTCGGATTGCCCTTGGCCCTTGGTCTGGGCCTGCCGATCCAGATCCGCTGGTGGGGCATCACCGCAGTGCTGCTGCTGCTGCGCTGGCTGGCGGGCCGGTTCGGGCCGGGCCTGCCCACCACGCTCAAGCGCCTCCTCCCCCTCGGGTTACCGCTGCTCTATCTGGTGGGGATGGTGCTGATCAGCGGCGGGCTGGGGCTGGTTCCGGTTTCCCCCTCCGAGTGGGGCGGGCTGCTGCTCACCCTGCTCGAATCGAGTTTCGCGATCCTGCTCTGCTTCCCGCTGGGGGTGCTGCTGGCCCTCGGCCGCCGCAGCGACTTGCCGCTGCTGCGCTGGGGCTCGGTGCTCTACATCGAGTTCATCCGCGGCGCGCCGCTGATCACCCTGCTGTTC
>JBBASR010000068.1:0-10548 GCA_040399125.1 Cyanobium sp. | reverse complement strand
CTGAGGGTCATGGCGTGACTCCTATCGACCTGTCCACGAAACCGGGGCAACCCCAGAGCTTTCTGCGCTTAGCCTTGGAACGCTCAGCCCTTGCAGCCCATGCCCTGGTGGTTGGATCTGGTGTTGATGGCCGTGGCAGCCCTGCTCTGGCTTAAGGGCAGCGAGAACATGGACGATGTCTGGAGCGTGTTCCTCAAGGCGCTCGCCGTGGTGGCCGTGATCGTGGTGCTGCTGGGCGGCCGCCAGATCGTGTTCGAGATCGCCGCCCTCGGTCTGGCGCTCTGGCTTCCCAGTGCTGCCCGCTGCGACCGGGAGCACGAGCCCCTCTGACACCTGCTCGGCAGCCTCAGCAGCGCAACCGCAGCGTGCGGGGCAGCTCCTCGGTGATCGTGCCCTCGGCATCCAGCGGCGGGTAGGGGCGGCCCTCCTTGCGGCACCAGGCGGCCACCTGGGGATAGGCCCATTCGAACAGCTGCCGCTGGTATTGCTCGGCGGGCAGGCCTTCCCCCCGTTCGGGCGTCAGCCCCGCCGCCTGCCGCTGCCGCAGTGCCTCCGCCAGCAGCAGCGCCGCCGCCACCGACACATTCAGCGACTGCACCATGCCCCGCATCGGAATCGTGATCGCCTGGTCCACCAATTCCGCCGTGCGCTCGCTCAGGCCCCACTTCTCCGCCCCCAGCACGAACGCCGTGGGGCCGGTGTAGTCGCAGGAGCGATAGTCCACCGCCTCCACCCCCAGGTGGGTGCCATAGAGCCGGAAGCCCCTGCTTTTCAGATCTTCGATCACCGGTTCCGTCTGGCCGTGGCGGTGCAGCGTCACCCATTTCTGGCTGCCCTGGGCCGTGCTGTTGAACGTGGCCTTCCTTCCCTCCAGCAGCACCGCATGGGCCTCGTTCACCCCCACCGCATCGCAGCTGCGCAGGATCGCCGAGACGTTGTGGGGCTTGTCCACATGCTCCAGCAGCAGCGTGAGGTCGCCCATGCGGCGATCGAGCACGGCCTTCAGCCGCTCGAAGCGACGGGGCAGCAGCGGCATCGGAAGCGGGCGGATTCGGCTTCCGATCCTGCCTGGCTGCCTGTCTGGTTCCTGGGGTCGTGGTTCAGCGGCGCTTTCTGCGACCCGGCAGGCCCTCGAGCAGCGGCAGCTTCGCTTTGCGCCCCTGGGCGCCCGCCGCGAAGCCGAGCGCCAGCAGCAGCGAGGAGAGCGTCACCCGGATCGATTGGCGCACCAGAGAACCCACCGGTGCCCCGATCTCATTGGTGCGCTTCTTCACCAGGCCGGCGCTGGTCTCCAGCCGCTCCAGCATCGTGCGCCGCAGGGGTTCGAGCGGCTGCTGCAGCGCCTGCGGGGTCAGTTGCGGACCCTTGAGCGCCTGCAGCCTTTGCTGCAGCTCGGCCGTGCTCTTCGCCTTCGTGATCGCCTCCCGGTAGGCCGCCAGCTTCTGATCGGCCGTGCCTTCGGCCCGCACCCTGGCGTTGCGGCCGGTCTCCACCAGATTCCAGGCGCCGTAGAGCTGCAGCGGGATCAGCAGCAGATACCCCAGCGCCGCCGCCACCGCCAGCTGCCGGAAGCTGCGCAGCCGTTTGAGCACCCCTTCCGCCGAGGGCTGCACGTAGGCCGCCAGGTGGGCGGCCAGCAGCCCCAGCAGCGCCATCGGACCGCTGCTGATCAGCGCATTGCCGAGGGCCAGCTGCCATTGCGGATCGATCAGCTTCGGCGGCAGGATCGCGCTCAGCACCGTCACCACAAACAGGCCCGCCAGGCTCACGGCGGCCAGGGAGGCCAGGGAGGCCAGCTGGCGGCTCTGGGTCATCGAAAGCCGCGGCGGATCGCCTTGGGCGGTCTCGAACACCGCCGTACTGAAGCTGTGGATCGCCTCTTCCCCGTTGCCCTTCTCGCTGGCCGCCCCCATGCTTCCTTCGCCCCAGGGGGCCGTGCTCGAACGGCGTGACCCTAGCCACCGGAATCCATCGTTTCCTGCGCGCGAAAGCTTCATGCCACTCCGTCTGGGGCGCCCCTGCCGGGGTCGGGAGGCCCCCTTATCCCATGGCCGTTGCGGCTGGATTCCTGCATGCGGCCGATCTGCCCTGCATGCTCCGCAGATCTGATGGCCAACTTCGATCAGCGCGTCTGGGACGCCGTGGCCCGCATCCCCCCCGGCCGCCTGGCCACCTACGGCCAGATCGCCGCCCTGATCGGCGCCCCCGGCGCCGCCCGCCAGGTGGGCTGGGCCCTGCGCCGCCTGCCACTGCCCTCTCCCATCCCCTGGCAGCGGGTCGTGAGTGCCCGGGGCTGCATCGCCATGGGCCCGGCCCGGGAGGGATCCGACTGGATGCAGCGGGATCTGCTGCTCGCCGAGGGCATTCCGGTGGATCCGCAGGGCAAGTTGCCGCTGGAGCGCTTCCGCTGGTGGGGGGAGCGGAGCTAGCAGTGGGATACGCACGCGCTCTTCGCTTGGCCCATTCCCCCGCCGCTCCGGCCACTGCCGTCACCGCCACCGCCGGCACCGCCCCGGCCACGGTGGGCCTGGCGGCCCGTTTGGCGGCCTGGCGGGTGCTGCAGGCCGTGGCGGCCGGGGCCTACGCCGATGCCGCCCTGGAGCGGGAGCTGGGCCGCGGCTCCCTCTCCAGCCAGGACCGGGCCCTGGCCACCGAACTGGCCTACGGCGCCATCCGCCAGCGCCTGCTGCTCGATGCCTGGATCGATGCGCTCGGCAAGGTGCCGGCCCTGCGCCAGCCCCCCCGCCTGCGCTGGCTGCTCCATCTCGGCATCTACCAGCTGCTGTTCAGCGAAAGGGTGCCGGCCTCCGCCGCCGTGAGCACCACGGTGGAGCTGGCCAAGCAGCACAAGCTGGCCCGCCTCGCGCCGGTGGTGAACGGCCTGCTGCGGTCGCTGCTGCGTCGCCGGCAGGAGCGGGAGGCCGCCGCTGGCAGCGATCCCTGCCTGGGGCTGGTGCTGCCCACGGACCCCGTGGAGGCCTTTGCCCTGCGCCATTCGCTGCCCCCCTGGCTGGCGGAGGAGCTGCTGGGCTGGCTGCCGCTGGAGGCGGCGGATCGCTTCGGTGCCGCCTGCAACGCCGCCCCCGCCCTCGACCTGCGCGTGAACCCTTTGCGCAGTGATCGCGACAGCCTGCTGGCAGCCTTCGCCACCGCCGGTGTGGCGGCCGTGGACCTGCCCCAGGCGGCCCAGGGCTTCACCCTGTGCGATCGTCCCGGCGACCTGCGCGCCCTGCCGGGATTCACGGCGGGCCACTGGTGCGTGCAGGACCGCAGCGCCCAGCGGATCGCCCCCTTGCTCGAGGCCTTCCCGGGCGACTGCATCCTTGATGCCTGCGCCGCCCCCGGCGGCAAGAGCACCCAGATCGCCGAGCTGATCGGCGACCGGGGCGAGGTGTGGGCCGTGGACCGCTCCGAGGCACGGTTGCGCAGGGTGGTGGCCAATGCCGAGCGGCTCGGGCTCACCTGCATCCAGCCGCTGGCAGCCGATGCCCTCCAGCTGCAGGAGCTGCGGCCCCAGTGGCGGGGCCATTTCCAGCGCATCCTGGTGGATGCCCCCTGCTCCGGTCTTGGCACCCTGGCCCGCCATCCCGATGCCCGCTGGCGGATCGAGCCCGAAGCGATTGAGCAACTCGCCGCCCTGCAGCTACAGCTGCTTGATGCCCTCGCACCGCTGCTGGCCCCCGGGGGGCGGATCGTCTACGCCACCTGCACGGTGCATCCGCAGGAAAATGGCGCTGTCACCGCTGCCTTCCTGGAGGATCGGCCCCAGTGGCGACTCAGCGCTGAACACCAGTGGTGGCCGGAAGCCGGCGGCGGTGATGGCTTCTATGCCGCTGTGCTGGACGCTCCCTAAGGCAGCGGCGGTGGCGGCGTCACCGGCGGCGGTGGGGCGATCGGCGGGGGGGCTACGGGGGCGGCGGGAGCCACCGGAGCCGGGGCGGGCGCGGGGGCGGCAGGAGCAGCCGGGGCGGGGGCGGCCGTTTCCTGCTGGCGCGCCGGTGGTTCCCAGCGGGGGCTGTCCGCCGGCGGCTCCCAGCGCCGCGGGGCCGGTTCATCGCGCGTGGGGGGTTCCCAGCGGGTTTCGGGGGTCCAGCGCCGCGCTTCCGGCACGGCGGTGTCGCCGTTATCCGGCGGCTGCCAGCTTTCGTCGAGCCTTGCTCCGCCGCGCTCCTCTTTTTTCTTCTTCTCCTTCGGCGGCACGTAGGGGATGAACTTGCCGGTGAGTTCGGGCCGGGGCGGGAACTCCTGCACCGGGATGTCCTTGCTGATGTTCGACATGAACGAGTACCAGGCCGAAGCGGCAGCGGCACTGCTGCTGCCGGTCTTCCAGTTCTGGTCGTAGCCGAACCAGATCGCGGTGGTGAGCTGGGGGATGGAGCCGATGAACCAGAGGTCGCGGGCGCCTTCGGCGGTGCCCGTCTTGCCGGCCACGGGGCGGTCTCCCAGGCTTGCCGGCCGGCCGGTGCCGGAATTCACCACCCGCTGCAGCATCCACATGACCGTGTCGGCCACTTCACTGCTCACCGCCCGCCGGCCCGCCTTGGCATCCACCCGCCGGCTCCACAGCAGCTCCCCATCCGGCCCGTAGATCTCTTCAAACGGCGTGGGCTTCACGTAAACGCCACGGTTGGCCAGGGCGGCGTAGGCCGTGGTCATCTCCAGCACCGTCTTTTCGTTGGCCCCCAGCACCATCGCCGGGTATTCGCCGATCTCGCCGGTGATGCCCAGGTCGCGGGTCACCCCGATCACCCGCGGATAGCCCACCTTCTCGGCGGTCGCCACCGCTGCGGCGTTGCGGGAGTTGGTGATCGCCTCGAGGATCGTGGTCCCGCCCCCGCCGGGGATGCAGAACCGTTTCGGCGGCCAGCCATCCCTGTAGCAGCGCTGGCTGTTCGAGATCGGATCCTCCGGCCGCAGGCCGTATTTGATGGCGGCGGTGTAGGCGAACACCTTGAAGGTGGAGCCCGGTGACCGCAGCGCCTGGGTGGCGCGGTTGAACTGACTGCGGTTCCAGTCCGTGCCGCCCACCATCGCCTTCACCAGGCCCGTGCCCGGCTCCATCGCCACCAGCGCCCCCTCCAGGCCGCCGTACGACCGGCCATCGATCACCCGCTGGGCCTGCTCCTGCCACGCCTTGTTGAGGCCGCTGCGGATCGTGAGCCCGCCCACCTCCAGCTCTTCCTTGCTGAGCACCTTCGGCAGTTCCTGCTCCAGCCAGCTGATGTACCAGGGGGCCGGGTTGTTGAAGTATTTGGGTTCGGCCGGTTTCAGCCCCAGCGGCGCCGCATCGGCGCGGGCCAACTGGGTGTCGTCGATAAAGCCCGCCTCCCGCATGCGGCGCAGCACCGTGGCGCGGCGCTCCAGCGCCAGATCGGGGTTCACCAGCGGCGAATACACCGAAGGGGCCGGCGGCAGGCCGGCGATCATCGCCACCTCGGGCAGGGTCAGCTGATCGGGGGTCTTGGAGAAATACACCCAGGCGGCATCGGCAACGCCGTAGGCGCTGGAGCCCAGATACACGAAATTGAGGTATTGCTCGAGGATCTGCTCCTTGCTGAGCTGGCGCTCGATCTTGCCCGCCAGGGCCGCTTCCTTGATCTTGCGCCAGAGGGTGCGGTCCTGGCTGAGAAACACCGTGCGCGCCAGCTGCTGGGTGATCGTGCTCGCCCCTTCCTCCACCGAGCCCTGGCGCAGGTTGCGCGCCATCGCCCGCAGGATGCCAACCAGGTCGACGCCGTCGTGCTTGTAGAAGCGGCGGTCTTCGGCGGCCACGAAGGCCCTCTGCAGCAGCAGCGGCATCTTGCCGCTCGGCAGCCGTTCGCGGGTGGCCGGGCCCTCCTTGTAGACCACCTGCCCTTCGGAGGAGAGGATCGTGAGGGTGCCGGGGCGGTTGTAGGTGCTGATCTTGCGGGCGTCCGGCAGCAGCAGGTCCACCCCGGCCACGAGCGCGGTCTGGGCCAGGGCCACACCACCGCCGATGCCGAGCGCCAGCAGGCCCGGCAGCAGCAGCGAGGGCAGGGAGCGCTGCGGTGGCCGGGCGGTGGCTTCGCTCACAGGCTCATCGCCCGGACGGCGTTCCAGTGGCTGAGGTCGCTGTGACCGATGGCCAGGGCGGTCACCAGCATGCCGAGCACCAGGAACGGCTGCGCACTGGCCTGGTACTTGACGTCAAAGGCCACCGGATCGCGGAGCAGCCACATGTCCTGGAAGGTGATCTGCGGAATGATCAGCAGCACCAGCAGCACGGCCGAAAAATTCTGGCCGATGGCAATCAGCACCGCCACCATCGCCAGCTGGAAGATGTTGATCATGCCGGCGCTGATCCAGCTGGCGGTGCGGGTGCCGAACACCACCGGCAGCGATTGCAGCCCCAGGGCCCGATCACCTTCCACGCTCTTGAAATCGTTCACCACCGCGATGCCCAGGCCCGCCAGGCTGTAGGCCAGGGTGAGCAGGGCGGTGGTCCAGCTGAGCCGGCCGAACAGGGCCTGGCCGGCCCACCAGGGCAGGGCGATGTAACTGGCGCCCAGGGCGTAGTTCCCCAGCCAGCCGTTCTGCTTCAGCTTCAACGGCGGCGCGGAGTAGATGTAACTCACGAACGAACCGCCCAGGGCCAGCAGGAACAGCACCGGTGTGGTGTGGCCGGCCCAGCGGTCGAGGCCATAGGCCACCCCGAGGCCGGCCAGCAGCAGCACCCAGATCTGGAGCTTCACCTGGCCCAGCGGAATCGCACCGGAGGGGATGGGCCGATAGGGCTCGTTGATCGCGTCGATCTCGCGGTCGTAGTAGTCGTTGATCGTCTGGGTGTAACCGGCCAGCAGCGGCCCGCTCATCAGCATGCAGGCCAGTGAGGCCAGCACCTCCTGGGGGCGCCAATGGAAGTTGCCCGATGCCGCCGCACCGCAGAGCACTCCCCAGATCAAGGGGATCCAGGTGACCGGCTTCATCAGCTGCAGCCGGATCTTCCAGATGTTGGTGGTGCCGCTGGCACCTTTCATGCCCAGCATCTGGCGGGCAGCCCCGGCCCGGGAGCCGGGGGCGGGACGTTCGGGGCTTTCGGTCACGGGGGAAGGTCTGCCTGGAGGAAGGCCGTTCAGGCCGGGGTGATTTCGTCGTCGAAGAACCAGCTGGTGCCGCCGCCGTTGAGCTCCACCACCACGCCGATGCCCTTGCCGTCGGTGACGCGGAAATCCTTCACGGTGCCGGTGGCATCGGCCTTGAGGGTGGCGACCAGATCGGCGGGGATGCGGTCACGCACCCGGGTGACCCGCACCTTCGAGCCGATGGTGATGGCAGCCTGGGACATGGCCGATGGAGGGGAAAGTGGGGCAACCTTACCAGTGCTCCCCCAGCACTCCCGACCCCCCAGCCATGGTTGCCAGGCGCATCATTCCCTGTCTCGACGTGGCCGAGGGCCGGGTGGTGAAAGGTGTCAATTTCGTGGGACTGCGCGACGCCGGTGATCCGGTGGAACTCGCCTGCCGCTACAGCGCTTCCGGTGCCGATGAGCTGGTGTTCCTCGACATCGCCGCCAGCCATCAGGGCCGCACCACCCTGGTGGACCTGGTGCGGCGCACCGCCGAGGCCGTGACCATTCCGTTCACGGTGGGGGGCGGCATCACCAGCGTGGAGGGGATCACCGAGCTGCTGCGGGCCGGGGCCGACAAGGTGAGCCTCAATTCCTCCGCAGTGCGCGACCCCGCCCTGGTGGCACGTGGCGCCGAGCGTTTCGGGTGTCAGTGCATCGTGGTGGCGATCGATGCCCGCCGCCGCACCACCGCCTCCGGTGAGCCCCAGCCCGGCTGGGATGTGTACGTGAAGGGCGGGCGCGAGAACACCGGCCTCGATGCCGTGGCCTGGGCCCGCGAGGTGGTGGCGCTGGGGGCCGGCGAGATCCTGCTCACCTCGATGGATGGGGATGGCACCCAGGCCGGGTACGACCTGGCCCTCACCCGCGCCGTGGCCGAGGCGGTGGAGGTGCCGGTGATCGCCTCGGGCGGTGCCGGCTGCATCGACCACATCGCCGCCGCCCTCACCGAGGGCAAGGCGGCGGCGGCCCTGCTGGCCTCCCTCCTGCACGACGGGGTGCTCACGGTGCAGGAGATCAAACAGGATCTGCTCGCCCGTCAGCTGCCGCTGCGGCCGCTGCTGCCCTCCCAGCTGGAGGCCGCTCGCGTCGCTGCTTAAGGGCTCGTTACATTGGCTGGGCACCTTTCTGCCAGCGCGGCTTCAGCGGTGACTGCCCTGTTCACCAATCATGCTTCCCCGCTGACGGCTCTGGCGCTGCTCATGGTTGCCGCCGTGGTGGCGCTCGTGGGCTGGGCCCTGCAGTTGATGCAGGCGGCCAACGATCGCCGCGAGTTTTCGCTGATGCTGGCGGGCTGCATGGTCTGTTCGGCAGCCGTGGGGCTTGCCACGGTGATGGTGCTCACCCTCACCAGCCCGGAGCGGCTGGAAGCCCGGGGGCTGGCCTTTCCCCCGGCCGATCCCGAATCCGGGGTGAGCCTCGATTCGATCGTTCTCCCCTGGGAGGAGGCTTTCCCCTCGGCCCGCTCCGGGCCTCCAGCCTCTTGAAACCCGGCGATCCGGCGGCGGTCACCGAACTGTTTGAGGCGATCGCCCCCCGTTACGACCAGCTCAATGACCTGCTGAGCCTCGGGCTGCATCGGCTCTGGAAGCGCCAGGCCGTGGCCTGGCTCGCGCCCCGGCCCGGTCAGCGCCTGGTGGATCTCTGCTGCGGCACCGGCGACCTGGCCCTGCTGCTGGCCGAGCGCGTGCGGCCGGGAGGGCTGGTTGTGGGTCTGGATGCCGCCGCCGCCCCCCTTGCCCTGGCCCGGCAGCGGGCCGCCCGCAAGCCCTGGCTGCCGCTGGAGTGGCGCCAGGGGGATGCCCTGGCCACCGGCATTCCCGCCGGTTGGGCCGATGGGGTGGCGATGGCCTACGGCCTGCGCAACCTGGCCGATCCCGGCGCCGGCCTGCGGGAGCTGCGGCGCCTGCTGCGCCCCGGGGGCCGGGCGGTGGTGCTCGATTTCAACCGCCCCTCCTCGCCTGCGGTGGAGGCGTTTCAGCGCACCTACCTGCGCCGGCTGGTGGTGCCCGCCGCCCAGCTGTTCGGCCTGCCGGAGCAGTACGCCTATCTCGAGGCCAGCCTCGAGCGCTTCCCCACCGGGCCCGAGCAGGAACGGCTCGCCCGGGAAGCGGGTTTCACCGGGGTGCAGCACCGCCCCCTGGCCGGCGGCCTGATGGGAGCACTCGGACTCACCGTTTAGCCCCGTTTGTCAGTAGGTCAAAACACTGATTGCACCATCTCTGGAATCTGACCTAGATAAAGAAAACCTTAAGAGGTGCGCGTGGCTTTTCCAGTTCCGGGTTTGCTGACCACGATCGATTCCTTGCTACGCGCCGTTTCTCAGCAGGATGGGATGGTCCTGGTGAACGATGGCAAGCGGGCCACCTTCCTTTCCTTTCCTGAGGTGGATGCCGTGCTCTCCCGCCTGCGCGTCAGCCCCGGAGGCCAGAGGGTGGCAGGTGAGCTTTGCCGTTGCCTGTTGCGGGTGCATGGCCAGGGCCCGGTGAAACCCGTGCTCGTCTTCCGCGATGACGGCGGCTTCTGGCTCGGGCTGATGGCGCCTGAAGGCCAGGCCCCGATGTCACCGGCGGTGGCCCATCTCAGCCGTTGCCTGGCGCTGGAGCACTGACTGGAAGCACTGAAGAGGCAGCGGAGGCCGCCCCTGGCGGATCTCGCTTAAATGGGGGGCACGCGCCCAGCCGGCGCTCCCCTCATTTCTCCACCCATGGGTGTTCCCCTGTTTGATTTCGCCGCCAACATCGGCAAGAAGGTTTTCAATCGCGGTGAGGACAAGGCCGCCGCGAAGCTCAAGCAGCACATCGAGGCGAACAACCCCGGCATCAGCGATCTGGCGGTGAACCTCGAAGGTGAGACGGCCACGATCACCGGCACCGCCAAGGACCAGGCGGCCTTCGAGAAGGCCGTGCTGATGGCCGGCAACGTGGAAGGCGTGGCCAAGGTGGAGGCCGCTGGCCTCGCCGGTGCCGGCGGCAAGGAAGCTGAGTTCGTGCTGGTGCAGTCCGGCGACACCCTCTGGGGCATCGCCGAGCGTGCCTACGGCAACGGTGCCCGCTACACCGAGATCTTCGAGGCCAACCGCGAGGTGATCGAAGATCCCGATCTGATCTTCCCCGGCCAGAAGCTGCGCATTCCCAAGGGCTGATCCCCACTGCCCGGGTGGTGGAGAACCGTCAGGAAGAATGGGGGCTCAGACCGTCCGGCCCGTTCCCCCGTGCACTTCCAGGACATCATCGCCACCCTCAACCGTTTCTGGGCGGAGCAGGGCTGTCTGCTGTTGCAGCCCTATGACACCGAGAAGGGCGCCGGCACGATGAGTCCCCACACGGTGTTGCGGGCGATCGGGCCGGAACCCTGGGCCGTGGCCTATCCCGAACCCTGCCGCCGCCCCACCGACGGCCGCTATGGCGACAACCCCAACCGGGCCCAGCACTATTTCCAGTACCAGGTGCTGATCAAGC
>JBBASR010000067.1:0-10832 GCA_040399125.1 Cyanobium sp. | reverse complement strand
ATCGAGGATGTCGTCGATGATCTGGAAGGCCAGGCCGATGCCGCGGGCGTAGGTGCCCAGGGCGGCCAGCAGCGGTTCGGAGGCATCCCCCACCAGGGCGCCGCTGAGCACACAGGCCCGCAACAGGGCTCCGGTCTTGTGGAGGTGGATGTATTCCAGCGTTTCGAGATCCACCTCCTTACCCTCACATTCGAGATCCACCACCTGGCCGCCCACCAGGCCAGGGGCCCCGGAGGCCAGGCTCAGCTCGCCCACCACCTTCAGCAGCCGCTCGGCGGGCACGCCCGGGCTGCGCAGCGCCACCATCTCGAAGGCGCGGGTGAGCAGGGCATCGCCGGCCAGGATCGCGTTGGCCTCGCCGTACACCTTGTGGTTGGTGGGGCGGCCGCGGCGCAGGTCGTCGTTGTCCATGGCGGGGAGGTCGTCATGGATCAGCGACATGGTGTGGATCATCTCCAGTGCCACCGCCGTGGGCATCGCCAGGTTGCTGTCAGCTCCGGCCAGCTCGCAGGCGGCCAGGCAGAGGATCGGCCGCAGCCGCTTGCCCCCCGCCAGCAGCGAGTAGCGCATCGCCTCCCGCAGCGATTCGGGCCGCTCCGGCCCCAGGGATGCATCCAGGGCCTCCTCCACCCGCAGGCGGGCAGCCTCCAGGTAGGCGGCGAAATCGAAGCTGGTACTCACCGCCGCGGTCATGGAGGGTTCAGGACTGGCCGGGATTCTCTCAGGCCGTGGCCTGCAGCCGGTCCTGCCGGCTGCGGGGGCGCACAGTTCTTGAGCTCCATGCATCGGCTCGAGCCGCTTCTGATCGTCGCCGGATCCGCTGGCTACGGTCCAGGGGAAGCGGCGTCGCGGCCATGGGTTTCGAGCAGCATCAGACGTTCATGCGGGAAGCGATTCGCCTGATGCGCCACGCCGGCGTGATCGATCGCAGCGGTACCCCGTTCGGCGCCCTGGTGGTCAAGGGGGGCGACGTTCTCGCCGCCTGTGTCAACACCGTGATGCAGGACAACGATCCCAGCGCCCATGCCGAGGTGAATGCGATCCGGGAGGCCTGCCGCAGGCTCGGCAGCTGGGATCTCTCCGGCTGCGTCCTGTACACCAGTTGTCAGTGTTGTCCGATGTGTTATTCAGCGGCCTGCTGGGCCCGGATCGAGAAGGTCTACTACGCGGCTTCCTGGGAGGACTACGACGATCTGTTCTCCGACCGGGAGATCAGTGAGGATCTGGGGCGGCCCGACGCCTGCAAGACCCTGGCCCCCGAGGAGCTGCTGCGTGCCGAAGCCCAGCAGGTGTGGCGGGAGTATAGGGCCCTCGCGGCTCCGCCCCGTTGATCGGGACCGGCGAAGGGTCAGGGCCGTAGTTCAGGGCCGTAGGTCAGGGCAGCAGGTCGGCCAGGGGCTGGTCGAGACCGCAGCGGCGGCACCAGCTGGCCACTGTGTTGACCAGCAGCAGGGTCACGGTCATCGGCCCGACGCCGCCGGGCACCGGGGTGATCGCTGCAGCGATCGGTTCCACCTCCCCATAGCGCACATCGCCGCAGAGCCGGGCCTTGGCCTCCGGCCCGGCGCCGGGGTCGGGTTCCAGGCGGTGGATGCCCACATCCACCACCACCGCCCCTGGTTTGACGTGCTCGGCGCCGATCATCCGCGGCCGGCCCGCGGCCACCACCAGCACGTCCGCCTGGCGGGTCAGTTCGGCCAGATCCCTGGTGCGGGAATGGGCCACGCTGACGGTGGCGTCAGCTGCCTGCAGCATCAGCGCCATCGGCTGGCCCACCAGGATGCTGCGCCCCACCACCACGGCGCGCTTGCCGGCCAGCCCGATCCCGGCCCGGGCCAGCAGCGCCATCACCCCGGCGGGGGTGCAGCTGCGCGGCCCGGGTTCCCCCTTCAGCAGCCGGCCCAGGTTGAGGGTGTGCAGGCCATCGGCATCTTTCTCGGGGTCGATCGCCGCCAGCAGCGGACCCTCATCCAGGCCGGCGGGCAGCGGCAGCTGCAGCAGGATCCCATCGACGGCGGGATCGTCGTTGAGGCGGCGGATCGTGGCCAGCACCTCGGCCGGGGGGGTGTCGGCCGTCAGATGGGCCCCCAGGTTGGTGATGCCGATGCGGCTGCAGGCCTTTTCCTTGTTGGCCACATAAACGCCGCTGGCCGGATCCTCCCCGACCCGCAGCACCGCCAGCCCGGGGGGACGACCCGCCGCTGTGATCCGCTCGGCGATCACCGCCTCCAGACGCTGCTCGATCTCCGCCGCCAACTGGCGACCATCCAGACGCAGGGCCATGGGGAAGGGGGGACTGCCTCTTCCCAGCATGCCCGGTGCCGGCGCGCCTACTAGCGTGAATCGATCGCAGATGGGCATGGGCAACGGGCTCCGCCGGCTGAGGCTCCTGTGGCGGCAGCTGCTGCGGCTCGAAAGGCCCCGGCAGGCCCTGGTGAGCTGGCAGGGCGGGGGGAAGGCCGCCGTGGTGCTGGCCTGTCTGCTGGTGGCCTTTCTCTCGAGCTGGCCATGGCTGGTGGAACCGAGCCTGCGGCCCGGTCTGGCCGCACCGTTCACGGTGCGGGCCCCCCGCGACGCCCAGGTGATCGACAGCACCGCCCTGGATCAACGGCGCAGTCAGCTGGGCAGCCGCACCCAGGTGCAGGTGGTGGATGAACAGGCCAACCAGGAACTGCAGCGCGACCTGGAGCGACGGTTGCAGGCGGTGCAGGCCGTGGTGGCCAGCTCCCAGCCCCGCGTGGATCCCGTCAATCTCACCCTTGAGGAACGCGAATGGTTGCGGACCCTCCAGCCCGAGCAGCTGCTGGCTTGGGAGCAGCAGGTGCGTCAGGCCCAGCTGCGGATGCTCAGCCAGGGCGTGGTGGCGAGTGTGGCCGATGGTCCGCTGGTGCTGGCCGCCAGCCTGCAGCTGGAGGCCCAGCCCGCCCCAGGGCGCAGTCTGGGCAGCCGGCTGGTGGCCGCCACCCTCCAGGGGCGCACCAACCTGCGCACCGATGCCTTCCTCAGCCAGGAGCGGATCGAGGAGCTGGTGAAACAGCAGGGCCTGCCCCGAATCACGGTGCGCCGGGGGGATCTGATCACCCGCCAGGGGGAGACGATCACCCCCCAGGCGTTTGATGTGCTCGATCACTTCGATCTGGTCAACCGCAGGCCCCGTCCCTTGGCCTGGCTGGGCCACTACAGCGAGGCGCTGGCCGCCTGCGCCGTGATGCTGCTGGTGATGCGTCGCTGGCGCGCCAGCCTCGAGCCCCGCCAGGCCCTGCTTGCCCTGGCCATGTTGCTGGTGGTGGAGGGCTGCAAGCTCTCCCTGGGCACCCATGCCAGTCCGGCGGCCCTGCTGGTGCCGCCCACCCTGCTGCTGGCCCAGGGGCTGGGCACCGCGGCCGGGTTGGCCTGGCTGGCGGTGGCATCCCTTTCCTGGCCCTTCGCCTTCGATGCCCCCTTCGAGGTGCGGTTGCTGGTGGCGGCGAGCGTGGCGGCTCTGGCTGCCGTGCTGGCGGGCAGGCAGCGCAACCGGGCCCAGTTGCTCCAGCTCGCCCTGCTGCTGCCGGTGGGTACCACCATGCTGCAGGGGCTGTTGCTGCAGGCGGGGGGGCTGGGCGGAGGGTCGGAAGCGGATCTGCTGGGCAGCATCGACCTCTTCGGCGAAGCGGTGTTGATGGGGGGGCTGCTGCTGGCCGGTCTGCTGCTCGCCCCCCTGGTGGAGAGCTTCTTCGGCCTGCTCACCCGTGCCCGGCTGATGGAGTTGGCCGACCTGGAACGCCCCCTGCTGCGCCGCCTTTCCACCGAGGCCCCCGGCACGTTTGAACACACATTGATGATCTGCGGGTTGGCGGAGGAGGGCGCTCGGGCGATCCAGGCCGATGTGGACCTGACCCGCACCGGGGCCCTGTATCACGATGTGGGCAAACTGCATGGCCCCAGCTGGTTCATCGAGAACCAGGACGAGGAGGGAGGCAATCCCCACGACGCCCTCAACGACCCCTTCGCCAGCGCCCGCATCCTCCAGGCCCACGTGGATGAGGGCCTGAGGCTGGCCAGGCGCTACCGGCTTCCGCGGCCCCTGGCCGATTTCATCCCCGAACATCAGGGCACATTGAAGATGGGCTATTTCCTGCATCAGGCCAGGGAACGGGATCCCGCCGTCCTGGAGAGTGCGTTCCGCTATCGCGGGCCGATCCCCCGCAGCCGCGAAACGGCGATCCTGATGCTGGCCGATGGCTGTGAGGCCGCCCTGCGCTCCCTGCCGCCCGGCACCACCGGGGACGGGGCACGGGCGATGGTGCGCCGCATTGTCGAGGCCCGCCAGCAGGATGGCCAGCTGGCCAGCAGCGGCATCGGCAGGGCCGAACAGGAGCTCGTGATCCAGGCCTTTGTGCGGGTCTGGAAGCGGATGCGCCATCGCCGCATCCCCTATCCGATTCCTGCCCGCAAGGCCTTCAGCGCCTGAACCGCTTCCCTGGCTTCCTGCCGTCCGCGCGGCGGATCCAGACGGAGCCCAGGCCCATGCCGACCAGCACCCCTCCCACCCCGCCGACCAGGGCCGGCAGCAGGTGCAGTGCCGCTGGGCCGGGCTGGCCGGCCTTGAGCGCCTGATCCAGCTCCAGGATCCAGGTGCTGAAGGTGGTCAGCGAACCGCAGAAGCCCAGGCCTCCGAGCAGCATCAGCCGCGGAGCCCCCGGCTGGCGGGCCAGGATGCCGCCCAGCACCAGGCAGCCCAGCAGGTTGGCCAGCAATGTGTTCTCCAGACGCCAGCGCAGCAGGGCTCCGGGCACGGCACCCAGGGCCAGCAGCAGCAGATCCGGTGGTGTGCGGGCCCCGAACCAGCCCGGTGGTGTGGGGCCCATCGATCAGCTCGCCAGCAGCCGGCCGGCGCCCAGGGCCAGCAGTCCGCCCAGGATGGCGCCGCTCGTCAACAGGGCCGTTTCCCCCCATTGCCGCAGCCTCAGCATCGCCAGCACCTCCGCCATCAGGGTGGAGAAGGTGCTGAGGCTGCCCAGGAACCCCGTGCCGATGAGCAGCGGCAGGGGGCTGCCCCGCTCCAGGTGGGGGGTCACCCCCAGCAGCACCCCCAGGGCGAAACAGGCCCCCAGGTTCACCCCAAGGGTTCCCCAGTGGCGCCGCGGAAGATGGGGCTCCAGCTTTTCCACCAGAAGCACCCGCAACCAGGCCCCCGGCACGGCGCCGACGGCCACCAGCAGGGCTTCGTTCATCGGCCACGCCACAGCTTCTGCCCCTCACTGTCCCGCAGCGACCGCAGCTTGCGCTCCAGCACCACCAGGGCCGGCAGCAGGGTGATGGCATTGGCCACGATCAGCGGACCGTCGCGGGTGATCAGGCCGTAGAAGCCCCAGAGGGTGATGCCGAGCGTGAACAGCACGTACATCGGCAGGGAGATGCCACGGGTGTCGCCGCTGCGCACCGTATGGATCGCCTGGGGAAAGAAGCTGAGGGTGGTGAGGGTGGCGGCCATGTATCCCAGCAACGTCACGGGCAGCGGCTGGGACATCGTCGGCAGGTGGCGCGAAGGGTCGCCAGGGAAACGTCACCCCACTCTGCTGCAGGGATCCCTCCAGGGCAGCGGCGACTGCAGCTGCAGGAGGCTGCCGGTGACGGGATGCACGAAGCCGAGCCCGGTGGCATGCAGCCGCAGCCGGGGCGCCAGGCTGCGGCTGCGCTCGTCGCCGTAGAGCGGATCGCCCAGGATCGGATGACCCAGCCAGTCCAGGTGCACCCGCAGCTGGTGGGAGCGGCCGCTGAACGGTTGCAGCTCCAGACGGCTCCAGCGGCCGTGGGCTTCCAGCAGGCGCCAGGTGGTGCGGCTGGGGCGTCCCAGCGGGTCCACCCGGTAGAGGGGCGGCCGCTGGCAGGCCCTGGCGAGGGGCTGGTCGATGCAACCGGCGGTTGCGGCCGGCAGGCCGAGCACATCCGCTCCATAGGTCTTGCGCACCGCCCGCCGCGCGAAGGCCAGCGAAAGAGCCCGGTGGCAGTCGCGGTCGCGGGCCAGCAGCAGCAGGCCGGAGGTGTCGCGATCGAGCCGATGCACCAGATGTAGGGGCCCCCAGTGGGGTTCCAGGCGGGCCGGCACGCAGTCGGCCAGATCCGGGCCCAGGCCGGGCTGGCTGAGCAGGCCACTGGGTTTGTTCACCACCAGCAGCCAGGCATCTACATGCACCGGCAGTGGATCGGGAGCAAGGACCATGGCCAGGAAATTAGGGCTGGGCGGAGGCGTTGATGCTGGCCAGGATGGGGGAGTCCGCCCGTCCCAGTCCCGGACGCCCCCGCCCAGCGCCGATGCCCCTCCGCTTCGCCGAACTGCAGGCCCTGCTGAAGCCAGAATGGACCCGGGAACACGACGACCAGGGTCCGGACCTGGACCTGCTGATCGTGCCCTCCCTGAGCATGGACCAGGCCCAGATGGCCCTGGTCACCGGAGCCCACCATTACGAGGAGCGCCAGCTTTTCGCCCTCACCCGGCTGCGCCATCCCGGGGTGCGGGCCGTGTACGTGACCAGCAAGCTGCTGCCCGAACTGGTGGTGGACGCGGTGCTGGAGCTGCTGCCGGGGGTGCCCACCTCCCATGCCCGCCGCCGTCTGCAGCTCTTCGATGCCGACGACGCCTCCAGCCGTCCGCTCACCGAGAAGCTGCTGGAGCGTCCGGCCCTGCTGGCGCGGATCCAGGAACGGCTGCGTCCCGGCCGCAGCATGATCCTCTGCTACGTGGTGACGGAGCTGGAGAAGCAGCTTTCGGAACGGCTGCAGGTGCCGCTGCTGGGCACCGATCCGGCCCTGGGCTGGTGGGGCAGCAAGGCGGGCAGCCGCGCCCTGTTCGCCCGCTGTGGGGTGCCCCACCCGGCGGGCAGCGACCTGGTGCACGATCTCGATGGGCTGGCCGAGGCCTGTGCCGACCTCTGGGAAGCCCAGCCCGATCTGCGGCGGGCGGTGGTCAAGCTCAATGAGGGCTTCAGTGGGGAGGGCAACGCCCCACTGGAGCTGGAATCCCTCGAACTGGCCGGCCTCAGTGGTCGGCAGCGGCGCCAGACGCTGCGCCAGGCCCTGGAGCAGCTGCCGATGCCCTCGCCCCAGTGGCGCGAGTTGCTGCAGACCCAGGGGGCCCTTGTGGAGGCCTGGCTGGAGGGGGGGGAGCTGCTGAGCTCCCCGAGCGTGCAGGGCATGATTCATCCCGGCGGCAGCGTGGAGATGCTCTCCAGCCATGAGCAGATCCTCGGAGGCCCCAGTGGTCAGACCTATCTGGGCTGTCGCTTCCCCGCCGCTGCTGATTACCGGCTGGCCTTGATGGCCCATGGCCGTGCCGTCGGGGAGGCCCTGGCCGCCGAAGGGGCCCTGGAGCGCTACGCGGTGGATTTCATCGCCCGCCGTTTCGAGGGCCGCTGGGATCTACAGGCGATTGAAGTGAACCTGCGGCAGGGCGGCACCACCCACCCCACCATGGCGCTGCGGGCGATCACCACCGGTCGGCTCGATCCGGCCACCGGGCTGTTCCATTCCCCCAGCGGCCAGGAGCTCCACTACGTGGCCACCGACAACCTCTGCGATCCGCGGTTGCGGGGGCTGCTGCCGGTGGATCTGATCGACATCGTCGCCGAGGCGGACCTCCACTACGATCCGGCCCGGCTGCGGGGCAGTGTGTTTCACCTGCTGGGCTGCCTTTCGGAATTCGGCAAGCTCGGCATGACCTGCATCGGCCGCAGCGGCGAGGAGGCCGAACAGGTGTACCGCGCCACCGAAACCGAGCTGCTGCACGGGGGCGCCAGTCGGCGGGATGGTGGCGGCGGCCCGATCGCTTCGGCAGGATCAGACAAGAATTGAACCCTTCGCTGCCGTGCTGCCTCCTTACTCCGAGCATCACGGTCAGGAGATGGGGGTTCCCGGATGGCTGCTGTGGCTGCAGGTGGCCTTCAGCACGATGCTGCTGGTGCTGTTCCTGGTGACGCTGGCCCGCAGTCGCGATCAGAACCGCACGATCCAGAGGCTGCAGCAACGGCTGGAGGTGCTGGAGAACAGCCGCGCCCTGGATCCCACGCCAGCCCTTTCCGAGCAGTTGCGCTCCACGGTCGATCGGCTGCAGACCCTTGAGAAACAGGAGGGCAGTCGCAGGGAGGAGCTGGATCAGGAAAGGGAGCAGCTCCAGGAGGATCTGCGCAAACTCCGCCAGGCGGCGATGCAGCCTTCCGCCCCATCGGGCTCCGCTTCGGGCGCGTCGACGGGTGCGGCCGGCGGCAACGGGACAGCGGGCGCCTCCGAGGCTCGCTCCTCCTCTGCCCCGTCCCGGATGCGTCCTTTCCTGCCGCCCCGCAAGCCTTCGGCCACGCCTGTGCTCCGTCCGCCCAGCGACGGCCGCTACTGATCGGCTGCCGGGGAGGCGCCTCAGCCCTTCACCGCATCGCCGCTGGCGCTGGGAAGAATGAAGCGCTGCAGCAGAACGAACAGCACCAGCACCGGCAGGATCGAAACGACCGATCCCGCCGCCACCAGACGCCAATCGAGGGAGAAGCTGCTGGCCAGTTGCTGCAGACCGAGCGGCAGGGTGTACAGCGATTTGTCGTCCAGGATGATCAGCGGCCAGAGGAAATCACTCCAGGTGCCGATGAACACGAACATCGCCAGGGTGATCAGATCGGCCCGGGCTGCCGGGATCATCACGTTCCACCATTCCCCCAGGGGGCTGCAGCCATCGATCCGGGCCGCCTCCTCCAGCTCCACCGGCACCCCGAGAAAGCTCTGCCGCAGCAGGTAGATCCCGAAGGCCGTGGCCGCCTGGGGCAGGATCAGGGCCCAGAGGGTATTGCGCAGGCCCACCTGCACCATCAGCAGGTAGAGCGGGATCATCACCACCTGGAAAGGAATCAGGATGGTTGCCACCACCAGGGCGAGCACCAGGCCGCGGCCGGCAAAGCGCATCCGCGCCAGCGGGTAGGCGGCCAGGGAGGAGAACAGCAGGTTGGCCAGCACCGCCAGACCGCTGACCAGGGCACTGTTGAACAGGTAGCGGGCGATCGGATTGCCGGGGTCGGAGAACAGGCGGCCGTAGGCCTCCAGGCTCGGCTGGCTGGGCAGCAGGGCCGGGGGGCTGGTGAAGATGTCCTCGCCGGCCCCCTTGAGCGACGTGCTCACCAGCCACAGCAGCGGCAGCAGCATCAGCACCGCCAGCAGCAGCAGCAGGGCCAGCTGCAGGGCCAAGGCCAGCCGGGAACGGTGGACGGCGCTGCCGGACGAGGCCATGGGCAGGGGACGGGCGGCGCGGCCAGTCTGGCCTCCCGGCGGCTGCAGCCAGCGCCGGCTCGCCCAGCCTCACCCCACCGGAGCGTTCCAGCGCAACAGGGTGCGGCGCTCCCGCTCCTGGCCGAGCACGGAGAAGCTGCCGGTGTCCAGCACCAGCAGGGCGCCGCCGGCCACGCCCAGGCCGAGCCAGGTGCCGGCGAGGCTGCGCAGGATGTGGCCGTGGGCGAACAGGGCGATGCGCCGCTGCTCGCCCAGGCGCGCCAGGGCAAGCTCGATCAGCCGCTGGCAGCGCTCCTGCACCTGGGCGCTGCTCTCTCCATCGGGGCAGGGATGGCTGAATACCGTCCAGTCCGGCACGCTGCGGCGGATCTCGGCGGTGGTGATGCCCTCGTAGGCGCCGTAGTCCCACTCGCGCAGGTCGTCGCAGACCTCGGCGCGTTCAGCCAGGCCGGCCAGCTCACAGGTGCGCCGGGCTCGCTGCAGCGGGCTCACCAGCACCGCATCGAACGCCCTGGCCGCCAGCAGCGGGGCCAGGGCGCGGGCCTCAGTCTCCCCCTCCGGCAGCAGCGGCAGGTCGGTGTTGCCGGTGTGGCGGCCGCAGCGGGCCCACTCGGTGGCGCCGTGTCGCAGCAGCCAGAGCTCAGGACCGGCTGCACTCATACCGCCTGGGTCTCAGCCACCGGCAGCGGGGCCTTCTGGGGATGGAGCGGCGCCCTCTGGCCGCCCGTCACCAGGCGATTGAGGGCGTTCACGAAGGCCTGGGCCGCGGCTACCACGATGTCGGTGTCGGCGGAATGACCGGAGTAGAGAACCCCTTCGGCCCGCAGCCGGATCGTGACTTCCCCCATGGCGTCGATGCCTTCGGTGACGCTCTTCACTGAGAACTCCACCAGCTCATTCGGCACACCGGCCAGCTGGTTGAGGGCCTGGCAGACCGCATCCACCGGGCCGGTGCCGATCGCCGCCTCGCTGCGTTCGCTGCCGTCGGCGGTTTCGAGGGTCACGGTGGCGGTGGGCAGCAAGCCGGTGCCGCAGCTCACCTGCACCCGCTTCAGGGTGAAGCGGCCCTCATCCTGCTGCTGCACCTGTTCGCTGACGATCGCCTCGAGATCGCGGTCGGTGATTTCCCGTTTGCGATCCGCCAGATCCTTGAAGCGCAGGAAGGCGTCGTTGAGGTCTTCGCCCTCCAGGCTGTAGCCGAGCTCCTCGAGCCGGGCCCGGAAGGCGCTGCGACCGGACAACTTGCCCAGGGAGATGCGGTTGTCGGTGAGACCGACGGTGCGGGCATCGATGATCTCGTAGGTGAGGCGGTTCTTGAGCACGCCGTCCTGGTGGATGCCCGATTCATGGGCAAAGGCATTGGCCCCCACGATCGCCTTGTTGGGCTGCACCGCCATGCCGGTGAGGTTGCTCACCAGGCGGGAGGTCTTGGTGATCTCCTCGGTGCGCACGCCGGTGAGCGGCTCGCTGCTGTCGGCAGGCCGTCCCAGGAAGGGGTTGTAGTAGCTGCGGCGCACATGCAGGGCCATCACCAGCTCCTCGAGCGAGGCGTTGCCGGCCCGCTCGCCGATGCCGTTGATCGTGCACTC
>JBBASR010000066.1:0-10993 GCA_040399125.1 Cyanobium sp. | reverse complement strand
CTCGAGCCGCTGGGGCAGCTCCATGTCGAAGATCGGGGTGGTGGCCAGCACCGTGGGGGCCCCTTCCGCCGGAGGCTTGTTGAGTTCGTAGCGGATCTGGTCGGAGGTGATGTAAGCCCGCTTCACGTTGCCCTCATCCACCTGGTTGATGAACAGGGAGTAGGGCACCCGAGGCACCTGCATCGCAGGGTTGGGCAGGAAATTACTGAACAACAGCAAAACCCCGAACCCGATCAGCAGCAGGTTGATCAGGCCGAAGCGCCGGCTGGGGCGGTTGTCGTCCTGGCGGATGGCCATGCGGCGGGCAACATCGAACAGATCCAAGCTAGGCGGGGGTGCCTCGGGTCGGATCTTTCCCGGGGCCGGAGAACCGAACGCCCAGCCCTGTCCCGCGTCCCTGTTCGCTGCCCTGTCATGTGCGGTCGCTTTTCCCTCACCACCTCGCTCGAACAGCTGCAGACCCGCTGGCACGGATCCCTGCCAGCGGGTCTGACGGAGTACTACGCCCCGAGGCCTGAGGTGCGGCCAGGGGAGCCGGTGCTGCTGTTGCGACAGGAACATGGCCGCCAGGCAGGGGCCCTGGCCCTGTGGGGACTGGTGCCCGAGTGGTCGAAGGATCCGCTGGCCCTGCGCCGGCCGATCAATGCCCGCTCCGAAACGGTGGCCGAGAAGCCCTTCTTCCGCGGGCCCTGGCGCCATCGCCGTGCCTTGCTGCCGGCGGATGGTTTCTATGAATGGCAGCGCCGCACCGATCCGGCCACGGGAAAGGCCTGGAAGCAGCCGTGGCTGTTTCGCCGTCGGGATCGGGCGCCCTTCTGGCTCGGGGGCCTGTGGGACCGATGGTGTGGCCCCGATGGCGGCGAACTGGAGAGCTGCGTGGTGCTCACCACCGCTCCCAATGACCTGCTGCGCCGGATGCATGACCGCATGCCGGTGTTGATCCCCGATGGCCTTGAGGAGGCCTGGCTGGAGGTGGTGGATGGCCCGGGGTTGCGGGCCCTGGAGCCCCTGATGCAGCCCTGGGATCCGGCGGCCTGGGAGGCGGTGCGGCTGGAGCCGCGGCCGGCTCGTTAGCCTGACTCCAACGGATTCCACGCGGATGAGTCTCGATCAGCTGGATCTCTTCCTCGCCCATGCCCGGCAGCGGCCGGAGCTGCAGTCCCAGCTGCACGAGCCCCTTGAGCTCCCGGCCTTCCTGGCCCTGGCACGGGAGGCCGGTTTCGCCGTGGAGGAATCCGATGTGATCGCGGCTCAGCAGCGGGCAGAAGCCGATCTGAGCGACGAGGAACTGCAGCAGAAGGCGGGTCAGGAGGCGCGTCGACTGCGCCATTTCATCCCCGGCTGATGTCCCTTCCTGACCCGGCTGATGTCCGTTCCTGACAAGGAGAGGGTGGCGGACTATCCGCGACCACCTGCCCTTCAGCCCTGCAGCAGCCACCTGCGGGTGGAGGCCCTGGGGCTCCTGCTCTGTGAGACCCACCGGTCATTGCGGGTGCTGGAGACCTTCCATCCCCCCACCTATTACCTGCCTCCCGAAGCCTTCGCCCCGGGCCTGCTCCTCCCCACGTCCGGTCGCAGCTTCTGCGAATGGAAGGGCGTGGCCCGTTATTTCGACGTGGTGGCTCCCGACGGTCGGCGTCTGTCGCGGGCGGTGTGGCAGTACCCCGAACCCACCGAGCCGTTCCGGGCCCTGGCGGGCTGGTTCTCGCTCTACCCCGCCCTGATGGACGGTTGCTGGGTGGATGGAGAGCCGGTCACGCCCCAGCCAGGGGGGTTCTACGGCGGCTGGATCACCTCCGGTGTGGAGGGGCCGTTCAAGGGCGATCCTGCCCATCCGGAGCTGGTCTGACCCCTGGGATCGGGCCTGCGAGGGCGGCTCCATGGCGGGTCACCGCCTCGGCCACCTCCAGCAGCAGCTGCTGGCGACCGGCGTGGAACCGCTCTGGGTCAGGATCGAGATAGGCCTCGATCCGCAGCTGCAGGCGCCCTTCGGAGAGTCCCACCAGGTGCACCCGATGCGGTTGGCTGACCAGCAGCCCGGGCAGCTGCTCCAGTTTCGCCCCGACGTCCTCGATGATCTTCGCCGCCCGATCGTGATCCTCTCCGCGCAGAGCCACGTCCAGCAGCAGGTGCCGCTGCTGGGAGCGGCTGGCATTCCCGATCGCACTGCTGGCGAAGAGGGAATTGGGTAGGTAGAGGGTCTGGCCTTCGAGGGTGAGCAGTT
Source organism: Cyanobium sp. (assembly GCA_040399125.1). GTDB lineage: Bacteria > Cyanobacteriota > Cyanobacteriia > PCC-6307 > Cyanobiaceae > Cyanobium. The sequence goes on along the minus strand of JBBASR010000066.1, from coordinate 8,769 downwards.
CGCTGTAGTAGATCCCGATGGCCCGCACCGTGCCGCCCAGTTTTCGCTCCGGCAGTTCGATTCGTTCCCCCACGCTGAACGGTCGGTTGATGTAGAGCATCACCCCAGCCAGCAGGTTTTCCACCAGGGTCCTGGCCCCGAAACCCAGCGCCGCAGCACCAACGCCGCTGGCGGTGAGCAGCAGGGCCGGCGGGATGCCGAGCAACCGCAGCAGTTCAAGCCCGCCCAGCAGCAACACCAGAGCGCTGACCAGCTTGTCGATCAGATCGAGCAGCAGGGTGCGTTCCCGCTCCGGTCGGCTTCCCAGCCAGCGGGGATCGGCCGCGGCATGGCGGAGCAGCACCGCCTTGCCGCGCCAGGTGGTCCACAGCAGGCCCAGCACCAGCACCGCGTCCCGCAGTTCCCTGGCGCTGCGGGGGCCATCCCAGCCGCCGCGGGCCAGCAGCTCGAAGATCCACCAGAGCAGGCAGGCCAGCAGCAGCGTGGCGGCCAGGCTGCTGCGGCTGCGGAGCAGCAGCGCCCGGGCGAGGGATGTCGTCGGCAGGCGGCGGCCCACCAGTCCCAACCCCATCCAGCACGACAGGCTCAGCAGCAACCCAAGCAGGGGGATGGGAAGGGCCAGATCCAGCCAGTTCAGGCCCATGGAATCGCCGCTGCCTCCAGCCGCCATAAAAGGTCGGTATCGAGCCGCAGCATGCCCCGGTCCCGCCAGGCGGCGGCGGCCTCCACGGTCGTCAGGCCGAGGTCGCCGGTGGCCGTGCGGGATGGCACGCCCCCCAGCAGTTTCGGGGCAATCACCGCGGCCAGCTCCTGCACGCAGTCCTGGCGCAGTGCTGCCGCCGCCAGTTCGGGACCGCATTCCCACAGCACCCGGTTGCAGCCCCGATCCGCCAGGGCCTCCAGCAGCTCCCGGGGTTCGCAGGCATCGAGGGCCAGCCTTTCCACTCCCTGCTCCGCTCCGAGGCGATCCAGCCAGGCCAGGGTCTCCGGCGTGGCGGAGTGGCCATGGGCCACCAGGGTGGGGGCCCGATGGGTGTCCCACAGCTGTGCCTGCCGCGGCAGTTCCGCCCTGCGGCTCACCACCACCCGCAGCGGTTCGGGCCTGCGGCGCCCGCGGCTGGTGAGCAGCGGATCGTCGGAGCGCAGGGTGCCGCCGCCCACGATCACGGCATCACAGCTGGCCCGCAGCTGATGGACCCAGGTTCGGGCGGCCGGGCCGCTGATCCATTGGCTGTCGCCATTGGGCAGGGCGGTGCGACCGTCCAGGCTCATCGCCCATTTCAGAATTCCCAGCGGGCGGCCCGTTGCGATGCGATGCACGAAGGCCCGGTTGAGCTGCCGGGCTTCAGCTTCGGCCACCCCTTCGATCACTTCGAGCCCGGCTGCCTGCAGCCGGGCGATGCCGCCGCCGGACACTAGGGGATTGGGGTCGCGCATCGCCACGATCACCCGTGCGATGCCGGCCTCGATCACCGTTTCGCAGCAGGGGGGTGTGCGGCCGTGATGACAGCAGGGCTCCAGGGTCACCACCAGCGTGCCGCCCCGGCCCCGCTCCCCCGCCTGGGCCAGGGCCCCCACCTCGGCATGCGGTTCGCCGGCCCTGGCATGGAACCCCTCCCCCACCAGACGACCCTGGTGGTCGAGCACCAGGGCCCCCACCATCGGATTGGGACTGGTGGTCCCTCTCCCCAGGGAGGCCAGCTGCAGAGCCCGGTGCATCCAGGGCCGGGCCGCAGCAGGGTTCATCGCTGCTCGTCTCCTTCCTTCCAGGTGGGCAGGCTTCTCCATTCCGCCACCACATAGGGGGGGACGGGCAGTTCCGTGAACACCCCAGGCAGTTCCAGGCGCAGCGGGCGGTTGTTGCCCAGCTCCTGCAGCAAGGGGCTGAGGTTGAACTCGGCGGCCGCGGCCCGGCCGTCGCCGGCCAGTTTCGGGCTTTTCAATGTCGTGTCGGCCAGCTCCCACAGGCGTCGGCCACTGGTCACCAGCAGGGGTGTGGGGTGGTCGAGCCGCACCCGGCCTGGGTAGCCCACGATCCGCAGGGTGATCACGGCATCCGGGCGGGGTGGACCTTCGCGATAGGCCACCACCTGCCAGCTCTGGTAATCGAGATCCCGCAGGCTTTCGAGGCTGCGCACCACGCCTGTGGCGGTGGTTTCGTCCGGGTGGGCATGGATCAGGGCCCAGGCGGGCTGGGGCGTCAGCAGGACGGGCAGCAGCGTCAGCAGAAAGCTGGCGGCCAGAAGCCCCAGGCGGGAAAGGAGAGTCATGGTTGGGAGCTGCTCAGCGGTTGCCGTTCCGCCCCCGGGATCGGTTGCCAGTCGGTGTGGGTGGCCCAGAGGGCCCAGATCGCCATCGCCCGCAGGTAATGGCAGGCGCGGAACGTGCCGGCGGCGGTGATCGCCTCCGGCGTGCGGAACTGCAGCCCCCCCTCGTACACCTGCCGCACCACGGCCGAGCAGATGGACAGGGCTGTGTCGGTGTCGCCCATCAGGCGGTAGTAGGCCGCCAGTCCGAAGTTGATGCCGGTCCACACCTCCAGGGGGTGGGTGCCGTTGGGATCGAGGGGCGTGCCGTCGCGGCGCAGCCCATTCGCCACCCCGAGCCGGCCGCCTTCAAAGCTCTCGAAGCAGGCCTCCTTCACCGCCTTCAGGGAGGAGAGGGCACGGTTTTCGGCCACCACCGGCGGCAGCCCCAGCAGGCGGGCGTAGAAGTCGCCGCAGAGCTGGTCGGCCATCACCACCGGTGTGCCGCTTTCGGCATCGATGTTGTAGTACTCCCCATTCCAGAGCAGCGCATCGAAATGGTTGCGGGACTGCTCCAGCCACTCCCCGAACTGCCGCTGTTCGGCGCTGGTGTCGAGGCCCAGCTCCAGCTGCAGCCGCTGGCCCATGGCAAGCGCCGCTTCCAGGGCGGCGATCCAGAGGGCGCCGCAGTAGGCGCTCACCCCCTGCAGGGGCCAGTCGTCGAAGGTCTGGTCCGGAGCGCCGCCGTTGTCGGGGAGGCCATCGTCGTTGATATCGAACTGCTTGAGGTAGCGCAGGGCGGTGACGGCCGCCGGCCAGCAGTCCGCCAGGAAGCGCAGATCCTCACCACTGGGGGCCAGGCGGAAGGTGCGCCAGACCTGCAGCACGAAATCACTCGCCAGGTCCTTCCAGAGATTGCAGTCCTGGTAGGCGGTGTAGTTGGTGGCATCGAAGGGGCGCTCGTTCGGGGCGCCCAGGTCGTGGGGGGTGGCACCGGCCAGCTTGCGGGCCGCTTCCACCCGGCCCCTGCCCTGGGTGAAGTACCACCCGATCGGTCGTGGCGTCGGGTCGGCGGCGGGGATGGCGCGGGCGAAGCTGCGCAGCACCGCCTTGTCGAGTTCGGGCCAGAGCTGCAGCAGGGCGAAGGAGCCGTAGAGCCGCACATCGAGGCTTTCGTACCAGGCGTAATCCAGACACTCGAGCACGCCGAAGCGGCCCACGGGATCGTCGGCCGTGGCCGCCGTCCAGAGGCTGCCGCCACTGGCCAGGTCGTACAGCTCGTTGAGCAGGGCCATGCGCAGCGGTTCGGGCAGGTCGGTGCGCTGCAGCACCGGTTGCTGCCAGGCGTCGATCGCCGCTCGCCACTCCCGCCAGTCGCGCAGGCCCTCGGCCGCCAGCGCCGTGGCCTGGTCGCCGTCGGCGCCGAAGAAATCGGTGTAGCGGCGCAGGGCTCGGGTGCCGGTGGCGAAGGCGGTCACGGGCAGGTCCCAGCTGATCACCACCGGCAGCTCCAGGCTCTGGCCCGGCGCCAGCTGGAACCGCACCGCCAGGGCCGCGCTGGCGTGGTCGTCGTCGCCGCTGTGACGGTCGTTGTTGCTGTCGGGAATGGATCCATCCCGATCGAAAGCTGTCCAGAGTTCGGCCCCATCTCCGGCCGGGTTCCAGCGGCTGCAGCGGAAGATTTCCAGATCCGGCTGCCCTGGGGCCGCCGCGTCGGGTACCGCCAGGCACCACTGGCCCTGGCCTTCCGCCAGCGGTTCGCTGCGTTCGCCCTCCAGCACGATTCCCTTGAGGCCCGGGGCCTCCACCCAGCGGTTGCGCTGGCCCCGGGTGCGGCCGATGGCCGGCACGTAGTTGTGCTCCGGGCTGCCGTCGTCGCGGAAGTGGACCGCCGCTGCGGGATCGGTGTTGCTGAACCAGCCGCAGCTGTTGCGCCAGCTCAGCAGCAGCGAGAGATCGAGGGGGCGGTCGGTGGGGTTGTGGAAGCTCCAGCGAAACACCGCGATCGGGTAGCTGCTGCGGCGGTAGTCGCCGGGCAGGATCGGGCTGAAGGCCTCGCACGCCACGCCGGCGCGGAACACGCCCTCATAGTGGAAGGCACTGAGGGGATAGCGGGCCTGGTAGCTGCCGCTCGGTTGTTCCGGGCTGGAGGCCGGATACCAGCTCCAGCTGGAGAGGGGTGGGCCGCTGTCCGGACGGGAATCGTCCTGTGGTGGGCGGGTGGCCAGGGCATGACTGCGCGCCTGGTCACCGTCTTTCTCGTGGAGGGCGAACTGGCAGTCCGGCAGCACGCCGAACCAGTGCTCGCCGCCATCGAGGTGCCAGAGGTTGAAGTTGCCGTCGGGGCCGCGCCCGAGGCAGCCGGCACCGAAGCCCCCGAGCGGTGCTCCGTGGTTGGGACCGTCATCGAGGTTGCTGGCGTAGCGCACCGTGTAGGGGTTCACCCAGCCCTGGCCGAACGGGCGCTGCCAGCAGGCGGCGGCATCGGAGCTCTGGCGTGGGGGAGTTCCGAGCATCGACCGGAAACTGGAGAGGCCGAACGGCGCCATCGCTGCGGGGAAAGTGGGCCCAGCTTGTCAGATTCAGGAAGGCTCCAGATGCTGGCTGCCCAGGTGGCTGCCGGCCGTTTCCTGGTCGATCAGGGCATCGAGGGTGACGGCGGAACGCACCAGGGCCTGGTAACGCTGCACCACCCGGCGGTTGCGTTCCAGCCAGCTGCCGGGGTCGCGGGCAGGCCCACCGCCCCCAGCACCCTGCCTGTGGACCTCGCCATCGAGCAGCTCCAGATCGTCCTGGCGAGCCAGCAGGGCCAGCACCAGTTCATGGATCCGCTGGCGGCGGTCGGTCATGGTGGAAGGGAGGGCGGCGACGCTGGTGGGCATCATGGCTGTGATCGATGTAGTGGGCACCGATGCCTCCGGGGTGGACGGTCTGCCCCCCCACTGGTGCGAACGCCTGCGCTCTGCCGATCTGATCGCGGCACCCCGTCGCCTGCATCCCCAGCTGTGCCGATGGCTTGCCGCCGGCGCCTCCGCCCCCCCCGCGCTCCTGGCCAGCGACCGTCCGGCGGAGCTGATGCCAGTGCTGCAGCAGGCCCTGGCCAGGGGCGAGCAGGTGGTGCTGCTGGCCAGTGGCGACCCGCTCTGGTACGGCATCGGCAGGGTGCTGCTCCAGGAGTTCCCACCGGAGCAGCTCCGCTTTCATCCGGCCCCCAGCTCGCTGCAGCTGGCCTTCGCCCGCCTGGGCCGACCCTGGCAGGACGCCCGCTGGGTCAGCCTCCATGGCCGCGAACCCGAGCCGCTGGCCGCCGAGCTCCAGAAACGGCCGTCGGCCCTCGCCGTGCTTACCGATCCGGGCCGGGGGGGTGCCGAGAGCGTGCGCACCATCCTCGAGGCTTCCGGTCTGGCTGCGGCCTATGGCTTCTGGTTGTGTGAGCGGCTGGGGCATCCGCAGGAACGGGTGCTGCGGCTGGCCGCCACCGATCCCCTCCCCGCTGATCTCGATCCCCTGCATCTGGTGGTGCTGCTGGCCGAACCCGCCTCGCCGCCGCTGCCCGATCCGCTGCCCCTGTTCGGCCTCGAGGACGGGCTCTGGCTCCAGCACAGCGACCAGCCCGGTCTGATGACCAAGCGAGAGGTGCGCATTCAGCTGCTGGCCGATCTGGATCTTCCCGCTGAGGGGGTGCTCTGGGACATCGGCGCCGGGGTGGGATCGGTGGGGCTGGAGGCGCTGCGGTTGCGGCCGGCTCTGGCGCTGTGGGCGGTCGAGCGCCGCGCCGGTGGCGCCGCCCTGATCGCTGCCAATGCCAGGCGCCTGGGCGTGACGCCGGCGGGAATCCTGGAGGCCGAGGCGCTGGAGGTGCTGGCGGAGCTGCCGCCGCCGGATCGGGTGCTCCTGGGTGGTGGGGGCCGGGATCGGGGGATGTTGCTGGCGGCGATCCTCGAGCGGCTTTCCCCCGGTGGCGTGGTGGTGATTCCGCTCGCCAGCCTCGAGGGTCTGGCTGAACTGCGCCCGCTGCTCGAATCGGCGGGCCTGAAGGTGCGGGTGGGGCAGCATCAGGCCTGGCGGGGGGCGGCCCTGGCGGAGGGCACCAGGCTGGCGCCACTCAATCCGGTGCTCGTGCTCAGTGGACGCCGGCCGTCAACGGCTCCAGGCTGAGGGCACTGCCCACCTCGATGCCCAGCCGTGCCGCTTCCCCGGCGGCCAGTTCCATCACCCCGTCTACAGGGGACCCGGCGCCGTAGCTCCGGCAGGGCAGGCGCATGCAGGAGGGGGCGGCGGCCTCGATCGCGATCACCCGCCCATTGCGCACGAACAGCATGTCGAGCGGGGCGGGAGTGCGATGCATCCAGAAGCGCACCGCGGCGGCGGGGCTGAATGGAAACCACATGCCCCGCAGGGGGGGCAGGGGCGGGCGGAGCTGGAGCCCCCAGCTGAATTGCTGGTCCGTCTGCGGTACCTCCAGCAGGATGCAGGCCGGCTTCCCCGGGGACGTGCGGGTGGAGAGGCAGCCGCGCGCCGTGGTGGGAAGGAACTGGGGGGGAGCGCCCAGGGCCGCCGGTGCTGCCGCCAGACCTGCCGCCAGCATGAACTCCAGGAGCATGAACCCCAGCAGCGGGTGCGGTGGCAGGGTCGAGCGGGGCACGGAGGGTTGGGCTTCAGGGAAGGCTGCGGGGGCGATCGCTGAGGCAATAGCCGCAGCCCCGCACCGTATGGATCAGCCGACGCTCTCCCCCTGCCTCCAGTTTCTGGCGCAGGTACCGCACGTAGACCTCAATCACATTGCTGGCGGCGGTGCGCTGGTCGTCCCAGATCTCCCCCAGGATCGTCTCCCGACTTACGGGTTGGTCCCGGTGGTCCAGCAACAGCAACAGCAGCTGATATTCCCGGGTGGTGAGTGGAACCGGACGCTTTCCCCGCACCACCTGACGGGTTTCCGGATTCACCCTCAGATCAGCGAGCTGCAGCAGGGGCATCGGCCCCTGGCTCGGACCGCGGCTGCGTAGATGCAGGCGCAGCCGGGTGAGCAGGTCGCTGGGCCCGAGGCTGGTCAGCCAGAAGTCGTCGGCACCGCTGGCCAGGCAGCGGCTGCGGCCGGCCACGTCGTCGTCGTGAATGCCGAGCAGGATCGGCAGGGCGCCCCAACGGTGGCGGTGGCTGGGAATCTCTGCCTCCCAGCCCGGCGAAAGCAGAACAACGGCCGGATGCTCCGGGTCGCTCGGATCGCCGGGCAGCAGGGGGCGATAGCCGGAGGCCTCCAGGCGGGTGGCAAGCGCCTGGGCCTCCGGTCCCACCAGCAGCACCCGGGCTCCCTGCGCTTCCGCGGAAACGGCGAAGCTCACGCCATGCCCCCGGCGGCGCCGAAGCCCGACCCTGGTTTGGCCACATGGGGCAGGCCCCAGCCCAGCTTGTTGCGGAGCACCTGGAAGAACTCGTGATCGGCGAGGCGCACGAATCGCACCGGATGGTCGCTGCGCCGCACCAGAACCCGATCCTCCGGCCAGATGTAGCAGCCGGCGCTGCCGTCCACCACCATCATCAGCCGTTCCGGCGTGGCCGGGAAAATGGTCACCGGTTCCCGGTCGCTGAATACAAGGGCCCTTGAGGCGAGGGAGTGGGCGGCGATCGGGGTCAGCTGCAGCACCGGGCAGTCGGGCGTGATCACCGGCCCGCCGGCACTGAGGGCATAGGCGGTGGAGCCGGTGGGGGAAGAGAGGATCACGCCATCGGCCGCGATGTCCACGGGGGCATGGCGGCCGATCGCGATCTCGAAGTGACACATGCTGGTGAGCGGTTCCCGGTGCAGAGCCATCTCGTTGAGGCAGAGCACCTCCCAGCGGCGCAGGTCCCCCCGCATCACGCTCACCACCAGCATCGAGCGGTCCTCCACCGTCCAGGTCCCTTCGATCACCTGGGTCAGCACCTGGTCGAGGTCCTTGAGGTAGGACTCGGCCAGGAAGCCGAGATGGCCGGTGTTGATCGTGAGGATCGGAATGCCGATCGGAGCGGTCTGCCGGGCGGCGGAGAGCACGGTGCCGTCGCCTCCGAGCACAAGGGCCAGGGCCATCTCGGTGTCGAAGCAGGGGGGCACGCAGGCGGCGTATCCCTTGGCCCGCAGATGCTGGTCGGGGTTGGCGAAGCCCACCACGCCACCGGAGCTGCTGACCCGCACCACCTCGAGCCCGGCGCTTTCCAGTCGGGTCTCGATGGCGGCGGCGGTGGCGATGGCCAGCTCCTTGCCGTCGTTGACGATCAGTCCGACCCGGGGCACCGATCGCAGGCAGGAAGGCCCCGCCAGTTTATGGGCAGATCCGTGGTCGGGAGATCAGAACTGCTCCAGGAAGCGCAGGTCGCTGGTGAACAGGCGGCGGATGTCATCGATGCCATGGCGCACCATGCAGAAGCGCTCCACCCCGAGGCCGGCCGCAAAACCGCTCCAGCGCTCTGGATCGAGGCCCATTCCCTCCAGCACCGCCGGATCGACCATGCCGCAGCCCATCACCTCCAGCCAGCGGCCGCGCCA
>JBBASR010000065.1:0-11611 GCA_040399125.1 Cyanobium sp. | reverse complement strand
CGGGCCAGGATCGCCGTCTCGATGTAGCGCTGGTCCTTGTAGCCGTTGCAGATCAGCAGGGCCTCGGGATCGTCCAGCAGCGAAAGGGCGATCAGCAGTTCGGCCTTGCTGCCGGCCTCGAGGCCGAAATGCCAGCGCCGGCCCGTTTCCACCAGCTGCTCCACCACATGGCGCTGCTGGTTGCACTTGACCGGAAACACCCCCTGGTAGCGGCCCTCATAGCCGTACTGGGCGATCGCCCGCTCGAACGCCGCATGCAGCCGTTCGAGCCGGTCCTCGAGGATGTCGTCGAAACGGATCAGCAGCGGCAGGCTGAGGTCGCGCCCCTGCAGCTCCCGCACCAGTTCCACCAGGTCGAGGGAGCCGCCGCGTTCGCCGCGGGGCTGCACCATCACATGGCCGCGGGCGCTGACGCCGAAGTAGGGCTCTCCCCAGCGGTCGAGGCCGTAGAGGGCTGCACCGTCGCCGGCACTCCATGGGGAGCTGGAGCCGGCAACGGCAGCGGGAGGGTCGGCGAGCACCATGGTCGGCAGCGGCGACAGCGGCTGAGCTGGGGAGGCCATCGCCGCAGGAATCTAGACAGCCCCGTCCGCCGCGGTCGTCTGGGGTGGACGGTGCCCGTCGGGGCGGCTTGCTTGCCAATGGGCGGCACCGCCACGGACGATGGGCCGGATCTGCCGCTTTGCTCTCCATGGCCACCGAACGCTCCTTCATCGCCATCAAGCCCGACGGGGTGCAGCGGGGCCTGGTGGGCGAGATCCTGGGGCGCTTTGAGCGCAAGGGCTTCAAGCTGGTGGGTCTCAAGCAGCTCACCCCCAGCCGTGAGCTGGCCGAGAGCCACTACGGCGTGCACCGGGAGCGGCCCTTCTTCGCCGGCCTGGTGGACTTCATCACCTCCGGCCCGGTGGTGGCGATGGTGTGGGAAGGCGACGGCGTGATCGCCAGCGCCCGCAAATTGATCGGTGCCACCAAGCCCCTCGAGGCCGAGCCCGGCACGATCCGCGGCGACCTGGCCGTGAACATCGGCCGCAACGTCATCCACGGCTCCGACGCCCCCGAAACCGCCGCCTTCGAGATCGGCCTCTGGTTCACCCCCGCCGAGCTCAGCGACTGGACCCCGGCCGATCAGGTCTGGCGCGTCGAGGGCTGAGGCCTCCAGCGGCGGCGGCGGGATGGCGCGGCGATGGCCTCCGCCATCGTCTGAGCCAGCCGCTGCTGATCCCGCTCAAGGGTCTGGCGCACGTTGTGCGGCAGATCCTTGTCCCCTTCGTCCAGCTCCTTCTGCAGCCACTGCAGGAAGCGCTCGCACTCCAAGGCGAAGTAGCTAAGGCCTCGCGGGTACTGGCCCCAGTACTCCACCAGCAAGGGCTCCAGTTGGTGGCCGAGGCCATGGAGGGTGTCGGTGCCATACACCATCAACGAGGCCAATCGGCTGGTCCGATGGATCTGCAGATTGCAGGTCATGCCTTCCATGCGCACCATCGTGGTGAGCCTGCGCACCTCCAGCGGCGTGAGTCGATAACGCCGCTGCAGCAGAGAGGGGTCGTTGCGGGTGGCCTGGCTGAACTCCACCGAGCTCGATAGATCCACCAGAGCGCGTTGAAAATCGGAAAGCATGGTTTGGGAGGTTCAGACCAGGAGATGCATTCTTTCGAGCTGAGATGTCAGAGCATCCAGTCCGATGTCGTCAAAAAAGCTTTCTTCGTATTCCAGGGTTATCGCCCTCAGATTGGGGCAACGAGGCAGATAGACCTCCGCCAGCTCCCACACCTCCTCGGGGGGAATGGAGGAATGGCTGTCGGTGTAGAAGCCATTCAGATCCATGCCTCCTGCTAGATGCACTTCGATCACGCTGGTGGGATCGAGGGCCTCCAGGTAGGCCACAGGATCGGGGCCCCCATTGCGGGCATTCACGAGCAGGTTGTGCAAATCGAGCAGGGTGCCGCAAAGGCCTTCCTGAAACAGTCGATTCAGGAACTCGCTCTCCTCCATGTCCTGCTCCGGGATCGGGGTGTAGAAACTGCCGTTTTCCAGCAGCAGAGGGCAGGGCAGGATCGATTGCAGAGCCTCGAGTTTGCAGGCGATCAGCTGATAAGACTCCTCGTCATAAACCACGGGCAGGGGCAGGCCAGCATCTCCATTCAGCAAGGAACATCCCGGCGGATGAAAGAGGTTGAGGTGTTCGCTAAACCAGAGCAGACCGCCCACACTCTCCCCGACCTTCTGGATCGCCAGGGCCATCGGCAGGTCCAGTGGCCCTGCCGTCGGCAGGGATAGGCCCAGCCCATGGCCCGCCAGGCTGCGGCCCCGGCCCTGGAGAGCGAAGTGGGAGAGCAGCGCTTCATCGAAATGAAAGCGCTGGCCGGTGCGGGTGCGGCTCCCGAAGTCCAGCCAATAACGGTTGGGCATCATCGAGAGGTGCTCCACCAGATCCGGGGCATGGGCCAGCAGGGCCGGGGTGGTGGCGTTGAACAGCAGCCCCACCCTTGGTCGTTGGGAATCCATTGACATTCGGTGAAGAAAAGGGGCGCTGATCCCGAAGATCAGCGCCCCGGGGACGCCAATGCCGCGCATGGCGTGGCCGATCAGACCAGCCGCACCTGGTTGATGATCGGATTGATCAGCTGGTCCTTGAGCACCGGCCGGAAGGTGCCGGAGGTGCAGGCCAGGCAGCCGTAGCGCGTCGGGGAGAGGGTGAGTGCCAGCAGGGGGAGAATGCCGCCATTGAGGTCTTCCAGTTGGTCGAGATCGAGCTCCTGGATCGATTCGTTCTCTTGGAGTGTTTGGGTAAACATTGTTGTAGGAGTGAATGGGTGAATGGGGAGGGTCTTTGGCCCTCCTCTTTCAGTTTCCTCGCCGTTGTTGGATGTGGTTGTGATGGTTTTCCTGGCTGGTAGTGAGATGCATCACAGGTCTCCATCCGCCAGCAATTGGCCATAGATTCCACCCTCCGCGATCAGCTCCCGGTGGCGGCCCTGCTGCACCACCCGGCCCTGATCAAGCACCAGGATCTGATCGGCATCGCGGATCGTGCTCAGCCGGTGGGCCACCAGAATCTGGGTGCAGCCGCGGCGACGTAGGGCTTCATCCACCCGCCTCTCGGTTTCGGCATCCAAGGCACTGGTGGCTTCATCCAGAATCAGGATTGAGGGCTCCTGCAGCAGGGCCCTGGCCAGTTCCAGCCGTTGCCGCTGCCCTCCGGAGAGGCTGCGTCCTCCCTCGCTGAGCACGGTGTCGAGGCCATCGGGCAATCCTGCGATCACCTCCAGCAGCTGGGCATCGCGGCAGGCGGCGAGCAGCCGATCTTCGGGGATGGCCGGATTCCAGAGGCTGAGGTTGTCGCGCACGCTCACGCCATAAAGAGCGATCTCCTGCTGCACCATCGCGATTGATGCCACCGCCACCGCCCGCGGCATCGCAGAAAGGGGATGGTCGTCGTAGAGGATTGCGCCCCGCTCAGGTTGGAGCAGGCCTGCCAGCAGCCGCGCCAGGGTGCTCTTGCCTGATCCGCTGCCCCCCACCAACGCCAGCCGCTGGCCAGGTGCAATCGAAAGGTTCAGGTCTTCGATCAGGGGGGGACGCACCGGCGAAAAGCCGAAGTGGAGCGCCTCGATCCGGATCGCTCCCGAGAGCTTCTGCCGTGCCGCCGGCCAGGCGGGGGCCCCGGCCGCAGCCGGCAGCAGCAGGGGGTCGATCGGATGCTCCAGGATGTCCTCGAGCCGCAACACGGCCGTCTCGACCCGGGGCAGGTCCTGCACGAAGGCGATCAGCCGGTCGATCTCGGTCTTCAATCCCGCCGTCACCTGCTGCGCCGCCAGCAGCATCCCCAGGCTGAGCTGACCCTGGAGCACCAGCAGGAAGCCCACCACCAGCACCGCCAGGGTGTTGAGCTGGGTCAGGAACGAGGGCACGAGCCCCAGCAGCGACTGGCGCAGCAGCAGCCGTTGCTGTTGTTCCTGCACCCGGCTGCGCAAGCCCGCGAACCGCTGAAACACATCCGCTTCGATCGCCGTGCTCTTCACGGTCTCGATCTCGCGCAGGGCCGCCATCAGCACCGCGCCGGCCTTGCCCTCGTCTTTCTGGCCCTGCAGGGAAGCATCCCGCTGCTGGCGCAGGCTCACCGCCACCACCAGGACATTGGCCGCCGTGCTGAGCCCCACCACCAGCGCCAGGCGGGGGCTGTAGGCGAGCGTGAGCAACAGGTAGAAGACCAGCAGCACCAGACCGCTGGCCAACGGCAGCAGCGCCTCGGCGATGAAGCGGGACAGCACCCCGTTCAGCTCCACCCGACGGGTGATGTCGCCGGCATAGCGCTGGCTGAAGAAGCGTTCCGGCAGGGCCAGCACGTGGTGCTCAAACCGCAGGGCGAAGCGGCGTTCAAGGCGGCGGGCCAGGGTGCGCTTTCCCAGCAGCTGCAGCTGGTTGGCCGCCGCCTGGCCCACGATCGTCAGGGCCATGGCCCACAGCATCGGCTTCAGCCAGTCCTGCAGCTGGGATCCCCACACGTCATCGATATAGATCTGGGTGAACACGGGCATGGCCAGCTGGGGCAGGATCAGCAGCAGGCCCGCCAGCAGCACGAACAGCACTCCCGCCGGTTCCTGAGCCAGCCGGCGTGCGACCAATGGCCAGAGGCCGGGGGGCCGTCCTCCGCGTCGGAAGCCGGGGCCGGGCGCCAGCTCCAGCACCACGCCAGTGAAGCCAGCGTCGAACTCTTCCAGGCTCACGGTTCGGGGGCCTGTCGCCGGATCGTTGAGGGCCACCTGGCGGCCGCAGAATCCTTCCAGCACCACGAAGTGGTTGAACTCCCAGAACACGATCACGGGCATGGAACGGCGGGGCAGGGCCTCCAGCTCCATCCGGAAGCCCCGGGCCTCCAGGCCATAGCTGCGGGCGGCCCGCACCAGGCTGGCGGCATCACTGCCATCGCGGCCGACGCCACAGCGTTCGCGCAGCTCCAGCAGCGGCACGTAGCGCCCGAAGTGGCGCAGCAGGATGCCGAGGCAGGCGGCGCCACATTCGGTGGCTTCCATCTGCAGAACCGTGGGGGTACGGACGCGGCCCATCTCAGTAGATCCCGCTCAGATCCCGGAGCAGCGGGATCACATAACTGATCGGCTGGCGGTCTTCCACCATCACCGAAACCTCCGTGGTGGTGCCCGCACTCAGCTGCAGGTCGGGTCCCGCTCCGCCGCCCCAGTCGTAGCCGCTGGGGGTGTGGGGGTCGCGCTGGAGGCTGGTCACGGCTTCGATCAGCGGGCCGGTGCCGCTGCCGTTGGGGCCCTGTACCGCCTCCACCAGCGTCTCCAGGCCCAGCCGTTGGCGCAGTCCTTCGCGGCTCACCGGCAGCACGCGGATCCGCAGGATGCGGCCCTGGATGCCGCCGTGGCGTTGGGCCCGGGCGCTGGTGGGGGTGATCCGCACTCGCTGCCCAGGCTTGAGTCGCTTGCCGTCCTGACCGGCGAAGTAGGCCATGCTCACCAGTTCGCCGCGCCGGTCCCGACGGTCGAGCTCAAACAGGGTGGTACCGGGTTGCACCACGGCGCCGGGTTGCACCTGCTGCTCCACCACACAGCCGGCCACCGGGGCAAGCACGGCATTGGAACGGTCGATCTCCTGCCCCAGGCTCGTCAGCGCCAGGGTTTCGGCGGTGATCGCCTGGGCCCGTTGCTGGGCCTCGGCCAGCAGCTGGCCATCGAGGCGTTGGATTTCTTTTTCCTTCTCCACGAAGGTCTGCTCGGCGATGGCGCCGCTGGCGCGGTAGGGCAGCAGCCGTTGCAGGTCGCTGGTCACGAGGGCCCGCTGCTGGTCCGCCTGCAGCCGGGCGATCCTGTCCTGGCTGCGCAGCTGGTCCAGCTTGCGCTGGCTTTCCTGGCGCCGCAGTTGCAGCTGCACCGGTTCGATGCGGGCCAGCACCTGGCCGGCTTTGACGCAATCGCCTTCGCCGACCGTGATCCGCTCCACCGGTCCGCTGGTGCGGCTCTGCACCGGTAGCAGGGCCTCCGGTCGGAGCAGCACGCCGCGCCCCTGAATCCGCACCGGAACCCTTCCCAGCACAGACCAAATCGCCACCGCGCCGCTGAACACCAGCAACCCCAGCAGCAGGCTCCACCAGCCCGGCCGGATCAATGGCAGGGGGCGATCGAGCGGATCGGGGGTGGTGAACGCTTCGAGAGCCCGTTCGCGAAAGAGCGTCATGGCTCCTCCGTGGTGCCAGCCACGGTCTGGCGGCGCATCATCGTGGCGAACGGGCCCGGCATGGCCATCAGGGTGTCGAAGCGGCCGCTCTGCACCACCCGACCGCTTTCAAGCACCACGATCCGGTCGGCCTGGCGGATGGTGCTCAGCCGATGGGCGATCACGATGCGGGTGATGCCAAGCGCCTCGAGGCTGTGGCTCACCAGGGCCTGGCTGCGATTGTCGAGGGCGCTGGTGGCCTCATCGAGGATCAGCAGCCTCGGTTGGCGGACCAGGGCCCGGGCGATGGCCAGGCGCTGCCGCTGCCCACCCGAAAGGGTGCCTCCCCCTTCGGGAAGCACCGTGTGCAGGCCCATCGGCAGGGCGCGGATCTCTTCGGCCAGGGCCACCTGGTTGAGGGCTTCCCAGGCCTGGTCCGGCGTGATCACGGTGCCGGCGGCGATCACCTCCAGCAGGGAGCCGGCAAACAGGGCGGCGTTCTGGGGCACGGCCCCGATCTGGCGGCGCACCGCATCGGGCCGGAGCCGCTGCAGCGGCCGTCCGTCGTAACGAACGCTGCCCTCCAGCGGATCCTCCAGGCCGAGCAGCAGCCGCACCAGGGTGGATTTGCCGCTGCCGGAAGGGCCGACCACCGCCAGGAATCCGCCGGGTTCCACCTCCAGGCTGACGCCATCGAGCACCCAGGGGCCATCCTCGCGGTAGCGGAAGCGCACCGCCTCCACCGCAACGGCACCCTGCAGCGGGCCCGGGTCGAGGCGATCGGCAGCGGCTTCCGGTTCTGCCTCCAGCAGCGGCTTCGCCCGTTCCACCAGCACCGGGATCTCGATCGCTCTCACCAGCAGGCCCGCCAGGCCGGCCATCGCCCCGATGAAGGTGCCGAAGCCGGAGAGGAATCCCAGCAGCTGTCCGAGGTTGGGGGTGGGCAGGCCCGGGACCCGGGCGGCTTCTGCCCCCAGCCGGGTGATCAGGATGAACATCAGCAGCGTGCCCAGGGGGGGGATCACGGTCTGCAGCAGGCCCGGCAGGGCGGTGCGCGCCTGCAGGGCGAAGCCGGCCTGGATGCCGCGGCCGTAGCTTTCGGCCCAGTAGCGCGCTGCTGCCGGTTCCGCACCTGCCAGCCGCAGTTTGGCCACGCTGGTGATCAGTTCCAGATTGCGGCCCGTGGCTGTGGCGAGGGCCTCCTCCCGGCGCCGCTCCAGTTGGCTCGCCTGCCGACCGATCCATACCGTGGGCAGCAGCAGCACCAACGCCAGCAGCAGAGCGAGGCCGGTGAGCTTCACCGAGATCCGCAGCAGGAACAGCAGGTACACGCCTGTGAGCAGCACCTGAAGGACTCCCCCGCTGAGCAGGTTGCGGATCTCCTGCTGCAGGCCCTCGATCGCCCCAAAGCGCAGGGCCAGCTCCCCGGTGCTGTAGCTCTGGAAGAAACGGGCAGGCAGGCTCAGCAGCCGGTGGACGGAGGCCAGCTCCAGCCGGGCCGCTGCCCGTTGCTGCACGCTGATCAGGCTGCGGGTCTGACTCCAGCGCAGACCCGCATCCGCCACGGCCGCCGCCAGCAGCAGGGCTCCCATCTGCAGCATCAGTCCGGTGTCCTTGTCCGGCAGGGCCTGGTTGGTGAGCAGGGTGTTGAAGGTGGGAATCAGCAAGCCGAGGAGGGTGCTGAGCAGGGCGGCGATCAAGACAGGCCGCAGCGGATTGCTCAGGCTTGCCAGCCCCATGCCCGTGAGCAGGCCCATCCCGCCCAGCCCTGCGATCCAGCGGGCTGCCCCCACCTCCCGACCGATCGCCAGCAGGAAGCCGATCGCCAGGCCGAGGGAGGTGATCCCCACCAGCAGGGCGGTGGCATGGCTGGCCGGGCCGTAGGCGAAGCGCATCAATCCCATGGCATGGAGATCGGAGCGGCCCATGGCCGGCAGCACGCTCAGGGCCCGCAGCGGGGATCCGAACGCTGCCCGATCGGCCTTCCGCAGGGGGCAGGGGGAGGCGGCCGGCCGGGATGGGTCCCAGAGGTGGTAGCCCTTGGCTTCCGAAAGCAGCAGCAACGGTCCGGCTGGGGTGAGCAGCACCAGATCGCCGCAGTCGCGGCGCAGGGCCGAGGGTTGCAGCTGGATCGGGCGGCTGATCAATCCGACGTGATCGAGCATCTGGCGCAGCCGTACTTCCGCCTGGGGGGGAGCCTGGCGGGGGGCCACGAACGCACGACCGTGGCGGTGGCAGAGCCTCTCCACCACGCTCCGGATCGGATCGGTGTCGGGGCACGAAGGGCGGCGGGCGGGTGCTTCCTGCTCCAGGGCGGCCAGTTGCCGCCGCTCGGCCTGGCGATCCAGGGGTTCAAAGGCGGCATTGCGATCCGCCTGCCGCCGCATTTCGGCCTCGAGGTCGGCACGCAGGGCCAGCGGATCGAGCCAGGTCGGTGTCGGCTCCTGCCCAGTCGGTCGCGGCTGCAGCCGTGCTGTGGTCACCACCCTCAGGTGCAGCTCCAGGCCCGCTGCCGGGGCCGTCAGCAACGGAAGCACGCAGGGGGCCTGGAAGCAGCCCAGGCATTGGCGCAGCAGGGGGCTGCCCTGATCGCCGATCAGTGCGGCGATCAGGGCCACTTCTCCTTCGAGCAAGGTGAACCCGCTGTCGTTGCCGTGGGGATCTCCCCAGGGCCAGGGCTGTTCCAGGCCTGTCTCCAGCCGTACCCCCGGGTCGGGGGGGGCTGTCGGGAGGCAGAGGAGGGGATCCATCGCCACGGTGCTCTGCGTGTGGGGTGGATCAGAACGTGGTGAGGCTGCCCACACTGCCTGGCTGGATGCGCGGCAGCACGTATTTGATGGTCAGTGGATTGACCTTGATGGTCGAATAATCGCTGAGCAGACCAGCATTGATTTCGGCAAGAGTTTCGAGCGAAAGCTCCTCTTTGCCGCTTTCATCCGTGGTGACAGCATGCCTGTTGAGGTTGATCATGGCGATCGGGGTGATGGGGGATGCGGGGTCGATGGACCTCGCTGTCATCACTCTTCGCCCTTCTCTTTCCTTTGGCTGTGAGCCGTTGAGCCATGCATTGTGAGCCTTCTCACAACGCATGGCTCGCAACCCATGACTCCCTCGGGCGTTGCCGTCAGCGGCGGCCGTATGGCTGGTCGTCCTGCGGCGGCAACGGCTCGTGATGGCGAAGGTGCTCCTCCAATCTCCAGGCCTGGGCGCTGCGTCCCCGACGCAGCGCCAGCACCAGCTCCTTGCGGTTGCGGATCAGCTGATCGGCGGCCTGAATCAGGCGGACCTTTTCGAGTCCGTCCTCGCCCAGGGCGTCCACTCCGTAGCGCCGGCCATCGATGGCGACCACCCTCTCGGTGACCATCCGCTCGGAGGTCTGGGAGGCTTCTTCAGCCCGTTCCTGCGGCTCAGGCCGGTTCTCCGGCTCGGGAGGTTCCCCTGAAATCTTGCGACGCCAACCCTGGAACATCGCACCTCCGTCTCCGTGCCTGCTTGCCAGGCTTAGCAGTCCGCTGACGCCTTGGCCGGCGATCCGAAGCGATTCCAGTGAAACGAGGCCAACAAGGGCTCCGTTTCCTGGAACGGGGGGGCGCCGTTGGTCACCTGTGCCGCCAGCAGCTCCGCCGTGATCGCCGCCAGCAGCACGCCGTTGCGGTGGTGGCCGGTGGCCAGCCAGAGGCCTTCCAGCGGCCCGGCCCCCAGCAAGGGCCCTTCATCCGGGGTGCAGGGCCGGAAGCCCCACCAGCGCTCCATCGGCGGCCAGTCGGCGGCCTGCGGCAGCAGGGCGGCGAGGCCGGCTTGCAGCTGCCGTTGCCCCGCCGGGGTGAGTCCCTCTTCGAAGCCGGCCTCCGGTTCACTGGTGGCGCCCACCACCAGCAGGCCATCCTCCCGGGGCACCAGGTAGGTGCCCGGGCCGAACAGCACCCTCGGCAGCGCCCCGATCGGACCCTGCAGGGAAAGCATCTGGCCCTTCACCGGGAACACCGGCAGCTGGGGCAGTAGTCGGGCACTCCAGGCGCCACAGCAGAGCACGGCGCGTTCCGTCGCCAGGCTGCGTTCCTCGCCCTCGGCTGTGCGCACCCGCACCCCACCCAGGGCTGCGGCATCGTTCTGCTCCAGGGCCAGCACCTCGCAGCCCTCCTGGAAGGTCACCCCCAGTCCCACGCAGGCCCGTTCCAGGGCGCGCATCAGCCGGCGGCGGTTGTCGATCTGGCCGTCCTGGGGAAACAGCAGTCCCACCTGCCACTGCGGCCCGATGCCGGGGATCTCCCGCTCCAGGGCGGGGCGGTCGAGCCGCTGGCCGCTGGTGGCGGTGGGAAAGGCCTCCAGCTCGGGGAGCGTGCGGAACGGCACCACGATTCCGCAGGGCCGCAGGCCGCAGCGCAGACCGCTGTCGGCCTCGATCTGCTCCACCCAGGCGGGGATCCGCTCCAGGCTGTGTTGCGCCAGGGTCAGCAGGGGGCCGCTGAGCCCTTCGGCGTGGGGGGCGAGCATGCCGGCGGCCACAAAGCCGGCCGCTTCATTGCGGCGACGGCTCAGCACCAGCACCTTCTGCCCGCGGCGGGCCAGCTGGTGGGCGATCGCCAGGCCGATCAGGCCGCCGCCGAGGATCAGGGTGGGGGAGGGATCGGGGCGCAGCTCCATGGCTTCAGGTTGCCAGCCCGCCAGGGGAGTGGCTGCCGGCAGGCCCGGTTCCATAGGATCAACCCACGCC
The DNA here is from genome assembly GCA_040399125.1 of Cyanobium sp. Classification (GTDB taxonomy): domain Bacteria; phylum Cyanobacteriota; class Cyanobacteriia; order PCC-6307; family Cyanobiaceae; genus Cyanobium. The sequence continues at coordinate 720 of JBBASR010000065.1, read as the reverse complement.
CCGGAGCAGGAGAATTCAGATGGCAGGCGCCGCCCAGGCCGATTGGGAAGCCGTGATCGGCCTGGAGACCCATGTGCAGCTGGGAACCGCCAGCAAGATCTTCACCAATGCCTCCACGGCCTTCGGTGACGACCCCAACACCCACATCGATCCTGTGGTCTGCGGCCTGCCAGGCACCCTGCCGGTGCTCAATCAGAAGGTGCTCGAATATGCCGTGAAGGCCGCCATGGCCCTCAATCTGCATATCGCTGAGCACAGCAAGTTTGACCGCAAACAATATTTCTACCCCGATCTGCCCAAGAATTACCAGATCTCCCAGTACGACGAACCGATCGCCGAGGACGGTTGGATCGAGGTGGAGGTGGCGGAGAAGGGCAAGGAGACCTACCTCAAGCGCATCGGGATCGAGCGGCTGCACATGGAGGAGGACGCCGGCAAGCTGGTGCATGCCGGCAGCGACCGCCTGGCTGGCTCCACCCATTCGCTGGTGGATTACAACCGCGCCGGTGTGGCCCTGGCCGAGATCGTGAGCAAGCCCGATCTGCGCACCGGCCGCGAAGCCTCGGAATATGCCTCCGAGATCCGCCGGATCATGCGTTATCTCGGCGTCAGCGACGGCAACATGCAGGAGGGTTCCCTGCGCTGCGATGTGAACATCTCGGTGCGCCGCGGGCCCGATGCCCCCTTCGGCACGAAGGTGGAGATCAAGAACATGAACTC
>JBBASR010000064.1:0-11663 GCA_040399125.1 Cyanobium sp. | reverse complement strand
TCCAAAATCATACCACCTCGTCCCCACCTGGCAACCCCTCTACCGCTCACTCAACTCCTCAGCGCTTCCGCCCAGGGCATGAAGCGCTCCAGGGTTTCGTTGCGATCAGCAACCAACACCGGAAAATCTGTCTCCGTGAGATCGGTGCCAGCGGCGATCGCCTCGGGCGAACGAAGCAACCAGCGCATCGGACAGTTCAATTCGGTCAGCACCAGCCAGGAAGCAGCCAGATCCCAGATTTTGGGCGTGGCCTCCAGCGCAGCGACGGTCTGGCCCATGCCCACACTCACCAGATTGAGACTGGCCACACCCAGCAGCCGGATCTTGCCGGGAAAGCGCCGGTCCGGCAATTTCTGAAGGACCCCGATCGAGCGACTGCAGAGCGAAGCGCATCCGGCCGGATGGGTATGCATCGCAGGCGGCTGCAGTTGCTTGCCATTGCGCCAGGCGCCTTTTCCGCGGATCGCCACGATCCGCTGGCGCAACGGAGGCACGTCCAGGATGGCGAGAATCGGACGTCCCTGTTCAAAGCGAGCCATCGAAATCGCCCAGTAAGGGATTCCCGCCGCGAAATTGGTGGTGCCATCAAGGGGATCCACCACCCAGTAGGCATCCGTGCCTGGAACGCTTCGATGGCCTTCCTCACTGAGAACACCATCCCCTGGGAACAGGGAAGCCAACCCCTCCACCAGGGTCGTGTCACTCCAGCGATCACAGGCGGTGATCAGAGATCCATCGGCTTTGATGTCCGAAACCATGTGGCCGAAATCAGAGCGCTGGCGTTCTGCGACCCTGTCGATCAGGGCAGAGAGGCCGGCATCAAGCAGGGGGAGGGAAACCGTCATCCGAGGTCCATGGCCAGCACCCGGCCCAGGCTGCGTCCCGTATCTTCCTTGAACTGACGGACGTTCACACGGCCAAGCAGGTGCAAGGCGCCGAGGGCCACCAGCAGCTCGATTCCAAACACCAGGGCAAAACGGGGGTAGGGGCCAGAACCCAGAGGCAGGATCCCCGCCAGATCAAACAGGCCTCCGCCGATCAGCTTGCCCAGGGCACGGGAGAGGGCCTGGGCCAGACCCCAGACCCCGACAAAGGTGCCAGCGGCCTGGGGCAGGGTCAGATCCAGCATCAGACAGAGGGCACTGTTGGTGCCGATGCCGGCAGCCAGACCGAACAGGAGCATCACCAGCTGAAGCAGGGGAATGCGGGGGGTAAGGCCACAAAGGAGGAGAAGGAGAAGAGATGCCGCGATGAGCTGGCAACCGAGCCTGGCCGTCGGCAGTTTGCCGAGCCGGGGAACGATCCAGAGCCCTGCCACCAGCAGGCCGATCAACGTACCGACGCCCCAGAAGGCATTGAGCTGGGCAGTGGCTGCAATCGGCATGCCAAACACCTGGGCTCCGTAACTCTCCAGCACCGGATCCTGGAGAAAGAGGCCCAGGGTGAAAAGGATCAGAAACGAAAAGAAAATCAGCACCTGACGGCTTGAGGTGATCAGTCTCCAGGCCTGCTTCAGGGTGACGGAATCTTCACGGGCCGAATCGGAAGGGGAGGCGCTGGGCGACTCCATCCCCCAGGTGGCCACGATCGTCAGCGCCATCACCGTCGCGGCGACGGTTGCCATGAAGCGCAGCAGCGCTGGTTCGAGAATGCCTGGATCACTGATCCCGTCGAGGGATCGAAGGCTGAGGCTGATCATGATCGCCCCGATCACGATGCCGACGGTGAGCATGCACCAGATGATCCCAACGGCTCGGGGACGCTGTTGCTCGTCGGTGCGATCGATGACGAGGGCGAGATAGGGCGTGGAGGCCAGGGAGATGGCCAGGCCGTAGAGGGCAAAGACACCACAGAGGGCCGCAATCCCCACCCCTCGTTCCGAAGTGGTGCCCACGGCGAGCAGACGCCCCACATGGAAGATCAGGGGGATCGAAATCACTGCCAGGACACAGAAAAGAGCGGTGCCGAGCAGGATGTAGGGAACCCGGTGGCGGGCAGCGATGGGATGGCTGTCGGAGACCTGGCCGAACAACACCCTTGCCGGTGCCACGAACTGCTCACAGGCCAGAGCCCCTCCCACCAGCAATCCTGGGAAGGCGAGTTCGCTGAGCATCACCCGGTTGAGGAGACCGGCGAAGATCACCGCAAGACATCCGAGGCAGGCCTGAAACAGACCAAGCCTCAGGGTGGCAGGGAGCGAAAGACCAGGGGGGGCAACGGAGCTCAAACGACTCAGCTCACTGGGGAGAGGGAGCTTTTGGAGAGAGGAGATTGGCGGCCGACTGGGCAGAACAGGCCGGCAGCAAAGGCAGCGGCTCCACCGGCACATCGCTGGCCCCTTCCACCCTGGGCTTGGTGGAAGGCAGCGAAGGGGATTGGCAGATGGCGATCTGATCGAGCCCCGTGCGACGGCGCATGTCAGCCAGACGCTTGTTGTAATCGGAGATCGCCAGGGCATGGCGAACTTCCGCGGTGGTGAGGTCCCGCTGGGTGTCCACCACTTCCCGCTGGGTGGTCACCCCAGCCTGGAAGCGCAGCCGGGCGAGGCGCAGAGACTCTCGAGAGGAGAGCACTTCACGCGCCGTGGTGGCGATGTTGCGATTGTTCTTGAGAAGCTCATAGAAACTGGTTTCCACTTCCTGGCGTATGGCATCACGTTGGCGGGCAAACTGAAAACGGTTCTGTTCGGCTCTCTGTTTCTGCTCTTGATACGAGGCACGCGCCCTGCCTCCATCAAAGAAATTCCAGGTGAGGTTCATCCCGAAGGAATTTTCTACGTTCCAGGTGTATTGACCGGGTGGTGGATTGGAGATCAGGCTACCGGTGTAGCCACTGGCCCGGCCGGTGGAGAAAGAATTGAAGATCTTCAGCAGAGGCTGCACAGCTGCCAGCTGCGCATTGGCGGAGCTATTGGAAATCGAGATATCAAGCAACAACTGATCCAGTTCTTCACGGAAGGCATAAGCAGCCACGATGCTTTCCTGCAGCGAGGGCAACCAGACCCCCACCACCCTGGCCGGTTCCTTGGCCGTTGGGGTCACATCCTGGGGAAGATCCAGGATCGAAGCCACCAGACGGCGGGCCACGGACTGCTGGGCCAGGTTGCTGGTGAGCAACTGCTGATCTCGAGCCAGCTGGGTTTCTGCCTCGAGCACCTCCAACTTGGTAGCCACACCGGCCTGAAATCGGGCCCGGGCATCACGCAGGCTCACCAAAGAGGATCGGACGGATTCCTGGCCGATGCGAACCTGATCATCGGAATATTGAAGATCGAAATAGGCTTGCGAGGCCTGCAGTCGCAATTCCCTCAACCCGATCAGATAGCCATTCTTGGCCTTCTCGTACTCATCGCGGGCGGCTGCAATCGTGGGATTTCTGGATGGATCGATCAGGGCCCAGGAGGCCTGCAGCGAAGCCTGAAAGCCGGCAAAGCTGCTGAAGGTGTTCTGCACCGTGCTGGCAGAGTTATTCAGCTGGGAAGGAACACTGCTGAAACGTTCGCCAGCGGTGTAGGCCGGGAAGCTGGAGACATTGAGGCTGATCTGGGGATACCAGCGGGAGATCTCCGCCCTCAGCCTGTACTGGGCCTGCAGAACCTGGGTCCCCAGGGATTTCAATTCCGGGTTGTTGACCTCGGCGATGGTCTCAACCTCCACCAAGCCGAGCGGGCGGAGCTCACGGATCCGGACCTGGGAGGGCTGGTTCGGCAGAGCCAGCGGGGACGGAGCCGCCAGATCCTTGAACTCGGCAGGAAGCTTGGTGGCCGCAGGAGGGAGGACGGCAGGGTTGGACTTGGGCCGGTTGCCCTTGATGGCGGGCGCCAGGGGAATGGCAGAGGAGACGGGTGGGGCAGCAGGCCGAACCGCCGGGGCGGCAGGAGCACGGCGCACGGCTGGAACAGCTGATGCAGGGCCCGGGGCAGGTGCCGCAGAAACCTCAGGGATGGAATGGGGAACTGCCTTCAGGGGCACCGGCGGCCCAGGAGCCTCCACCGTGCCCGCCAGGGCGGCTCCGGAGACCGTGAGAATCGGCAGCACCATCACAGCCGCTGAGAAGGAAGGATGGCGCTTCACGAATGGTCTCTTCACACCGGGAGAGCTTAAGCATCCTCTGGCAATCCGAGGCAGGCAGCCACAAGATCATCCGCATCTCCGAGCAACTGGATCGGGACGGGCAAGCGGGCTTCAAGCTGCGCGAGGGGCAGGTCGTCGAGGAAAACCGGCTCACCTTGCCGCAGCATCACCCTGGGAAGCAGGAGCCTTTCGCCCAGATCCCGCCCCGCCAGCCCCTCCAGCAGATCCATCCCCGTCAGCAACCCGGTGACCACCTGGTCCTGGCCCCAGTAAGGACTGGGCAGACCGTGCAGCAGCAGCTCCACGCCCTCCACCTGGTTGAGCTGATCGACCACCGGTTGCAGGGCTTCCGCCACGAGTTTTCCCACCACCCAGCTACTGCGTCTTCGGCCTTCGATCGCCCGGGGAAGGTGGGACGTGGCCCGCTCCAGCTCCTCCAGGAATCCGCGGATGCTTCCCACACCATTCTCCCGCTGCGGGAGGTCCTCGTAGCTGCCCCGGGGGGGAAGCGGCTGGCCGGCGATCAGATACCACTCATCGGACAGCCAGGCGAAACGACTGCCGAAAGCCGCGTGGAAGCGCTCCTGCATCGGCTCCACCAGTCGGATCACGGCCGCTGCTGTGGTCGGATCGACAGGAAGCAGCTGATCCCCGTCCGGTCGAAACCGGGTCAGGCCCACCGGAACCACGGCCGCAGAAAGCACCGCCGGCCAAGGCCCCTCGGCAAAACGAGCCAGATCCTGGAGAGTGCGCTCCAGGGCGGCGCCGTCATTGAGGCCGGGACAGACAACCACCTGGGCATGAATCTGCAGCCGGCGCTGAGCGAACCACTCCAGCTGCTCCATCAGCAGGGCCGCCCGCGGGTTGACCAGCAAACGACTGCGCAGCTCCGGATCGGTGGCATGCACCGAGACGTAAAGGGGCGAGAGGCGCTGGGTCTCGATCCTTTCCCAGTCGGCCGGGGTGAGATTCGTCAGCGTGAGATAGGAGCCGTAGAGAAAGCTCAGCCGGTAGTCGTCGTCCTTGAGATAGAGGCTGCGGCGTCTGCCAGGTGGCTGCTGATCGATGAAACAGAACGGGCAGTGGTTGTTGCACTGCTTGAGGCCATCGAACAAGGCCTCCGTGAACCCGAGGCCCAGACCCTCATCCGCCTCCTTCTCCAGCTCGAGCCGATGCAGCGTGCCGTCCGGATCCTGCACCTCCAGGGTGAGATCCTCCTCCCCCACCAGCATCTGCAGATCAATCAGATCCCTGGGGCGGATTCCATTGATGCTCAGCAGACGGTCCCCCGGCTGAAAGCCGAGCTCCTCGCCGATTGAACCGGGCTCGACGCTGTCCACCACGGCAGGCTGGGGGAGCCGGCCCGCATCGGCGAGGGCGACGCCGGCGGAGGGTTCATTCCACACGACGGTGTTGCAGCAGGACGGTGTAAGCAGTCTGCTGCGCCGCCCGCCCTCCCGGCGGCAGCTGGATCCTGCGGGGGACGCGATCGGGAAGGGCTGGGCGGGCTTAGAGCGTTGCTTCGATGTTGCGGAACCAGAGCAGGATCACCAGACCGAAGACCAGGCGATACCCAACAAACAACCAGGTGCTGTGCTGCTGGAGGAAACGCAGCAGCCAGGCGATGGCCAGCCAGGAAACCAGTGCCGCGGTGAGGATTCCAACCAGGGTGGGGATCCAGCCTCCATTGGCGGGAACGGCAAGGGCATCCCGAAGCTCCACCAGACCCACCAGGCTGATCGCCGGAATCCCTAGTAGAAAGGAGAAGCGCGCCGCATCGGCACGCTGCCATCCATCGAACAGGGAAGCGGTGAGGGTGCTTCCGGAACGGGAGACCCCAGGCACCAGGGCCAGGGCCTGGGCAAGCCCCACCAGCAGCCCATCCCGTGGAACCACCTGGTCAAGCAGGCGGCGCCGACGCCCCAGCAGCTCCGCCACAGCCAGCAGCAGGGCCATCACGATCGAGACAACCGCGATCGAGGTCATGCTGCGCAGGGGGGACGATTCGAACTGCGGCACAAAGCACTTCAGCGCCCCGCCCACGATCAGGATCGGAATCGTGCCCAGGGCAATGGCAACACCAAGGCGCGCCGAGGGGTCCTGCCACTGGCCATAGCGAAAAGCCCGGACCATGCCGTGCATCACCTCCGAGAGATCCCGGCGGAAGTAAGCGAGCACGGCGAAGATGCTGCCCAGCTGGATCACGGCCGTGAACGCGATGCCGGGATCCCCCCAGCCGAGCAGAACCGGTACCACCTTCAGATGGGCCGTGCTGCTGATCGGCAGAAACTCGGTGAGACCCTGCACCACCCCGAGAACCAGGGCATGCCAACAGGCTTCCCCGAGGCTGAGGGGGTCGGCCATGGCGACGAAGAACATGCCGGAGGCGGAGCCGAGTGGTTACGAGCCCGACCTTATGGCGAGGGATCACCTCGAGCCAACCCCAGGGCCCTTTAAGGTTGGCCATCTTTCTTCACAACTCCGTTGATCGGCGTCCCGCCCAGCCTGCCCACCTCCCGATCGATGGCCAGCCCGGCACTGTCGGGGCTGGGGCCGCTGACCTGGCCCACTTCCATCCTCCTGCCGATGATGGCTGCCCTGCTGGTGGCGGCGCCGGTGTTCATCCAGGCTCCCTGGGTGCGCACTGCCCCCATGGGCGCCACCCTGTTCACGGTGCCCTTGGTGGGGCTGGCCCTGCTGCTGGAACGCCGCGGCCAGGGTGTATGGCACGAACTCGGGGTGCTGCTGGTGGGCTTCAGTGGCAGCTGGCTGGCGGGGTGCCTGTTTTGGGGTTGGTTGCGTCTTCACCCGGCGCTGCATCTGCCAGTGGAGGCCTTCGCCCTCCCCCTGGCCGTAGCCGGCCTGGGCGGTCGCTGGCGCCTGGCCGGTTCCTTCTATCTCTCTTCCCTGCTCGGTACGGCCGCCACCGATGCAGCCATGGCGATCAGCGGCCTGATCGACCTCTGGCCCAGGGTGCTGGAGGCGCCGCTTGAGGAAGCCCCCCTTCTGCTCCAGAACGCCGCCCAGAGCGTCCTTGCCCCAGGCCCGCTGACGGCTGTGGTGATGATCGGAGCCCTGCTTGTCGGGATCAGCGCCCAACTCTGGAAAAGCGGCAGGATCGGCCAGGTCGGGGCGGCCACGCTGGCCACGACGCTGGCGGTGGATGGCCTGTTCCTGGGGGCCGCCCTGGTGGCACCAAGGCTGAGTGGGCTGCTCTGATCGGCCCTTGGCATCTGAAGAACTGCAAACGGCGGGGAACCGTCCTTATGGCACCCGGAGGACCTTCTGTAACGTTGTCGAAGGTTCGCCGAATGGCAGATCCTTCCCAAAATGTCCCTTCTTCTACGGAGTGTCGCGATGAAGCGACTGCTTGCCTGGCTGATGAGTGGTGTTCTGATGGCCGGTCTGGTGCTTGGCCTCCTGCTTCCTGAAGCAGCCAACGCCAACGAGCTCCGCAATCTTGCCGATGACAAGATCGCCGAGCGAGGTGACAAGGTGGATCTCAACAACTCTTCCGTGCGCCGCTTCCAGCAATATCCCGGGATGTATCCCACCCTTGCTGGCAAGATCGTGCTCGGCGGTCCCTACGACAGCGTCGATGACGTTCTCAAGCTCGACCTGACGGCCCGCCAGAAGGATCTGTTTGAGAAGTACAAGACCAACTTCACTGTCACTGCTCCTTCGATCGCCTTGAACGAGGGCTTTGATCGGATCAACGACGGCGTCTATCGCTGAAGCACCGAGCCAATCAGTGATCACTGGCCGCCGGTTCCACCGGCGGCTTTTTGTTTAGGCATGGCGCCGGTGGCTCCCATAGGCTCCTCTCCAATTCGGCTCTTTGATGACAGGCACAGGCGCAGCCACGAGCTCGGATCCGCCGCTGGAGAGTCGGTGGGACGTGGTCGTGGTCGGCTGTGGTGCGGCCGGTCTGATGGCCTGCCTGGAGCTGCCACCCCAGCTGCGGGTACTGCTGCTGAGCAAGGAAGGCGGTCCCCCTTCTGCCAGCCGCTGGGCCCAGGGGGGAATCGCGGCTGTCACCCGCCGGGAGGACAGCTTTGCCAGCCACGTTGCCGATACCCTCAAGGCGGGGGCCGGTCTGTGTGATCCGGCGGCCGTCGATCTGCTGGTGCGCCAGGCACCGGGTTGCGTAGCCAGGCTGCTGGAGCTCGGCATGGCCTTCGACCGCAACACCGAAGGACTAAGCACCACATTGGAGGCCGCCCACAGCCACCGCCGGGTCCTCCATGCCCAGGACCGCACCGGCGGGGCACTGGTGGATGCCCTGGAACGGGAAGTGCAGGGTCGTCCCGGCCTGGAACAACGCCGCGGGGTCCCCGCGCTGCAACTCTGGATCGAAGCCGGGCAGTGCGTGGGCCTGCAGGTGCTCGACGGGGACCGGTTGCGCTGGATCCGGGCCGGGGCGGTGGTGCTTGCCAGCGGCGGCGGCGGCCATCTCTTTGCCCACACGACCAACCCGAGCCAGGCCAGCGGCGATGGGGTGGCGATGGCCTGGGCGGCAGGCGCCGAAGTGAGGGACCTGGAGTTCGTGCAATTTCACCCCACGGCCCTGATGCTGGAGGGGGCCCCCCATTTCCTGATTTCCGAGGCCGTTCGGGGCGAAGGTGCCAGGTTGTGCGACCTGGCGGGAAGAAGCCCGGTCAGCCAGTTGGAGGGGGGTGACCTGGCTCCGCGCGACCAGGTGAGCCGGGCCCTGGCCCGCAGCATGCAGGCCCAGGGGATGACGCATGTCTGGCTGGATCTTCGGCCCGTGGGGGTGGAACGGCTGGAGCGCCAGTTCCCCACCATCCTGGGTCGCTGCCGGGAGCTGGGGCTGAATCCCACCGAAGCGCCGATCCCCGTAGCCCCTGCCGCCCACTACTGGATGGGCGGTGTGAGCACCGACCTTGGGGCGGCCACCAGCATCCCGGGGCTCTACGCCGTGGGAGAGGTGGCCTGCACGGGGGTTCATGGTGCCAATCGACTCGCCAGCAACTCCCTGATGGAATGCCTGGTCTTTGCCAGGCAACTGGCCCAGCTGCCGCTGCAACCCCTTCCGGATCGTCAGGCCTTGGCGGAGCCCATCGCAGCTCTGGAAGCGGATGGGCCCGATCCGGCCAGCCTCGACAGCCGGATCGGCAACCTGCGGCTGCTCTGCTGGCAGGTGGCCGGCGTGGAGCGGGAAGGGCATGGCCTGGCCGGCGGACTGGCCCAGGTGCGGCGAGAAAGAAGCGCAATTGAGGCTCTGCCCCTGCTGCGCCAGGCCCATGACCTGCCACCCGGCCACCAGCTTGCTCTGGCGGCCCACCAGAGCCACAGTCTCAGGAAACTGCAGGAATTGCGCCAGCGGCTGGTTCTGGCGGAACTGCTGATGGATGCGGCCCTGTTCCGCAAAGAAAGCCGCGGCGGTCATTACCGGCTGGATATGCCCTGCAGCCAGCCCTTCTGGTGTCGTCACACGGTGCAACGACGCGGCATGGGCCTGTTCACCCGCGCCGTCGGGCCTGACCGGCCAGACGGCGCATGAGACGGGGAATCAGAGCCCGGCGGTGTTCTTGAACCCGCTCATCTCCGCCAGCTTGGCGAGGGGCTTGACCCCCGACTCGATCTTGTCGTTGATCTCCCAGCTGGGGAAACCCTGAATCTTCTTGCTGTCACAGAGGGCCTTCTGGGAATTGCGCCCATCCGGAGCACATTCGATCAGCTGCAGGCGAGCGGTGGCTTCCTTGCCGAACAGTTCCTTCTGTTCATGGCAATGGGGGCACCAGTACGCCGTGTACATCCTGGCCCCATTGGCGGTGAGATGGTTGGCCAGGGCCAGGGCGGCCGGGCTGCTGGCCGTGGTGACCGCAGGCGGCACGCCAGGACCTGTTTCGGCCAGGGGACGATCCATCGCCGTAGCCCAGCCCAGGCCGGTCAGACCCACCAGCAGGGTCAGCAGAACCCCGCGGAACAACAGCTGGCTGCGGTCTTCCCATTCACCACCGATGAGGCTGAGCACGAGCAGCGCAAGGCTGAGCACGGCGGAAAGCACGCAGAAGGCACAGAAGGCCTTGATCTTGAGCACCATCACGCCCATCAGCACCAGGCTGAAGACCGCCATCGCGGCGCTGGTGAAAAAGAGCCCCCACCAGGTGCGCTCGTTTGTGGAGGTGCCACCCTCCCCCCGCAGCACCAGCGGCAGCACCGCCATCACCAGCACGGAGGCGTAAGCAAGAAAGCCGAAGAGGGAAAGGGGTTGACCAAACAGGCTGCCCCAGGCGCTCGTGAGCACCTTGTCGCAACCCTCGGCACCACCGGGGCAGGAAAGGGGAGCCAGCAGTCCCCAGCGCTTGAGGGTGATGGCCCCGGTATCGAGGGCCCCGATGGACGCGAGCACGGCCATCGCCACCCGCACCCAGCGGCGGCCGGAATCGCTGCGGCGCCGGTTGCTGCTGAGGCGACTGGCGAGACGGGTGGAGGTCACGATCGAGAAGAGCACTGCATTGATTCTCGCAGTCCCACGGAGTTCAAGCCTCCCGGGGCATTGCATAGGGTGGTGGATTGGCCCCGCTGCCGGATCGTCGCCATGACCACGGACCCGACACAGCCCCCGCGCCGCACCGTGGCCTTCGCCCACCTCGGCTGCGAAAAGAACCGGGTGGACACGGAACACATGCTCGGTCTGCTCGCCCAGGCGGGCTACGGCGTTAGTGCCGATGAGAGCGAGGCCAGCGTGGTGGTGGTGAACACCTGCAGCTTCATCCAGGAGGCCCGGGAGGAATCGGTGCGCACCTTGGTGGAACTGGCGGAACAGGGCAAGGAGTTGATCATCGCCGGCTGCCTGGCTCAACACTTCCAGGAGGAGCTGCTGGAGAGCCTGCCGGAGGCCAGGGCGATCGTGGGCACCGGCGACTACCAGCACATCGTGAGCGTGCTGGAACGGGTGGAAGCCGGCGAGCGGGTGAATCAGGTGAGCGCCACTCCCACTTTCGTGGGCGACGAGCATCTGCCCCGCTACCGCACCACCAGCGAAGCGGTGGCCTATCTGAAGGTGGCGGAAGGGTGCGACTACCGCTGCGCTTTCTGCATCATTCCCCACCTGCGGGGCGACCAGCGCTCACGCCCGATCGAATCGATCGTGGCCGAAGCGCAGCAGCTGGCCGCCCAGGGGGTGCAGGAGCTGGTGCTGATCAGCCAAATCACCACCAACTACGGACTCGACCTCTACGGCAGGCCCCAGCTGGCGGAACTGCTGCGGGCCCTCGGAGAGGTGGAGATCCCCTGGATCCGCGTCCACTATGCGTACCCCACCGGGCTGACACCAGAGGTGCTGAAGGCCTACCGGGAAGTGCCGAATGTGCTGCCCTACCTGGATCTGCCCCTGCAGCACAGCCACCCTGACGTGCTGCGGACCATGAACCGCCCCTGGCAGGCGGAGGTGACCGGGGGGCTGCTGCACCGCATCCGCGAGCAGCTGCCGGAGGCGGTGCTGCGGACCACCTTCATCGTGGGCTTCCCCGGCGAAACCGAGGAGCACTTCCAGCACCTGCTGGATTTCGTCGCCGAGCAGCAGTTCGACCACGTGGGCGTGTTCACCTTCTCGCCGGAGGA
>JBBASR010000063.1:8523-12221 GCA_040399125.1 Cyanobium sp. | reverse complement strand
GGTGGCGATGAAGGTGTGGATGCGGCGGCGGGCGGCGGGGGCCACGGCATCGGCGCAGGCCTTGATGTCGCCGGCGGCGGCGCGGGCCAGGCCGCAGATCACCGGGCCCTCGGGGGTGCCCACCGTGGCGGCGATGCGCTGCACGGCGTTGAAATCACCGCTGCTGGCGAAGGGAAAGCCTGCTTCGATGATGTCCACCCCGAGGCGGGAGAGCTGCTGGGCGATGGCGAGCTTCTCCTCCAGATTGAGGCTGGCGCCGGGCGACTGCTCGCCGTCGCGCAGGGTGGTGTCGAAGATCAGTACCCGGCCGGGATCGCGCGCCATCGGAGGAGTCGGGGAGGGAGAGCCGCTTAGGCGGAGTGAGTATGAGATAGCCCCATTCTAGGGGGCGGTGGTCGGGAGGGGGTTGGGCGACGGGGTGCGGGTGAGGGGTTGCGGGCTGGTTCAGGAGGCGTTGCGGCTGAACACGGGCGCCTGCAGGGCGTCGGCCCGCTCCAGCCGCCCCCGCAGGCTGGCCAGGTCCACGAATCGGTCGGCGGCGTTGCGCAGCTCGCGCGCCACCATGCCATCGGTGCTGATCAGCACGATGCGCAACCCCCGGGAGCGCAGCACCTCCACCAGTCGCTCCAGATCCCTGCTGCCGCTCAGCAGCCACACCTCATCGGTGCGATGGGCCACCACCATCAGATCAATGGCGATCTCCACATCGAGATTGGCGCGGGCATAGTGCCGTCCTTCCGTTTCTGCCCCCGCCGTTCCGCCACCGCCCCCGCCACCGCCGCCCCCGCCCCCGCCACCCCCGCCGCTGCCCCCGCCTGCCCCGGAAAGTTCCCGCAGGGGCCGGGTGCGCACGGTGAAGCCCAGGCTGGTGAGGGCATCCCGGAACGGCCGCTGGTCGGTGGGGTCCCGCAGGCCGGCATACCAGAAAGCGCTGCCCAGTTCGACCCCTTCGCCTTCAGCGGCCATCTCCAGCAGCTTGCGGGGGTCGAAGAACCAGCCCGCCTTCTGCTGGGCGTAGAACATACTGTGGCCGTCCACGGCCAGGGCCCGCTGCATCGACCGTGGAAACGCGTGGACGCCCTTTCACCCTAAGGGCTCGCCCTACACTTCGCTCACCGCGGGATGTCCATGGCCGCAGGGGATCTGGCCCTGGTTCTCCACGCACATCTCCCCTACGTGCGTTCCGGGGAACCGGGTTCGCTCGAGGAAGACTGGTATTTCCAGGCGCTGCAGGAGTGTTACCTGCCGCTGCTGGCGGTGCTCGAGGCCGCAGCGGCGGACCCTCGGCAGCGGCCGCGCCTCACCCTGGGGCTCTCGCCCACCCTGCTGTCGCTGCTGAGCGACGCCGGCCTGAATCGGCGCTTCCTGCCCTGGCTCGACCAGCGTCTGCTGCTGCTGGCCGAGGCCCCCGGGACCCTGGCCGCTTCCGCCGCCTCCCTGGCGGAGCAGTTGCGGGAGATTCAGGACCAATGGCGCGCCTGTGAAGGCAACCTGCTGCCCCGCTTCCGCCGCCTGCAGCAGGAGGGGGTGCTCGACCTGATCACCTGCGGCGCCACCCACGGCTACCTGCCTTTGCTGCGGGACACGCCAGAGGCGGTGCGGGCCCAGCTGCTCACCGCGATCCGCGAACATCAGCGCCTGCTCGGGGAACGTCCCCTCGGCATCTGGCTGCCGGAGTGCGCCTACTACGAGGATCTCGACAAGCTGCTGACCCAGTGCGGTCTGCGCTACACCCTGCTCGACAGCCATGGCCTGTTGCATGCCCTGCCCAGGCCCCGCTTCGGGGTGTACGCCCCGATCTGCTCCCCCGCCGGCGTGGCCGTGTTCGCCCGCGACAGCGAATCGACGCTGCCGGTGTGGAGCGCCAGCCAGGGGTATCCGGGCGACGGGGCGTATCGGGAATTCCACCGGGATCTCGGCTGGGACCTGCCGGAAGAACGGCTGGTGGCCGAAGGCATCCCCAGCCGCAGGCCCCTCGGCCTGAAGCTCCACCGGGTCACCGCCCAGGGCTGCCCGCTCGAGGAAAAGCAGCCCTACGACCCCGCCGTGGCCGAGCAGAGGGTTCGCCAGCACGCCCGGGCTTACCTGGAGGGGCGCCTCGCCCAGCTCCACGGCCTGGCCGCCACGATCGAAAGACCCCCCTTGCTGGTGGCCCCCTTCGACGCCGAGCTCTTCGGCCACTGGTGGTTTGAAGGTCCCCGTTTCCTGGCCGAACTCTTTCGCCAGGGCACCGAGCTCGAACTGAATTTCGCCCACCTGCGGGAGGTGCTCGGTCGGGGCACTCCGCTCCAGGTGTGTGCTCCGTCTCCTTCAAGCTGGGGGCAGGGGGGCTACCACGACTACTGGCTCAACGAGACCAATTCCTGGGTGGTGGCGGAATGGCAGCGGGCCTCCCGGGCGATGGTGCGCCGGGTCAACCGCGGCGTGGGCAGCGCCGAACACCGGCGCTGGCTCACCCAGGCGGGTCGCGAATTGCTGTTGGCCCAGAGTTCGGACTGGAGCTTCATCCTGCGGGCCGGCACCACCACCGGACTGGCACGGGAACGGATCCATCGCCACCTGGATCGCTTCTGGCGCCTGCTCGATGCGATCGAGAACGGCACGCCCCTGGTGCCGGAATGGCTGGCAGCGGTGGAGCGGGAGGATGGCCTCTTCCCCGGCCTCAACGCGGCCGACTGGGCGACCCTTCCCTGACGGGCTCCACCAGCACCCAGTGGCGGAACAGGTCCTTCATCGTGCCGCGGGCCTGCTCGCGCACCAGCCAGGTGTCGAGGTAGGTCAGCAGCAGCGGATCGTCTCCCGCCACCAGGAACACCAGCTCCCCGGCCAGGCGATCCCCGAACAGCGTCAGCAGGGATGTCTGCGGGTGGAGAATCGCCCAGGCCGCTCCGCCTTCCGCCGTGGTGAGCAGGGCATCAAAGCCGCCGTGGGCGGGGGCGGAAAAGAACTCCCGCCGCGACGCCAGCGGCACGATCTCCAGGGGCACCGGCGCCCCGGTGCCGCCCAGTTCGGAGGCCATCCGCTGCCGCAGGTCCGCATCGATGATCTGCGGATCGCTGAGCGCGATCCGCAGGGGGCGGGACAATGGCCGGTCCGGCAGGTTCTGCACTGTCGCCACCCCCTTATCAGGGACCACCAAGGCCAGATGCACCGACTGGTAGCCATGGGTGAGGCGATGGCGAACGGCCCGGTTCGGGGCACTCTGGATGCCCCCCACCGCCAGGTCGAGGCGTTGCACGTCCAGTAGCTGTTCGAGCTCCTCAAGCGGTGCCTCCACCAGTTCGAGCCGTAGCGAAAGGTGCCGGGCCAGGGCGGAGAGCAGGTCGATGTCGTAGCCCACCAGCCGGCCCTCCCGGTTGTGGTAGGCCCAGGGCAGACCATCGCTGCGCACCCCCACCCGCAGTACGCCGCGCCGACGGATCGCCGCCAGGGAGACGGGAGCCGGCGCCGGTGCCGTCGCCAGCAACACGGGCCTCGGACTGGAGAAAAGCGGCTCCAGGCCCATCAGGATCCGGTCGTTGCGATAAGAGCCCTGCAGGCTGGAAGCGATGGCCGCCCTCCCGGCGGCAGCTCCGGCCAGCAGCACGGCCAGGGCGGTGGCGGCCGATCCCAGCAGCCACAACGGCCGCCATCGCAGCTTGCCTGCACCGTGCTGGTGCACCAGGACTCCGAGTACCACCAGCCCCTCCAGCGCCAGC
>JBBASR010000063.1:0-8423 GCA_040399125.1 Cyanobium sp. | reverse complement strand
CAGCGCCAGCGGCAGACCCTGGCGCTGCAGCTCCGACCGAAATACCGCCTTGAGGCCCGCCATGGACGTGGGGATGGCGGTGATCAGCATGCGCACGATCGCGCCGGAGCCCATCGGCCGGTCCACGCTCCAGGCGGCGAAGGGCACCAGGATCAGGGCGGCCACCTGGCCCAGGGTGGGGAGGCAGTAGCCGAGGGAAAGCAGGGGCGCCAGGTCTTCGTTGGCTCCTTCCTTCCCGTCGGTCCGTTCCCCATCTTCCCGTGCCTCGAGCTCCTGCCGCAGGTTGGTCACCAGCATCGGCAGGGCGATCACCAGATTGGCGCTGCTGGCTGTCAGGGCCAGGGGACCGCGCAGGATGCGCCACAGCCCCGCCGGCTGCAGGCCAGTCAGCCCCAGCAGCAGACCAGCCAGCAGCAGGCTGAGCACCACGAAGGCGATCAGGCAGAGCACGATCAGGGCCTGCAACTGGGGCAGTTGATCGTTGGGGAAGCGCGAGAACGACTGGGCGCTGAGGGCCAGGATTCCCCAGGGAGCCGAACGGAAGACCAGCCTGTTGAGCCTGCCGAACAGGCGCTGCAGGGTCTCCAGAACCGGAAGCAGCACCTCGCGGCCTTCCAGCCCCTGCAGCAGGATGCCGAGCACTGAGGCGAACAGCACCACCGCCGGGAAGTTGTCGCCCGCCAGGGCCGTGAAGATGTTGTCGGGGAGGTAGGTCCGTAGCAGATCGGTCGGTTCCGTGCGTTGGAACTGGCCGGGGTCGAAGAAGCTGGAGGTTTCCAGCGGCGGCAGAACACCCGGTAGCCCGATCACCAGCAGCGAAGCCAGCAGCCACAGGCCCAGCAGCACCACCGCCCCGCCGCGCAGCAACAGGCGCAGCGCCTGCTGACTCAGCCCCCCGAAGCCCACCACCAGCTCGGTGATCAGGTAGGGCATCACCACGATCTGAGAGGCCTGCAGAAAGGCTGTGGCCAACGGTTGCAGCCATGCCGCCGCTGCCGGAGCGCACCAGCCGATCAGGGCGCCCAGCCCCAGCATCAGCAGGCACTGGTTGCCGATCTGGCGAGGCCAGACCATCAGAACCGGTAGGCGGCCCGGGCGTAGAGACCGCTGCCCAGGATCCAGCCATCCCAGAACACCGGGTCCGAGGAGGTGAACTGCTTGACCCAGCCCAGCTCCAGGCTGGTGTGGCTCCCCCGCAGCCAACGCAGCAGCAGACCGGTGGCCCCCACGGTGTCGCTCAGGGTGGCAGCGGGCACGGAGGTCCAGACGTTGCCGGCGCCCAGGAAGGGCACCAGCTGCAGTTCGTCCCGGCCGGAGGGGGAGCGCCAGAAGCTCCAGCTCAGTTCGCCGGCCCCGAGGATGCCGCTGTCTCCACTCACCACCTGGCCGGGCAGGCCGCGCAGCCCGCTGTCGCTGCCGAGGCTGAAGCCCATCGGGTTGGTGAGTGGTTGAAGGGCAAGCTGGGCGGCTCCGCGCAGATCCAGCTGCCAGCGGCGACCGAGTCGCCAACTGGCGGAGAGCTGGGTGCCGATCGCCCGGGCCTGGCCGGGGTGGATGCCCAGAAACATCAGCTCGTGCTGCTGCGATGCGGGTGTGAATTCGGCGATGCCCTGCAGTCCATAGCCGGAGGCACTGAAGGCCATCGAGCCGAACAGGGCGTCGTAGCCCATGCCGATCCGCACGAAGCCGCTGCGCAACCAGCCATCGTCTCCGCCGCCGGGGATCGCCTGGATCGACCTTCCCTGCAGGAAGGCATCGGTGCGGTTCACGCTCAGGCCCGCGAAGCCATACCAGCGGGAGCGCAGCGACTCCAGGAAGGTGAGATCGAACTGGCCGTAGCCCTGAAGCTGGCGGAATTGCAGATCGTGCAGCGGTGGCTCGGCCTCCACCAGGGAGCGCCGACTGGCCCCGAAGGCGCCGGTGAAACTGAGCTGGGAGGAAAGGGGCAGGGTGTAGCTCAACGACCCCACCTGGTAGCCGAGTTCGGGGTCGTTGTCGGTGTTGAGCTCGCCGTAGAGCAGCACGGTGTCTCCCGGCAGGAGTGCTCCCTGCTGCATCAGCGCCGCCACCCCCCGGAACTGGCCGCTGCCGCCGTTGCCGTCATTGCGCAGGCTCAGTTCGCCCTGCAGCGGTTTGCCTCCCGGTTCGGCGGTGACCACCAGCACCGCCCGGGAGGAGTCCTGCCCGAGCCGGTTGAGGGAACTGCGCACCAGACCCACACCGGGCAGCCGCTGCACCTGGGTGAGGCTGGCGGTGAGGGTGGGAATGTGCAGCACACTGCCCTGCAGGGACCGCAGCAGGGGCTTGAGGCGCCGTTCCAGCGCCTTGCTCGAACTCTGGATCCTCACCTCCTCGATCCTGCCCGCCCTGACCCGCAGCAGTCCGTGGGGAGGTTGCTCCACGGCAGTGACCTGGGTGTTGAGGTAGCCGTCGCGGAACAGGCGTGCGGAAAGCAGCGAGGCACAGCGTGAGGTCGCCGTGGTGGGGTCGCCATTGGTGGCGCAGCCGGCCAGGATGCGGTGCAGCTCGGCCGCCCCGTAGGGGTTGAAGCCCTCTACGGCGGGGGGAGTGGCCTGGGTCGGGGCCGGTGTCGCGGCCGGACGCGGTGCCGGGGTCGGCGCGGGCGACGGGGCGGGGCGCTCCGGTACCGGAAAGGCTGGCGCCTCGGAGGGGAGGCGCACCGGCCCTGGTTGCAGGGTTGGGGCCGTCAGCTGGGCGATCAGGGGAACCACCATCACCAGGGGCTCCCGGTGAGCACCATGCCGGCCCAGAAGTAGGGATGGCTCAGGCCCTGGTCGTAGCGAGGGCGCTGGCCGGCGGCGATTCCCTCCAGCAGCTGGGAGCGGGTGGTGCCCAACGCCACCGGCGGCCCCACCAGCCGGCTGCCCTCCAGCCGCACGCTGCCATTCAGGAACGCCTGCTGGGTGGCCTGCAGGGCCTGATCCTTGGTGAGCCCTTGGCGCAGGAATCGGTAGTACTGGATGAAGAAGGAGGCGGCGGCCCCGTCATCCACCTTCCAGAGAGTGCCCAGGCCGCTGCGGGCGCCGGCCTGGAGGGCCATGCCGGCGAATCCCAGCTCGCTCTGTTCGTCCCCCAGGGCGGTGTCGCAGGCGCTGAGGGTGATCAGATCGAGCGGCGAGCCGGTGGGTCGGGAGCGGAGGCTGCGGCCGAGATCGCCCAGGCTGATCTGCCCCGTGGAGGTATAAAGGCGTCCCGCGCCGACGGTGCCCGGGCTGAATTCGGCGTGGGTGGCGATGTGCAGTTGCCGGTAGCGGGGGAAGCTGGCCTGGCGCAGCAGCTCCGGGGGTTCGAAGGCCCCGTCGATCAGCAGGGTGGAGGGATGGTCCACCGCCAGGACCTGCAGCTCCTGGCGGACCATCGGCAGGGGGGAGAGTTTCTGTTGGAAGGTGCTGGCGCCGGCCAGCAGCATCGGTGAACCTTCCCTGGCGGCAGGCAGTTCCGCCAGATCGAGCAGCCCCAGCGACGGGGTGAGGGTGAGGGCAAAGCGCTGGGCAAGCCGTTGGTCCGTCAGCGGCAGCGCCGCATAGGGAATGCTCTGCAGACCCCGATCCGCCTGGATCAGCAGGGCATTGATGCCGGTTGCCTCCAGATCGGGGCCCAGGGGATCCAGCAACAGCGCCGCCAGTCGGCGGCCGGGGTCGCTGGCATCGGCCCCGAGCGGCTCCTGGCGCCGGATCTGGTCGCGGAACCGCCTCACCAGGGCGGTGAATTCAGCGGTGGCGATCGAGCGGCTGCGGCTGATCGGTTCGCCTGTGGGGGTGAGCAGAATCGCCGTGAGCTGGGAAACGCCGGGGGCGATCTGCTGGCGCTGCAGCTGCAGGATCGCAGGGGCGTAGCGGGACTGGCTGCTCTGATGGCTCTGGCTGACCTGGCGCAGCTTGGCCTGCAGCTGGGGGAGGCTCCACAGCCGGCCCGACCCGGGAGGCAGTCCGAGCCGTTGCACCGTATCGCTCAGGGCCCGCCGTTGCGCCTCCTGAAACTGGCTGGCGCTGTCCGCCTCCACCAGCACCTGGCTGGCCTGGGAGGTGGGGGCTGCGGTGGGGGCCAGTAGCTGGTTGAGCGGGTTGAGTGGGGGCTGGGACGCAAGGGCGGCAGGAATCGCTCTGGCCGGCTGCAGTCCTTGTCCTCCGGCATAGCGCTGATCGAGTTCCACCCGGTAGATCGCGGTGTTGCGATTGAAGTCCCGGATCAGTTCTGTGGGCTTGTCGGGGTCGGGTTCGGAAACCGGAGCTGGAGTCACGGCGGCCTGCGCAGCCGTGGGAAGCGTGGGATGAAGATTCACCCCGCGAACGTCGTATTCGATCGGATAACCATCCGCATCGAAGACCTTGCGAAAAGCCGATTCCGCCGGTGAGGCGGGGTGCAAGGCATCGAGCCGATTGCTGCCCTGCCAATCGATGCTGCCCTCGGTGGAGACGATTGAGATCACGCTTGGCAGTTGCCAGATCGGTAGTGCCAGAGGGCTGCCGTTGGAGGCATCAAATTTGGAATCACTGATGCGAATCGTGGAGTCGCTGTAGGCGAAGATCAGGCCCGATTGATGATCCAGATCGCTGGGCTCCGCGGCCGCCGCTGTGGCCGTATCGATGCTCGAGGCGAGGATTTCCAGCGGCTGGCCGCTGCCGTTGATCAGGCTCACCAGACCCGCTCGGTTTTCCGGCGGGGCCCCGCTCCCCTCGCGGCTGGAGGCTTCCACTCGGGAGCCCTGCAGCTGGATCCCAGCCGTGGAGTAGGCCTGGATCAGGGGGGTGGTGTTCCCATAGGAATACCCCCCGATGAAGGCCACGGCACCTTTGTAAAAGCCAATGTTGAATCCATACAAAGAATCCACCGAAAAATAGCTGCTGCTCAGTCCCCCACCGCTGGTGGTCTGGTTGGCAATAAGGCGCGATGCGGTGATCACAATCGGCTGCGATTCGGAGTGATTCGAGAGCCGAATCCAGCTTCCGAGGAAGGCCCAGGGAAGGCCATCCACCTGGCTCTGGCCTTCGAAAACGGGATAGCGATCACTGCGGGCCTGCAGATCACTGCGGCTGATCTCGATGCCCCCGCTGCTCTCGAGCAGCAGGTTGCCGAAGCCCATGCCTCCATTGGCGGTGAGGCTGGAATCCAGCAGCCGTAGATTGTTCCCGTTCATCACAATCTGGCCGGCGAAACCATGACTGGCATCGGCCGCCAGCTGGCTGGATTCGAGCGAAAGACGGCCGCCAGCCTCCAGCAGCAGGATGCCACCGCCCTGGGGCCAGTTCACCGGTTCTTCCTGGCCCGATCCACCCAGGGCCCGCAGATCGAGCGAGGCATCCAGTCGGGAATTTTCCAGCTGCAGATCACCGCTGGCGATCAGGCCGATGTGGGGCGCAGGGTTGTCCACCTCCACCAGATTCCCGTCCTGATCCGGCACAGGAAAGCGAACAGCCTCGTCTGCCCGGGAGAGGCGACCGACGCCGGCATTCAGCTGGCTGTTCACCACCCGCAGGCCGTTGGGCCGATCCGGGCCATTGGTGCTCTGCAGCTGGATCCAGCCCTTCGGCGCCTCCAGCCGGCTGCGTTCGAGGCTCACCGCTCCCCCGGTGATCAGGATCTGGCGGGCCTGGCCCCGGAGCCCCTCGATCTGGATCTTTCCCTGATCCCCATCCGGCCCGATCGCCGTGCGTAGGTCGAGCAGCCCCGAGCCCTCCGGCCCGCCTGCCCGGATCCCTACTCCTTTCAGGCTCAGCTGGCGTCCGGCCAGGTGCACGGAGCGGCCGGCTTCCAGTTGGGCCTCGTGGCCGTTGTCGCCACCGATTTCGCCACCGATATGGAGCGGCCCGCCGGTGGCATCGATCAACAGATCGCGAGCCACCGTGATCAGCCCGCCAGCGATCTCGATCGGCCCCTGGCCCTGGAGATCCAGCGCTGCCACTGTGCCCGCCGGAGAAAGGAGCGACTCCGCCTCCAGGGCCGGGGCTGATGCCAGGCCGGCCGCCTGGGCCGTGGTGGTACTCAGGGCATCGAAGCGCTGGCGGCCGAGGGCAATGCCGGTGGAGGTGGTGAGCAGCAGGGTGCTGGCGTTCTCGAAGCGGGCTCCTGGCCCGAGGCGCAGACCCGCCGGTGAGAGCAGATACAGATTGGCTTGCCCCGAAAGCAGGAGCGGCTTGTTGAGCAGAGTGCCTTCGCGGCCGCTGACCGCCAGAAAGACGTTGCCGAGTCCCTGGGTGTCGACCCGGACGTTGCTGATGCCCCCCGTGGCGCTGAACTGGCTGAAGCGCTGAAACAGGTTGGAACCGCTGCGGGTGCCGCCGCTGACGGCGCAACTGCCGGCGGTGCAGCGACCGAAGATGCTGCCGTTGACCCGGGTGCCGAGCCCCCCGGCGCTCACTCCGGCTGGAATCTCGGCCCGGCTCTGGAAAGGCAAGGCAACCAGACAGAGCAACGGGAGGAGCCTCCCGAGGGGCCATCGGAAACGGGCAGCCTCGTCGGTCGCCATGCCTGACGAATTCGAGAAAAATTCGGGTCGATTCTGACGGGGACGGGACCTGATCACGGCCGGAAAGTGCAATGAGCTACAAAACGTCTGCCCCCGTCCTCAGAAAATATGAACCGTTTGGGCGATTGAAAGTTTTTGATTAGCGTCTATGGACATCTACTCGGCTTTTGCTGTTGCAGCATTGTCGTTTGTGGTTGTGTCGTTTATTTCAGCATAGCCATGGTGTCTCATGTCATTTCACTGGTTCCTGGGGTTCTGATTCGCTCCCTGTGTGCCTGTCTGCTCGCCCTGCTGGTTTGCTTCGGCTTCGGTCCGGCGGCCTTGGCGGCAACGGCGATCGCGGATGCTGTGCCCCAGGCCCCCCGATCCACGCTTCTCCCCTCGATCGCCCAGGCTGAGCTTCCCGGCTCCGGCCTCTCCTCGGGGAAGTCCGCCACCGATCCAACGATGACTTACTCGGTCCTCTGCCCGATCTGCATCACCGGCCCGAATGCGGGCAGGCGCATCTGTCCCCCCAGGACCTGTAACTGACCCTTTCCGGCCGATCCCGCCGACTCAGAGGATCTGATCCAGGAACCGCCGGGTGCGCTCCTGGCCGGGGTTGGTGAAGAAGGTTTCGGGATCGGCCTCCTCCACCACCTCCCCATCGGCCATCAGCACCACCCGGTGGGCCACCTGCCGGGCGAAACGCACCTCATGGGTCACCACCACCATGGTGATGTGATCGGCGGCGAGGTTTTGCATCACTTCCAGCACCTCCCGCACCATCTCGGGGTCGAGGGCACTGGTGGGTTCATCGAACAGCAGGATGCGCGGCTCCATGCACAGGGCACGGGCAATGGCCACCCGCTGTTGCTGGCCGCCCGAGAGCTGGCCGGGATACTTTTCGGCCTGCTCGGCGATGCCCACCCGCCGCAGCAGGGCCCGGGCCTGCTCCTCCACCTCGGCCTTCGGTCGCCGTCGCACCTTCACCGGCGCCAGGGTGAGGTTGTCGAGCACCGTCAGGTGCGGGAACAGATTGAACTGTTGAAACACCATCCCCACCTCCCGCCGGATCGCATCGATCTGGCGCAGGTCGTTGGAAAGGGGGATGCCATCGACGCTGATACTGCCCTTCTGGAAATCCTCCAGGGCATTGAAGGTGCGGATGAAGGTGCTCTTGCCTGAGCCCGAGGGGCCCATGATCACCACCACTTCGCCGCGGTTCACCGTGAGATCGCAACCCCGCAGGGCGTGGTAGCCGTTGGGGTACCACTTCTCCACACCGCGGGCCTCGATCATCCGATCGCTCGGCGGGGCGGCGGGGTTGGAGGCGGGGGCAGGGAGGGGCTGGTTCATGGCGAAGGGGAGGTCTGGTGTCGGAACGCAGCAGGTGGGGAGTCGGGGCGGAGCGGAAGGGGGCCGGAGTCAGCCCGATCGGGAAATCGCAGCCGGATCCAGGCGCTTTTCCAGGGCCCGGCTGCCGAGCCCCAGGGCTGCGCAACAGCACCAGAACAACACCGCCAGGGTGAAATACACCTCGGCATTGCGGCCCAGGAATGCCGGGTTGGCCATCACGGTGCGGGCCGTGCCCAGCAGTTCCATCAGGCCGATCAGCGACAGCAAAGTGGTGTCCTGGAGGAGCGAGATGAACTGGCCGACCATGCTGGGGAGGGCCACCCGCAGGGCCTGGGGCAGCACCACGCTGGCGAAGGCCTGGGGCATCGACATGCCCAGGGAGCGGGCGGCCTCCAGCTGGCCCCGGGGGACGGCTGCCAGGCCGGAGCGCACCGCCTCGGCCAGGTAGGCCGCGGCGAACAGGGTGAGCACCCAGGCCGCGCGCCAGATCCGCTCCGGGGCGAGGCCACCGGGAAGCAGGAAACCGAGCATGTTCTGCCCCAGGAACAGCAGGGTGATCAGCGGCGCGCCGCGGATGAACTCGATGTAGAGCACCGAG
>JBBASR010000062.1:0-12398 GCA_040399125.1 Cyanobium sp. | reverse complement strand
CACCCTCTCCGTTTTCAGAAGGTGCCTTTTGCTATGCGGGGCGTCTAGGGTTTTGCGCCTCGATCGTTGAGGCAACAGGCCGCCGGCGATCGGCGGGGAGGTGTGTTTCACCTGCGCCGAATTCAGCAGCGCCTGCAGGCCTAGGCAGCGCCGTCACCAACTGACCGGACGCGAGGGGAAGCGAAGGCATCGAAGGCCAGAGTTTCAGCCCGACAGGTTGAAGCGAACGATCAGGTCATCAAAATCAGCGTCGCCGCCCCCATCCAGATCCTCGATCCCGTAACGGTTTGTGCCGTAGCCGGTGAAATGGCTGACACGATCCTGGTTGGCGGCCGCGAAGGAGAAGAACACTCCTCCGGTGTCCTGCACAGTCAACACCGGGGCGAACAACTGGCCGCCGCTGACGCTGAAGGCGAAGGGCAGCACCTCCAGGTTGGGCGCGCTGAGGTTGGATCCTGCTGCAGTCACCAGGTTGGTGGCGCTCAATGCGGCCTGGCGATAGCCCGGATGCCCGGGCTGGAGGATCTGACCGGTGAGGGGATCTTGAATCGTTCAGGCCTGATCGAGCACGGCGTAGAACTGCAGGGTGGAGCCATAGCCCGCCGAACGGCTCACGGACCCACTGACCGTGACACTGCTGCCCGGTGTGAAAGCGCGGGTGTCGATCAGGTCGATCGGGTCGGTCTGGCTGCGGCCCGTCGGAAGGGTGGTGGCCTGATCGGAAGCGGGGGCGAAGCTGGTGTAGAAGAGCAAGCCCTCGGGGTCGCGTAAGGCGTTGATCCGCTGGCCGGTCACGGTGTCCTCCACCGCCGTCCCCAACAAGCTGCCGATCGGCCGGCCATCGAATGGGTTGCGCAGCACCGGTCCCTCAACCTCCACAAACGTCGCCACCGCCCTGCCCTCAAGGTCGGGCGTGATCGCCACGGAGTGGTCGCTGCTGGCCACGGTGAATGGACCGGGCGCTGCGCCGGGGGCGCCGGGATCATTCCCCGGTCCCCCTGGGTCGTACACCGCCTGGTAGGAGCCGGAGGAGGGCATGCGCACTTCCGACAAACGGGAGATGGCGGCAATATCGCCCCTCAGGATGATGTCGTAGTAGTTGTCATGGTCTTCCACATAGGCGGCGTTCTCAGTGGTGCCGGCCTGGGCCAGATCCGCCAGGCCCACCACTTCGATCACGCCTAGATTGCCAATCGGTACGGGGGTGCCAGCCTGGCTGATGGTGATCTTGGAGCCATCTTCTGCGGTGGCCTCCAGCACGAAATAGCGGGAGAATTCGCTGGGCAGCAGGCTGGCGATGCCATCCGGGGAGAAGCCGAGACTGGTGTACAAACGCAGCCTGAACTGGGCCTGATCTCCGTAGAGATCGCCTCCGCTATTGAACTGGGAAGCCAGACTGATGCCGATTGGGCCACCTTCGCCCAGGTTGCTGAAGCGATTCAATTTGGCGGCAACCACCCTTGGACCGTATCCGCTGACGTAGGGATTGGAGCTGGCAACACTCAGTCCAACGGCTGAGACAGGTCCGTTGCTGGTGAGCAGCTCCAGGGGACTTCCGTCGTTGACGACTGTCACCAAACTGGGATAAAGCGCTCCCGGCTCACCGGGCTGAAGGCGGTTGCCGAACTCTCCGACGAGCACCACCGTCTGGCGTTCATTGAATTCCAGATTCGGCGAGAAGGCTGCGGTCTGGGGCGTCACCACCGAGCCGTCGCTGAGGGTGACCCTGAAATCCGATCCGTTCAGGTTGGGTGGCAACACCGGATGGCTGAACACCAACGGCAGGGTGTCGGCGCGCAGCAGCGGCAGCCCGTAGGCGTTAAGGGCGTTGCTGTCAGAGACGGCAGAGGTGTAGGCCCGCTGGGCGGCGTTGAGGGAGGGATCGATGTTCTCCCAGGCCACATTGTTGGCGGCGGCAGTGTCCTGGGTCGTTGCCCCGGTATCGCTCAGTCCTGGGATGCCGATGTAGCCTTTAAAGCCGTAGTTTCCTGTGAGCAGTGTCGGAGATGCAGAGAAGATGTCAGCGTTGTAGTTAATGGGAGTCAGGAGACTGTCCATCGTCCCCGAGAGATCGGTGCGACTGGCATTGACATACTGGAGAAGGGGATCCGCCAGGGGGGTGAAGCGTATCGCCACGAAGTTCCTTTCCTGTAGGCCAAAGCCTAACGAGTCGGCATCTATTACATGACCAATGCCGCAGGCTGTCCACGCAACCGCGCCAGTTTCACCCGCAAGCTGACTACCAGGGATCAGGTGCTCATCGAAGCCCCTGGCCCTCATGGCGTTCATCCAGCCCCAGGCGGGCCAGCAGCGCTATGGGCTGGGGGGTGCGGCGGCGCCACGGCGCGCCCACCTGACATGCTCCAGTCAAAACGCGTCTCCATCCCACCGCCATGACGACGTCCACTGACCTGAGCCGCGGCGTGCAGGAGTACTACGGCGCCACCCTCAGCAGCAGCGCCGATCTGCGCACCGACGCCTGCTGTGACGCCAGCAGCGTTCCCGAGGCCCTGCGCCCGCTGCTGGCTCGCATCCACCCCGAGGTGCTGTCGCGCTACTACGGCTGTGGGCTGGTGATGCCGCCGTTGCTGGAGGGTCTGCGGGTGCTGGATCTGGGCTGCGGCAGCGGCCGCGACGTGTACCTGCTGGCCCAGCTGGTGGGTGCCGGCGGTGAGGTGGTGGGCGTGGACATGACGCCGGAGCAGCTGGCGGTGGCCCGGCGACACCAGCAGCACCACGCCGAGCGGTTCGGTTTCGCCAACGTGCAGTTTCTGGAGGGCCGCATCGAGCAGCTCGAGCAGCTGCCGCTGGAGCCCGGCAGCTTCGATCTGGTGATCTCCAACTGCGTGGTGAATCTCTCGACCGACAAGTTGGCCGTGCTGAACGGTGTGCGGCGCCTGCTCAAGAGCGGTGGTGAATTCTTTTTCGCCGATGTTTATGCCGACCGGCGCGTGCCCGAGGCGCTGCGCCACGATCCGGTGCTCTACGGCGAATGCCTCAGTGGCGCCCTCTACTGGAACGATTTCCTGCGCCTGGCCCGCCGGGCCGGTTTCGCCGATCCCCGCCTGGTGAGCGACCGGCCCCTGGAGATCACCGATGCGGAGCTGACCGCCCGTACCGGCGCGATCCGCTTCTTTTCCGCTACCTACCGCCTTTTTAATCTCCCTGAGCTGGAGGAAGCCTGCGAAGACCATGGCCAGGCCGTGATCTATCGCGGCACGATTGCCGAACACCCCCACGCCCTGCCCTTCGACAAGCACCACTGGATCGAGACCGGAAAGGTGTTTCCGGTGTGCGGCAACACCTTCCGCATGCTCGCCGAGAGTCGTCTATCGCCCCATTTCAGCTTCATCGGTGATTTCAGCCGTCACTACGGCCTCTTCGAGGGCTGCGGGTCCGTCCTGCCCTTTGATGGCGGCGCGACCGCAGCCACATCCGCAACGAGCGGCTCCTGCTGCTGAATCAATCCGTTCCTAGCGGTATTGAGGCAATTTGTTTGCATCAAAACTTCTCCGCAGCGCCTCCCCGATGCTGAGACCCACAGGCAGATCTCCGGAGAATGAGCTTCCGGTGATTCGCTTGTAAAGCTTCGATTCGACGAGTCGATAGGTGCTGGCAGGCAGGGGAATATCCCCGGCTGCTCCCACAAGGCGGAGGCCGTTGCGAACGGTGAACGTCGTGAACTTCTGCAGCTCAGGCCTGCTCGCGAGAGCCTTGTCATTGATGTAGAGAAACAGCGGCCGTGAAAGCGGCTGATAGCGGCCTGCCTGAACATTGGCAACCGATGGACTCACTGGACCTGATGATGTTGCGACCGACGATGAGAGGACTGCAAGGGCTCTGAGTTTGTTTTGATTGGCTTTATAGTAGCTGAAGCCAAAATAGCCGAGAGCGTTTGGATTCTGGGCCACGCATCTGGCAATGACGTTGTCGTCCTCGCTGGAGCTGTAATCCTGTCTTGAATTATCGGTGCCACCATTGATGGCCTTGTTGAAGTAATCGTAGGTGCCAGAGTCTTTGCCGGGGCCGCAAAGCTTGATGGGCCGATCAGGCCAGTCGCGGTTCACATCAATCCAGCGGTTGATCCTTCCCTCGGCCTGGCGCCCCCAGAGCCGAGCCAGCTCCTTGGTGCTGATCTGTCTCGCCCAGGTGTTGGAAGGGTGCACCACGATTGAAAGGGCATCGAAAGCAATCGGTAGCTCAATGAAGCTGACGCGATTGCCGGCACAGGCTTTGAGCTCTTTGCTGCTGATCGGCCGCGAGGCATTGGCGATCTCAAGCTGGCCGGAGCAGAAGCGCCTGAAGCCATCGCTGGTTCCTGTTTCCTTGAGAGTGATGCTGGAATTATTCTCAGTCGCGCGGAAGGCCTGGATCGCCTCCTTCATGATCGGGAACACCGTGCTGGAGCCGCCGATCCGGATGGGAGAAATCTTGCTGGCAGCACCTTGGGCAAGTGATTCCGAATGGGCCAGTGGCGCGCCGGCCACTCCGAGGCTTAACACTGCCGCGATCTGAATCGAGAGGAAGGGGAGATGACGCAGCCTGGGGAAAGCCATAGCAAAGGGTTCAAGGGTGTGATGGGAGGCAGAACGGCAGTCAACCCTTGTGCTCTTTGAGCCTCTGTAGGCGCCACTCCAGGTCATGCAGCATCTCCAGGCCAAACATCGGCAATTCCTGCATGGCAAACAGGAATTCCTCGCGGTTCATCTCCAGCAACTCACTGTCGCAAAGGGCTACGGCAGTGCCGAACCTGCGGTGCTCCGGATCCACCAGGGCGCCGACACCAAAGCAGCTGCCTGCTCCAATTGTTTCCACGCCGTCATCACCCCAATGGAGCTGCACTTCTCCTGACACAACACCGTAGAGCTTGTCTCCCAGGTCTCCTTCTCGAAAAATGACGTCGCCTTGTTTCACTCTGCTGGGAGCACGTTCACCGGCAAGGGCGGCAATGGTGTTGAGCTCAAGATTTTTGTTGGTGTCCATACAGCTGCACTCACACTGCATACCGCTGCGCCCATGCTGCAGGCTTCATGGTTAAGAAGACATCAAGAACCCTGCGCCTGCGTCACGGCGCCATGATCGCCGGCGCACATCGCCCAGGGCCACCCGCTGTTAAGGAGCACGCTGGAGGCCCCACACTGGAGGTAGTCCACGCCGGGAAGTCACAGCGGCGATGCCGGAGTCCGATCCCCCCATCCCAGGCCCTGAGCCGCTGGCGCTGCCCGCCGGGGTGCATCAGCTCTGCGGCTGCGGGCGCAGCCGTCACGGCTGGTTCTGCGATGGCGCCCACCTCGGCAGTGGCCGGGTGTCGTATGAGCTGCGGCTGAGCGAAGCGGCCACGGTGCTGATGTGCCGCTGCGGCCGCTCTCGCTGCACTCCGCTGTGCGATGGCAGCCATGGTGCCCCGGCCCGCAGGCCCTGGTGGCGGCGATGGGGATGACGGGGGGGGGGGATGACGGGGGGGATGACGGGCTCAGCTTTCTGAGCCATCCGGCCCCTGGCTGGCGGGCAGGTGACCGGTCTTGACCCAGATCGTGCAACCCGCCTCGCTCCAGGGGCGATGCACACTGCCGGGCGGATTGCGCAGCCAGCTGCCGGTGGGATAGCTGCCGAATTCATCCTGAAACACCCCATCGAGCACCAGGATCTCTTCGCCTCCGGGATGGCCGTGCGGCTGAAACACCGTGCCCGCTGCCCAGCGCACCAGGGCCACATGCTCGGAGCCGAAGGCGTGCAACGGCATCACCTCCAGCCCCCTCACCAGGCCCGGCACCCAGCTGCTGCGCTGCGTGTCGAACACCACCCGCTGCTGGTCCGCGGGGTGCATCTGGTGCAGCTTCACCAGGATCGTGCAGCCGTGTTCACTGAACGGCGCATGGTTGGAGCCGACGGGATTGCGCAGGTAGGTGCCGGCGCCGTAGTCGCCCCGCTCGTCGGAGAAGGTGCCCTCCAGCACCAGGATCTCTTCGCCGCCGCCATGGCTGTGGCGCTCAAACGAGCTGCCTGGCGCGTAGCGCACCAGCGATGTGGCACGGGCAATCTCGCCACCACGGCGATCGAGCATCCGCCGCTCCACGCCCGCCATCGGTGAAGGCGACCAGGCCAGGCCGCCTGTGTCGAGCAGCACGCGTTGGCCCAGATCGGCACGGACTTCCATTGCCCCCTCTCTTTCCTTCGCCCCATTCTGAGGAGGAAGGGCGGTTCTCCCGCCCAACGGTTTCGGTCTGCCCCACCTCAGTGGTGAGAGCCGAAGGAAGTGGTTCGGCTCTCCTGATCCTGGCTCCCTGAGGCGGCGGCGAAAGTGATTGCACCGGGGGTGAATCACCCCGAGTTCCAACCCATCGCCGTGTATTCCATGCGTACCGTTCGTTCTTCCTCTCCCCTCCAGATCTTCGATCGCCTTGAACAGCAGCTCAGCCAGCAGCTGCACAGCGCCGAGCGCACTCCCGCCGCAGAGGTTCATGAAACCGCCGAGGCCTACGAGGTGGTTCTGGAGCTGCCCGGAGTCGACAAGGCCGCCATCGACGTGAAGGCCACCGAACGCACCCTGCTGATCAGCGCTGAGCGCCGCAGCTCCCGCGAGCAGGTTGACGGTGCGGAGGCCCCGGCGCCGCTGATGAGCGAGTTCCGCTACGGCAACTGGAGCCGCAGCTTCCGCTTCCCGGTGCCGATTGAGCGCGAAGCGCTTCAGGCCGTCTACCGCGATGGTCTGCTCACGGTGACCGCCCCCAAGGCCAATAAGGTCACCGCCGTGACCGTGAAGGTGGAGGGCTGAGGGGAAGGGCTGAGGCCGGCCCTCAGCGGCACCCCGCGTGCTGCCTGGCTTCGCTCTGCCGATCGGCAGAGCGAAGCCAAGGCAGTGCCGTTCCCGGTACCGCTGCACCAGGGATATCTCGTGGTTCATCGCCTGGCGCTAGGTCTGATCCCGCTGCTCAGTCCCTGGCTGGGGGCTTGGTCGCGGCAGGTCAGGGCTTAAGCATTTTTTCCTTTTCTGGTGGCGGATGCGGGTAGGACGTAGCCAGCGTTGCCTTAGGCCAGATGATGTCACCCGTGGCCTCCGTACTCACTTCCCTGCTGCACAGGCTGGCCGATTCCGCCTGGAGGGCTGCCCTGCTGGCTGGCCTGATCGCCGGGGTCGTTGAGCTGTGTAGCACTGCCGCTACGATCTGCGCCAGTTTCAATTTGCCGTGTCCGCTCCTGATTACGACTATCTGATCGTTGGAGCTGGGCTCTACGGATCCACCTTTGCCCGGCTGGCGCTCGAGGCAGGCCACCGCTGCCTGGTGATCGATAAGCGCCCCCATCTCGGTGGCAACTGCCATACCGAGAAGACCGCCGGCATTCATGTGCATACCTATGGGGCGCACATCTTCCATACCAGCAACAAGGTGGTATGGGAGTTCATGAATCGATTCGCTGAGTTCAATAACTACGTCAATTCCCCGAAGGCGCTTTCCGGGGGCAGGCTCTATTCGCTGCCCTTCAATATGAATACCTTCCATGAGCTCTGGCAGGCCCAGACTCCGGCCCAGGCTAAGGAGATCATCGAGGCGCAGCGATTTCGTGGTGAACCCACCAACCTTGAGGAGCAAGCCCTCTCCCTGGTGGGTCGTGATATCTATGAAGCCCTGATCAAAGGCTATACCCAGAAGCAGTGGGGAAAATCCCCCACCGAGCTGCCCTCTTTCATCATCAAGCGGCTGCCCCTTCGCTTCACCTTCAACAACAACTACTTCAACGACCGCTATCAGGGCATTCCGATTGGCGGTTACACCGCGATCTTCGAGCGCATGCTGGAAGGGATTGAAGTGAGGCTCGGTACGGATTATTTCGCCGACCCTGCCTACTATCGCTCCCTTGCCCGCAAGATCGTCTATACCGGCTGTATCGATGATTTCTTTGGTTGCGAGTACGGTGCCCTTGAATATCGCTCCCTCCATTTCGAGCAGCAGGAATTACCGGTGGATAACTACCAAGGCAATGCCGTGGTGAACTACTGCGATGCCGAGATCCCCTTTACGCGCATCATCGAGCACAAGCATTTTGAGTCGGTGACCACAGAGACCACCGTGATCACCCATGAATATCCTCGCGATTACACCGCTGGGGCCATTCCCTATTACCCGATCAATGACGAAGCCAATCAGGCTTTGTATCGCCGGTACCGCGAACGTAGCGATGCCATCCCTGATGTGATCTTTGGGGGGCGTCTTTCAGAATACAAGTACATGGACATGCACGTGGTGGTGGAATCGGCAATGAATCGATTCCGTTCCGAATCCCGAGCTCAGTCGACGTAGAAGTAGGTGATCGTGATCGTGCCGGCCTTGTAGGTGTGCCGGTATCCGCCTTCATAGGCGACCCCCGCGTAGGTGCCTTCAAACTTTTCGCCGTAGCCGTTCGACAGGGTGATGCTGGCCGCGCAGAGAGTGGAGGTGCCTTTCTGCTGGCAGCTCTTGTCGCGCCGGGTGAGCCGGAAGGCGCGGTGGTCCGCCAGCATCACCGTCACGGCGGTGTCCTCCGGGCTGGCGGCGGCCGTGAGCGGGGTGATCGCGCAATAGGTCTTGGCGCCGTTCAGCAGGCAGTTGGGGGAAAGCTGGGCCGCGGCCTGCGGGGGCACCCCTGCCCCCGCCAGCCCCAGGGCCATCACCATCGCCACCTTCAGGGAAAACGCACGCAGGCGGGGCATGGCACTCAAGGCAGCAGCGGATTCGGGTTCAGGAAAACGGGATTCAGGAATGGAACAACAGAACCAGGCCGGACTTCACCTGGTGGAATTCCCTTTCCTCCCGGCTGAGGTCGAGCCCCACCTGCAGGCCTTCCTCCAGGGCCATGTCGAACGGTGGTGCCGTTGGCGGCTTGCCTTCGCTCCACACCGCCGCGATGCCCACCGGGGTGGCGTGCCATCGAAACCGCGGGGTGGTTCCGATCGCGGGTTCCTTCAGTGCGTCTTCGAGGAGCTCCCGGATCGCCATCGTTTATCGGCTCGTGCCATCCCCACTCGCACCAGCTTCGGCAGACCTTCCCCTCAGGGCAATCGGCTGAGAGTTTTCGTGATGTGCCGCTGCCTAGGGTTCCCCCATGGCAGCGCTCCCTTCCTCCATCGCCCTCGTGCATGAGTGGTTCACTCCCCGCTCTGTGGGCGGTGCCGAGCAGGTGGTGTGGGAGCTCGATGGCCTGCTGGCGGCCCAGGGCATCCAACCCCAGCTCTATGCCCTGGTGGATGGCGAGAGCCGCCGGGCCGGCAGCTGCTGGCAGGGCCGCGACATCCGCACCAGCTTTCTGCAGCGGATGCCCTGGGGCATCAGCCATGTGCAGCAATACCTGCCGCTTCTGCCCCTGGCGATCGAGCACCTCGATGTGGGAGAGCATCCCCTGGTGCTCAGCAGCAACCACCTGGTGGCCAAAGGGGTACTCACCGGGCCCGACCAGCTCCATGTGAGCTACGTGCATACGCCGGTGCGCTACGCCTGGGACCAGATGCAGCCCTATCTGGCCCGTTCCGCCCTCGCCCGCAGCCCCCTCGGCCCCCTGGTGCGGCTGCAGCTGCATTGGCTGCGCCAATGGGATGGGAGCAGCAGCCAGCGGGTGGACCAGCTGGTGGCCAACTCCCGCTTCACCGCCCGTCGCATCCAGCGCTGCTGGCGGCGCCGTGCCGTGGTGGTGCCGCCGCCGGTGGCGGTGGAGCGTTTCCGCTGGCAGGAACCCCGCGAAGACTTCTATCTCAGTCTCTGCCGTCTCGTGCCCAACAAGCGGGTCGATGTGGTGGTGGAGGCCTTCCGTCGCACCGGCTTGCCGCTGGTGGTGCTCGGCGATGGTCCCGAGCGCAAGCGCCTTGAGGCGATGGCGGGGCCCTCGGTGCGCTTTCTGGGGCGCTGCTCCGACCAGGAGGCCGCCCACTGGTTGGAGCGCTGCCGCGCCTATGTGTATGCCGGACTGGAGGATTTCGGGATCGCCCCGGTGGAGGCGATGGCGGCCGGGGCGCCGGTGATCGCCTACGGCGCCGGCGGGCTGCTCGACAGCGTGCGCTGCCTGGCGGCCGGGGACCCGTTCCCCACCGGTCTGTTGTTCCCCGAGCAGACCGCCGCCGGCCTGGCCGAGGCGGTGGCCCACTTCGAGGCGGGCCGGCTGTGGCAGCAGCTGCCGGCCGAGCGCCAGCGTCAGTGGGCCGAAGGCTTCACTCCCGAGCGGTTCCGGCAGCGGATGCTGCAGGTGCTGGAGCGCAGCTGGGCGGAGCACCGGGAGCGGCTGCGGCGCGGCACCGGGCCCCTGCCCCTGCCCCTGCCTGTGCCTCTGGCCTGAGTGGCCCCGCTGGCTGGAGTCTCGTCTGTCGAGCTTCTTAGATTCCCTCACCGCAGGGGATCCCATGCTCGCGTCGTTCCCGCCCGGATCTGGATCCCGCTCCTTCGCCTCGACGGTTGCCGCTACGCCCAATCCACCTTCCCCCCTGCTCCCCGTTTCCGGGGATCTGCTGTCCGCAGAGCAGCTGATCGATCTGCAGTCCCGGCGGGCCCGGGTGATCAAGCGCAGTGGCGATATCTTCTTTTCCCTGCTGGTGCTGGGGCTCGGTTCCCCTCTTTATCTGGCCCTGGCGATGCTGGTGAAGCTCACTTCCCGTGGGCCGGTGATCTACGTACAGAAGCGTGTGGGCCGGGATTATCGGGACTTCGGCTGTCTCAAGTTCCGCACCATGCGCCGCGATGCCGACAAGCTTCTCTCCAAGTTGCTGGCCGAATCCCCGGATCTGGAGGAGGAATTCCGCAATGATTTCAAGCTCAAGAACGATCCACGCATCACCCGGCTGGGCAAGTTTCTGCGCCGCTCCAGCCTCGATGAGCTGCCCCAGTTCGTGAATGTGCTGCGGGGCGAGATGAGCGTGGTGGGGCCGCGGCCGATCGTGCGCAACGAGCTGCCCCGTTACGGCGACCGCATGGAGGAGGTGCTGGCGGTGCGCCCCGGCCTCACGGGCCTCTGGCAGGTGTCGGGCCGCAACAACCTCACCTATGCCGAACGGGTGGACCTCGACGTTCGCTATGCCCGCCATCGCAGCTTCCTGATGGACCTGCGGATCATTGTTCGCACCATCGGCGTGATGCTCGACCCCCGCGACCGGGGTGCCTACTGAGTCAGCGTCGCCGCCATCCCCCAGACGAGCAGCCACAGCCCCTCCAGCCGCTGACTCGTCTGCAGGATCCGCCCTACGGCGCTGGCATCGGGCGGGGGGCATTCGGCCGCCAGCAGCGGTTTCAGCCGGATGCCTTCGGGGTAGCGGTTGGCACCTCCCAGCCGCACACCGAGGGTGTGGGCATAGGCCGCCTGGGAAACGCCGGCATTTGGGGAGGGGTCAGGGGCTCCATCCACCAGGGCGGAGACCAATAGCTGCGGCAGGGCCGTGGCCCGGCCGGCCGCCAACGGCAGGCTGCAGGCCACCAGCCTGCAGGGCAGCCAGGTGAGCAGATCGTCGAGGCGGGCGCCGGCGGTGCCCAGCCACTGCAGCCGGCCGCGGCGGTAGCCCAGCATCGAATCGAGGGTGCTGGCGGCCTTGAAGCCCCAGGCAAGGGCCAGGGGTCCCGGCCAGCTCTCCAGCCCCCTGCTCCAGAGCGTCGCCCCCACCAGCAGCCAGAACAGCGGCGCGAACAGGCCATCCACGGCGTTCTCCGCGGCCGTTTCAGCGGCAGCCCGCAGGATCTCCGGCTCCTCCAGAGTGGTCACGTCGCGGCCCACGATCCAGGCCAGGCGGTGGCGGGCGAGGGCCAGGTCCGGCAGGGCGGCCAGTACGTTCGCCACCGCCTGCTCCAGGCTGCGGCCCGCCAGGGCACTGGCCATGCCCACCAGCAGCAGGGGCAGCCCCAGCCAGGGCGCCAGCAGGGCCAGCCGCTCCAGCAGCCAGCCGCTCGCCACGCTGCTGCCCACCACCAGCAGGGTGATCAGCAGCCCCGCCAGCCGCAGCCGGCGGGGTCGATCGCCGCACCAGGCCTCGGCCCAGCGGCGCAGGAGGCCGATGGCTCCGCCCATCACCTGCACAGGGTGCAGCCAGCTGTGGGGATCGCCCAGCAGACGGTCGAGGGCGCAGGCCAGGGCCACCAGCAGGAAGGGACTGCTGGTGGCGAGCGGGTGGGGTGGGATCAGGAGGCCTTCAGCCAGCTGAACATCGAGCGCAGGCCCGTGCCCACCTGCTCGATCGGGTGCTGGCTGTCGCGCTCGCGGATCCGCTTCATCTCCGGCTTGCCGGCCTCGCATTCGGCCACGAAGTTGCGGGCGAAGGTGCC
This sequence comes from Cyanobium sp., assembly GCA_040399125.1. Classification (GTDB taxonomy): domain Bacteria; phylum Cyanobacteriota; class Cyanobacteriia; order PCC-6307; family Cyanobiaceae; genus Cyanobium. The sequence goes on along the minus strand of JBBASR010000062.1, from coordinate 129 downwards.
GTCCTGGATGTCCGCCAGGATGCGCTTCATCTCGGCCTTGGTGTCGGCGGTGATCAGGCGCGGGCCGCTCACGTAGTCGCCGTATTCGGCGGTGTTGGAGATCGAATCGCGCATGGCGGTGAGGCCGCC
>JBBASR010000061.1:0-13827 GCA_040399125.1 Cyanobium sp. | reverse complement strand
GCTTCTGCCTGCCCACCTGCGCCAGCTACCGGGTGCTGGGCACGGAGATGGATTCGCCCCGGGGCCGCATCTACACCCTCAAAGCGATCGAGGCGGGCGAACTGGAGCTTGATGCCACGGTGGCCAGCCATTTCGACAGCTGCCTGGGCTGCTTCGCCTGCGTCACCGCCTGTCCCTCCGGCGTGCGTTACGACGAGCTTATCGAGGCGACGCGCCCGAAGCTCAACGCTCCTGAACTGCGCACCCCCGGCCAACGCGCCTTCCGCCGGGTGCTGTTCGCCCTGCTGCCCTACCCCAAGCGGCTGCGGGCGTTGCTGGCACCGCTGCGCGCCTACGCCGGCACGCCCCTCCAGGCCCTGGCACGCCGCACCGGCCTCACGGGCATGTTCGGCCCGCAACTGGAGGCTATGGAAAGCCTGCTGCCACCGCTGGCCCCGGAAGCATTCCGCGACGACTGGCCGGTGCTGGTGCCGGCCGAAGGAGAACGGCGCTACCGGGTGGGGCTGGTGCTGGGCTGCGTGCAGAGGCTGTTCGACCCGGCGGTGAATGCGGCGGCGATCCGGGTGCTCAGCGCCAACGGCATCGAGGTGGTGATCCCCCCCGATCAAGGCTGCTGCGGCGCCGTGACCCACCATCAGGGGGAACTGGAGCAGACCCGGGAGCTGGCGAGCCAGCTGATCGCCAGCTTCGAGGCGGTGATCGGGCCGGGCCAGGCGGCCGGATCCGAACCGCTGGATGCGGTGCTGGTGGCCGCCTCCGGCTGCGGCCATACCCTCAAGCAATACGGCCACCTGCTGGAGGTGGCGCCCACCGCAGCCGGCGAGGCGAACGCCGAGCAAGGGGGAGCCTTCAGCAACCGCGTGGCCGACATTCAGGAATTCCTGGAGCGGGTGGGCCTGAGCGAGCACTTCCTGGCGGCGCTGCAGCCCCTGCGCCATGCCGATGGCGAAACCGCCAGTGCCGAACGCCCCCTGGAGCTGGCTTATCACGATGCCTGTCACATGATCCATGGCCAGGGTCTGCGCGACCAGCCGCGGGCCCTGCTGCGCCGCATCCCCCATGTGCGCATCCGCGAAGCCAGCGAAGCGGGGGTCTGCTGCGGCAGTGCCGGCATCTACAACCTGGTGCAGCCCCAGGAGGCCGCCGAACTGGGGCGTCTCAAGGCCGCTGATCTCAGTGGCACCGGCGCCGACGTGGCCGTGAGCGCCAACATCGGCTGCAGCCTGCAGCTGCGCCAGCACCTGCCGGCAGCGGAGCGACCGATCCCGGTGCAGCATCCGGTGCAGCTGCTGGAGCGCAGCTACCGCGGTGATCGAGGCGGCGGCGCCGACAGCGGCAGCGGCGGCGACTGATCGCCGGTGCCTTCCTCCATCCGGCGCCAGGCCTGCCAGAGAGTGGTGGCATCGCCGAGATTGCCGGGGAAGGTGAGCACCGGCAGGGCCGCCGCCGTGAGCACCAGCGAGAGTCCCGGCAACAGCTGCCCCTGCAGTTCCACGGCCGCCTGGGCGAGCCCTTCCTCCAGCAGGGTGTGGGTGGTGATCCCCCCCTTGCTGATCACGTAGCCCAGGCCGGGCTCCAGCGCTGCCACCAGCCTGGCCATGCTGGCCGCCAGGGCCAGGCCCAGCGCCCGCCGCTCCTGCGCATGGCGGCAGCGCAGCTCCCCCCGGCTGGTATGGAGCACCGGCGTGCGGCCAGAGGCCAGCACTGCCCGCAGCTGCTCCAGCCAGGCCTGCTCCAGCGAGGCGAGCAGCAGATCGGGCAAAGGCCCCTCCAGCAGACGATGCACCTTGGCCACATCGATCTTCACCCCAACGCAGCCCGGATCAGCCAGCAGCCGCTCGAGCTGGGCATCGGCCAGGGGCACATGGGAGCCCACCAGCACCAACCCGGGCAGGGGAGCGCCAGCGGGGGCACGACGACGCAGGGCCACCAGGCCGGCCGGATCCAGCGGCTGGGGAGGCAGCCGGGCCAGACCGTTCAACAGGCTGGCGGCACTTTGAAACAGGAAGCGCCGCGGCCGCTCCGGCCCAGGAAGCGTCAGGCGGCGCACCGCCTCCCCCAGGGCCCCCAGCTGGCGGGGGTGCTCGGCGTCCACCACCATCCAGGTCTGATCACCCAGCGCGGCAAGCCGGGCCTGAAGGGCCGCCGGCTCCCCATCCAGGTCAGCCAGTTCTAGCCGCTGCACGGTGTCCGCCGCGATCCTGCCGCCGCTCTTGCGCTCGATCCAGTCGGGCAGATCGCTGGTGTCGTAACCGAACAGCCGATCCTGGGCGAAGGGGGTCTGATGCACGGGCAGGCCGTCGAGCCGATGGACCCCCGCCACGGTGGTGCGTCCCCCCTCCAGAAACGCCGGCACCAGCAGGGCGCCATCGAACGGCCCCAGCTCGGCGGCGATCGCCTCCACCTCGATCGGGAAGTGGCTGCGCAGGGTGGAATCCCCCCGGCTCACCACCACCCAGTGCTCCACCCCCACCGCCGCCAATGCCGCCCGCAGCGCCCCACAGAGCGCCAGCACCCGCGCCCGGGCCTGCTCGGGGGCGAGGGCGCGCGTATTGGCCAGCAGAAACAGCAGCGGCGAAGGATGGCGCAGCCCCGCCTCGAGGCTGGCGGCGTCCCAACGCAACAACAACGGACAGCCATGCACGGTCTGGGAACCGGTGGGGTCATCGTCGATGACGATGATCTTCAACGCCGAACCGGCCGCGGATCTCACCTGCTCCATGGCACCATCGTGCCGTGATCAGCCCCGAGCCCCACGAACTGCCCGATCTGGTGCGGCACCTGCACCAGCACGGAACCTGCTGGCTGCCCGCCGGACTCGGCAGCCGGCTGGAGTGGGGAGCGGCCCTCAGCCAGCCCTGCGAGGTGCTGAGTTGCGCCCGCCTCCACCGCATCCTCGACCACAATCCCGGCGACTTCACGATCTCGGTGGAGGCAGGCACCCCCCTGGCGGACGTGCAGGCGACCCTGGCCGACCACCGCCAGTGGCTGGCCCTGGATCCCCCCTGGGGCGAAGCGGGCGGCAGCATCGGGGGCCTGGTGGCCCGGGGCCTGGCCGGTGGCTACCGCCAGCGCCACATGGGGGTGCGCGACCAGCTGATCGGCATCGGCCTGATCCGCGCCGACGGCGTGCAGGCCAGGGCCGGCGGCAAGGTGGTCAAGAACGTGGCCGGCTACGACCTGATGCGCCTGCTGACCGGCAGCTGGGGCTCCCTGGGCCTGATCACCGAACTCACCCTGCGCACCCTGCCGCTGCCGCTGCAGCGCCGGGGCCTGGTGGTTCAGGGCCCGCTGCCGGCACTGGCCGACCTGAGCCGCTGGCTGCTGGGCTCGGGCCTCAGCCCCGAACGGATCGACTGGTGGAACCCACGGCTGGCCGCCCGGGCGGGCCTCAGCGCCGAGCCCCTGCTGCTGGTCGGGCTGGCGAGCGTGGATGCCAGCACCCTCGAAGCCCAGGTCACCGCCCTGGGCCAGCGGAGCCAGCTCCCCTGCCAGGGGCTGGATGCAGAAGCACTGCTGGACCTGCTGCACCGGGCCGGCAGCGCCGGGCCCACCCCCGCCGCCTGGCTGCTGCGGCTGGGGGTCGCCCCCGACCAGGGAGCCACCCTGCTGGCGGAACCGACGCTGGCCGCCATGGAGGTGAACCTGGCGGCCGGAAGCGGCCTGGGGATGGCCTGGGGAAAGGGACAGACCGCGGCCGACATCCAGGCCCTGCGCCGCCGCTGCCAGGCGCTGGGCGGCCATCTCACGGTGCTGCGGCAACCCGCCGGCGCGAACCTCCCGGCCTGGGAGGACGCGCCTTCACGGCCGCTGATCGAGGCGGTGAAACGGCAGTTTGATCCGAAGCTGCAGCTGGCGCCGGGCCGTCTGCCCGGCGTCGCCAGCGTCAGAGCTGGCTGAGCCCATAGCGGCACTCCAGCGTGAGGCTGTTGCCGGGCGCCAACTCCAGGCGCCGTTCGCCGGTCACCAGCGAGCCCCGCGGGGCAGTCCAGGGCTCCACGCACACCATCGGCCGGGGGGGATCGGTCCAGACCACCACCTGATCGAAGGGGGCGGTGGTTTCCAGGCTGATGGCCAGGCCCGCCTGTGGATCGAGCAGGCGCACCGGCCCGGCCGCCGGGGAGAGCAGATCCACACCGCCCGCCAGTCTCTGCAGCAGCCCGGCGGTGGCGGCGGGCGCCATGGTGCTGTGGTCGAGGCAGGTGTCCGCCAGGCCCTCCAGACGCACCGCCGCAGGATCGGCCACCGCCAGATAGGGATGCAGGCCGAAGCTGAACGGCATCAGGCCGGGCGCGCCATTGGCGGCAGCGCGATGCTCCACCCGCACCTTGATCGCCAGGGCGCCGGGTTCGGGCCGCAGCTCGATCGCAAGGCAGAAGGCGAAGGGATAACAGGCGCGGGTGGTGACGTCGTCCAGCAGCTCCAGGCGCACGCCCGCACCGTCCTCGAGGGCCGTCAGCGTCCAGGGCCGGTCTCGGGCAAAACCGTGCTGGGGAAGGGAGAACGTGCCCTGGGGCAGGGGCAGCCGGTCATCGGGCAGGTTGCCGCAGATCGGGAACAGCACCGGGATGCCGCCCCGCACCGAAAGGGCAGGGTCGGCGAAGCGGGTGGCATCGAAGTAGAGCACCTCCCTGCCGCCGCAGCGCCAGCCGGTCACCAGGCCGCCCCGTTCCGGCACCACCCGCAGCAGGTCGCCACTGCCGGGGGCTTCCCAGACCCAGTGGTCGTAGGGCTCGGAGCAGCGATAGAGAGACATCAGCGGGGAGGCCTGGACTGTGACGCTACCGGCGCCGACACCAATCCTTCGCGCTCCAGGAAGCGCTGGAAAGGCTCGGCCAGCCGGCTGCTGCCCGAACGGCTGAGATGGTGCTGATCGGAATAGAGGAGGCTGCCATCTGGATGGCGGTAGCGCACCTGGCCGTCCACCAGCAGCAGGTCGGTGGGGTCGAACACGTGCACGTTGCCGAGGCCGCTGGCCACCCGGGCCAGGGTGCGACGCAGGGTGTTCTGCATCGAGGCGGTGGTGGTGGCGGCAGGCGAACAGACGGTCTCGCGGTCGGAGGCGCTCTGCAGCCGGGCCCAACTGGCGCAGACCACCGGTTCCCGGGCCAGCATCGGCACATCCACCACCAGCACCAGCTGGATCCCCCGGGCCGCCAGCCGTTGGGCGATGCCCCTGGTGCTGGTCACGTAGGCGTCCCGCACCTGGGAAGGGTTCAGGGGCCGGGCACCGGCCCACACCGGGAAATCATTGGCTTCGCCACGGCTGTCGATATCCCCGAGCTGACGGTTCAGCCAGGTGGAGATCATCACGATGTCGCCCGGTTGAAGCCGCTCCAGAGCACGATCCAGCTCGCCGGCGGCGAACTGCCGGCAGGGTTCATAGCGCTTCTTCTGGAAGCTGATCGTGAGATCGGGGCTGATCAGGCAGCTGTTCTTGAAGCTGAAGGTGATGGCCTGGCCGGTGCGATCGGTGACGTGATCGAGCATCGGCAGCAGATGGTGGGCATGGGAGTCGCCCAGCAGGAAGATCTCCCCGGCACCGGCACGGCCGGGCTTGCTGCAGGGGCCGAAATCGGTGCGGTTGGAGACGCTGTAGGGCTCCCAGGTCACCACACCGCAACGGGAATCGCTGATGCCGGTGCCGGCGATCACCGGCCGCAGCTCAGCGATGTCCTCCTGGCGGGGAACGGGATCGGCCGTGCTGCCCTGGAACAAGCGGCCCCGCAGGGGATGGGCCAGGGCATCGGTGCCGAGCCAGGTGAGGACAAAGGCCAGGGCCGCCAGCCCCCACTGCTGCGGCGGCGGCAGGGGATGGCGGCGCACGGGCTGCTCGATCCAGCGGTAGGCGAGCCAGGCCAGGCCGAAGGAGAGCCCCGTGGCGAGCAGATACTGCCAGGGGCGCTCCAGCCCGTAGGTCCAGCGCAGGAAGGTCACCACCGGCCAGTGCCAGAGGTAGAGCGAATAGGAGAGCAGCCCGCAGGCCACCAGGGGCCGCTCCAGCCAGCGCAACGGCAGAAAATGCCCCTCGGGGCCCGGGCGGAACTGCAGCAGCAGCAGGGTGCCCAGCACGGCGGGCAGGGCCGCGGGGGCAGGAAAGGCCTGGCGTTCCGGGGTGAACAGCAGCGCCACCACCAGCAGTGCTCCCCCCAGCAGCTGCACCCGGGGCCCGCTGGGCCAACCCTCGGCGAAGCGGCGCCGCTGGGCCAGCAGCAGGGCGGCGCCGGAGGCCAGCTCCCAGAAGCGGCTGGGCATCAGGAAGAAGGCGGAGATCGGCGCCTCCACGGTCCACCACAGACTCAGGCCAAGCGAAAGCACGATCCCGGCCAGCAGCAGCGGCAGGGTGCGGCGGCCCCCGAAGCCGCAGAGCACCAGCAGCAGCGGGAACACCAGATAGAACTGCTCCTCCACCCCCAGCGACCAGGTGTGCACGAAGGGGTTGAGGGCGGCATCAAGGCCGAAGTAATCCTTCGAGGCGCCCACCAGATGGTTGTTGGACCAGCCGAACAACGACTTGACCGCCGTGGTGAACAGGCCCCGGGTTTCCCGCGGTGGCACCAGAAGCGCCGTGGCCAGGGCCGTGACCCCGATGCAGGCGAAGAGGTTGGGCAGCAGCCGCCGCACCCGCCGCAGGTAGAAGCCCGCCAGGCGCCGGGGCAGGGGCTCGTGGGCGTGGTTCAGCAGCGAGCCTGTGACCACGTAGCCGGAGATCACGAAGAAGATGTCCACCCCCACGAAGCCGCCCGCCAGCCAGTGGGGATTGAGATGGAACACCAGCACGGCCAGTACGGCCACGCCCCGCAGGGCATCGATCTCGGGGCGGTAGCGGAAACCCGCCGAGCTGACGGTCACGTAGGGCGGGCTGGAACGGCAGCGACGCTACCGAAACCGCCCACCACCGAGCTCATCCCAGCGCCAGTGCCGGCAGCGGATGGGCCAGGCCGGCCAGCCACTCCAGCAGGGCGGCATTGACCTGATCGGGCACTTCATCGTGGGGGCAGTGGCCGGCGTCGAGCACCACCTCGCGGGTGTCCGGCGGGGCATGGCGCTGGAAAGCGGCGCGGCGTCCGGCCGCATTGATCCAGGGGTCCCGGATGCCCCAGAGCAGCAGCAGCGGCGCCCGGAGTTCGGCGAACAGTTCGTCGAGCGGCTGGCCGCGCGGGATGTCGAACACGGTGCGGAACACCCCGAAGGCACCGGGATCGAGCGAGGGACGCCGGATCGACTCCACCAGCTCCTCATCGACGTTGGTGCGGTCGATGTACACCTGGTTGAGGGTGCGCCGGATCGTGGCGGGTCGGCGCAGATTCTCAAACAGCAGCCGCTGCAGCACGGGGCTCTTGAGCAGGGCGCCGCCGATGCTGCGCCGGGCGATCGCCCCCCAGCCGCCGCTGGGGGTGGGCTCATCGCTGAACGGCCCGGCGGCATTGACCAGCACCACGCCGGCAGCCTGCTCCCCCAGGGCCACACCGGCGGCCAGGGCGGCGAAGCCGCCGAGGGAGTTGCCCACCACCACCGTGGGACGACCGATGCGCTCGTTCACGTAGGCCACCAGCTGATCGCGCCAGAGCGCCCCGCCATAGGCGGGCCCGGCCGGCTTGGCGCTGCGGCCGAAGCCGAGCAGGTCGAGGGCATGCACCTCATGACTGCGGGCCAGCACCGGAATGTTGTGGCGCCAATGGTCTGTGGAGGCCCCGAAGCCATGCACCAGCAGCACCGCCGGACCCTCAGGCCGTTCGGGCCCCCGGCGGAGGCTGTGCACCGGGTATCCCCGGAACTGCCAGGGCTGGGTGGTCACGGCTTCCATCGGCGCGGCGGAGGACGGGGGTTTTGATGCTAGGGAGAGAAGCCCAGCCGCCGTCCGCGATGCCCGCGTTCCCCCTCGCTGAACGGATCGCCGACTGGAGCCCGCTGCTGCCCGGCATCGCCTTCTGGTCGCTGGCGCTCTACCTGCCCCTGAGCCTGCCCCTGGCCAGGCTGGAGGAAACCCTTGCCACCGGGCCGCTGCCGCCTGCGGCCCAGCAGCTGCTGCTGGTGATCACCAGCCTGGCCCTGGCGCTGGGGGCTGGCCTGCTCACCGACCTCGGCCTGGGCTGGGCCCTGGGGCCGGGATGGGGGTCGAGCCTGGGCCTGATGGCGGCGTTGTGGGGCCTGTTCTGGACGCTGGCCAATCGCAGCCGGGAACGGGAAAACGACTGAGCTCAGCGCCAGTCGAGCCAGGGGAGGCGGGGCACGATCGCCGGTGTGCGAGCCCGATAGGCCTGGTAGGTCGGATGCACAGCAAGCAGCCGGATCTCCTCCCGCCGTGCCTTGCCGCCGAGCACGGCTGCCAGGGCCAGCAGCAGCAGCAGATGGAGCAGGCTGCCCAGCAGCAGCGCCATGCCCAGGGCAGCGATCAGCAGCGCCTGGTAGAGGGGATGGCGGCAGTGGGCGTAGGCCCCCTCGATCACCAGGGGGGCGCCGGGCATCGGTTCCGGCAGGGGCGTGAGGCTGGGGCCGAGCCGCAGCAAGGCCTGAATGGCCCTGGCGAGGCCCAGCACCACCAGAACAGCACCGAGCAGCCGCAGCGCCAGCGGCCAGACCAGCCCGAGATCGGCTGGAGCCGGGAGGGGCGGCAACAGCAGGGCCCCGATCAGCAGCAGCTGGGCCAGCAGCCACCACTCGCCGCTGCGGTTGTCGAACCAGCCGGCACGGCTGAACCCCCAGCGGCCCAGCAGGGCGGCCAGCCCGGAATCAGACGGGGAGTTCGGCAACGCTCGGCCGCGACGACAGCACAAGTCTGAGCAGGATCGGGGCCAGGAAGGTGGTGCCGATCACCATCAGCAGGATCGCTGCCTCCAGGGCCGGGGTGAGCAGCTTGGCCTGGGTGCCGAGGCCAAGGAAGATCAGACCCACTTCGCCGCGGGGCATCATCCCCAGGCCCACCACGAGCCGGTCGGTCTTCTCCTTGCTGAAGTAGCTCCAGCCGGAGGCCAGCTTGCCCAGGATCGCCACCAGCAGCAGAAAACCGGCCACCACAAGACCCTGGCGGTTGGCGGGCTCGAAGGGATTGAGCACCGAGAGGTCCATGCCGGTGCCGATCAGCACGAAGAACACGGTGGCGAACAGGGCGACCAGCGGCTTCACGGTTTCCTGAATGGCCTCGGTGTGCTTGGAGCGACTGAGGATCAGACCGGCGGCAAAGGCGCCGAGGGCCGCTTCCAGACCCATGGCCTGACCGGCGAAACAACAGAGGGTGAGCACCACGAAACTGGCGACCACCACTTCGCCGGGGGCCTTGAGCCGGTCGATCAGCCAGTCGAAGGCCGGGGCGGCGGTGCGGCTGAGGTAGAGGGCAGCGGCCACGAACACCAGGGCCGCCACCAGCAGCTTCAGGATCGGACCGATCGAGAAGGTGCCGCCGCCGGCCAGGGCGACCACCACCGCCAGGATCACGATCCCGAGAATGTCATCCAGCACGGCGGCGCCGATCACGATCTGGCCTTCGCGGGTCTTCAGAAAACGCAGCTCGCCGAACACACTCGCTGTGATGCCGATGCTGGTGGCGGTCATGGCGGCTCCGGCGAAGATCGCCTGGAGCAGGGGCACATGGAATAGGTAGTAGAGCCCGGCTGTACCGAGCACGAACGGCAGCACCACCCCTGTCACGGCCACGGTGGTGGCCTGCACGCCCACGGCGATCAACTCGTCGAGTTCGCTCTCAAGGCCGGTGAGGAAAAGAAGGGCGTAAAGACCGAGGGTGGAAATCTGCTGCAGACCCGGGATGCTCTCTTCGTAGAGCTCCCGCACCCGTTCGGGGCTGAGATCGGCGAGCGAGGCGACCAGGTCCACAGGCCAGTGGCTGAGCTCGGCATGGCTGCCGGGCGGCAGCAGCAGGTGCAACCCGGAGACACCGATCAGCACACCGGCCACCAGCTCCCCGAGGATCGCGGGCAACTGCAGCCGCACCATCAACTCCGCCAGGGTGCGGGCAAAGAGGAAGATCACCAGAAAACGGCCCACCTGGATCAGGGTTTCGGCGACCTCGATCTGGTGATTGCCGATCTCCAGCAACACTGTGGGCAGGGGCATGACAGAAGCGACTGTGTCGCCGACCCTAAGCCGCCGCAGCGGTGTTCGTATCGGCACGCAGTGACGCAGAAGGCTTGAAATCGGCAACCATGGCTACGGTCGGGAAAGGGGCTTTATGGCACCGGCTCCTGCCTGATCAGCAACAGGAATCATCGCGATGTCCGAGCACCAGCCCCTCAACCTGCGCCTGCCGACGCCGGGCTGCTACGCCGACCCGGATCGCAGCGGCCTGACGGCCGACGATGTGTTCGACGGCATGACCGAGCACCTCTTCTACACGCTCGGAAAGCTGGCCCCCACCGCCAGCCGGCACGACCTCTACATGGCGCTCAGCTACGCCGTGCGCGACCGCCTAATGACCCGCTACCTGGCCGGGATCGAGGCGATCGCTGCCACCCCCACCCGGGTAGTGGCCTATCTCTCGGCCGAGTTTCTGATCGGCCCCCAGCTCGGCAACAACCTGCTGATGCTCGGGATCCAGCAGGAGGCGGCGGCGGCCCTGCAGCGCTTCGGCATCAACGACATCGAGGAGATCCTCGATGTGGAGGAGGAACCCGGGCTCGGCAATGGGGGCCTGGGCCGACTGGCGGCATGTTTCCTGGAATCCCTGGCCTCGCTCCAGATTCCTGCCACCGGCTATGGCATCCGCTATGAGTTCGGGATCTTCGACCAGCTGATCCGCGACGGCTGGCAGGTGGAGATCACCGACAAATGGCTGAAGGCGGGATGGCCCTGGGAGATTCCCCACCCCGACCAGGCCTGTTTCGTGGGCTTCGGGGGCCGCACCGAGAGCTACCGCGATGAGCACGGCTCCTACCGGGTGCGCTGGATCCCCGAGGAGCATGCGATCGGGGTACCCCATGACGTGCCGGTGCTGGGCTACCGGGTCAACACCTGCGACCGGCTGCGGCTGTGGCGTGCCGATGCCACCGAGTCGTTCGATTTTTATGCGTTCAACATCGGCGATTACTACGGCGCCGTAGAAGAGAAGGTGGGATCAGAAACCCTCTCCAAGGTGCTTTATCCCAACGATGGCACCGATGAAGGGCGCAGGTTGCGGTTGAAGCAACAGCACTTCTTCGTCAGCTGTTCCCTGCAGGACATGATCCGTAACCTGGATCAACGCGGCATTGCGATTCAGGACTTCCCCGACCATTGGGCGGTTCAGCTCAATGACACCCATCCAGCGATCGCCGTGGCCGAACTGATGCGGCTGCTGCTCGACGACAAACATCTGGAATGGGACGAGGCCTGGGACATCACCAGCCGCTCCCTCTCGTACACCAACCACACCCTGCTGCCGGAAGCACTGGAGAAATGGGGCCTGGATCTGTTCGGATCCCTGCTGCCGCGCCACCTCGAACTGATCTATGAGATCAATCGCCGTTTCCTCCAACAGGTGCGCCTGAAATACCCAGGCAATGATCAGATTCTGCGGCGCGTCTCGATCATCGATGACGAAGGTCACAAGGCTGTGCGCATGGCCCACCTGGCCACCATCGCCTCCCACCACGTGAATGGGGTGGCGGCCCTGCACAGCGACCTGGTGAAGAAGGATCTCTTCCCTGAATTCGCCGCACTCTGGCCCGAAAAGTTCACCAATGTCACCAATGGTGTGACACCAAGGCGCTGGGTGGCCCTGGCCAACCCTCAGCTTTCAGCCCTGCTCAACGAAACGATCGGCGAAGGCTGGGTGAGCGATCTCGACCAGCTGCGACAGCTGGAGCGCTATGCCGACGATGCCGTCTTCCTGGAGCGCTGGGGGGCCACCAAGCTTTCGGTGAAGCGCCATCTCACCCAGTACATCCATCGCCATACCGGTGTGCTGGTGGATCCGGCCTCGATGTTTGATGTGCAGGTAAAGCGCATCCATGAATACAAGCGCCAGCACCTGAATGCCCTGCAGGTGATCGCCCAGTACCTGCGGATCAAGAATGGCCTCGCCAGCGGGATGGCACCCCGCACCGTGATCTTCGGCGGCAAGGCGGCGCCTGGCTACACGATGGCCAAGTTGATCATCCGCTTCATCAATGGCATCGCCGATGTCGTCAATGCCGATCCGGACATGGAAGGTCGGCTGCGGGTGGTGTTCCTGCCGGATTACAACGTCAAGCTGGGCGAGCGCGTCTACCCGGCCGCCGATCTATCCGAACAGATTTCCACTGCCGGCAAGGAAGCCTCAGGTACCGGCAACATGAAGTTCGCCATGAATGGCGCCCTCACGATCGGCACGCTCGATGGCGCCAATGTGGAGATCCGCGAACAGGTGGGGGCGGAAAACTTCTTCCTGTTCGGCAAGACCACCGAAGAGATCGTGAGCCTGCATAAAGAGGGGTATCGGCCCTGGGAGCTGATTGCAACCGTGCCCGAACTGCCCGAAGTGCTGCGCCTGATCGAGCAGGGCCACTTCAGCAATGGGGATGGGGATCTGTTCCGTCCGCTGCTGCAGAACCTCACCGGCAACGATCCCTTCTTCGTGCTGGCCGATTTCAACGACTATCTGCGGGCCCAGGATGCGGTGAGCCTGGCCTGGGCGGACCGGGATCGCTGGAATCGGATGTCGCTGCTGAACGCGGCGCGCACCGGGTTCTTCTCGTCGGATCGTTCGATCCGGGAGTATGCCAAGCGGATCTGGAGAGCCGAGGAATTCCCGGTCACGATCACCTGCGAACTGGATTGAACTGGAGCCCCGCCCAGGGGCTCTCCAGTCAGCTCAGGTCCGGAAGTCAGCTGCGATCCGGCAGATCGGGGGTCTGGTGGAGCAGGCGATTCAGCCGCAGACGGTCGGCGTTGAGCGGATCAGGGGCCAGTTCACCGGCCACCTCGCGGAATTTCTGCTCCACCTCCTCCGGAACCCGCACATCGAACACCCGCTCCATCAGCGCCTCGATCGAGAAGAGGTGGGCGTTGATGTTCTCAAGGTCGGCCATGGCCTGCTGCACCGCATCCGGCTCGGTGGCGGCGGCAGCGCCGGGGTGAACGGCTTCGGAGGGAGCCGAACCCGCCGCTGCGGCAGCCCCGGGTTCGGCGCCATCGCCGTAGTGCTTCTGCAGCTCCTCCAACACCCGACCGGCCAGGGTGCGAAACGATTGAAGAGCCGCCCAGTTGAGCTCCTGCTGCTGACGCAGGCTGGGGTTCTCACGGATCAATCGGTCATGTTCCCGATAGAAACGCTGGCAATCAGGGCATTGGCACGGCTCTTCGGGCACCGCTTCCCCTTTGGGCATATCTGTTCCCATCATGGCACCGAACGAGCGGAGCCGTTCGGGGGCGGGGATCAGGCCGCCAGCGGCCCTGCATCATCTTGGTTTTCATCCCGTTCGCTGGCGGCGGGAAGGGGGATCTCGATCGAGCTCACCACCTGAATCACGTCACGCAGACGCATCGAATCGGCAAACCAGCCCATGGCCTGCTCCACATCACCGCGGCGCTCCGCATCGGTGGCCTGCTCCTCATGGGCTTCGGAGAGCAGCGCCAGCCAGCAGAGGCAACGGGCCTGGACCACGGAAAGATCGAGCTCGTCAGGCTGGCTGTCGGCGATGCGCTCGCTTTCCTGCTGCACCAGCAGCCGCAGCCGCAGATCGTGAAGCTGGGTCATCCCTTCCCTGACGACTGACTCCACGCTAGCTGCAGCGGCCTGAGTCGTGCATGCACCACCCGTAGCGCACGCTACGGAAGCCTGAAGCCCGCGGCGTTGGGCTTCTGAAGAACGGGGCTGGCGGGACTCGAACCCACGACCTACGGTTTAGGAAACCG
>JBBASR010000060.1:0-13955 GCA_040399125.1 Cyanobium sp. | reverse complement strand
CGCTGCTGATCATCGCCGAGGACATCGAGAAGGAAGCCCTCGCCACCCTGGTGGTGAACCGCCTGCGCGGTGTGCTGAACGTGGCTGCCGTCAAGGCCCCCGGCTTCGGCGATCGCCGCAAGGCCATGCTCGAGGACATCGCCGTTCTGACCAATGGTCAGCTGATCACCGAGGACGCCGGCCTCAAGCTGGAGAACGCCAAGGTGGAGATGCTGGGCACCGCCCGCCGCATCACCATCAACAAGGACACCACCACGATCGTGGCCGAAGGCAACGAGGCTGCGGTGAAGGCCCGCTGCGAGCAGATCCGCATGCAGATGGACGAAACCGACTCCTCCTATGACAAGGAGAAGCTGCAGGAGCGTCTGGCCAAGCTGAGCGGTGGTGTGGCCGTGGTCAAGGTGGGTGCCGCCACCGAGACCGAAATGAAGGACAAGAAGCTGCGCCTCGAAGACGCCATCAACGCCACCAAGGCGGCGGTGGAAGAGGGCATCGTTCCCGGCGGTGGCACCACCCTGGCCCACCTGGCTCCGGTGCTCGAGGAGTGGGCGGCTGCCAATCTCTCCGGCGAGGAGCTGATCGGCGCCACGATCGTGGCCTCCGCTCTCACCGCTCCCCTGAAGCGGATCGCTGAGAACGCCGGTGCCAACGGCGCTGTTGTGGCTGAGCACGTGCGCAACAAGCCCTTCAACGAGGGCTACAACGCCGCCACCGGCGAGTACGTGGACATGCTGGCTGCCGGCATCGTGGATCCCGCCAAAGTGACCCGCTCCGGTCTGCAGAACGCCGCTTCGATCGCCGGCATGGTGCTCACCACCGAGTGCATCGTGGCCGACATGCCCGAGAAGAAGGAATCCACTCCCGCCGGTGGCGGCGGCATGGGTGGCGACTTCGACTACTGATCGAAGCCCCCGCATTCAGGGGAGGGCTTCGGCCCTCCCTTTTTTTGTGGCTGGCTGGCGTTGCTGCTCACGGCCATAAAAAAAGCGGATCCAGCCAGGAACCGCTCGATGACCTCGGTCATTCTATGAACTTCTGTAACACCGCCGTGGATCGGGGCGGTTGACCCCCTTGGCGGCTGTCGCTCCCCCGGGCTTTGCTGGGATCCCCTGCCGTTGCTCCATGGCCCTGGTTCCCCGTTGGCGCTACATGACCGAGGAGGCCAAGGCGCTCACCAAGCGCACCGCCGTTTCCGCCGCCGTGGTGCTGGTGGTGCTGGTGCTCTTCCGGGGCCTGCTTCCCTGGGTAGCCCTGGCCCTCGCCGGCTGGTGGCTCTGGAAGGCCTTCAACAAGTAAGCCTTCACCACCAGCTAAGCCTTCACGGCACCAGGCCGGCTCGCTTGGTTTCGCTGATCGCCCGGTCGATCCCTTCGGCAGTGGTCTCCGCCAGCTGGGGGGAATAGGCGAAAGCCTGGGATTCGGGTCGCTCGCCGCCGAGAACCAGCTGCAGGCGGCTGCGCTGCCAGCGGGGTGCCCGCTCCCGCACATAACGCAGCTGCTGTTCATCGGCGAGCACCGCATCCACCTGGTGGTTCTGCAGCATCGCCGGGGCCTCCGCGAGCCTGGGAAGTGCCACCACCGTGACCTTGCCCTGCAGTGGCGGGCTGCGCAGCAGCTTTTCGCTGACGCTGCCCGGCCGCGCCGCCACCCGTCTGCCGGCCAGCTCGCCCAGGGACTGCGGCAGCTCTTCGCTCACCGGCGCCTCCCGGAGCACATCCAGGGTGATCGCGCTCACGATCAGGGAGCCGAACACGATCCGGATCAGATAGCTCAGCACCACCAGCCCATGGCCCCGGGTGGTGGTCACGAGCGTGTTGGTGCCGGGCCCTGTGGCCAGCACCTGAAACACCAGGGCATAACGGCGCCACCATTCCCTGTTCGTGCCGCCCGGCCCCGTGCCCGCTTCGGCGGTCCAGCCGGGCGGGTGGCCCTGCTCCGTTCGCCACACCGCCACGCTCACCAGGCCGATCGCCAGCAGATAGCCGGCCAGCAGTCCCAGCAGCTTGGGATCCAGCATCCCCCTCAGCAGCGCCTGCACCGTGGCCAGACGGTTGGTCTGCATCAACAGTGCTACCCCCGATTCCTGGAAAGGCAGGCTGAATCGGTACGTGCCCACCCGCTCCGGGGTGATCGTGAGGCAGCCCACCCCCACATCCACCTGGCCGGTGCGGGTGGCCTCCAGCAGCGCCCGGGCATTGGGGTAAGCCTCCAGCAGGAAGGGCAGCCGCTCGCGACTGGCCACATGGCGCCATAGCTCCACGGCCGTGCCCTGCCAGCGGCCCTGGCCCACCAGTTCCGAACAGGGGGGCGAGCCATCCAGTACGCCCACCCGCAGTACCGGTGCCCCCTCGGCCGCCAGTGGTGCGATCAACGCCAGCACCAGTGAGATCCCGATCAGCCGGCCACTGCGGATCATGCCCACGCTGTTAGGTCCTCAGAAAGGGAGTACCGAAGGGGTGGCCGGGCAGGGAGGGCTGGTGCTGGGACGGTCCGCGTCCGCGCGCTGCAGTTCCCGCTCCAGCATGGTGATCCGGCTTTCGCGCAGACAATATTTGCAGCCGCCTGAGGTCTGAAGGTGCTTTTCCGGCGTGATGCTGATTTCTTTGACCGGGTGAAGCGTGCAGCGGATCTTGATTGGTGTTTTATAGCTTTTGTAGAGGATCTGGCTGTAATCGTATTTGCTGCCGAATCGTGCCCTGGCTCTTGCCAGAAACGTCTCCTGGCTGATCGGGCTTCCCATGACGCAGTACGGAGAGGGCCCACGAACGCACGATTTTATTGGGGGTGGTTTCCCTTTCTCTCCAGTCTGTAGGGCATTGCAACCTTCTGCTCAGAGCGGCGCCTCAAACCACTGGCTCACCACGCCTGGATCGCCGCTGGGATTGCCGTCGCGGGTGATCACGGCATAGCTGCGGCGATCCGGCGCCCTCCACTGGAACCGGCACAGCCCCAGGCCGGTGTGGCTGCAGCTGGCCAGCTCCGGATAGAGGGAACAGCGTCGGTCGGGCAGATCTCCGGAGCACTGGCGGGGATCCTTCCTGGCGACGCTTCTCCAGCCGGCTGCCAGCAGCGAGCGGCGTGCCCTGGTGTAGGACTGGCCCACCTGGATCGGTGGGCCCTGGGCCTGGGGATCGCCAGCTTGGAGACAGAGCGCAGCCAGCAGAGAAAGCAGCGAGACGGTGGCAGGGCTGCGCAAGGCCAGGCACCTACGCCCAGAATTCAGATTATGGCCAGCCCTGAACGAGTTGGCATTCAGTAGCAACGGCTACCGGAAGTGTGCCTCAGGAAGTTCATTCTGAACTTTCCTGTGCGGATCGCCTGTGCTCCTGGCTGTGGTTTCCCAGAAGGCGGATCTTGCCCTCAGCAGCGCCAACAACGGTTTCGTGCTGCTCAGTGCCGCCCTGGTGTTGATGATGACGCCGGCCCTGGCGCTCTTCTACTCAGGGTTCGTGCGCAGTCGAAACGTGCTCAACACCATGGTGATGAGCTTTTCCGCCATGGCTCTGGTGAGTGTGCTCTGGGTGGTCTGCGGCTACAGCCTGGTGTTCGCTCCGGGGGTGGGGCGCCTGGCTCCCTTCCTCGGCGGCCTCCAATGGGTGGGGCTTTCCAACTGGGCGGAGCCCTACGGCGATGGCCAGCTCACCCATGGCGCCGTGGCCCTCTTTCAGACCAGCTTCGCGATCATCACGCCTGCCCTGATTTCAGGGGCGGTGGTGGAACGCATCAGTTTCCGGGCCTGGCTGCTGTTTTTGCTCCTCTGGAGTTTTGCGATCTACATCCCCCTTGCCCATATGGTGTGGGGCCCTGGCGGTTTCCTCGGCCCGGAAGGGCTCGGGGCCCTGGACTTTGCCGGCGGTCTTGTGGTCGAGCTCGCTTCTGGGGTGGCGGCAGCTGTGGCTGCGGTGATGGTGGGGCCGCGGAGAAGTTATCCGAACCATGCCGCTCCTCCCCACAACGTGCCGTTCATCCTGTTGGGCGCCGGTCTGCTCTGGTTCGGTTGGTTCGGCTTCAACGGCGGCAGTGGGCTGGTGGCCGGCTCCTTGGCCTCCCTGGCCTGCCTCACCACCAATGCGGCAGGAGCCGCCGCCACCGCCACCTGGATGCTGATCGAAACCCTGCAGCGCGGCAAACCCACGGCGGTGGGGCTGGCCACCGGAGCGGTGGCCGGCCTGGTGGCGATCACGCCGGCGGCCGGCTTTGTGTCACCTGTTGCTGCCGTGGTGATCGGGGTGCTTGCGGCCCTGGTCTGCAGTTACGTGCTGCAGCTCAAGAATCGGCTGCGGATTGATGACAGCCTTGATGTGCTGCCGGTGCATGGCATGGCTGGCCTTCTCGGCACTCTGCTCACCGGCGTATTCGCGCTCCGCAGTCTCAATCCCGCCGGGGCTGATGGCCTGATTGCCGGCCGCTTTGAGCAGCTGTGGATTCAGGCGAAGGCCGCGGGATTCACGATCCTCTGGGTGGGGGTGGGCACCTATGTGGTGCTGCAACTGATTCGTCAGTTCGTGCCGCTCAGGGTCAGCGATACGGAAGAACGTCAGGGTGTGGATATCACCGTTCACGGCGAAGAGGCCTACAACACCGAATTCACCGGCTGATGTTGTCAGGCCCGGATGTGGGGCTCACACCAGGTGGGTGATCAGCTCCACGAGCATCAGCCCCAGCAGCGCCATGGCCGCCAGCAGGGAGTTGGATCCGGATGAGCCGTACACGGGCCGCTCCCAGGGAATGGCCGAATCCTAAAGGAAATCCGAAGAAGGACCGGGTTGCGAAACCCTTTCGTACCCAATCCCCACATCCCTTCATGAAGGCCTCATATTCATGAGGCTTCGGGGCTGAACAGCAGGGCCACGCCGTTGTTGCAGTACCGCTTGCCGGAGGGTCGGGGGCCGTCGTTGAAGACGTGGCCTTGGTGGCCGCCGCAGCGGCGGCAGTGGTATTCGGTGCGCGGCACGATCAGCTTGAAATCCACCTTGGTTGCCACAGCTCCAGGCAACGGTTCCCAGAAACTGGGCCAGCCGGTGCCACTCTCATATTTCGAGCGGGAGCTGAACAGAGGCAGGCGGCAGCCTGCACACACGAACGTGCCGGGGCGTTTCTCCTTGTTGAGGGGGCTGCTGAGCGGGCGTTCGGTTCCCTCCTTGCGCAGCACCTCAAAGGCGGCGGGGCCGAGGCGTTTCTTCCATTCGGCTTCGCTCAGATCCCAGGCGGGATCGCCTGCTCGGGAGGCTGCCTCCGCCCTGCCGGGCGCCAGGAAAGGAAGCCCTCCGAACAACGAAATTCCCAGGACTCCTGCGATCCGATCCAGGGCGCTGCGCCGGGTCATGCCCATCTCAGCCCAGCCAGCCGGCACTCAGCACCACCGCCAGGCCCAGGAACAGGGCAAGCAGGGTCCAGCTGATCCGGTTGAGGGTGTTTTCGGCGCTGCGGGCGCTGGTGAACATCGATCCGCCGCTCGAGGCCAGGCCCCCCATGCCATCGCCCTTGGGGCTGTGGAGCAGAACACTGATGATCAGCAGGACGCCACTGAGCATCCACAGCCAGGAAAAAACGTTGCGAAGCATGGGCTCAAGGGGGGAGGTCAGACCCCGAGGGTCTGGGGGATGCGGCTGGTCTGGCTCGGGTTGCCGGCAGGCAGGATCAACGACTCGCCAGTCATGCGCACGGGCTTGGGCAGCCCCAGGATGTCGAGCAGGGTAGGCGCGATGTCGGCCAGACCGCCTTCGTCCCGCAGCTGCACGTTGGTGCCATGGCCGGGCAGCTTCCGCTTCTCGCCTTCCACCAGAATCACCGGCACGGGGTTGGTGGTGTGGGCGGTCCAGGGACGGCCATCCGGGCCCTGCATCACCTCGGCATTGCCATGGTCGGCGGTGATCAGCAGGGTGCCGCCCATCCGGTTCGTGGCCTCCATCAGCTTGCCCACACAGCGATCGACCGTGCCGATCGCCTCGATCGTGGCCTCCATCTGACCGGTGTGGCCCACCATGTCGGGATTGGCGTAGTTGATCACCACCAGCGAATAGATGCCCTTGTTGATCGCTGCGATGCAGGTCTCGGTGAGCTTCTCCGCCGACATCGCCGGGGCCTGGTCGTAGGTGGCCACGCGGGGAGAAGGCACCAGATGGCGATCTTCGCCGGGGAAGGCCTGCTCAATCCCCCCATTCATGAAGTAGGTGACGTGGGGATATTTCTCGGTTTCCGCGGTGCGGAACTGGCGCAGTCCGTGCTCGGAAACGACCTGGCCCAGCAGGCCGTCCAGCGATTCCGGCGGAAAGGCAACAGCCACAGGCAGTCCCTGCTCGTACTGGGTGAAGGTCACCACATGCAAGGGGGTTACCCAGGTGCGCTCGAAGCCGCTGAATTCAGGCAGTACCAGGGCGCGCATCAGTTGCCTCACCCGATCCGGCCGGAAGTTGAAGCAGATCAGGCCATCGTCAGGCTCGAGTAGATCCGGGGCCAGTCGCACCGGTTCGATGAATTCGTCGGTGATGTTCTCGGCGTAGGAAGCCTCGAGGATCTCCGCAGGCGTGAGGGGGCTGATCTCAGACGGTTCGGTGAGCAGCCGATAGGCTTTTTCGGTGCGCTCCCAGCGATTGTCGCGGTCCATCGCCCAATAGCGACCGCAGATCGTGGTGATCCGGCCGACACCGGCCTGATCGATCAGTTCCTGCACCCTGGCCAGGAACTGGGCGGCATTGGTCGGTGCGGTGTCGCGGCCGTCCGTGATCACGTGCACGCACACCTCGCTCAGGCCCCGGGCTGCCGCCCAGCGCAGCAGGCCCCCCAGGTGTTCCACGTGGCTGTGGACTCCGCCGTCGGAGCAGAGACCGATCAGATGCAGCCGCTTGCCGGAGGCGAGCAACCGGTCGGCGAGGGCATTCAGGGACGGGTTGGCCGCCATGCTGCCGTCCTGCACGGACTGGCCGATCCGCACCAGCTCCTGGCGGATGATCCGGCCCGAACCGATTGTCAGGTGCCCCACCTCGGAATTGCCCATCTGGTTGTCGGGCAGGCCCACCGCACCACCGCTGGCCTCGATCAATGTGTGGGGGTAGGCATGCCAGAGGGCATCCATCACCGGGGTCTGGGCGGCCCGGATGGCGTTGTGGGCATCATCGTGGCGAAAGCCCCAGCCATCGAGAATGGCAAGAACAACAGGGGCAATCGTGGGGGATTGCGAATACGA
The DNA here is from genome assembly GCA_040399125.1 of Cyanobium sp. Lineage (GTDB taxonomy): Bacteria > Cyanobacteriota > Cyanobacteriia > PCC-6307 > Cyanobiaceae > Cyanobium. The sequence goes on along the minus strand of JBBASR010000060.1, from coordinate 6,769 downwards.
CGGGGTCGTAGGGGCGGTGGTTGCTGGAACCGGGTCGCCGGGATGGGTGGTGGGCTGGGGAGAAGGAATTGCTGTCACCCTTACGGCCAGATGTAGTCGCGACGTCTCCACCGCCAACCTACAGCTAACCCAGGCCCTGCCCCATCGGGAGCGGGCCACGTCAGCCTTTGGTCACACGCGACGCCGGATGGGATCCGCTCCATCTTGGTTAGCCTCCGCTGACCCACCTCCCCCCGATGAGCAGGCTCAACGAAGGTGCCGATGCACCCCGCAGGCTCGAACTCCTCTCCGGGCAGGATCTGGGCCGCACCCTCGATCGTCTCGCCTCCCAGGTTCTGGAGAGCGTGGCCGACAGTCGCGATCTGTTGCTGCTCGGCATCCCGACCCGCGGGGTGGCCCTGGCCCGGGTGCTGGCTCGACGGCTGGAGACGATCTGCGGCCATGGCATCGACCACGGCAGCCTCGACCCCACCTTTCACCGCGACGACCTCGAGAGGGTCGGTACCCGTCTGGTGGAAGCCACCCAGTTGCCCGCCAGTCTTGACGGCCGCCAGGTGGTGCTGGTGGATGACGTGATCTTCACCGGCCGCACGGTGCGGGCGGCCCTGGAAGCCCTCCAGGCCTGGGGCAGGCCCCGACGCGTATTGCTGCTGGCGATGGTGGACCGGGGCCACCGGGAGTTGCCGATTCAGCCTGATTTCTGCGGTCGGGTGGTGCCCACCGCCCGCCAGGAGACAATCCAGCTCTGCCTGCAGGAGATCGACGGCGAGGAGGGCGTCTACCTGCTCAAGCCCTGAGGCGACCGGGCCCCGATCTCAGACTGCTTCCAGCTCGTCGGCTCGGAAGTGGGCCCGGAATTTGCCGAAGGCCACCACCACCGGCAGGTTGGGGCTGATCGGACGACCTTTCCAGTCGTTCAGCACCTGGAACACCTCCCCTTGCTGACCTTGCAGGTCGAAGGCCTCGCCGCGGTGCTGAGGGTGATGAAACACCACCACGCTCTGAGACACCCTGACCTGATCGCCTGGTTCCATGCCCTTGGCCTTGCTTGGGGGCAATCCTGTCACGCGCCAGGCTTGCCTGACGGTCCCTAGGGCTTCTGGCAGGCGCTTTCCGGGCCGGCCTCCACCACCCGGCCGCCCAGTTCGCGGCAGGCCTGCTGGAACGCCTGCCAGTCGTTCATGCCGGCGGCGATGCGTCGCTGCACTAGGGCATCGAGCTGGTCCATCGGCACCGAATGGGCCAGCTCCCCCTCACCGTGGTTGTCGTGTTCCTTCTCCTTGCCCTCCAGGCTTTGGATGCCTGCCTGGGCCTTCTGCTTGAGGGTCGCACCGCGCTGCTGCCACCAGGGGTGATCGATGCGGTTGAGGGCATCGAGGGCCTCCCACCAGCGGGCCTGCCCCACCAGCCGTTCGGCCCGCTCCAGCTGCAGGCGGTTGCGGTTCCAGATCTCCAGCATCTCCTGCTTCAGCAGGCTGGCTTCGCCTTTGGCTGGGAGGGGGGCGGCGGCGGCCAGGGCCCCCTCAAGGTCGCCCGCCTGAAACAGGCGGCTGGCTCGGTTCCTCAGCTCCTGTCCCCAGGCTGTGAGTCGTCTGCGGGCCTCGGAATCCTGGGGATGGGCCACCACCAGTTGCTGCTGCAGGGTCAGGGCCTCCCGCCATTGCTTCGCCTGCCAGAGCTGGAGGGCCCGCTGCCGGCGGCACCGGTCCGGATCCAGCTGGGAGTGGCCCGGCAGCCAGGAGAGGGCCGCCAGCTGGTCGCCGTAGCGCAGGCACTCCTCCAGCCGGCCAGCGGCCGCAGCCCTCTCCAGCTTTGCGTTCAGGTTGCGTTCCCAGCCATAGAGACCACCGATGGCCAGGGCCACCGCTCCGAAGCCAAGGGTCCAGCGCAGGGTGGGTCGCAACGGCCGCAGCAAGGTCATGGGATCGGGCAATTCATGGTGCCTCAGCGCACCGGACCGAGGCGGAGCAGTTGTCGGGCCTGGGTTTCCAGATCCTCCACCTCCACCTGCAGTTCGCCCTGGTCATCGATGCCGAACCGCAACCGCAGCCGGTCCACCCCCTGCCGGCCCGGCGGATCCAGCACCACGGCGGCGGGGCCGCCGGGCCAGGGGCGTACGGCGGCCTCCCCGGCGGGGCGGGCCCGCAGCACCGGCAGGCCGTTTTCAAACAGCACTTCGGCCCGTTGTTCCGGCAGTGGTTCCCCCAGCACCAGCTCCAGCTGCTGCTGGTCCTCCCGGCTGCAGGCCAGCACCAGCTCCAGGGGGGCTTCGGTGGGCCAGCTCTGGCCCGGCACGAACAGCGGGTGCCAGTGGTGGCATCCGCTGCGGCGCTCCCAGCAGCGCAGCGATACGCCGCGGGCCAGCACATCCCGCAGCCGCACCCCGGGGGTGAGGGCCAGGGCACCGAGGGCCACCGCCTCCACCGGCCGCTCGGCCCGGATCGGCACATCGGGGCAGCGGGCCTCCAGCCAGTGGCGGATCAGGGGCATGCGGCTGCTGCCCCCCACCGGCAGCACCGCATCGATGCGCTCCAGCCCCAGGCCCTCCCTGCGGCCGGCCGCCAGCACGCTCTCGAGCAGGTGATCCAGCTGGGCGATCAGACCCTGCTGCTGCAGCAGTTGTTCAAGGGCCGGGCGTGTCAGCCGCAGTTCCCGCGCCGGAGCCCCCACCGGACTCCAGATCTCCAGGGCTTCTTCCCGTTCGCTGAGCTGCCACTTCAACCGCTCTGCAGCCTGCAGCAGACCCATCTCCCCCCCCTCGCCCGCCTGCCGGTCCGGGCAGAGGTGGGCGGCGATCCAACGGTCGATGTCTCGGCCGCCCACCGCCAGGCCCGCCTTGCCGATCACCCGGGCACAACGCAGGGCCTGGCCGCTGCGCTCCAGGTCGCGGCCGGCGAAGCGCAGCAGCTGGGCGATCGGTGCGGCCCGCCCTTCGCCGCCCTCCAGGGCCACCAGGGAGAGATCGATGGTGCCGCCCCCCAGGTCCACCACCAGCACCCGGGCGCCGGGCGGCAGGCCGGCGCCGATGGCGGCGGCCGTGGGTTCGTCCACCAGCGCCAGCTCCGCCACCGGCAGGCTGCGGCTCACCTCCTGCAACCAGGCCCGGTAGCCGCGGTAGCCCTCGATCGGGGCGGTGAGCACCAGCCGCTCGGGTTCGAGCTCCGGCGGCAGGGCTTGCCAGAGCCGTTGCAGCAGCAGGGCCCCGGCCTGCTCGGGCGTCAGCCATGGGGCTTCGGTCTGGGCGGGATCGGTGCCGGTCGCCGCGGCACCGATCCGCCGCTTGAAGTCGCGGCAGAGGCCGGGGCCCTCCACGGAGGCCAGATCGGCCTCCAGCACCTGCCGGCCGATCAGGGGGCGGTCGTGGTCGGGCTGGCGCAGCCACAGCAGGCTCGGCACCACGCAGGGGTTGCCACCGCCGTAGGGCGCCAGCTCCAGCAGGCGCGGTGGCGTGCTGCCGTCGTGCCAGGCCACCACGGTGGTGCTGCTGCCCAGGTCGATCGCGAGGGTTCCCGGCATGGCGCAGCAGGGCCCCTGCCCCGACCTTCCAACTCTGCCCTTCTAACCGGAGGGGCGCCGGTGCTGACCTAATCTCAGACAACAGAGTGGCCCTACATGCAGAGCAGCACCGATCTGAGTCCCAAGGATCTGGCCCAGCGTGCCGAGAGCCTGATCCGCTATTCCAGCAACCGTTACCTCACCACGGTGCGCATCGCCTATCGCGCCAAGCAGCGCCGCTTCGACGATTTCGATGGCCTGCTCGATGATTCGATGATCAAGCCCGTGCAGCGGGCGATCATCGAGCTCAGCGATGAGCAGGACCAGCCCGACCTCCTCCCCGGCTGATTTCACCCCTGCCCGGAAGCCGGCATGGAAGTGCAGGAGGGTGAGGGCTGGCGGCTGGTTATCGACCCGACACGTGCTTCGTTTCCCGTGCTGCTTGGCGGGCGCGACTGGGCCGTGGAGCTTGAGATCGGGGAGGCCCTGGCCCTGCGCCAGGTGGCGATGCGCCTGCTGGCCCAGCACGCTGACTTGGCCGACTCGCTGATGGAGGAGGAGGCGATCAGCCTGGAATTGGAGCAGGAGTTCGGCGCCTCCCCCGCGGGCTGGTTGTGGGTCGCTCTGGAGGGGGATCGATCCACCTGGTGTCTGCGCTTTGTGCTCACGCCGGCTCCGGGTTCGAGGGCCGTGGAAGGGGGTTGGGATGCCCTGGCGAGTGCCGCCCTGGTGCCGGTGCTGGATCGGTTGGATGGGCTGTTTGCGGGTCCAGCCTGAGGCTGCTTTCGGGCTCAGCCTGAGATCGGCGACCACTGCCGAAGCCTGATAAGCACTGCTGATCGAAAGCGGTTTTCGGCGGTTCTCCACCGGATCAACGCGCTTTTCCCAAGCTTTTCTGCAGGCCCCGGCGCAAGGAAGGGTGGTTCCGGGCGGATCTGGGGAGAAACCCTGGTTTCAGCGCCCGGCCCTTGACGGCGGGCGCTGGCGGCTCCAGAGGTGGTGGAGTCGCGGCCGGCAGGACCGCTGCAGCTGGCTGCTGGCCCGATCTCAGCGTGCGACCGGGCGTCTGCCATCGCTTGGAGGCGGATTTGACGTGGGCGCTGCCATGTGGAGAACTGGTGGGCAGTTCAACAGGGGCAGGATGCCGGGCGGCGAAGCAGATACCGGAACGGTGAGCCTGAGGGCAGAGGTGCCCGAGCCCCTGCTGGAGGCGATGCAGGTGTTCATCGAGCGCCATCCCAACTGGGATCAGTACAGGCTGTTTCAGGCGGCACTTGCCGGTTTCCTGGTGCAGCACGGGGTGCGCAACCGTGGCGTCACCCGTTGCTACCTGGCCAATCTCTTCCCCGGCCAGGCCCGCTTCCGCCCCTCCGCCTCCCCCGTGCAGCGCAGCGAACGGGCGGCCTGAGCTGGTTAAGGGGCTTCCCCCAGCAGTTCGAACAGACGCAGGGCCGTGGGCTCCGGCACTGGCAGGATCGACAGCCGATTGCCCCGCCGCACCACCCCCAGCTCTTCGGGGCTGAAGTGCTCCTTGAGGGCATCGAGGGTCAGCACCGAGGCGAAGTTGCGCAGATGGCGCAGCCGGGCGCAGTCCCAGCGAGGCTTTTCCCGACTGGCGGCGGGATCGTGGTACTTGGAATCGGGATCGAACTGGCTCGGGTCCACCAGCCCCGTTTCCACCACCTCCATCAGTCCCACGATCCCCGGCGGCCGGGTGTTGGAGTGGTAGAAGAAGGCCTGGTCGCCCACGGCCATGGTTCGCATGAAGTTGCGGGCCTGGTAGTTGCGGATGCCATCCCAGAGGGTGGTGCCCTCCAGTTCGAGATGGTGGATGCCGTAGACCTCCGGCTCGCTTTTCATCAGCCAGTAGGCCATCAGAGAGCCTCCACCAGCCGCCGGAAATGGTCGCCCCTGGCTTCGAAGTCGGAGTACTGGTCGAAGCTGGCGCAGGCAGGCGAAAGCAGCACGCCGCGGCAGCCCAGCGGTCCAGCCAGGGCTGCGGCCCGTTCCACCGCCTCGTCCATGGTCTCCACCGCCACCACGGTGCCGCCATAGCCGCTGCCCTCCAGCAGGCCACCGAATTCGTCGCGGGCCGCCCCGAACAGCACCACGGCTGCTGCCTGGCGCTCCAGCTGCTCCAGCCAGGCCCTGGCCTCCCCCTGTTTCGACTGACCACCGGCCAGCACCACCAGCGGCCCCTGCAGGGCCCGCAGCGCCACCTCGGCGGCGTCGTAATTGGTGGCCTTGCTGTCGTTGTACCAGACGGTGCCCTCGAGCTCCCGCACCCGCTCCAGTCGGTGCGGCACCCCCGGGAAGCTGCGCAGCGCCGCTTCGATCGTTTCGGCAGGGATGTTCCATGCGAGGGCCGTGGCCGCCGCCATCAACATGTTCTGGCGGTTGTGGGCACCGGGCATGGCCAGGGCATCGGCGGCGAACAGGTCGCCCCCGTGGTGGCAGACCCGGCCCGCTTCGATCCAGAGCAGGGGGTCGATGCCCGCCGGTAGGTCCTCGCGGCGGCCGGCGGTGACCCAGTCGGCATGATCCCAGCTGTCGGCCCGGGAGCGGATGTCGGGATCATCGGCATTGAGGATCCTCTTGCCGGCGTTGTTCAGCAGCTGGCGCTTGATCGCCCGGTAGTTGTCGAGGGTGCCGTGGCGTTCCAGGTGGTCGGGGGTGAGGGTGGTCCAGAGGCCGATCTCCGGGGTCAGTTCCGGAGCCGCTTCGATCTGATAGCTGCTCAGCTCCACCACCAGGCAATCGGGGCGCGGGCCGTTCTGTCGCTCCAGCGCCAGTTCGGCGGCAGAAAACCCGACGTTGCCGCAGAGGGGGGCATCCAGGCCGGCCTCCACCAGCAGGTGGTGCACCAGGTGGGTCACGGTGGTCTTGCCGTTCGTGCCGGTGATCCCGATCCAGGGGATGGAGGCCGTGGCCTGCCAGGCCGGGGTCATCTCCCCCAGCACCCGCACTCCCCGTTCCCGCAGTTGGTCGAGCACGGGATGGTCCCAGCGGATCCCGGGGCTCACCACCACGGTGCCTACCGGTTCGCCGCCATGCTCGAAGCTTTCGATCGCCAGGGGGGTACCCAGTCGCACCTCAATGCCCTCCTGGCGCAGGGCTGCGGCCTTCGCGTCCAGTGCCGCATCGCTGCGGCTCTCGAACAGCAGCACCGTTTCGCCCCGGTTCAGCAGCAGGCGCGCCGCGCCGATACCGGATCTCCCCAGGCCGATCACCACGGTGGTCGTCGCTCCCGTGGCTGCCATCGTTCCGGACGGTT
>JBBASR010000059.1:0-14327 GCA_040399125.1 Cyanobium sp. | reverse complement strand
GAACCCGCATCATCAGCTTGGAAGGCTGAGGTTTTACCACTAAACTACGCCCGCATCAGTACAGATGCACCAGCCTGGGTTGGCACCTGGCCGGCCTGGAGCAGCGGTGAAAGCACCGGCAGGTCTCCAGCTGCAGCATTATGACCTGCGCCGGGCCCGACAGGCTTGACTTCTCCTCCTCCCCACCGCATCACCGCTGCAGGCGGGCACGCTGTTCCTGCCCCTGCCCATCCCGATCCGGTGGACCTGCCCGCCGGCCAGCAGCTGCGCATGCTGGTGGCCTACGGCCTCGGGGATGCCGGCACGGGGATGGCGGCGTCGCTGATCGGCTTCTATCTGTTCATCTTCTACACCTCAGCCGCGGGCATGCCCGCCTGGATGGCAGGGCTGGTGCTGATGGTGGCCCGCCTCTGGGATGCCATCAACGACCCCCTGGTGGGCTGGATGAGCGACAAGACACGCACCGCCTGGGGGCCTCGGCTGCCCTGGATCCTCTGGAGTGCCGTTCCCCTGGGGGTGGCCATGGCGCTGATGTGGTGGCTGCCACCCGGAAGCCTCTGGGTGAAGTTCGCCATCTTCGTGGGCATTTCGGTGGTGGCCAACAGCCTGTACACCTGCGTCAACCTCCCCTATTCCGCCCTCGCCGCCGAACTCACCACCAGCACCAGCCTGCGCACCAGGCTGAACACGGCCCGCTTCACCGGCTCGATCACCGCCGGCCTGGTGGGCATCGTGCTCGGAGGCCTCCTGCTGAAAGACCACAGCGATGCCTCCAGCTATCTGCGAGTTGGGGCCCTCTCCGGGGTGATCATCACCGTCTCCACCCTGCTCTGCGGCTGGGGCATCGCCCCGACCGCGCGCCACTGCCAACGCCCCACCGCCGAAAGCGGCACCACCAGGCGACTGATGGGGCGAGTGCGGGGCAACGGCCGTTTCTGGAAGGTGCTGGGGCTCTACCTGCTGCTCTGGTGCGCGCTGCAGATCATGCAGACCGCCGCCCTGATCTTCCTGCCCGTGGTGATGCGCCTGCCGGAAGGCTGGAGCAACTGGATCCTGCTGCCCTTCCAGATCAGCACCCTGGTGGGGCTCCAGATCTGGAACCGGGTCTCCGCCGTGCGCGGCCGCATCCAGGCGCTGCACTGGGGCACCTGGCTCTGGATCGGCGGATGCCTGCTGGCGATGCTGCTTTCCCCCCTCAACCCCGCGATCGGGCCCACTGGATCCAGCACCAACCTGCTCCATCTGGCTGCCCTGATCGCCACCATCTTGATGGTGGGCCTCGGAGCCTCCACCGCCTACTTGATTCCCTGGTCGCTGCTGCCGGACGCCATCGATGCCGATCCGGAAAAACCTGCCGGTCTCTACAGCGCCCTGATGGTGTTCACCCAGAAAATCTGCATCAGCTTTGCCCTGTTCTTCTTCGGCAACCTGATGAGCCTGAGCGGTTATGTGGCGGCCCACGGAATCATGCAGCCCGGCAGCGCCCTGCTGGCCATCCGGCTGTGCATGGGCGTGATCCCCGCCACGCTCGTGGTGCTCGGCCTGGTGGTGATCCGTCGATGGCCCGAGAGGACCGCCCAGCTGGGGCAGGAGACATGACCAGACGGAACGGCCCCCGCTGGCTCTCGCGGCTGGGCGCCAGTCTGTTGATCGGAGGCCAGGCGGTGAGCGCCATCGCCCGCGGACGTATCGGACTCAATGATCTGCTGCAGGAGTTGCTCGAGGCGGGACCCGGCAGCTTTCTGATCGTGCTGATCACAGGCCTGGCCGCCGGCACGGTCTTCAACATCCAGGTGGCGGCGGAGCTCTCCAAACAGGGAGCCAATGCAGCTGTGGGGGGTCTGCTGGCCCTGGGACTTTCCCGGGAGATCGCCCCCCTGCTCACGGCCACCCTGCTCACCGGCAAGGTGGCCACCGCCTACGCCGCCCAGCTCGGCACGATGAAGGTCACCGAGCAGATCGACGCGATCACGATGCTGCGCACCGATCCGGTGGAGTACCTGGTGGTTCCCCGGGTCCTGGCCCTGGTGGTGATGTCCCCGGTGCAGTGTCTGCTGTTTTTCTGGGTGGCCCTGTGGTCCGGCCAGACCAGCAGCACCCTTCTGTACAGCATCCCCCCCGCCGTGTTCTGGAACTCGGTGCGCACCTGGATGGATCCGGAGGACGTCCCTTCGATGATGCTCAAGGCCTTGGTCTTCGGGCTGCTGATCGCCGTGCTCGCCTGCGGCTGGGGACTCACCACCCGAGGCGGGCCCAAGGAGGTGGGCACCAGCACAACCGGAGCCGTGGTGATGATCCTGATCTGTGTGGCGCTGGTGGACGTGGTGCTCACCCAGATCCTTTTCGGTTAGGTCTTTCCCTCCCCTGCTTCCCGATGCCCTCTCCCGCCCCCTCCCAGCCCGCTGGCTCCACCAGCCTCGCTCCCCGCTTCCATGTGCCGGTGGGCCTCTTGATCCTGGCCCTTGCGCTGCTTGCCCTGATCAGGGTCTGGCCAGGGGCGCTCTGGGCCGCTCTGGTGGTGGCCCTGTTCGGCCTGTTCCTGATGCTTCAGGCGGCGATCCTGCGCCTGGAATTCCAGGACGATGCCCTGGTGGTCTGGCGGCAGGAAACGCTGCTGCGGCGGTTCCCGTACAGCGAATGGCGGGAATGGAAACTGTTCTTTCCTGGCCTGCCGGTGCTGTTCTATTTCCGCGAAACAGCAAGCCCCCATCTGCTGCCGGTTCTGTTCGACGCGAAGATGCTGCGCAACCAGCTCGAACAGAGACTCGGGCACCTCAAGCCGCCCCTGGCGTGATCCCCCCTGGCCCCATGACCGACTTCTCCCCCGAGCCGGACAGCCTCACCCCGGCCGAATCCGGCTCCACCAGCCCCGAGGCTGGCCAGGAAGCGCTTTTCGACCTGGCCCTCACGGAACTACAGAGCCGCCGCGCTTCCCTCCATCAGGAAATCACCGATCTGGAACGCCAGCGGGATCGGATCCGTGAGGAGGTGGAGGGCAACTTCAGCGGCAAGTCGGAAGCGATCGCCCGCAGGCTCAAGGGCTTCCAGGATTATCTGGTGGGCGCGCTGCAGGATCTGGCCGTGTCGGCGGAACAGATCGAACTGGTGGCTCAACCGGTTGTGGTGCAACCCTCCCCGCTCGACCTGCAGCGCGCCAGCGAAGCCGCGGCCTCCCCCACCACCCCACCAGCCGCCGCCGGCCTGTTCGCCGACGATGAGGAACTGATCCGGAAGCTGCTGCTGCAGTTCCAGGGCCAGCCGGATTTCTATGCCGACCCCTGGAAGCTGCGCCGGACCCTGGAAGCCAGCGGCGCCTCCCTGCTGGAGGACTGGTTCCTCGGCCAGGGGGGCAGGGGTGCCCAGGCCAGCAGCGGCAGCCGCCGCCGCAACGTACTGATCGCCGCGGCGGCGGTGGCCATCCTCGGGGAGCTCTATGGCGACCGCTTCCAGACGCTGGTGCTGGCCGGCCAGCCGGAACGCCTGGGGGAATGGCGCAGGGGGCTGCAGGATTGCCTCGGCCTCAGCCGGGAGGACTTCGGCCCGAGCAGCGGCGTCGTGCTGTTTGATCGCACCGATGCCCTGATTGAACGGGCAGATCGACTGGAGGAACGCGGCGAACTGCCGTTCATCGTGATCGATGCCGCCGAGCGGGCCATCGAGATCCCGATCCTTCAGTTCCCCCTCTGGCTGGCGTTCGCGGCCGGTGCCGATGAGATCCTGCAGGAAGAGGATCTCTACTGATGCCCATCCTGCTCAATCTCGCCGTCCTTGGGGTCGGTTACCTGCTGGGCTCGCTTCCCAGCGGCTGGCTGGCCGGCCGCTGGCTGGCCGGCATCGATCTCCGCCAGGAGGGCTCCGGCTCCACCGGAGCCACCAACGTGCTGCGGGTGCTGGGCAAAGGTCCCGCCCTGGCTGTGTTTGTCGTCGATGTGCTCAAGGGCACGCTGGCCGTGCTGCTGGCCAAGCTGGTGCTCCAACCGGAAGGCTTCGACGCCTCCAGCGACTGGTGGGTGGTAGCAACAGGTCTGGCGGCCCTGGCCGGCCACATCTGGCCGGTGTGGCTTGGGGGGAAAGGCGGCAAGGCTGTCGCCACCGGCCTGGGAATGCTGCTTGGGCTCACCTGGCCGGTGGGCCTTGCCTGTTTCGGGATCTTCCTGACGGTGTTGAGCCTGACGAAGATCGTTTCCCTCTCCAGCGTGGTGGCCGCCCTGGCCCTGCCGCTGCTGATGCAGGGATCCTTCGGCGAAAGCGGGCTGCGGCCGGCCTACCTGACCCTGGCGCTACTGACCACGGTGCTGGTGGTCTGGCGTCACCGCACCAACCTGCAGCGCCTGATGGCAGGAACCGAGCCCAGACTGGGGGAGAAGCGCCCGCAAGGGCAAAGCGTGGAGAGCGACAACACCTAACCCAGCTGGCGGCTGCGCTCCGCAGCGGCCAGAACCGCTTCGAACAGTGCAGAGCGCAACCCCTGCCGTTCCAGCAGCCGCAGTCCCGCGATCGTGGTGCCACCGGGACTGCTCACCATGTCCTTGAGCTGGCCGGGATGGAGTTCCTGTTGATCAAGGAGCGCCGCGGTTCCCGCCAGGGTGCGATGGGCCAGATGGCTGGCCAGGGCGCGGGGCAGGCCAGCGGCCACGGCGCCATCGGCCATTGCCTCGGCCACCAGGGCAAGGAAGGCGGGCCCGGAGGAGGTGAGAGCCAGGAAGGCGTCGAGCTGGGTCTCCGGCAACTCATGCACGTCTCCCACCTGGGCGAACAGCCGCTCCACCCAGGCCCGCCGCTCCGGCGCGATTCTGGCCCCCCAGGCCAGGCCGGTGAGACCGGAGCGCACCAGACAGGGCGTGTTGGGCACAGCCCTGACGCACTGCCAACCGGGGAAAAGACTCTCCAGTCGGCGCAGGGTGACTCCCGCCAGCACCGAGATCAGCAACCGGGAACCTTCCTCCGCCTGCACGGGCTCGGACCCGGCTGGCCTCGGGGCGAAAGCAGCGGCCGCGGCCGCCTCAAGCTGCTGAGGCTTCACAGCCAGCAGCACCACGGGAGCCCGCCAGGCCTCCCCGGGGTCGGTACTCACCACCAGCCCATGGGCATCGGCGAGCCGCCGGGCAGAGGCCTCCCGGGCCACGGCAGCCCTCACGGAGCCGCGTTCAATCAGACCGGATTCGAGCAGAGGAAAAAGCAGGGCCTGAGCCATGCGGCCCAGGCCCACCACACCGAAGGTCTGCGTCACCAGGAGCGGCTCAGATCAGGGATTCGCTGCGCCCCCAGGCGGGGCTGGGGGCGGCATCCTGCTGCTCCACGGGGCTGGCGGAACGGCTGGAGACCACGGTGGGAGAGGCCGTCTCCTCGCTGCCGGCAGTGGTGACGGTGACGCAGCTGGGGGCGAACAGAAAGATGCTCTCGCCGACCCTTTCCTGGTGGCCATCAATGGCGAAGGTGCCACCCGCCACGAAATCCACGGCGCGCTGGGCCTGATCCGGCTCCATCATCGTGAGGTTGAGAATCACGGTCTTGCGTTCCCGCAGGGCCTGGATGGCGCGCGGCATCTCATCGAAACTGCGCGGCTCCATCAGGCACACCTCCGCCACGGAGCTGGAGATGCCCGGCAGGCCGATCACGTTGGTGCCGGCGAAAGGATCCTCGCTGGGGGCGAAATCGGTGCTCAGGGCAAGGGCGCCGCTGCTGCGGGAAGAGGTGGAGGAAGCAACGGGCTCGCCGATGTCACCGGTGTCGTAATCCAGTTCGTCGTCGTAGGCGCCATCGAGATAGTCGTCTCCGGAGACGACAGCACGCAGGCGGGAAAACAACGACACAGGACGACCTCAGTGGCTTGAACCCTGATAGCGTCTCACGCCGTCGCTGGCAAGACCTCAGTTCGGACGACCGCCGAACAGCGCGCTGCCGAGCCGCACCCAGGTGCTGCCCTCGGCCACCGCCTCCGGCCAATCGCCGCTCATTCCCATCGAAAGCTCCTGCAGGCCAAGCTCTCCCGCCAGGGCGGCACAGTCGTGGAACAGCCTGCGATGCTCCTCCTGGGAGAGTCCCAGGGGGGCGATCGTCATCAGCCCCAGAGGGCGCAGGGGATGGAGCTGCCGCAGGCGGGGCGCTTCCCTGCGGAGCTCGGATGGCTCAAAACCGGTCTTGGCCGCATCGGGTCGCATCTTCACCTGAAAAAAAACGCCGGGGGCCAGCGCCTCCTCCGCAGCAACCCGCTGCAGTCGCTCGGCAAGTGCAAGGCTGTCAATCGAATGGATGGTGCCGAAGTGGCGCAGCACCCCACGGACCTTGTTCGCCTGGAGGCGACCGATGAAGTGCCAGTCGAGGGGGGCGAGATCCGCCAGCTCGGCCTGCTTGGCGATGGCCTCCTGAAGCCGACTCTCCGCGAAGCTGATCTGGCCCAGCGCCACCGCTTCCCGGATGGCGGTGGCCGGCTGCCCCTTGCTCACCGCCAGCAGCCGGGTCCGTTCCGGCAGTTGCCTCCGCAGCTGGGTGAGGCGCTGCTCGATCCCGTCTGGCCGGGCCGGCGGGCTGGAGCCAGCCATGGTCAGAGAAATGTCTGGTCGAAGAGCTGGCGCCAGCGGGCGTGCTCCTCCTGGCTTTCGCGGCGGGCACGGGCAAGATTCTGCTCGGCGTGGTGGCGGGCATCCATGAGCGGAATCACCTCAAAAAAGGCGCCCCTGGCTTGCAGCGAGACCAGGAAGAAGATGCGCTGGGCATAGAGCGTGGCGTAGAGATCACGGTTCTCCGAAACCGGCGACACTCGGTAGAGCATCCCGAAGGTGGGGTGATTGAGATAACGCTCTGCGCTCACGAGGCCATTCTGGCTGGGGCCATTAAAGGTCACCGGCCTGAATCAGCTTCGGCTCAGCGTCCCCCGAGGGTGAAGCGAAGGCCGAGCAACAGCATCAGGGCCAATGCCGCCCCCAGGTTCAGGGCAGGGGCCGATCCTGAAGGCTGGTGCAATCGGTCCGGAGGCATCCACTGACCGCCTCTGGCGAGGAGCGCTTCGGCCCCCTGCTCGGAACGGAGCAGCACATTCGCCAGCAACCTCTCCCCCAGAGCCAGGACGAGGGCGAGCCCCGTTTTCCAGCCGAGTTCACGCAGGTTAACCGCGCGAGTTGCAATGGAACGCAACAGATTCTGCAGTTCTTCCTGCACCAGCGGCAGAAATCTCAGGGAGAGGAGGAGGGTGAAACCGAGTCGCTCCACCGGCCAGCCCAGGGCCTGCAACGGGCGCAGAAACCAGCTGATCGCCCATACCAACTCCTCGGGTGGAGTGGTGAGCAGCATCAGATTGGCGCTGTGGATCAGGGTGAACAGCAAGGTGGAACCATTGAGGCCGAGCTCCGCGGAGCGGCGGGTCACCACCAGCGGACCAAGCGGCAGCGGACCGAGCCGGGCCGGCCCCCACCGCCACAGCTCCCAGGGCAGCCCTGCCCGCTCCCCCCCGTCGGTGGCCCCGGAACCCGGCACCAGGCGCAGCTCCCCCGGGGGCCTCTGGAGAGTCGCCGGCGGCGTGGAAGAGGCAGGCAGCATCGCCCCCAGAAGCCCCACCAGCAGGGCCAGCCCCAGAAGGAGCGGCAGGCTGCTGCGCCAGATCCTCAGGGGAAGACCACTGCCCAGGGTGATCAGCAGCAGCAGGGCCACCAGAGCAAGGCGCCAGAGCGGACCGGCGAGCACGGGGGTGACCAGAAAGGCGAGGGTCCAGGCAAGCTTGAGGCGCGGATCCAGCCGCCTCAGCCAACTGCCACCTTGATCGACGTACTGCCCGATCGGCAGCTGCCGCAGCCAGTCCATGCGCCCTCCTCAGCGCCCCCGGGACTGCTGACGGGCCAGATCCTTGTCCGCATCTCGCTGCTGCTTGCCCCGCCAGAACAGTCGGATCGGGGAGCCTTCAAAGCCCAGACCCTCCCGGATCTGACGCTCCACATAGCGGCGGTAGGTCTCGCCGAACAATCGGGGTTCGTTGACGAACAGAGTGAAGCTGGGCGGCCGGCTGGCCACCTGGGTGCCGTAGTAAAGGCGGCCCTGACGGCCTCCGCGGGTGGTGGGCGGAGAGCGCCAACGCAGGGCTTCCTGCAGCACCTCATTGACCACGGAGGTGCTGACCCGCCGGCGATGCTGTTCGACCGAAAGCTTGGCGAGCGGGAAGATCGCGGCCACCCTCTGCCCCGAGAGGGCCGAAGTGAACAGCATCGGAGCCCAGTCGAGGAAGTAAAGCTTGGCCCGCAGCTCCTTTTCCATCGCCGGCAGGGTGTGGCTGTCCTTCTCGATCGCGTCCCACTTGTTCACAACCACCACGCAGGCGCGGCCGTCCTCCTCGATCCGTCCAGCCAGGCGCTGATCCTGTTCGGTCACCCCGTCGAGGGCATCGATCACCAGCACACAGACATCGGAGCGCTCGATCGCCTTGAAACTGCGATTGATGCCGAAGAACTCCGGGCCGTAATCCACACTGCGACGACGGCGGATTCCGGCCGTGTCGAGCAGTTTCCAGGTGTGGCCTTCCCGCTCGATCGTGGTGTCGATCGTGTCGCGGGTGGTGCCCCGGATCGGGGAGACGATTGCCCGATTTTCACCGCAGATCGCATTGAGAAGACTGGATTTGCCCACGTTGGGCCGGCCGATGATCGCCAGCTGGATGGGCTCCTCCTGTTCCTGCTCCGGTGTTTCCGGCAGAAAGCTCACCACCTTGTCGAGGAGATCGCCAGTGCCGGCTCCATGGATGGCGGAGATCGGGAAAGGCTCCCCCAGCCCGAGGGTCCAGAACTCGGCCGCCATCGCCAGGCCCTGATCGGGCGACTCACATTTGTTGACAGCCAGAAGCACCGGCACGCCCTGCCCCCGCAACCATTCGGCGATCGACTGATCAGCCGCGGTCAGCCCCTGCTGGCCATCCACGATCACCAGGGCCACCGCCGCCTCGGCCAGGGCGAGATTGGCTTGCTCGCGGATCTCCGGCAGAAATTCGCTGTCGTCATCAAAGACGAGACCACCGGTATCAACCACCCGGAACGTGCGATCAGCCCAGAACCCCTCCTGGTAGGTGCGATCGCGGGTCACGCCCGGTTGATCGTGGACGATCGCCTCCCGACTGCCGCACAACCGGTTAACGAGGGTGGATTTGCCCACGTTGGGGCGGCCGATGATGGCAATGACTGGCAGCGCCAAAACGCCTTATCCCTTCTACGCAAGTCCTGGCTCGACCCTACAGCCAGGCCTGCGACGGCTAGAGCCGGATCACCCCACCGCTCACCCCACCGGCGGATCGCCCGGGTGCCCCACCACCGGATCCACGGGCGGCTCGAGCAACTCCGGCAGGGGCCCCTCGTCGGGCAGGAGCTCCCCCCGCTGCGCCAGATCAGCCAGCAGCCAGTTCGCCGCCGTGGCCCGCCGAGTCCGGCGCGGATAGAGCTCCCCGATGCGATACCCGCCGAACCCGAGCTGCTCCTTGAGCAACTGCTTATAGACCGCTGGAATCGAGCGGGTGAGGCGCACGCTGGCGGGCCGTTCGGCGATCAGCTGGGGCGCCTCAGGGAAGGCCTCCGCCCAGGCCGCCGGGGTTTCCGGCCCGGCCCGCCAGACCGGGCCGGGCTGGTAGCCGAGACGCTGCCAGACCAGCTCCGCCACGAAGCGGTCGCTGATGCGGTCCGCCAGTACTGCCTCCAGCAGCGCTCGGCTGAGGGGGAAGGCAGCGGGGGCGGGGGCGGCGGACACGGCAGAGAACGGCCTGAAGTCCGCCCCAGAATGGCGCCAGATTGCTCAGCCTCCCCCTGACGCTCCCCCTCTCCTCCGAACTGCAGCTGCAGGGCAACGGCACCCCCCGCCGGCTGCGCTGTCGGGTGCTGCAATCACCCCTGGCCGGGGTGAGTGATCGGATCTTCCGGGGCCTGGTGCGCCGCTGGGCCCCGGAGGCCCTGTTGTTCACGGAAATGGTCAACGCCACCAGCCTCGAGCTGGGCTTCGGGCGGATCAAGGTGGAGGAGCTCAGCCGCGAGAGTGGGCCGATCGGCGTGCAGCTGTTCGATCACCGCCCCGCCGCGATGGCGGAGGCCGCCCGCAGGGCCGAGGCAGCCGGCGCCTTCCTGATCGACATCAACATGGGCTGCCCGGTGCGCAAGATCGCGCGCAAGGGTGGGGGCAGCGGCCTGATCCGCGACCCGGATCTGGCCGCCCGGATCGTGGAAAGCGTGGCCGCCGCCGTGGGCGTGCCGGTGACGGTCAAGACCCGCCTTGGCTGGTGCGATGCCGACACCGACGCCGACACGGAAGCCACGGCGGTGGCCTGGTGCCGACGCCTGGAGGCCGCCGGAGCCCAGCTGCTGACCCTGCATGGCCGCACCCGCGCCCAGGGCTTCCGCGGCCGCGCCGACTGGCCCGCCATCGCTGCCGTGAAACGGGACCTGACGATCCCCGTGGTCGCCAACGGCGATGTGAACAGCCCGGACGATGCCCTCCGCTGCCTGGCGGTCACGGGGGCCGATGGGGTGATGGTGGGGCGGGGCACCATGGGAGCCCCCTGGCTGGTGGGGCAGATCGATGCCGCCCTGCGGGGGGCGGCGGTGCCCGCCACCCCCGGAGCCCTCGAACGCATCCAGCTGGCCACGGAGCAGCTGCAGGCGTTGCTGGAAGCCCGAGGAGACCACGGCCTGCTGATCGCCCGCAAGCACATGAGCTGGACCTGTCAGGGCTTTGCGGGCGCCCCCCAGCTCCGCCACGAGCTGATGAGGGCTCCCACCCCCGCCGAGGCCCTGCATCTGCTGGAGAGGGCGGCCTCGACGGTGGCGTCCTAACCGCCGCTTGCCATCTGCAGCAGGTCGCGGCTGCCGGTGATCGCCTGGACCGCCAGCAACACCGCCACCAGGAACGCCGCCTTCACGTGCAGGCGCCGCAGGCTCAGGGAAGCGACGATCTGGGGTCTGGCCGCCATGGCAAACAGCAACAGACCACACAGCAACCAGCCGCTCCAGAAATGGGAACTCCAGAAAGCGCCGTGGAGCGGGTTGTCATCCAGGCGCCACACCTCGGGCTGCAGCCCCAGGGCCAGCATCGAAAACCAGCAGAGCAGCGCGAAAGTAGCCCGCAACGCCGGATGGCGCACCCACCAGAGGGCGACACAACTGCCCAGGCAGGCGGCGACCACCGGCAGCAGCAACAGCCAGCGGCTGAAGGGAAGGCCTGCCACCGCGAAGCTCCATCCCAGGGCGATCAGCACCGCCACCACCGAGCCGCTGGTGACCCAGCGGCCGTGGTCGGCATGCTCCACCGGCACCAGGGCCGGCTGCTGGGTGATCCCCAGCCGATGCTCCCGCACCAGGATCCCGAGCCGGATCGTCGCCCCCACCACCGGATAGACGAAAAGAACCATCAGCACGGGGTGGAGCAGGGCCCACCAGTCGGCGGCAGTCATCGCCCCAGGGCTTGCGATCATCGGGCCGTGAAGGATCGGCGGATTCGGCTCATGGAAGCACCGCGGGCCACCCCAGACGCACGAGCAGCAAGGAGAAATAGGGAGATTCCGCTGCGGCCACCGTGTGGGCGGCGGCCAGCTGCTGGTCCGGCCAGCCGATCCGGCGGGCGAACAGGGCATCGGCGAGCAGACCCCGCCGCTCCAGCAGGGGGCGAACCCAGCTCCAGCGATGGCCGAGCTTGAGCAGGGCCACCACCATGCCCTCCGCTGCCGCCAGATCCAGCAGCCGCTCCAGCGCTTCGGGTGTTTCGGGGGTGGGACGGATCAGCAGGCTTTCCTGCTGGAGCGCCAGGGGCCAGGCAGCGGCGGCGGCTGCCGCGGCCACCGCACTGATCCCCGGCACAAGGCGTACCGGCAGGGTCGGGTGGCGGCGACGCAGGGCCAGCAGCACGTAACTGCTGGTGGCGAACAGGGACACATCCCCCTCGCACAGCAGCACCACCGATCGGCCGGCCGCCACCTCCGCCGCCAGTTGGTCCGCCGCCTGCCACCAGGCCCTGCGTCTGGGTTCCGCCTCCGGGACCATCGGGAACACCAGGGGCAGACGCCGCTGCCCGGAGGCGATCCATGGCGCCGCGATCGCGGCAGCCATGCCCTCGCCTCCTTCCCGGGCCACGGGATAGGCCACCACCTGGGCCGCCTGGATCACCCGCACCGCCGCCACGGTGAGCCAATCCGGATCGCCGGGCCCCACCCCCACCAGCGTCAGACCGGCTGCCCCCGGCTCCGGGGGGCCCGGGGCAGGGCCGGAGCCGGGGAACGACGCGAAGCCGGAAGGGGAGGAAGGGGTCAAAGGGAAAGCGTTCCGCCGGTCACGGGCGGCAGGGGGCAGGTCTTTCTAGGGTGCGGATTGTGGAGTCAACGCCCGCCGCCATGAGCCTTCTCGCCATCCACACCCCTGGAGCCACCGCCTCGCCCTGCAGGCTGACCGGCGATCCTGCGGAAATCAGCCTCGAACTCTCCAGGCGGGGCCTGCACTTCGAACGCTGGCCCGCCCATGCCGAACTGCCGGAAGGGGCCCCGGCCGAGCGGATTCTGGAGGCTTACCACGAGGAAATCGCGCGCGTTCAGGCGGAGGGTGGGTACCCCACCGTGGATGCGATCCGCCTCACCCCGGACCATCCCGACCGGGAGGCCCTGCGCCAGAAGTTTCTGGCCGAACACATCCACAGCGAAGACGAAGTCCGCTTCTTCGTGGAGGGCCGCGGCCTGTTCTGTCTCCACATCGAGGACGAGGTGCTGCAGCTGGTGTGCGAACGCAACGACTGGATCAGCGTGCCCGCCGGCACCCGCCACTGGTTTGACATGGGGGCGGAGCCGAGGTTCTGCGCCTTGCGCTTTTTCCACAACCCGGAAGGCTGGGTGGCCCGCTTCACCGGCGATCCGATCGCCGAGCACTATCCCCTGCTCGACGATCTGCTGGCCGCTGCGTGATGACCTCCGCCGCCTGACCCCTGTCCCCTAGCTGTGCATGCGCGGCTCGGGATGGAGCTCGGCCAGCAGCTCCGCTTCCACCTGCGCGAGCTGTTCGAGCCGCTCAACCACCAGCTGCCGGGGCCAGCGCCGTTCGCACAGCACCCAGTACAGACCGAAGTGGCGTGCCTCACTGGCCAGCAGATCGCCATAGAGCGCCCGAAGTTCCGGATCCGGGCTGTGGCCGGCCAGCAGAGCCATCCGCTCATGACTTCGTGCTTCGATCAGGCCGGCCACCAGAAAGCTGTCGAGCATCCGCTCGGGCTCCTGGCGGCGCACCTGGCTGGCCAGACCCGCCCCATAGGGGGGAGCGGCGAGGGGGCGCAGGGGAATGCCCCGCCGCTCAAGCAGGGCCTGCACCAGCTCGAAATGCTCCAGCTCTTCCCTGGCCAGGGGGCTGAGCACGGCCGCCAGGGCGCCGTCGGAGGGATAGCGGAACATCAGCTGCAGGGCCGCACCGGCGGCCTTGCGCTCGCAGTGGGCATGGTCGATCAGCAGCAGCTCCGGATGGGCGATGGCCTGCCGCAGCCAGGCATCACTGCTGGCAGCCGCCAGCCAGCGCACGCGGCCGGAGGGGATAGAGGGAGCTCCCTGGGGCATCTCCGGGGACGACACGGACGACATCTCCGTTCAGGCCTGGGCCCGCAGATGGGCCACCAGCCCATCCAGGGCAAGGCGATAGCTGTCGGGGCCGAAACCGCAGATCACACCCAGCGCCTTATCGGCCAGGGTGGAATGGTGCCGGAAGGGCTCCCGGGCATGGGTGTTGCTCAGATGCAGTTCCACAAAAGGAAGGGCCACGGCCAACAGGGCATCGCGAAGGGCCACGGAGGTATGGGTATAGGCCGCAGCATTGATCAGGATGCCCTGTACCTGGCCGCGAGCTTCGTGGATGCGATCCACCAGGGCCCCTTCGTGGTTGCTCTGGAAGGTCTGGAGGCCCACCCCGAGTGCGGCGGCCTGGGCCCCCAGAGCCGCATCGATGTCGGCCAGGGTGCTGGTGCCGTAGAGGCCGGGCTCCCGGGACCCCAGCAGGTTGAGGTTGGGACCGTGGAGCACGAGCAGTTGCATCGGGAAACAGGCGGGTGCGAAGGGCTGATAAGGTCCTGACGTTGGATCGGGTCGGTGCCCGAGTGGTTAATGGGGGCGGACTGTAAATCCGCTGGCTCTGCCTACGTTGGTTCAAATCCAACCCGGCCCACCTTCCACATGCCCTTGTAGCTCAGCGGTAGAGCACTCCCTTGGTAAGGGAGAGGTCACGAGTTCAAGTCTCGTCAAGGGCTTCCCCACCGGCTGATAGGTCTTCCCCACCGGCTGGTAAGGTCTCGTGGTGTGGTTCGGGTCGGTGCCCGAGTGGTTAATGGGGGCGGACTGTAAATCCGCT
>JBBASR010000058.1:0-14650 GCA_040399125.1 Cyanobium sp. | reverse complement strand
ATTCGCCGTAGGTCTTGATGTTGTCGGTGCCCCAGAGCACGCAGGCGATCGTTTCGGGCCAGCTGCCCTGTTCGGCCTTCTGGCGCTCGATCAGGCGATCCACCACCACCTTGGCGGCTGCGATCGCGGCACGGGTGGGGATCGCCTGGGGATCCAGGGCATGGATGTTCTTGCCGCTGGGCAACACGCCCGGGTTGCGGATCGGATCGCCGCCGGGTCCGGGGAGGACGTATTCGCCATCGAGGGCCCGCAACAGGCTCTCCATCTCCATGTCGGCGCAGATCTGCTCGAGACAGAAGCGCAGGTAGGCGAACTGCTTGTCGAGTTCCGCCTGGTCCACCTCGGGGAAGCCGGCCTGGCGACAGGCCGCGAGCCAGGGGCTGGGGAAGCGGAAGCCGAATTTCTCCAGCAGTTCGAAGAACCAGCCGAAGTTGCGCCGCATCGTCACGCGCCCATCGGCACCGGTGACCTCCCGCACCATCGCCCCCACCGCAATGCGGCAGGTTTCGGTGATCACGCGGTTGAGCTCCACGTCGGCGAGCACGCCGTCGTCGTTGCCTTTGTAGACCTCCTGGATCGTGCGGCCCCGGCTCTCGGCCAGCAGGCTGGGCAAGGAGCGGATGCCTTCCTCCTCCCGCTCGAGGGCGGCGATGTTCACCAGGGTGGCGATCGCCTCCTCGGCCGTGGGGGGTTTGCCGATGGTGTGGAGGCCGCAGGGCAGCAGGCGGCTCTCGATCTCCATCAGCTGCCGGTACACGGCACCCACCACGGCGTCACGCCCTTCGCCGTCCAGCTCGGAGGCGTCGATCTCCGGCAGGGTCACGTCCTTGTCGAGGTTGCACTGGCGTGCCGTCTCCACGATCGCGTTGACGATCTGCACACCGCGGGAGCTTTCGCGCAGCTGCTGGTAGGAACCCACCAGTTCGCCCAGCTCCTTGAGACCCTTGTAGAGACCGGCGTTTTCGGCAGGTGGCGTGAGGTAGCTGATCGTGGAGGCGTAGCCGCGCCGCTTGGCGATCGTGGCCTCACTGGGGTTGTTGGCCGCGTAGTAGTAGAGGTTGGGGAGGGCGCCGATCAGCGAATCGGGGTAACAGGTTTCGCTCATCCCCATCTGCTTGCCCGGCATGAACTCCAGGGAGCCATGGGTGCCGAAGTGCAGCACCGCATCGGCGCCCCACACCTTCTCCAGGTAGGTGTAGTAAGCGGCGAAGCCGTGGTGGGGGCTGGCACTGCGGGAATAGAGCAGCCGCATCGGATCACCTTCGTAGCCGAAGGTGGGCTGAACGCCCACGAACACGTTGCCGAAGTGACGGCCGTAGATCAGCAGGTTGGTGCCATCGGAGTTGAGGGTGCCGGGCGGCTTGCCCCAGTTCTCCTCCAGGCGGTGCGCATAGGGGGTGAGCCGCTCGTATTCCTCCACGCTCATGCGGTGGGCGATCGCCAGCTCCGGCGCCCCCTCGAGGGCCTCCGGATCGCTCAGCACCGCTTCCATCAGCGCCTTGGAGTTGCGGGGCATGTCCTGCACGTCGTATCCCTTCGCCTTCATCTCCTCGAGCACCCGGAAGATCGAGCTGAACACGTCCAGGTAGGCGGCGGTGCCGACGTTGCCCTTGTCGGGGGGGAAGCTGAACACGGTGATCGCCAGCTTCTTCTCGGCACGGGGCTTGATGCGCAGCGAGGCCCAGCGGATGGCCCGCTCGGCGATGGCATCCACACGGTCCTGCAGGGTGTGGGCCTTGCCGGTGGCGTCGTCGCGACCGCTGAGCACGATCGGTTCGATGGCGCCGTCGAGCTCGGGGATGGCGATCTGCAGGGCCACCTGGACGGGATGCAGGCCCAGGTCGCTCTCCTCCCACTCCTGCGTGGTCTGGAACACCAGCGGCAGCGCCACCATGTACGGGCGATTGAGCTTCTTGAGCACCTCAATCGCTTTGGGGTGGTCCTGGCGGGCCGGGCCGCCGACCAGGGCGAAGCCGGTGAGGCTCACCACCCCGTCCACCAGGGGCTGCTCGGGGTTGAGGGGGTCGTAGAAGAAGGCGTTCACCGGCCGGGTGAAATCCAGGCCGCCGCAGAACACCGGAATCACGGTGGCGCCGCGGTATTCCAGCTCCTGAATCACGGCCACGTAGTGGGCCTCATCGCCTGTGACGATGTGGCTGCGTTGCAGCACCAGGCCGATCACAGGGCCGCGGCGGGCCTGCTCGGAGAGGTCACTGCGGCTGGTGTTCCAGTTGAGATATTCCTTGAGGTCTTCAAACATCCCCGGCGCCAGGGGGTGCCAGATCCCGAGATCGGGGAACACCACAGGATCGGCCACCTGCAGGGCCGGCCGGTCCGAGTCTCCCCTGGGGAAGACGTACTTGTCCGCAAGCATCAACAGGAAGTTGCGGAGGTTGTCCGGAGTGCCGCCCAGCCAGTACTGGAAGCTGAGCATGAAGGAGCGGGCGTCCTGCGCCTTCTCCACCGGCAGATACTTCAACACCGTCGGCAGGGTGTTGAGCAGCTTGAGCATCGCGTCCTGGAAGCCGGCGCCGCCGGCCTCCTTGCGCTTTTTCATGAAACCGGCGATGGCCGACTTGCTCTGGCCCAGCTGGGCCATCGAGAAGGTGCCCAGCTTGTTGAGCCGCATCACCTCCGGCATGGAGGGAAACACCACCGCCGCCTTGAGTCGGTCCCGGTGGGGGGCCACCGCTTCCACCACCTTCTGGGCCAGGTCCTCGATGAAGATCAGCGAGGCGATGAACACATCGGCCTCGGCCACATCGGCGCAGAAGTCGGCGTAGTTGCCGGGGTCGCGCAGTTCCTCGATCAGATAGCCGCTCAGGTCGATCGCCAGGGGTCCGTTCTGGTCGTTGAGCGAAGTGGCGGCCTGGGTGAGGGCGTTCTGGTACTGGGGCTCCAGCACCACATAAACAGCCCGCATCACGGCACGTGGTGGGGCTCCGGCCTCGGTGGGGGCAGGGCTGACCCGACGGTTGGCGGAGCGGACCTGCGTGAACATGCGGGCGGATTGAGCAATGTGAAGGAGCCTACGAAGCTCCGGGCACGGACGCGAGTCCCGCCGCAAAGGTGTTACAGGGTGAGCGGTGCTGCTGGTTTTCCGGGCCGTGATCCGCTAACAGCGGATGTTCCCTGCCCGTGGGCATGATCCGCCCCTTCCAGCGTCTGGCCCTGGCCCGCCTGCACGCGCGGCGTCTGCCCTTCCACCTCACCCTGGCGCTGCTGCTGCTGCCGATGGTGCTGGGCAGCGGCGCCCTGTTTTCGTGGCTGGGCTACCGGCGCAGCAGCGCCATGCTGGCCACGGCCAGCGACCAGATGGTGCAGGGGGCGGCCGGCGAGCTGCAGGGCGCGATCGAGCAGCTGCTCGATGAGCGGCTGGTGGAGGGGGAGCTGCTCCGTCTGGAGACGTTCGCTTCGCTGCCGGCGGCGGCCCGGCTGGAGCGCCTGCAAGACCTGCAACAGGCCCTGGTGATCACCCCCAGCCTGCTGGCCTATTTCGTCGGCTACGCCGATGGCGGCATGGTGCTTGTGAGCCGGGCCCGGGGCGCGGACGGCCGGCAGCTGCCGGGGCTGCCGGCCGGGGCGGATCTGGTGCTGGAAACCCTCACCCCCGCCTCAGCAGGGGCGCCGCCCCGTCGTCTGGCCCAGGTGTTCGATGCCGAATTGCGGCCGCTGCCGCTGCCGGCGTCGCTGCCGTTGCTGCCCGCCGGTTTCGATCCACGCTTGCGCCCCTGGTACCGGCTGGCCCAGGGGGGAAAGGGCACGGTGATCTCACCGGTGACCCGCCTGGCCCTCAGCGGTCGCCTGGGGATCACCCTCTCCCGGGCCCTGCCGGGGGGGCGGGGCGCCGTGGGGGCGGCCCTGGATTTCGACAGCCTCGGCGCTGCCCTGGAGCGGCGCCGGATCACGCCGGGCACCCGGTTGGCGATCGTCAATGACCGGCAACTCGTGCTCGCCACCGATGGCATGCGCGGCCTGCCGGGCGGTGAGGCGGCCACTCCTCCCCCCCTCTCCCGGTTGCCGGTGCCGGCCCTGGCCGATCTCGCCCCGGAGCTGCTGCGCCCGGCCGGCCAGGGCTTCCGTTCGCGCCGGGTGGCGGGCACGAACTGGCGCAGCGGCGTGCTGCCGCTGGCGCTGCAGCGTTCCGACCGGCACCTGTTTCTGGCGGTGGCGGTACCCGAATCCGAGCTGCTGGCCGGGGCCCGCCGGCTGCAGCGGGATGGCCTGCTGACCACGCTGCTGTGGATGGGACTGCTGGTGCCGTTGGTGCTGGAGGTGGCCCGGCGGCTCTCGCTTTCGCTGCGGACCCTGGCCGCAGAAGCGGCGGCGATCCGGCGTTTCGAGTTCGGGGAGGAGGCCCCGCTCCGCTCCCTGGTGCGGGAGATCGACGACCTCTCGCTCACCCTCGATGGCATGCGCAGCACCGTGCGCCGTTTTCTGCAGATCAGCGGTCTGCTGGCGGCGGAGGACAACGTGGATCGGCTGCTGGAGCGTCTGCTGGCGGAGTCGATCGCGGCCGCCGATGCCCATGCCGGGGCCCTTTACCTGCCGCTGGAGCAGCCCCCCGGCGGCTTTTCAGCCAGGCTCTACACCAACGCCGGCGCACCCGCCGATCCCGCCCTGCTTCCCCGTCTCGATGGCGCCGCCCTGGAGCAGCTGCTGGAGCACGGCCGCTGGGAGGCGGCCGGAGCCTCCGGTCCGGTGGGCCATCGGCTGGCCCTGCCGCTGCGGGACCGCGGTGGCGTGTTGCAGGGCCTGTTGCTGCTCTGGTTCGCCGAGGCCCCCGAAGCCGGCCGGATGGCCTTCTGCCAGGCCCTTTCCGGTTCGGCCTCCGTGGCGCTCGAGACCCGCGAACTGATCGCCGCCCAGCGCCGCCTGTTCGAGGCCTTCATCAAGCTGATGGCCGATGCGATCGATGCCAAGAGCCCCTACACCGGCGGCCATTGCGCCCGGGTGCCCCTGCTCACCAAGCAGCTGGCGGAAGCGGCCTGTGAGGCCCGGGAAGGCCCTTTCGCTTCCTTCCAGCTCGACGAACAGCAATGGGAGGCCCTGCATGTGGCCGCCTGGCTGCATGACTGCGGCAAGGTGACCACGCCGGAGTACGTGGTCGACAAGGCCACCAAGCTGGAAACCATCCACGACCGCATCCATGAGGTGCGGATGCGGTTCGAGCTGCTCAAGGCCCAGGCGGAGATCGACCATCTGCGGCAGGGGGGCGGCGACCGCCGGGCCCTCGAGGCCCTCTGGAACGAACTCGACGAGGAGTTCGCCTTTGTGGCTGCCTGCAACCTCGGGGGCGAGACGATGGACCCGGAGCGGATCGAACGCCTGCAGCAGATCGCCCGGCGCCGCTGGCGCCGCACCCTCGACGACCGCCTTGGGATCTCCCAGGAGGAGCTGCGCCGTTTCCAGCGCCAATCCGCCGAGCCCCTGCCGGTATGGGAGCCGCTGCTGGCCGATCGGCCCCACCACCTGGTGGAGCGCCAGGAGCGGGATCGCATCGCCCCTGACAACCCCTGGGGCTTCCGGATGGACGTGCCGGAGTTGCTCTACAACCACGGGGAGCTTCACAACCTCTCGGTGGCCCGCGGCACCCTCAGTGCCGAGGAGCGGTTCAAGATCAATGAGCACATGCTGCAGACGATCCGGATGCTCACGGCGCTGCCGTTTCCCCGCCATCTGGCGGCGGTGCCGGAGATCGCCGGCGGCCATCACGAGACCATGGACGGCCGCGGCTATCCCCGCCGCCTGACGCGGGAGCAGATGAGCGTGCCGGCCAGGATGATGGCCATCGCCGACATCTTCGAGGCTCTCACCGCTGCCGACCGTCCGTACAAGAGCGGCAAGACCCTCTCCCAGGCGTTGGCGATCATGGCCGCGATGGTGCGGGACCACCACATCGATGCCGATCTGTTCACCCTGTTCGTGCAGACCGGCATTCCCCGCCGCTATGGGGAAGCCCAGCTGGATCCTGCCCAGATCGATGCGTACGACGAGCAGGCGCTGCTGGCCTCGCTCGGTGGCTCATAGTCTCAGGGCGCTTTGCGGCCCCCTTCCCTCCCGATGACCACCGCTCCTGCTGCGTCCACCCCCTCCCCTGCCGCCGCCGCCCCGATCCCCGTGGTGGTGGCCGGTGCCCTGGGCCGTATGGGGGTGGAGGTGGTGAAGGCGGTTCTGGCCGCCCCCGACTGCACTTTGGTAGGGGCGATCGACACCACGCCCGGCAAGGAGGGCGCCGATGTGGGGCTTGAACTCGGCCTGGGGGAGCTGGAGGTGGCGATCACCTCCGATTTCGAAGGCAGCCTCTGTCAGGCGAGCCAGGCGGTGCGCCAGGCCGGTCCGGGCGCCGGAGCGGTGCTGGTGGATTTCACCCATCCCTCGGTGGTGTACGAGCACACCCGCGCTGCCATCGCCTATGGGGTGCATCCGGTGATCGGCACCACGGGCCTCAGCCCCGGCCAGCTGGCCGATCTGGCTTCGTTCGCCGACAAGGCCTCGGTGGGTGGGGCTGTGATCCCCAATTTCTCGGTGGGGATGGTGCTGCTGCAGCAGGCCGCCGCCGCCGCCGCCCGCTTCTACGACTTCGCGGAGCTGACGGAGCTGCATCACAACCGCAAGGCCGATGCCCCCAGCGGCACCTGCCTCAAGACCGCCGAACTGATGGAGGAGCTGGGCAAGACCTTCAACCCGCCGCAGCTGGAGGAGCATGAAACCCTGGCGGGCTGCCGCGGCGGCCAGCGCGAGAGCGGCCTGCGCCTGCATTCGATCCGGCTGCCGGGGCTGGTGGCCCACCAGGAGGTGATGTTCGGCGCCCCGGGTGAGACCTACACCCTGCGCCACGACACGATCGATCGCAGCGCCTACATGCCCGGGGTGCTGCTCACCGCCCGCCGGGTGCGGGGGCTCTCCGGGCTGGTGTACGGCCTCGAGCGGCTGCTCTGAGGGGGGCGATCCGATGCTGATTCCCCTCAAGCCCGGCGAGCTTTCCCGGTTGATTCCGGCGGTGGCCACCGGTCCCCAGTTCAACGCCTGCAGTGGCAATCCCCAGAAACTGCTGCAGCGGGTGCTGATCTCGGTGATCGGCGGCGTGATCACCCTGCTGATCAGCCAGACCCTGCTGTTTTCCAGTCAGGTGGCTCCGATCACGCTGGTGGCGGGGTTCGTGTTTCTTCTCTACGTGCTGTGGGGGCCGATCGTGGAGGCCGGGCGGCGCAATGCCACCCTGCGGCGCTATCCGGCGGCGGCGCTGTTCGAGGGGGAGGTGGCCGATCTCTACACCCGGGAGGTGGTGGAGGACCGGCGTGAGCAGGCCAACCGCCAGGGGCGGCTGGAGCTGGTGGAGAACCGTCGCACCTGGCTCTGCCTGGAGCTGGAGGATGAGGAGGGCTACCTGGGGCAGGTGCGGTTCCCGATGGACAAGAAGCACCAAGTGATCCGGCGGGGCATGGTGATCCGCACTTTGGTACTGAGCGAACGGGCCGATTTCTCCCGCATCGGGGCGATCACCGACGCCTGGTTGCCGCAGATGAAGCTGTGGGTGGGGGAGTATCCCTTCCTGCTGCGGCCCGCCTTCGAGGAGCTCTGTCTGCGGCGGCTGCGCTGAAGAAGGCCTGAGCGACGGTACGGGAACCCCCCCTGCCCCCATCGTCGCAACATTGCGTTACAGTTCACGTAACACTTCTCAAAGTCCTTCCCATGGCCCAGTCCGCCACCCCCGCTGCTTCCCAGGTCATCCGCGGTGCCACCGTCACCACCGAAGACGGCGGCCGCCTCAACGCCTTCGCCAGCGAGCCCCGCATGGAAGTGGTGAGCGCCGAAAGCGGCTGGGGTTTCCACGACCGCGCCGAGAAGCTCAACGGCCGCATGGCCATGCTCGGCTTCATCGCCCTGATCGCCACCGAGTTCGCCCTCGGCGGTGAGGCCTTCACCCACGGTCTGCTCGGCCTCGGCTGATTTCCCTCCCTCCCGGAGGTTCTTCCCCGCCGCAGCAGACTCTGCTGCGGCTTTTTTGTCGCCTTCCTGCCGCCGATGCGCTCCTCCCTGCAGGCCCGGGTGAACGGGGCCGGCCCCACCGGCGCCCTGGCTGCTCTCGCCCTGGCTGATGCGGGTTGGCGGGTCACCGTGCACGATCCCCTCGGCCGCGACCAGCTGCTGGGGCGCAGCCGGGCCTATGCCTTCACCTACTCCAGCCGTCGCCTGCTGCAGAGCCTGGATCTGTGGAAGCCGCTCGAGCCGGTGATGGTGCCGTTCCGCCGCCTGGAGCTGCAGGATCAGGCCCTCGATCGGAGCGTTTCCTTCGCTGCGGCCGATCTGGGGGCGGGCGCTGCCGCCGCCGTGGGCTGGATCGCTCTCCACACCCCCTTGATGGAGGTGCTGCTCGAACGGCTGGCGGCATGTCCCGATGTTCGCCTGTGGCTGGGGTCTTCCCCTGCCGCCGGTGAGGAGGTGGCCCCCGATCTGGTGATCGCGGCCGATGGCCCCGGCTCCCCCAGCCGCCGGGCCCTCGGCATCGGCCAGTGGTCGTTGCCCTACCGCCAGGCCTGCCTCACCGCCCAGGTGGAACTGCGGGGTGCCGCTTCCGACCATGCCTGGGAGCTGCTGCGGCCCGAAGGGCCGTTTGCGGTGCTGCCCCTCGGCGGCAGGCGCTTCCAGGTGGTGTGGAGCGCACCGGCGGCCCGCTGCCGTCAGCTGGAGCAGCTGTCTCCCGTGGCGTTCCTCGACGCCCTGGCCGCTGCCCTGCCCGATGAGCTGCAGCCGGAGGCCCTGCTCGACCAGCCCCGCGCCTTCCCCGTGGCCCTCCAACTGGCCCCCCGGCTGCAGCGGCGCTCCCACCTGCTGGTGGGGGAGAGCGCCCACCGCTGCCATCCGGTGGGGGGCCAGGGCCTGAACCTCTGCTGGCGCGATGTGGAGGTGCTGCATCGCCTCGCCCGCCGCGCCCGGGGGGGAACGCTTGCCGTGGCCCGGATCGGTGGCGCCTACGGCCGCCGTCGCTGGTTCGATCTGCTGGCCACCCTGCTGGTCACCGACCTGCTGGTGCGTCTTTTCTCCAACCGCAACCCCCTGCTGCTGCTGGTGCGCCGCGGTTCCCTGGCGCTGCTGGCCGGCATGCCCTTCGCCCGCCGGCAGCTGCTGGGCCTGATGACCCACGGCCCTTGTGGGGGGCGTGGCGCGGCGCCAGAGTGATGCCCATGGTGTTCAGCAGTTCCCCCCAGCCCCCCCCGGCCGAATCGCTGGTGCGCTATCTGCGCCACCAGCTCGCCCTGAGCGAGAACGCGCTGGAACTGGGGCTGCGTCAGTCCCAGCTGGAGCAGGCCCCCCTGCCGGTGGTGCTCTGGCGCTTCGGGCTGATCAGCCTGGAGCAGTTCGACCAGCTGATCGCCTGGCAGGACAACCAGGTGGGAGGGGCCCCTCAGTAGACGATCAGCGATTCCACCGGCACATTCGTCGGCAGCCGGCTGCGGCCCTGCAGGTCAGCCAGCTCCACCACGAAGGCGAAGCCGCACACCACCCCGCCTGCCTGCTGCACAAGCTGGGCACAGGCGGCGGCGGTGCCGCCGGTGGCAAGCAGATCGTCCACCACCAGCACCCGCGGGCCGTGGCCCAGGCCATCGGCGTGGATCTCCAGCCGGTCGTTGCCGTATTCCAGGCTGTAGTCGATGCCGAGCACCGCGCCGGGGAGCTTGCCGGGTTTGCGCACCGGGGTGAACGGCAGGCCCGCCGCCGTGGCCAGGCCCGTGCCCACGATGAAGCCACGCGCTTCGATGCCCACGATCAGTTCCGGCTGCAGCCGGCCGCACACCTCCTGCAGCCGGACCATCGCCTCCTGCCAGCCGCGGGGGTCGCGCATCATCGGCGTCAGGTCCCGAAACAGGATGCCCGGCTTGGGGAAATCCGGAATCTCCCGCACCCATTGCCGCAGATCGGGGCTTTCGGAAGCTCCCGCAGGGCTGGTTTCGGAGGGGAGGGTCATGGGTGCACAGGGCCCGAGCTGGCCGATCGGGGTGACGGATGGTGGCTGCCACTGGCATCATCGCAGCCATGGCCCTCGACTCTCCTGCTGCCCCCGCCGCCGATCGTGCTCTCCCAGGAGATGCCGGATCCGCTGGTGGGGCTCGCCCCCTCTCCCGCCGCGGCGTCGAGAGGCTGGATCTGATGTTGCTCTGCACCGAGGCGTTGGATCTCAACGGCGGTGAGGCGATGGTGTGGATGAGCCGCCATCTGGGCTACGACACCCTCTTCCCCAACCGGGTGGAGCTCTGGAAGCGCCGCTGCCACAACCCTCTGCGCCGCTCCACCCGTCGCGGTGCGCTGGACACCCGCGAAACCGATGCCCTGATCCAGATTCTCTGCGTGATGGCGGATCGCCTCTATCCGATGCTGCGTTCCCTGCTCACCAGTGCCGACTCCCCTGAGCAGGTGGCCCAGCGCTGGGAGTTGTTCCAGACGCGCCTGGCCGAGCTGGTGCGGGAGCGGATGAATCCCCGGCGCAGTGCCGTGCAGGCCCTGCTCGATCCCGTCGGCGGAGCGGCCCAACGGCGCCAGTTGGTGCAGTCGCTGGCCCTGGCCAGCGGTGCCGGGGGATTTGAGCGCCTCAAGGCCAGCCTGATGGACGCGGTGGCCTGATGACCATGATCCAGAGTGCCGGAATGAAGCAGAGTCTCCGTTACGACCAGCTCAGCTGCCGCCTGCAGGTGGATGGTCTGCCCGATGTATCGGCGGGGCAGAGCGGTGATGCCGTAGGGATCATCACCGGCTGGACGCTGGAATGGGCGGGACGCCCCCAGCTGGAGGGCCGCCGCGACCATCTCCTGGCCCTGATGGAGGTGGTGCTTCCCTACGCCCGCTATCTGATCAGCGGTGTGGCCCGACCCTTCGGCGGTCAGGACCAGCCGGTAGAGATCGCCCCGGCACCCGAGGGCGGCCATCGGGTGCAGCTGCGCAGCAGCCAGCCCGATACGCCCCCCCTGGAACTGCACCTGGATGACGCTGAGCTGGCCGATCTGGTGCGGGTTCTCGATGAGTTCCGTCTCGATCCGCGCCTGCAGCTTCCCCTGCCGGTGCCGGTGGAGCGGCCCCTGCGCTCGCGGGAGCTGATGGAACGGATTCCGCTGCCCCGGCGCCTGGCGGCGCCCGTGGGTGGTGCCGCGGCCCTGGCGCTGGCGGCCGGCCTTTCCTCCCTGGTGCCACCGCCCCGATCCGTGCCCCTGCCGGACCGGCAGGCCATCAGCCGCCCGGCACCGAAGGCACCCCCCGCAGCTGCCCGTTCCGCCACTCCCGCCACCCCCGCCGGTACTCCCTGATCCGCTGGGGGTGCACACTTGAACGCAGCTGATCGCACCCTGATGGGACTGACCTGGTCCGAACTGCGGCGGCGGGTCGCCCGCCTGGGAGCTGCCCTCGATGTGGTGGTGCGCAGCGATCCGGAGGTCTGCGGGCTGAGCGGCGAGAACTTCCATCTCACCCTGCACCATGGGGGGCAGGGGGACTGCACCGTGCACGACCTCTCCCTGATCGACTGCCCGAACGAACTGGTGCTGACCGAATTCGAGCGTTGGATGAGGGGCGCAGGTCACCAACTGGAGCCATGATTGCCCCGCCGTGAGCGCCGCCCGGGGCCGATGATCGAACGCCACCGCGACCTCCACCTCCCCACCCCCGGGGTGCTGCCGGATCAGCAGCGTCCCCGGGCCAGGCGGCGGCGTCGCCCTTCCCGCTGGCGTCAGGTCGGCATCGGCCTGCTGATGGGGACGGCCGGTTCGGGCATCCTGCTGGCCCTGATGCAACTGCCCGAACGGCTCGATGCTCTGCTGCTGGTGAGCGGCGCGATCGCCAACCTGATCACCGGCCTGAGCCGGCTCGGCCTGGGGGTGCTGCAGCTGGCAGCGGTGCTGGGGGTGGTGGCGATGGTCGTTTTTTCGCTGCTGTTGGTGGTGGGCGGCCTTGTGCGCCTGTTCCGCGCCCTGGTGCCTCCTGCCTAGGGACGCTCCTCAGCCATGCAGTCAGCCATGCAGCCTCTGGAACCACATCCCTGCCAGCTGCCAGGAGCTCCACAGAAAGGCCGCCAGGATCAGCCAGTTCAGCCAGGCGGGACGCCGGTTTTCGGGAGTGGCCATCAGGAGGGGAGCGGAGAGGGAGCGGTGGGGGATGGGGCGATCCTGCCAGCTCCCGGGGGGATCGGTGGCGGATCCGCGGCGGATCGGGTTCGCGGCAGCGTCGCATCCCACGAGGGATTGCGACTTAGGGTGAGAAATCCCTTGGGAGCGTTCCGTGCGCGTTGAGCATTGTGGACAGGAGCACCTGCTGCACCTGGAGACCAGGGAAGTGGCTCTGCTGATCGACATCCTCGAGGCGGCCCTGCCTGCCGAGGGGATCAGTGGGCCCCGCACCTCGAATCCTCGTCTCAGTGGCTTCTTCAATGACGTCTATGCCCGTCTGATCGACACCGCCCGGGTGGGCTGGGAACGGGATGCGGCTCCGGCTCGGTGATGCTGCCTCCCTGGCTGGTGATCCTGGTTCTGATGGAACTGGTGATCCTGGGGATCAACCCCTCCCGCAGCGATTTTCTCTGGTTTCAGTCGTTGCGGCGACCGGCCTGGCTCAAGATCCACACCTGGTTCCCGCTGGTGTGGCTGCTGCTCTACGCCTGCTTCTACTTTTCTTCCCTGCTGGCCTGGCACGCCAGTCGCAGCTGGCACTGGATGGCTGCCTTCGCCGCTCTGCTGATGCTGATGCAGAGCTACACCTGGCTGCTCTGTCGCAGTCGTCGACTCGATACCGGCACCATTGCCTGCCTGATCGGCTGGGCGTATGCGCTGGTGCTTGCCTTCGGCCTGTTTCCGGTTTCGCGGTCGGCGGCGCTGTGGTTGCTGCCCTACCTGCTGTGGACGCCGTTCGAGGCGTTGATCACCTGGCGGATGCGGCGGCTCAACGGCCGGTGATGCCCGCGTGATGCTCTCTGAGCCCCTGCTCCCGCCCCTGCTCGAGGCCCTGCGTCAACCCCGGGCCTACGACCATCCGGTCGACGCGATCGAGCTGCTTGAAACCCACATCTCCTGGGTGCTGCTCACCGGCCCTTACGCCTACAAGATCAAGAAACCGGTGGCCCTGGGCTTCCTCGATTTCAGCAGCCTGGAGCTGCGGCGTCGCTGCTGCGATGAGGAGGTGCGTCTCAATCGCCGCCTGGCTCCGGAGCTGTATCTCGGAGTGGTGGCCATCCACGGCCCCGCCCCGGAAGCCCATTTCGGGGGGGAGGGGGAGGTGATCGAGGTGGCGGTGAAGATGCGGCAGTTTCCCCAGGAGTCGCTGCTCAGCACCTGTCTGGCCCGGATCGCGCCCCAGGGGGATCTATTCGATCGGCTCGCCGACGACCTGGCCTCCTTCCACGCCAGCGCCGATCGCGCCGCCGCCGCTTCTTCGTATGGCCTTCCGGCCCAGTTGCTGCAGCCTGCCGAGGCCAATCTCGAGGTGCTCGCCCGCGCCGCCGCCGCCGGCCTGGTCGGTGTGGATCCCGCCCTGCTGGAGGAGCTGCGGCATTGGACGCTGACCTGCTGGCAGCAGTTGGGCCCCCGCTTCCTGCAGCGCCGCCGCGAGGGCCGGATCCTGGAGGGCCACGGCGATCTCCACCTCGCCAACATGGCCTGGCTGGATGGGCGGATCGTGGTGTTCGACTGCCTTGAATTCAGTCCGGCCCTGCGCTGGATCGATGGCATCAGCGACCTTGCCTTCCTGGCGATGGATCTGCATCACCGGGGCCAGCGGCAGCTGGGGGGGAGGGTGCTGAACCGCTGGCTGGAAGCCAACGGGGACTACGAGGGGCTGCACCTCTGGCGCTGGTATGTCGTGTATCGCGCCCTGGTGCGCGCCAAGGTGGCGGCCCTGCGGCTCGACCAGCAGAGGGCCACCGGATTGTCTGCGGCGGCAGTGGAGCCATCCTCCTCTTCCGCCGGCGAGCTGCTGGCCTACCTCCAGCTCGCCGAACGCACCATCCGATCCCGGCCGGCGGCCCTGGTGCTCACCCATGGGGTTTCCGGCAGCGGTAAGTCCCATCTGGCCCGCCGCCTCTGCCATCACTTCGGCTGGATCCACCTGCGCTCCGATGCAGAGCGCCTTCGCCTGTTCGGCCGCTGGGGCTTCCCGGGGGAGGCCCCCCTGCAAGGGGATCCCTACCGCTCCGAAATCAGCGCCCTTCTCTACCGGCAGCGGCTGCCGGCAGCGGCGGAAGCCGCCCTGGAGGCCGGCTTCGGGGTGGTGGTGGATGCCACCTTCCTGGAGGCCGGCCATCGCCAGCGGTTCCGCGACCTGGCCGAGCGCCTGGCGGTTCCCCTGGTGCTGCTCGATTGCCGCTGCGACCCCGAACAGGCCCGCCGGCGGATTCAGGCCCGGGCCCTCGCCGGTGGTGATCCCTCCGAAGCCGACCTGGCTGTGCTGGAACGGCAGCTTTTAAAGCGTCAGCCGTTCAGTGGCCCGGAGCTGGCGGCGGCGCTGGTGGTGGAGACCGGCGCCGATGAAGCCGAGCAATGGAGCGCGTTGCTCCGCTGCCTCGAGCAGCGGCTGGACCCTGAGCGGCTTCACCCTGAGCAGCTCGGCAGCAGTCCCTAGAACCACTCGGCCACGGCGGCCTCGGGCGGGTTCACGTTCGCTTCCGGCGTGG
>JBBASR010000057.1:0-14747 GCA_040399125.1 Cyanobium sp. | reverse complement strand
TCCCTGGTTCAGCGCCCGCAACATCGATGTCACCGCGCCGCAGTGGTTGCGCGGTTCGATCGACCTGGGGGGTGTGACCATGCCCACGGCACGCCTGTTCATCATCGCGCTCACGGCGATTTCGCTGGCAGCGGTGCACTGGTTCCTGCAGAAGAGCGTCTGGGGAATCCGGATCCGTGCCGTCACCCAGAACCGCTCGATGAGCAGCTGTCTCGGCATCCCCACCGAAAGCGTTGATGCCCTCACCTTCCTGGTGGGTTCCGGGCTGGCCGGCGTTGCCGGCGTGGCGGTCACCCTGCTGGGCTCGGTGGGCCCGAACCTCGGCGGCAACTACATCGTGGACTGCTTCATGGTGGTGGTGCTCGGTGGTGTCGGCAAGCTGCTCGGCACCGTCGTCGCGGCCCTCGGAATCGGGGTGCTCAGCTATGTGATCGGCTCCGGTTCGCTGCTGCTGCTCTGGCCCGCGATGCCCGCGGCCCTGAACCAGCTGATCACCTTCTTTGCCACCACTTCGATGGCCAAGGTGCTCGTCTTTGCCCTGATCGTGGCCTTCCTGCAGTTCAGGCCGGCCGGACTCTTCCCCCAGAAGGGACGCATGGTGGAGGCCTGATCGATGTCTTTTCTGAGCAAACTTCCCCGTTGGTGGCCCTGGGTGCTGCTGGCGGCCGCCGCCGTGATCCTGCCGGCGGTGCTGCCGCCCTTCCGCCTCAATCTGCTCGGCCGCTTTCTTTCCCTCGGCATCGTGGCCCTCGGGGTGGATCTGATCTGGGGCTACACCGGTCTGCTGAGCCTCGGCCAGGGGATCTTCTTCGCCCTCGGCGGCTATGCCCTCGGCATGCACCTCCAGCTCACTTCGCTGGAGCCAGGCCAGCTGCCGGAGTTCTTCAATCTGTATGGCGTCAAGGAACTTCCCGCCTTCTGGCAGCCGTTCACCTCACCCCTGTTCACCTTCCTGGCGATCTGGGTGATTCCGGCGATCGTGGCCGGGGTGCTGGGCTATCTGGTGTTCCGCAACCGGATCAAGGGGGTTTACTTCTCGATCCTCACCCAGGCCGCCCTGCTGGTGTTCTTCAACTTCTTCAACGGCCAGCAGAAGTTGATCAACGGCACCAACGGCCTCAAGACCGATACCGCCCGCATCTTCGGTCAGCTGGTGGGATCGGATTCGATGCAGAGGATTCTGTTCTGGTTGACCCTGCTGGTGGTGATCGGTGCCTGGTTCCTCTGTCGCTGGCTCACCAGCGGTCGCTTCGGAGATGCGCTCACCGCCGTGCGGGACGATGAGCCCAGACTGCGCTTCACCGGTTACAACCCCACGGCCTACAAGACCGTGGTGTTCACCGTGGCCGGCGCCCTGGCCGGTATCAGTGGAGCGCTCTACACCGTGCAGTCGGGGATTGTTTCGCCCCAGTACATGGCGGTGCCGTTCTCGATCGAGATGGTGATCTGGGTGGCGGTCGGCGGACGCGGCACCCTGCTCGGAGCCATTCTCGGCGCCGTGGTGATCAACTATGCCAAGAGCCTGATCAGTGAGCAGCTTCCTGAAACCTGGCTGTTCATCCAGGGGGGGCTGTTTCTGCTGGTGGTCACCGCCCTGCCCGATGGGCTGGTGGGCTGGTGGCGTCAGGGTGGTCCGGGTCGCCTCAAGGCGATGCTCGGCTTGCCCCCCGCCGTCAGCACCTATCCAGGCCTCGATTTTGATCCGGAGATCCAGGCCGAAAAGCGCGCCATCGAAGCCCGTCGTGCCAAAGGAGGTGATTCATGACGCCGCTGCTTGAACTGCAGGGCGTGAGTGTGAGTTTCGATGGCTTCTGGGCCCTCAATGATCTCAACCTCTCGCTTCAGCCCGGGGAACTGCGGGCGGTGATCGGTCCCAACGGTGCTGGTAAGACCACCTTCCTTGATGTGATCACAGGCAAGGTGCGCCCCACCCGTGGGGATGTTCGTTTCCGTGGTCGTTCGCTGGTGGGAACCGCTGAACATCGCATCGCCCGGCTGGGGATCGGCCGCAAGTTTCAGACGCCGCGGGTGTATCAGAACCTCTCCCCCAGGCGCAATCTGGAGCTGGCCGTGAGCCGTCGCTCCTCCCCCCTGGATCTGTTGTTCGGTCGCCTTGATTCCGAGTCGGTCGACCGGGTGCAGCATCTGCTGGGGGTGGTGGGGCTGGAGCCCCAGGCCAATCAGCTCGCCGGGGGCCTTTCCCACGGCCAGAAGCAGTGGCTGGAGATTGCGATGCTGGTGGCCCAGAGCCCGGAACTGCTGCTGGTGGATGAACCGGTGGCCGGCCTCACCGATGAGGAGACCGAACGCACCGCCGACCTGCTCCGCCAGCTCAGCGGGGATCACACCGTGCTGGTGATCGAGCACGACATGGAGTTCATCCGCGACCTCCAGGCTCCCGTCACGGTGCTGCATGAGGGTCATGTGCTCTGTGAAGGGTCGATGGATGCCGTGCAGAACAACCCGCGGGTGATCGAGGTCTACCTCGGCCGTGAATCCGACTGAGCCCTTCCCCCACTCCCTACGCGATGACTGTTCTCCCCCAGCCCCTCGGTCAGCAGCGGTCCGGCAATGCCGAGGCCCTGCTCGATATTGATGGCCTCAATGTCTATTACGGTGAGAGTCATATCCTGCGGGATGTCGACCTGAACGTGAAACCGGGTCAGATGGTCTGCCTGATCGGCCGCAACGGCGTGGGCAAGACCACATTGCTCAAGACCCTGGTGGGTCTGTTGCGGCAGCGCAGCGGTTCCCTGTGGTTCGGCGGGGAGGAGATCTCCGCTCTGGCGCCCCACCGCCGGGCCCGGGCCGGCATCGGTTATGTGCCCCAAGGGCGGGAGATCATCCCCCAGCTCACGGTGCGCGAAAACCTGCTGCTTGGCATGGAGGCCCTGCCGGGCGGCATGGGCCGCAACCGCCACATCGACCCGGTGGTGTTCGAGTTGTTCCCGATTCTCGAGAAGTTCCTGGCTCGCCGCGGCGGTGACCTCTCCGGCGGACAGCAGCAGCAGCTGGCGATCGCCCGCGCCCTGCTGGGCAAGCCCAGGCTGCTGCTGCTCGATGAACCCACCGAAGGCATCCAACCCTCCGTGGTGCTCGACATCGAGCGGGCCGTGCGCAGGATCATCGAGACCACCGGCATCAGCGTGCTGCTGGTGGAGCAGCACCTGCATTTTGTACGGCAGGCCGACTGGTACTACGCGATGCAGAAGGGCGGCGTGGTCGCCAGTGGACCGACCGCCGATCTGAGCAAGGAGGTGATCGACCGCTTCCTCAGCGTCTGAGTGTCGCTGCATGTTTGTTTCGATCCGTGTTCCTCTGCGGATCGCTGGGTACGCTGAAATTCTCCGGAGTTCTGTTCCGATGAGCCTTTCCCTGCCTGCTGTGATGCCATCTGCCGTGAAGACGAAGCTGCTTTCTTGTTCGCGACCTGGGCTGATCCTGGCCTTCTGCGGTGCGCTCAGCCTCAGCCTTGCTCCCGCTGCCACTGCCGAAAGCTGTGAATTTCTCTCGCCGGTTGGTGGCGATGGGACCAACCCGATTGTCACCAAGACGATCAGCCTCGGCAATCCGCTCGGCAAGCCCAACTGGAACACCGACTTCTTCGTCGCTAAGCCGTATCGCGGCTATAAGTTGTTTTTCACCGCTGATTCTTCGGTGAGTGCCACCTATCCGGTGCAGGCTTACCTCAAGTTCACTGACGGCTCCAGCCTGCGGGTGTTTGATGGCAATATCACTCCTCAGCCCGGTACCGGCGGCGGCAAGCTGGTTCCCACCGTGCCCGGCAAACAGGTGAGCCAGGTGAACATCAAGGTGGGCTCCACCAACAACATGGCGGCCACCGGTTTCACCTATCGGGTCTCCGTGCAGGGCTGTCGCTGAACAGCTGCCGCCAGAGCTCTGACGCCATCGTTGCAGAGATCTGAGGGAGCGGCAGCTCGTCCACCCGGTGGATGGGCCGGCAGCTGAGGCTGTTGATCAGCAGCGCCCCTTCGCTTCTGGCCAGGGTGTCGGTGCTGATCGCCGCTTCGCTGGTCATTCCCCGGTTCAGGGCCCGCTGCCGCATCACCCCCGGCAGGCAGCCGCTGGCGCCGGGGGGCGTCAGCCAGTGTCCTTTGCAGAGCACCATCAGGTTGGCTGCGGTGCCGCAGCACAGCTCTCCCGTGGTACTGAGCAGCAGGGCGTCTTCGGCGCCCGCTTCGCGGGCCTCGCGGCGGGCCTGGATCGAGCCGCCGTAGGCGAAGGTCTTGCATCGGCTCAGGCGGCTGGCGGCGTTGCGGCGTTCCCAGCGGCTCACGATCGTGCCGATCGGCTGGAAGTCGGGCTGCCAGGCGGAGAGCTGCAGCCAGAAGCGCGGCAAGGGCGGTGCTTCCCCAGGCCCTGCTGCCTCCGGCAGATCCAGGCCTCGGCCGCCGCTGCCGCGGCTCCAGTTGAGGCGCAGAGCCCCCTGGTCGATGCCGCTGCGCTTTACCGCCTCCTGCACCAGGGGCAGGAGGCGCTGCCGATCCGGGGGCGGCGCCATCCCCAGTAGAGCGGCCGAGCGCTGCCACCGCTCCAGATGGTCCTCCAGCAGCCTCGGTTCGCCGTCCTCCACCAGCACGGTCTCGAACAGGCCGTCTGCCAGCAGCAGGCCCCGGTCGCCCAGGGGCAGGGCCAGGCTTTCGGGGCTGCCCCACGCTTCGCCCTCCGGGCTGTCGAGCCAGGCGATCGCTCGGCAGGGTCGGGGAGGGTTCATGGGTTCAGGCGAGGGCCTCCAGCAGGGGGCGGATTTTCCAGCCCATTTCCTCGGCTTCGCCGCTGGGGTCTGAATCGGCGACGATCCCACCGCCGGCATGCACCCGCAGCCGGCGGCCCTTGACCATCACACTGCGGATCAGGATGCTGCTGTCAAAGCGGCCATCGGCCCCGAGGTGGAAGAGAGAGCCGCAGTAGGGGCCGCGCGGCACTGGCTCCAGTTGGTCGAGCCGGCGGCAGGCGCGCACCTTCGGGGCCCCGCTGATCGAGCCCCCCGGCCAGCAGGCCCGCAGCAGATCCACCACGCTGCACTCCGGCCGCAGCCGGGCCCGCACCACCGAGGTGAGGTGGTGCACCTGGGTGTAGCACTCCAGTCCCAGCAGCTGAGGCACCTCGATCGAGCCCGGCACACAGACCCGCCCCAGATCGTTGCGCAGCAGATCGACGATCATCACGTTCTCGGCCCGGTCCTTCGGGTCGCTGATCAAGGCGGCGGCACTGGCCGCATCGGCGGCGGGATCGGCAAAGCGGGGGCGGGTGCCCTTGATCGGTCGGGTCTCCACCAGGCCATCGGCCTCGAGCAGCAGGAAGCGCTCCGGCGAGGCCGAGACCACCGCCTCGTCGCCGGCGATCGCCACGCCGCCGAACGGGGCGGGACAATGGCGCCGCAGCCGGCCGTGGAGGGCCAGGGGATCGGGCGGGGTCGGGAGTTGCGTTTCACAGCAGGCCGTGAGGTTGGCCTGGAACAGATCGCCGGCGGCGATTCGTTCCAGCAGCAGGCCCACCTGGGCGGCGAAGCGCTCGGGGGGGGTGTGCCAGGTCCAGGCCTGCGCCCCGATGGCCGCCCCCTCCGGCTCCAGCGGCGCCGGCTCCCCAGGTGCCGTTGCCGGGGGGCAGACCCGCTCCAGCGTCTGGGCCAGGTCGGCGAGCCTGCCGGGATCCTCGCCCTCCAGCCACAGGCGCTGTTCGAGCAGGTCGAAGTGGACCAGGGGATCGTGGCGGCTGGCCCGCAGCGTGGCCATGTCGCTGGGCTGCCAGTGGTCGGCCGGCTCCACCCAGCTCGCGGCCTCGTAGGACAGCCAGCCCAGCCAGGAGCCCCCACCTGAGCGGAGGCGGTCCAGGGCGGCGAAGGGATCCTGGCTGCCGCGCTCCCCCGCCAGGCCCCGGCAGATCACCACCTCCAGCGGGGTGACCCCCAGCACGGCGTGGCGGCCGAATTCGCTGCCGTCGGCGTCGAGGAACACCAGGCCGTCCTGGCCGAGCTCCCGCGCCAGGGCCGTGACCACCGCCCAGGGATCGCGCCAGGCCAGGGGTTGTTTCACGCGCTTGCGCAGCCGTTGCTGGCCAGGTCGGGGCGGCCCGCCTCCACCAGGGCGGCGTCCCGGATGCGGCAGCTGTCGCAGACGCCGCAGGGGCTGGCTCCGCCTCCGTAGCAGCTCCAGGTGGCCTCGATCGGCACCCCGAGCCGCAGGGCCTCCTGAACGATCCGGGTCTTGGTCCAGGTCACCAGGGGCGCCCAGAGCCTGGCCCCATGGCCCTCGCGGCCGGCCTTGGTGGCCAGGTCGGCCAGGGACTGGTAGGCGGCCAGGAAGTCGGGGCGGCAGTCCGGATAGCCGGAGTAATCCACCGCGTTCACCCCCAGCACCAGCCGTGCGGCGCCGCGGGCTTCCGCCAGGCTGAGCCCCAGGGCGATGAACACCGTGTTGCGACCGGGCACGTAGGTGGAGGGGATCACCCCGGCCGCCACGCCGTCGCTGGGGATCGGCAGCTGGGGGTCGGTGAGTGAGGAGCCGCCCCAGCGGGCCAGGTCCACGGCGATGGTGTGGTGTTCCGCCATGCCGAGGGCCGTGGCCAGCTGGGTCGCCGCTGCCAGTTCGCGACGATGCCGCTGGCCGTAGTCGAAGGAGAGGCCGATCACCCGGTCGCCGGCTTCGATCGCCAGGGCGGCCGCGGTGGCTGAATCGAGGCCGCCGGAGAGCAGGGCGATGGCGGTGGGCACCGGGGGGAGGGCGTGGTGGGCCTGGAGGAATGGGTGGTTCGATCGTGCCATGGCCGCCGCCTGCCGCCAACATGCATGCATCGCCTCTCCCCCGATGCCCTCCCTTTTCCGTGCCGCTCTGTTTGGGGCGGCGGTTCTGCTGACGGCCCCCGGCCTGCTGCCCCGTGGAGCGCAGGCCGCGGCTCCGGCGGATCTGCGCGCCTGGCCTGCCGCCGCTGCCGGAGAGCGCCGCTGGGTGATCGAGTTGCCCGCCACCCCGCCCGCCGTCCGGGATCCCCTGCTTTCCGCCGACCCCGCCGACTGGAAGGTGGAACTGATCGTGGGTCGCGAGCAGGAGATCGACTGCAACCTCCACCACTTCAGTGGACGGCTGCGGCGCCAATCGATCCCCGGCTGGGGCTACAGCCTGTATCGGGTGGGGTCGGTGGGTCCGGTGGTCTCCACCCGCAAGGCCTGCCCTCCTGGCGAAAGCCGGCGCCGCGGCTTCGTGGTGATGGGGAGCAAGCCGTTCGTTCTGCCCTACGACTCCCGCTTGCCGATCGTGGTCTACACCCCTGCCGATCTGCAGGTGCGCTGGCGCCTGTGGCGGGCCGAACGGCGACAGAATGTGGCGGTTTCACGTTGAATGCATAGCCTGGGCGCGGCTTGCTCGCCCTGATTTCTGCCTGCTTCATGGTCCATCCTGACGACTCTTCCCGCTCGGATTCCCGCCACAAGCGGGGTTTCTTCGATGCGCTCGTGCCTCTGCTGGTCGCCGGTCTGGCGGCACTCGGGGGTGGTTTCTACTGGGGATACAGCTTCCGCTCCCAGCAGAAACCCACCGCTCAGGAGCTGCGGGAACAGGAGCGCGAGCAGCTCACCACCCTGGGCTGGAAGCAGAGCGCCGAAGGTGTGCTCACCCGCTGGTGCACGGAGGATTGCAACCCTCCCAAGCTGTTCGGAGGCGGGAAGGCCCAGGTGTTCGAGGTCTATTGCAAGGACCGTCCCTGCGGCAATGTGCGCGCCATCTTCAAGGTGCTCGATGCCAAGGGTGAGGAGATCGGTACCACCACCTCCTCCAGGGAGGGGCTGCAGGGCGAACGGTTGCGGATGGTGGTGGTGAGCCCGGAGTCCGGGGCCCATCGGTTCGAGCTGGAGGAGTTCACCGCTCAGGCGATGGTCTACTGATGAAGCGGAGGTTTCAGCTTCGCCTGCCTTCTGCATTCGGCTCCTTCCCGGCCCTGCTCTCCCTGGCCTTCCTGCTCGGTGGCTGTGGGGCCAGACAGCTCCGCTTTCAGACGCCCGGCAACCTCCAGATCCTGATCTCGGCCGGGCAGGGTTCTGACCAGCTGGCCCAGGCAAGCATCCAGAAACTCACCTCCAGCATGGTGCAGGAGTTCATGCGGGTGAATCCTGGCGTGAACCTGCACCTGCGCTTCGTGAACGAAGCCGATGTGGTGTCCACCCTGCGGGAGAAGGCGGCCCTGGGGGCCAGCCCTGATCTGATCATCACCCGCTCGGCCGCGGCCGCGGTGCTGGCCTCCGATGGACTCACCAAGGCGAGCGGTCTGGAGCCCCAGCAGCTCGATCCCCTGCGGATCCGCTTTCTGTCGCGCTTTCGCAACGGCAACCACTTCCGGGCCCTGCCGTTTCTGCTCCAGCCGAATCTCGCCTGTTACAACCGCCGCCGGGTGCCCACACCACCGGCCACGATCGCCGAGCTGCTGGTGCGGGCCGAGAGCGGCACCCTGGTGGGGCTGCCCCTGGCCATGGATGAACTGCTCTGGACCACCACCGGCTTCCGGGCAGGGCATCCGATTCTGGAGTTGCTTGATGAACCGGCCCGTGTGGAAGGGCGCAAGCCGCTCGGGTCTGTGGAGCGGGGATACGTGCTGGCCTGGTTGCGCTGGCTGTACCGGGCCAATGTGAATCCCAATATTCAGTTTCTGGATTCCTCCGAGGAGTTGGTGCAGCGCCTGCAGACCCGCCAGCTCGACTGGATCAGTTGCAACGCCACCGCGATTCCCCGTCTGAAACGCGCCCTGGGCAAGGACCTGGCGGTGGCGGTGCTGCCCGGGGTGGACGAAGACGAACCGGCCGAGCCGATGGCCCGGCTGCTGCTGATCAGTTTCGGCCGTGATTCCACTCCGGTGCAGCGCGGGCTGGCCGAACGCTTTGCCCTGTTCGTTCTCAACGACTTCAGCCAGAACAATCTGATGGTGCGGGCGATCGGCAATCTGCCGGTGAATCAGAACGTGATCGTGCCGGTGAAGGCCGCCCCGGAGCTGGCGGCGATGGAACGCAGCCTCGAGCATTCGATCGTGCCCAATTTCCGCGAGGGCGTGCGGATCCGGCTGCTGGGAGAACCGCTGAAGCAGCTGCTCAAGGAGAGCG
This sequence comes from Cyanobium sp., assembly GCA_040399125.1. Taxonomy (GTDB): domain Bacteria; phylum Cyanobacteriota; class Cyanobacteriia; order PCC-6307; family Cyanobiaceae; genus Cyanobium. The sequence continues at coordinate 5,641 of JBBASR010000057.1, read as the reverse complement.
TCTACGGCGAGCAGTCCCCCGAGGAAGTGCTCACGGCGATCGAGGCGCTGGCCCTCGGCACCTCTGCTCCCCAGTCGCCTGCCTCCGAATCTTTGCCTTCACCCTCGCCAGCGTCGACCCTCCCTGAGAAGTCCTTCCGATGACCCAGCTCCTGTATCTGATCGGTGGATGGCTGGGCCTGCTGGTCCGCGGCGCCGTGCTGCTGCAGCTGCTGCTGATCGCCCTGCCGCTGCTGGCCTACCGGGCCTGGGCGCTGCGGGCGAAGCCCTCCCTCAGCAGCTGGCACCCGGTGCTGGCCCGGCTGGTGGTGATCGCGGTGCTGGCCCTGGTGGCCCTGGTGGTGGCCCGGCTGGGCATGCCTTCGGGGCTGATCGGCCTGGCGGCCCAGCTGCTGGGGGTATGGACAGGTCTCGATGGGTTGCGGTTGCTGCTGCGTCGCTTCCAGCCCCCGCAGGAGGTCGAGAGCTACTGGAATCGAGCGGTGCTGCCGATGTACCTGCTGCTGGCCGTGGCGGGACTGCTGGATCGGGTGGAGGGTCTGGGTCAGCTGGGTTCGATCCCGCTGCTGAATCTCTTCGATACCAACTTCACCCTGGGCAAGTTCGGTCTGTTCATCACCCTGCCCTACTTCCTGGTGGTGCTCAGCGAACTGCCGGTGTTTCTGGCCGGTACCGCCCTCAGCCGGCTGGCGGGGATGGAGATGGGCAACCGCAAGGCCTTCGAGCTGATCCTGCGGTATGTCCTGGTCGGAATCGGCCTGCTCTGGCTGGCCAATCGCATCGGCCTCAACGGCACCGCCATCGCCGCCATCGCCGGAGGGCTCTCGGTGGGCCTGGGCTTCGGCATCAAGGAGGTGTTCTCCAACTTCGTGAGCGGTCTGTGGCTGTTGTTCGAAGGTTCGGTGCGTCCCGGGGAGATCCTGGTGTACGAGGGGGATCCGTGTGAGGTGCGCAAGCTGGGGCTGCGGGCCGCCACCCTCTGGCGCGATACCGACAACGCTGAACTGGTGGTGCCGAACCAGAACTTCTTCACCGCCACCACCACCACCTTTTCCGGCACCGATACCCGTCGTCGCTGCAGGGTGCTGATCGGGGCCAGCTACCGCCATGATCCGAATGAGGTGATTCGTGTGCTGGAGGCCACCGCCCTGGCCAATTCCCGGGTGCTCCCCCAGCCGGCCCCCCAGGGGAGGTTGCTGAACTATGGGGATTCCTCGATTGATTACGAGCTCTACTACTGGATCGCTGATCCGTTGAGCAACGGGAGCATCGCCAGCGAGGTGCGCCGGGCGCTGTGGCATGCCTTCCGGGACAACGGCATCGAGATCCCCTTCCCGCAGCGGGTGCTGCACCAGGCACCCCCGGAATCCGAGGAACCCGAAGCCCTGGGCTGAGCTCAGGACCGGAATCCAGCCTGTCGTTCCCGGATCGCGGCGGTGCCCATCACGGCGGCATAGGCGTCGAAGCTGAGCATCTGCGTTTCCCAGCCCCGGCTGCTGCCCTGGCTTCGCAGCTGGGCGGCCCAGTCCTGCAGGGCCTTGGCGGCGGTGAAGATCGAGCCGCAGGGATGGGCCACCACGGCGTAGCCCAGCTCCTGCAGTGCGGCGGCATCGAGCAGGGGGGTGCGGCCCCCTTCGATCAGGTTGGCCATGCTGGCGGTGCCGCACGCGCTCAAGGTGGTGTTCACCGCCCGCATCTGCTCCACCGTCTCCACTGCCTCCACAAACACCAGGTCGGCGCCGGCTTCGGCATAGAGCCGGGCGCGGCGCAGGGCCTCCTCGAAACCGAGCACGGCGCCGGCGTCGGTGCGGGCGGTGATCACCAGGTCCGGATCGCGCCGGGCCGAGCGGGCGGCCCGCAGCTTGGCCACGAACTCCCCGGCCGGCACCACCTGCTTGCCCGCCATGTGGCCGCAGCGCTTGGGATAGGTCTGGTCCTCGAGGAACAGGGCCGCCACCCCGGCCTGCTCCGCTTCCCGCACCGCCCGGATCACGTTGTTCTCATCGCCGAAGCCGGTGTCGAGATCCACGAACACCGGCAGATCCACCGCCAGGCAGATGCGGCGGTACTGCTCCAGCATTTCCGAGGCCGTGAGCAGACCGATATCGGGCTGGCCCAGCAGGCTGCCGGAGAGGCCGAAGCCGGCCGCGGCGATCGCCTCGAAGCCCGCTTGCTCCAGGATCCGGGCGGAGAGACCGTCGTGGCAGCAGGGCATCTGCAGGATCTGCGGGGCCTCGAGCAGCCGGCGGAAACGGGTGGTGCGATTCATCTCAGCGGACTCCCAGCCATTTGTGACTCTGCAGGCTCAGTCGCCAGGCCGGATGGCGGCGCACGAAGGCCACCGCCAGCGCCTGGCCTTCGGGGCAGTGCCAGCCGGGCTGCAGCAGCAGCTGGGGGGCCGCCGCCGCGGCCGCCATCTCTTCGGCGAACCGCAGATCGTGGGCGTCGTGCACCACCACTTTCAGTTCGTGGCAGGCGCTCAGCAGCTCGGGCGTCGGGGGGCGGTGTCGCTTGGGGGAGAGGGTGATCCAGTCGAAGCGACCGCTGAGCCGATGCACGCCGCTCGTTTCCAGATGCAGTGGCAGTCCCCCGGCCAGCACCTGGCAGAGGGGATCGAGATCGTGCTGCAGCGGTTCACCGCCTGTGATCACCACGAAGGCGGCCCCGTTCTCCGCCGCATGGCGGCTCTGGCGGGCCAGATCGGTGAGGCTCTGGCGTGGATGCATCGTCTCCGGCCAGGAGTGCTTGGTGTCGCACCAGCTGCAGCCCACGTCGCAGCCTGCCAGGCGCAGGAAGAAGGCACTGCGGCCGGCGTGCAGCCCTTCCCCCTGGAGCGAGTGGAAGGTTTCCACCACGGGCAGGGTGGCTACTGGGGCGGCGGCAGGCGGCTGGGGTGGCTCGGCGCCGGGGGGGAAGGGGAGGGTGGCCATGGTGGATCAAACCTATGGCCTGGCCATGACGCCCCGCTTCACGTTGCTGTGGATGTGACTGTGGATGGGGATGGGTCGTGACTACCTTGGCGGAACGGTGATTCCACTCCTGTAATGCGTTCTGCCTTGCTTTCCCGCGCGCGCCAGCTCGTTCCCTGGGCCATCGGCGGTGCACTGCTGCTGGCGGCGGGTGGAAGCCGGGCCCTGGTGCGCCAGACGCCGATTCAGGGCCCACTGACCCTGGCCCAGTTCCGCCCCGGCAACACCGATTGCTACGACCGCCGCAGCCGTCCCCCGATGGCGGTGGTGGATACCCATCTGCATGTGCGGCCTTTCGGGGGTCCGCCGATCCCCTTTCAGGATCTGATGGGGTACCTGCGCAACAGCGGTGTGCTGTTCGCCAACCTCTACGGCATCGGCCAGCGTCTGCCGGTGAATTCTCCCTGCACCTATTACCTGAATTGCCCAGGGGTGCCGGCGTTTCCCAGCCTCAAGAGCGACTTCTCCAACGCCCAGAACTCCCTGGATCTGGAGCCCACCGGCATGAAGCTGGTGCTTTCGATGACGTTCCCCGACCTCTCCCGGCCGGAGGAGGTGCTGCCGGCCATGGCGCTGCTGGAGAAGGAATATCCGGGCATGTTCCGCTGGATGGGAGAGGTGAACCTCTCCAAGCAGGCGCTCTTCAACAACGGCCATGGGGCTGTTCCCATCGAGAAAATCGCCGGCTGGAAGCCGTTCATGGATGAACTGCGGAACCGCAACATCCCGATCGCCATTCACTCCGATCTCGGCAACGATAAGAACGCCCTTCAATACCTGCCTTTGATGCAGGAGGTGCTGCGTCGCTATCCCGATAACCGCATCGTCTGGATGCACCTGGGCCTTTCCAAGGAGCTTGCGGTGATCGATGCCCGCCAGCATGTGGCACTGCTGGAAACGATGCTGCGTCGTTATCCCAAGCTGTCCTTTGATATCTCCTGGCGGGTCCTGTATGACCAGGTGTTCAAGGATCCCGCCAAGCGCAAGCACTACGTGGCGTTGATGAATCGCTGGCCAGGGCGCTTCATTCCGGGCACGGACTTTGTGGCGGCTGCCGGCAAGACCGAAATGGTCTATCGGGAGGAGCTGGCGGTCACCAGTTCGGTGCTGGGAGCCCTCGACGACCAGGCCTACAGGCGGATTGCCCTTGGCCAGAATTACTTCGAGCTGGCGGGGCTTGCCGCCGTGGCCCCCCCGATCTGTCAGGTCAGCAGGTGAGCGGGAGGCGCTGAGGGGCCGGCGCTAAGCCGGCTGCATCGCCTCCTGGGCGTTCTCCAGGGAGGCGCCGGCTCCGGGCAAGCGTTGCTGGGCGGCCTCGATCAGGCCGAGGAACAGCGGGTGGGGCTTGCCGGGCCGGGAGAGGAATTCCGGGTGGTACTGGCAGGCGGTGAAGTAGGGGTGATCGCTGCGTTCGATCAGTTCCACCAGCCGGCCATCGGGTGAGGTGCCACTGATCTCGTAGCCGGATTCGAGGAACAGGTTGCGATAGGCGTTGTTGAACTCGTAGCGGTGGCGGTGGCGCTCGTACACCACTTCCTCGCCGTAGAGGCGCTGGCCCATGGTGCCGGGGATCAGTCGGCAGGGATAGACCCCCAGGCGCATCGTGCCGCCCAGGTCCACCACGTCCTGCTGCTCCGGCAGCAGATGGATCACCGGGTGGGGCGTCTCGGGGTCGAGTTCGGCGCTCGTGGCCCCGGTGAGGCCGGCCTGGTTGCGGGCCCACTCGATCACGGCACACTGCATGCCCAGGCACAGGCCGAGGAAGGGCACCCGCTGTTCGCGGGCCCAGCGGATCGCCGCCACCTTCCCATCCACGCCGCGATTGCCGAAGCCGCCCGGCACCACCACCGCATCCATGCCCTCCAGCAGGGCTTCGGCGCCCTGTTCCTCGATCTGCTCGGCGCAGATCCAGCGCAGGTCGAGGCTGGCGTCCCGCTCCATGCAGGCGTGCCGCAGGGCCTCCACCACCGAGAGGTAGGCGTCATTGAGCTGCACGTATTTGCCCACAAGGGCCACCTTCACGGCGGGACCGGGACTGCGCAGCTTGCGCACCAGTTCCGCCCAGCGGGCCATGTCGCTGTCGTGGTCCGGCAGGCTGAGCACATCGAGCACCTGACGGCAGAGGCCCTCCTGTTCCATCGCCAGGGGAACCGCATAGATGCTGTCGGCATCGAGGGCCTGGATCACAGCGCTGCCGGGCACCCCGCAGAAGCCGCCGATCTTGGCTTTCAGCTCTTCGGAAATGGGGCGATCGCTGCGGCACACCAGCACGTCGGGCTGGATGCCGATCGAGCGCAGTTCCTTCACCGAGTGCTGGGTGGGTTTGGTCTTGAGTTCGCCGGAGGTGCCGATGAAGGGCAACAGGGTCACGTGCACGTAGGCCGTGTCGTGGCGGCCCACGTCGCCGCGAAATTCGCGGATCGCTTCCAGAAACGGCAGGGATTCGATGTCGCCCACGGTGCCGCCGATCTCGGTGATCACCACATCGGCGCCGCTGTTGGCCGCCACCCGGTGGATGCGCTCGCGGATCTCCCCGGTGATGTGGGGAATCACCTGCACGGTGCCGCCGTTGTAGTCGCCGCGGCGTTCCTTGTTGATCACCGCCTGGTAGATCGAGCCGGTGGTCACGCTGTTGAGGCGCGACATGGCCGTGTCGGTGAAGCGCTCGTAGTG
>JBBASR010000056.1:0-14761 GCA_040399125.1 Cyanobium sp. | reverse complement strand
CGGCCTTTTCTAGCTTCGATGGGGATTTATGTGTTTGAACGAGAAACGCTGTTAACGCTGTTAAGCAGTCACCCTGAGGCCACCGATTTCGGCAAGGACATCATTCCAGCTGCACTGAGCAATGGCCTGCGCTTGCAGAGCCACCTGTTTGATGGGTACTGGGAAGATATCGGTACGATCAAGGCTTTTTACGAAGCGAACCTCGCCCTGGCCGATGAGCAGCCCGCCTTCAGATTTGATGACGAAAAATTGCCGATCTATACACGATCACGCTACCTGCCACCCAGTCAGATTCATGACGCCCAGATTCGATATTCGATCCTGAGTGAAGGATGCCGACTCGATCGTTGTGTGGTCGATCACTGTGTTCTTGGGTTGCGATTACGGGTTGAAGAGGGGGTTGTGCTGAAAGACACTCTGGTGATGGGTGCCGACAGTACCGAGTCGGAACGAGAACGTGCTCTCCTGCGTGCCCAAGGAGGCGTGCCTCTGGGGATCGGCAAAGGGTCCACTGTGTGCAACGCGATTCTGGACAAAAATGTGAGAATTGGCTGTAACGTTAAGGTGGTCAACAAGGATCGCGTTCAGGAGGCCGATCGCACTGCATTGGGATTCACGATCCGCAGTGGCATTGTGGTGATCGAAAAGAACACAACCATTGAGCATGGCACCATCATCTAACCAGTGCACTCCTGTTGTTCTGCATCATTCAGACAGCTGAATAGATCCTTATTTGCCTTACCTGCTGCGGGTGAGCCACTCCTGGGTAGCTTGAGTGAGCGGCAACAACACCGTTCATCGGCCGTACCGATGTTGTGAGCACGATGCATGAAACGGATCGTTCTCCTGGCCGGGTTTGAGAGCTTCAATGCCGACCTCTACCGCCAGGCCGCCGAGCGGGCGATCGCCCAGTGCCCGGACCTGCAGGTCGGCGTGTTCAGCGATGGCGATCTGGTCGATGCACCAGGCACGGTTGCTGCCGCGCTGCTGGAGGCCGATGCCTTCTTCGCCAGCCTGATCTTCGATTTCGATCAGGTGGAGTGGCTGCGCCAGCACGCGCAGCGGATCCCGATCCGGCTGGTGTTCGAATCGGCGATCGAGCTGATGCAGCTCACCTGTTTCGGCCGCTTCACGATCAGCGGCAGTGGTGCCGGCATGCCGCGGCCGATCCAGGCGTTGCTGGCCAAGTTCGGCAGCGGCCGCGAGGAGGACAAGCTCGCCGCCTACCTCGGTTTTCTCAAGGTGGGGCCGAAACTGCTGCGGTTCCTGCCTTCCCGGCGGGCCCAGGATCTGCGCCACTGGCTGATCCTCTACCGCTACTGGAACGCCGGCGGCAGTGACAACATCACCGCTCTGTTTCTGTATCTGGCCCGTCATGGGCTGGGGCTCAAGCCCACAGCGATTCCAGCGCTGCGCGATTCGCCCGATCTCGGCCTCTGCCATCCCGACCACGACGGCTTCTTCCAGTCGCCCCGCGACTACATGACCTGGTTTGGGCGTCAGCGGCCCGAGAGCACGGCAGTGCAGCAGAACTGGCCAGTGGTGGGGCTGCTGCTCTACCGCAAGCATGTGATCACAGGTCAGCCCTATATCCCCCAGCTGCTCCGCGCCTTCGAGGCCGCCCGGCTGGTGCCGCTCCCGGTGTTCATCAACGGCGTGGAGGCACACATGGCCGTACGCGACTGGATGACCAGCGCCAGTGAGCTTGCCGCTGCGGGGCAGGCCGGCGGCGCTCGCCGCCAGGCGGTGGCGGTGGATGCGATCGTCTCGACGATCGGCTTCCCCCTGGTGGGTGGGCCGGCCGGTTCGATGCAGGCGGGTCGCCGTGAGGAGGTGGCCCAGCGCATCCTGTGCGCCAAGGATGTGCCCTACGTGGTGGCAGCGCCGCTGCTGATCCAGGACCTCCACTCCTGGACCCGCCAGGGCATCGGCGGCCTGCAGAGCGTCGTGCTGTTCGCCTTGCCGGAGCTCGATGGCGCCATTGATCCGGTGCCGCTGGGGGGGCTGGTGGGCGATCGCATCTATCTGATCCCTGAACGGCTGAAACGGCTCACCGGACGCCTCAACGGCTGGATCGCGCTGCGCCGCAAGTCCCCTGCCGAGCGCCGCGTGGCGATCGTGCTCTATGGCTTCCCGCCCGGTTACGGCGCCACCGGCACCGCCGCCCTGCTGCAGGTGCCCGATTCCCTGATGGCTCTGCTGCAGGCGATGGCGGCGCAGGGCTACAGCCTCGGCCCCCTGCCGGACAGCGGTGAGGAGCTGATCCGCCGGGTGAAGCAGGCCGATGACACCTGGGTGGGCCGCATCCCGGAGGGCGAGCGCTTCGAGGACTGGACAGGCGCCAGCGTGACGGTGGAGACCCTGCGGCAGTGGCTGGGGCCGCTGCACACGACCCGCATCGAGACCCAGTGGGGCCCCCTGGGCGAGAGCACGATCCGCACCCTGGCGGGCCGCTATCTGCTGGGCGGCGTGCAGCTGGGCAAGGTCTGGATCGGTGTGCAGCCGCCGCTGGGGGTGGCGGGCGATCCGATGCGGCTGATGTATCAGCGGGATCTCACCCCCCATCCCCAGTACGCCGCCTTCTACGGCTGGTTGCGGCATGGTTTCCAGGCTGATGTGGTGCTGCATTTCGGCATGCACGGCACGATGGAGTGGCTGCCTGGTTCGCCGCTGGGCAACACGGGCTATTCCTGGCCCGATCTGCTGCTGGGCAACCTGCCGCATCTGTATGTCTATGCAGCCAACAATCCGTCGGAGTCGATGCTCGCCAAACGGCGCGGCTACGGCGTGATCGTCTCCCACAACGTGCCTCCCTACGGCCGCGCCGGCCTCTACCGGGAGATGATCGCCCTGCGCGATCTGATTGCCGAATATCGCGAGGACCCTGAGCGCAACGCCCCCCTCGCCGAAGGCATCCTCAAGCAGGTGAGCGATAGCGGTCTCGATGCCGACTGCCCGGCGCCGGACAACGCCCCAGCCGACCGGCAGGCCTTCGATGCCTGGATCGTGCGCCTGGCGGCCTATCTGCAACTGCTGGAAAGCCGGCTGTTCTCCAGCGGCCTGCACACTCTCGGACAGCCGCCGGATCCTGAGCAGCGCCTGGCGTATCTCAAGGCCTACGTGGGTCCGGCGCTGCCGGAGCCGCTGCTGGAGACGATTAGCCGGCTGACGCCGGCCAGCGATGAAGCGGGCCTGCAGCAGCAGGCGGCGGAGCTGGAGCGGCTTTCTCCCGGCCCGAACGCTGCCGGCGAGGTTCAGGGCGTGGCGCGCTCTGTGGGTGTGCTGGACGCTCTGCGCGTCTGTCAGCTGCTGGGGCGCAGCGGCGAGGAACTCGAACACCTGCTCGATGGCCTGGGCGGCCGCTACATCCCACCGGCTCCTGGTGGTGACCTGCTGCGCGATGGCCCCGGCGTGCTGCCCACCGGCCGCAACATCCATGCCCTCGATCCCTACCGCATGCCCTCTCCGGGGGCGCTGCTGCGCGGCCGACAGATCGCTCTGCGGATCCTGGAGAAACACCGCAGCGAGAACGGCGACGCCTGGCCCGAGACCGTGGCGCTGATGGTCTGGGGGCTCGATGCGATCAAGACCCGCGGCGAATCGCTGGCGATCCTGTTGGAGCTGGTGGGCGCCGATGTGGTCAAGGAGGCCACAGGCCGGATCGTGCGCTACGAGTTGCGGCCGCTGGAGAGCCTGGAGCACCCCCGCATCGACGTGCTGGTGAACCTGTCGGGCATCTTCCGCGACAGCTTCGTCAACATCGTCGAGCTACTCGATGACCTGTTCCGCCGCGCCGCCGAGGCCGACGAACCGCCGGAGCGCAACGCCATCCGCCGCCATGCGCTGCAGCTGGCCGCCGAAGGGATCGAGAACCCCAGCGCCCGCCTGTTCTCCAATCCCGCCGGTGACTTCGGCTCGCTGGTCAACGACCGCGTCACCGACGCCAACTGGGAGAGCGGCGAGGAGCTGGCCGACACCTGGCAGGGGCGCAATGGGTTCAGCTACGGCCGCGTCGACAAGGGCGAAGCCAGGCCCCGGGTGCTGGCCGCCCTGCTGCGCAGCACCGACCGGGTGGTGCAGCAGATCGATTCGGTCGAGTACGGCCTCACCGACATTCAGGAGTACTACGCCAACACCGGCGGCCTCAAACGCGCCGCCGAAGTGGCCCAGCAGGACCGGCGGCCGGGTGGTCGGGTGGCGGCCAGCTTCGTCGAGTCGTTCTCGCGCGACACCACGCCCAGGGATCTGGAGGAGCTGCTGCGGCTGGAGTACCGCACCAAGCTGCTCAATCCCCGCTGGGCCCAGGCGATGGCAGCGATGGGCTCGGGCGGCGCCTACGAGATCTCGCAGCGGATGACGGCTCTGATCGGCTGGGGCGGCACCTCCGGCTTCAAGGATCCCTGGGTGTATGACCAGGCCGCCGACACCTATGCCTTCGACGCAGCCATGGCCCGGCGGCTGCGCGAGGCCAACCCCGAGGCCTTCCGCAATGTGGTGGGCCGCATGCTCGAGGCCCACAGCCGCGGGCTCTGGAATGCCCCGGCCGACAAGCTCGAGCGGCTGCGCGACCTCTACGACCTCACCGACGCCGAACTGGAGGGGGTAACGGTGGCGGCGGCGGTGGAGTGATCCGTTCTCCCGATGCTGTTCCGCGGTCATCCGCCTTCCCGCTCAATGCCGTGGTGGGCCAGGAGGCGATCCGCCGGGCGTTGCTGCTGCTGGCGGTGGATCCGGGCCTGGGCGGCATCATCATCTCCGGTCGGCGGGGCACGGCCAAGTCGGTGCTGGCCCGCGCCCTGCATGCGCTGCTGCCGCCGATCCGGGTGATCCGTCGCTCCTGCTGCAATGCCGATCCAGCCGATCCCGGCGACTGGGACGACGCCACCCGCGCCCATCGCGCCACGATCAGCCGCACCCCCGTCAGTGAGCAACGGCCCACGCCATTCGTGCAGGTGCCGCTGGGGGTGACGGAAGACCGCCTGCTGGGCTCGGTCGATGTCTCGGCCTCGATCAGCCGGGGACGGCCGGTGTTCCAGCCGGGGCTGCTGGCGGAGGCGCACCGGGGTGTGCTCTACGTCGACGAGCTCAACCTGCTGGAGCCGGGCCTGGCCAATCTGCTGTTCACGGCGGTGGATGGCGGTATCAACCGGGTGGAACGGGAGGGGATCAGCTTTCAGCACCCCTGCCGTCCGCTGCTGATCGCCACCTACAACCCCGCCGAGGGGGAGCTGCGGGCCCATCTGGCCGACCGGCTGGCCCTGGTGCTCTCGGCCGACACACCCCTGAGCCTGGATCAGCGGGTGGAGGCGGTGGAGCGGGTGCTGCAGCAGGCCTCTGACCCTGATGCGTTCTGGCAGCGCCATGGCCCGGGCCTGACGGCTCTGCAGCGGCGCATCCGCCGGGCCCGGCAGTTGCTGGGGCGGGTGAGATTGAGGCCCGCGCAGGTGCGCTACCTGGTGGAGGAGGCGATCCGCGCCGGTGTGGAAGGCCACCGCGGCGACCTGTTCGCCGTGCGGGTGGCGCGGGCTCAGGCCGCCCTGGAGGGACGCCGCCATGTTGAGGCGGCGGATCTGCGCCTGGCCGTGGAGCTGGTGCTCCTGCCCCGTTCGGCGGCACTGGCGGCGCCTCCGGAGCTGGAACCTGAACCGCCATCGCCCGGCCTCCCGGAGAGCGAGCCGACGGGCGAACCGGAGCCGCCTCAGGAGCCACCTCCGGAGGCTTCCTCCGCGGAGCAGCCCCCCAGCGACGCGATCCCAGACACGTTTTTGTTCTCGCCGGAGGGGGTGCTGCTGGATCCGCACCTGCTGGCCCAGGTCGCACGCAGCCAGCAGCGCCACGGCAAGGCCGGCAGCGGCGGCCTTATGCCCTCACCGGATCGGGGCCGCTACGTCAAGCCGCTGCTTCCCCATGGACCGATCCATCACATCGCCATCGATGCCACGCTGCGGGCTGCGGCACCGCACCAGCGGGCGCGACGACGGGGGCGGAGTGGCCGGCACGGGCCGAAGCTGCTGCTGCGCGAGGACGACCTGCGCGTCAAGCAGCTGCTGCGCAAGGCCAGCGCGCTGGTGATCTTCGTGGTGGATGCCTCCGGCTCGATGGCCCTCAACCGGATGCAGGCCGCCAAGGGGGCAGCACTGGAGCTGTTGCGGCAGGCCTACCGCAGCCGCGATCTAGTTGCGCTGATCACCTTTCGTGGCAGGCGCGCCGAGGTGCAGTTGCCGCCCACCCGCTCCATCACCGCGACCAGCCGCCGGCTGGCGCGGTTGCCCTGCGGCGGCGGATCACCACTGGCGCACGGTCTGGCGCTGGCGGTGCGCGTCGGTGTGAACGCCCGCCGCTCCAAGGAGGTGGGCGAGATCCTGATCGTGTTGATCAGCGACGGCAAGGCGAATGTGTCGCTCCACCACTCCGTGACCGTCGCGGCAGACGACGGGGGCGAGCGGGCTGAGCTGGCGCAGATCCGGCAGGAAGTTCTGGAGATCGCCAGGACAATCCGACGGTTGGGGATGGAGCTGCTGGTGATCGATACGAGCCGCCGCCACCTCTCTTCCGCTTTGGCTGCTGAAGTGGCCCTGCAGGGTGGAGGACGGCATGAGCCGTTGCCTGGAGCCAACCCCCGGCAGATCATGGACAGCACGAGTCAGTGGCTGGGCGAGCGCGGATCAGGTACTCCAGCGGGCCACCGCCAGCCGAAAAGGGGCGTACTTTGAAGTGACACTTCTGGCCACATGGCTTCGTGGTGCGCAAGGAGTTCCTACTCGGCTTGCTACTGCGCCAGCACCGATCCCGCCGAAATAGAAGAAGGTCTGCAGATCAACGTTGAGGCTATGCGGTGTTGGCATTGAATCAGCCGTTATCGGCAGTTTGCGGCACTAGCGGGACTAGATAGAAGTCATTCAGCAGCTCATCATGCACTCCTCCATCTATCGACTTGCGGCCGGTGCTGCAGCAACAGCCATCGGACTCACTGCCACACCAGGTATGGCGGCGGTGTATCAGGCCCTCTGCACCGGTGGTTCGGAATGCACCGTCACCCTGGCTAATGGCCAAATCGGTACGCCAGGACTGGTCCTCCAGAAAGAGCAGGTGCTCTCTTGGTCACAGGGTGGATCAGGAAGCAAGACTGATGTGGGCATGGGTGTTGCTGGTGTTGTGCTATTTGGCCTACCTGGCCTGATCGGCTTTGCCGCCAAAAAGCACGATTACACCTTCTCGATCAGTTACCTCGACGAAGCCGGCAATATTCAGGCAACGTCAGTTGGCTTCAAGAACAACGTTCCCGCCAATCAGTTCATGATGGAGCTGATGGGCATGACAGGGCTGAGCGTCGGGGAGGTCAACAAGAACCTTCAGGGACGCATTGATCAGATCAAGGCAGAGAGGGCCGAAAAGGCACGGATTGCTGCGCTTGACTGCGCTCGCATACTTAAGTCTTACGGCTGCAGCTGGGATGCCTACCTGGCGGCCAATCCGGCTGTGCAGATCTGGGCTGAGAAGTATCCAGCTCTGGTGGCAGCAGAGAAAACAAGACTGGGTGCCATTGACTGAGTAAAACTGCCTCTCAATCGCGCTGCATGCGGTTGGCAGATCTGCTTTTAGGTAATTGTGAAGAGGATTCGGAACTTGGCTGTCGGCCACCATTGGCCCCAATTGCCTCCCGGCAGCGCTGCACCAGCTCCTGCCTGAGTGCATCAGGGCTCTCAATGCGAATCCCGCCGCCAAAGGCAAACAGCCAGCTGCGCAGGTCGATGTCGGCCGCCACGGTCCAGGGGGGCAGATCCAGCTCCACCGGGTAGGGGTGGCTGGAATCGGCTGCGCCGGGTTGGAGCACATGCGGCGCCTTGGGGTGGTGCCACCAGCTGTCGCCTGGCAGCGGCTGAGAGAAGCGGGTGTGCTCGATCGGGTAGCGCTGCAGGCCTTCGCGGATGAAGGCAAAGGCCCAGGGGGCGCAACAAAAGCGCAGGCTCACCAGAAGCTGGCTGCGGCGCTGGGCCGAGGGGCTGGCGATGGCCAGCTGCTGCTCCAGATCGCCGCCGAAATAGATGCCGCCGCTGTGGTGCAGCAGCCGCTCCAGCCTGTTCAAGGCAGCGGCATGGAGCTCAGGGCTGCGGCGGAAGCCAGCTTCCTGGCGGCGCATTGCGAGGCGATCAAGCCGCTCGCTACGGATCAGGCCCTGCTCCTGGCCGATCTGGTCTTCTTCGTAGAGGAGATACCAGCCCACGTTGTGGAAGATCAGCTGCAGCGGCCACACCCGCAACTCGCCCTCGGCGCTGCCTGCAAAGCTGCCCACCCCGGGATAGCGCTCGAGCCGTACGCGGCTATGGGCCACGATCGCCGCCTCAATCGCCTCCGCCCGTCGCGGTACGGCCAGCGAATCGCTTCGCACCAGGGCAGTGTCCACCACCGCATGGCGGGCGTAACTGCGCACCGGCGCCAGGCCATCGGCGCTGATCCCAGCCCAGCCCAGGCGTTCATCCAGCTCGGCCAGCAGGGCCTGCGCTGCTGGATCGGCCAGCCGGCCGGCGGCCTGGCGCACCACGTTGTGCAGCTCCCGCAGCCGGGGAGGTGAGAGCACGGCGGTGCCCAGGCAATAACCGTGGCGCACGTTGTCGTGGCGGTTGCGGAAGCCGTAGGGAGTGAGAACCTTCTCAAGGTCCTTGCGCAGCGTTGCCGTTTCACCCGGAAGGTAGGCGCCGGGAATGGATTCGTTGGAGGCGATTAGGTGCTGGTGCAAATTGGCGCCACCCTCCGCCGGCCGATCAAAGGGCACCTGCAGCAGGTGGCGCAGCAGCGTCATCACCCGCAGGAACACCGGCCCATCAGCCAGCGGCGGCAAGCCGCCATGGACGGGGCCAGCGGTCCGAGCCAGTGGCGCCAGCTGAATCGGTGCGGCACTGGGCATCGCACTGCAGAAGCCGTTGGCTTCCAGCCAAGCCAGATCAGCCCGGATCGCCGAGGCGTCGGCGTAGCAGTCGCCATGCAGCCGGCCCAGAAAGGCTGCGGCACGGGCCGCTAGATCCCCCTCCGGCAGCGGCGAGAGGATCGCCTCCAGCTCCTTGGCGCTGGCGGGATCACTGGCGACCAGGTCAGGCCAGGTGCTCAGCAGCTTGATCAGATGGAGCAGGCGCTCGAGATCAAGCAGGCGCGAATAGCCGTGGCGCTGCAGCTTGCGTTCGCGGTTGGTGGCACCGCGGATGCGCTTCTCCAGGCCCGCCAGCTCAGCCTGCAGCACCGGCTCCAGTTCAGCGTGGTGGGTGGGCACCACTGCACAGATCGCCGCGAAACCCTCCGCTCGCGACGGCCCGAAATGGGGATCGGCTAAGGCGGCGGCCATCTCCTGGATCACCGGTACCGGTACGGCCCGTTCGCGCCTGGTGTTCCAGGCCAGGGAGGTGGGCAGGTCGGTGTAGAGCCACCAGCCGATCCACTCCACTGGAGCGGGCAGCGGCAGCGCCTGGGTGAGTGCCAGGCGCCAGGCGCGGCGGGCGTGGGTGGCATCCACGATCACCGGGATGCCAGCGGCCACCGCCTCCTGAAGGCGCTGATGCAGCCGCTGCTGGATATCCACCCAGGGGCCCTGCACGGCTGCATCGCCGAACACCTCGGCACGGATCACGTCGGTGGAGAGCAGCACCGCCGGCGGCTCGCCGGGCGCGGTAAGCAGGGGCGCCAGGGCGCGGGCGAGGGTGGATTTGCCGCTGGCGGGCTGGCCGATCAGCAGGTGGCAGCGCAGGGGCGCCATGGCGGCGATGGCGGGGTGGTCTGCCCACTATTTCGCAGGAAAAAAGCCATCGCTCGGCTTCGCTGCGCTGACGCTGCATTCAGCAACGTTGATCACGCCCGTGGCCCACTCCAGCACCTACTGCCCACCTGCTCCATTGGAAGACCTGCACATCCTCGATTTCCTTGAGCTGGCCGGCTCCCAGTCGAAGGCGGGCATCGCCCTGGCCATGCATCAGAGCACCGTATGCCGCAGCTTGCAGTTGATGCAGCACCAGTTTCGGTTGGAGCCAAGTCAGGGATCAATGGTGTGCCGGCACGGTCAGAACGCCTGCCTGCACCACCTGCGGCTCGCCTACCGGGCCCACCGGCTGATGGAGGGTTTGCTGCGGATCGGCACGGATGTGCTGCATCAGAGCCTGCTGATGGGCATGGAAGGTGTGCAACTGGTGCCGCCCCGATTCCGCAGCGGTGAGCACTGGGCCGAGCTGGTTCGCCATGGCTTGCTCGATGGGGCCATCGTGAGCTCCTTCTGTCTGGAGAAGCCGCTGCTTTCCGGCCAGGCACCGCCATGGGATGGTCTGGGCGCGCTCCCTCTGGGTCACCTGAGCTTGCAGCTGGTGGCACCCACGCCTTCCACACGGCGGATATTGGTGCCGCGAAAGGCAGCCACGCCGCTGCTGCACCAAGAATTGAAGTGCCATGGCTTTGCGGTGGAACAGCAACCGAAGGCCTGCCAGGAACCAGCCGCCTGGATCAAGCGGGCGCGAGATCGCGAGCTGGCGATGCCGATCTCTGCCGTCCTGCAGGGAACGGCATGGACCAAGGCCAGTGGCCTGGAACCATTGGCGGAACAGCCACCCCTGATCGAGCAGCTGTGGTTACTGCTGCCACAGGGAGCGGTGAATACCAATGCCGCACAGCAATGCCTGAGGCGGTTGCAGGTTCAGATCGCCAAGGCAAGAACGATGCAGGATCTGCCACACGAGCAAGGCGGGCGGTTCAACCGGGAACTGGATCCGGCTACCGACCACGCCGAGCTGCGGATCAGTCCTCGGGCTCCTGGCTGAGGGGCGGTAGTCGCTGATGCGGCCGGTCCAGTCGTTGCGCAGCAGGAATCGGCCCAGCTTCTCCAGCGTCTCCCGGTTCACCGTCATCGGCTCGGCCAGTAAAGAGGTGCTTCAGGTTGGCGGAGCAGCCTGGGATCTATCCGATGGCATTGCTATTTCGCAGGAAGAACAGCAGAAAAACCGCCCGCGCTGCCGAGGCTGCTCCCAGCGCCTCATCCATCCCATGGCTTCCCCGCGCCACCCGTCGCTGGTCCAGGCCCCCCACTACCGCCTGCCGGAGCTGCTGCACGACATCCGTCTGCTCGATCTGCTGGAGCTCTGCGGCACCGCGGTGCAACCAAGCCGCCTGCTGCACCTCAGCCAACCCACCATCAGCCGCCGTTACCGGGCGCTCTCGGAGGATTTTGGGTTGGTGCGCGATCGCCGCCAGCTCTGGGGCTGCACCTACGGCACCTCGGTCACCATGCGTCTGCTGCGCCTGGCCTGCCGCACCCATCGCCTGAATGCCGGTGTCGCCCGGATCGGCAGCGACCTTCTCCATCACCCCCTGCTGGCGGACTGCCCCTGGCTGCTGCCCATCCCTCAGCGGTTCCGGGCGGCGGTCAACTGGCTGGAGCTGGTGCGCCAGGGCGTGCTCGATGGCGCCCTGATCTCAGGCCTGGAGCTGGAGGAAGCAGAAGGACTGAACCACCAGGAGCTGGAGCTGCTGCCGCTGGGGGAGCTGCCCCTGGCCCTGGCGTTCTGCCCCGATGCGCCGGTGCTGGTGGGCGCTGTCCCCGGCAGGCCTGCCCCCGGCGGGCGGGTGGCGGAGGTGCTGGTGCCCGATCGCGGTGTGGCGCCCGGCCTGCGGCGGCTCCTGCGGGAGCTGGGGCTCCCCCTGCGCAGCGGGGGCAACAGCCTGCAGACCCCAGACGACTGGATCGGCCGGATCCAGGGCAGCGCCCTGGCTCTGGTGGTGGCCGATCGGGAGGCCGACACCTGGGCCTGCCTGCAGCGCTGGCCCCTGGGCCAAGAGGCACTGCCTTCCCTCCCCCACAGCCCGGTGTGGCTGGCGCTGCCGGCCGACTGGCAGGAGCACCCTGTGCTGCGCCACACCGCCCAGGAGCTGGGCCGGATTGGCGCCGCGCAACAGCTGGAGGGCAGAAATTATGCGCTCCGTGCATAGATCTAAGACTCGCGGCTCCAAGTGCTTCTGTTATGCCGCCGCATCGCTTCCGCTAGGTGCAGACTGGCCGCAGCGTCCCCTCACCCCCATGTCCCTCCCGCCGCTGCAGGCGGTGAAATGATGAGATCAAGCCCCCCCGCACTCGTCCCCACCCTCGGCAGCGTGGTCCACTGCCGCAGCCACCGATGGCTGGTTGAGGAGGAACCGGAGACCCATCCGCAGGGCGACACGGTGGTACGCCTGGCGTGCTTGGACGACGATGCCAACGGCCAGAAGCTGGAGGTGTTCTGGGAGCGGGAGGTGGATGCCCAGGTGCTGGGCAAGACCACCTGGGACACGGTGGGCCAGCGGGGCTTCGATCAGCCGCAGGTGTTCGGCAGCTACCTCAACACCCTGCGCTGGAACTGTGTGACCAGCAC
This sequence comes from Cyanobium sp., assembly GCA_040399125.1. Lineage (GTDB taxonomy): Bacteria > Cyanobacteriota > Cyanobacteriia > PCC-6307 > Cyanobiaceae > Cyanobium. The sequence goes on along the minus strand of JBBASR010000056.1, from coordinate 2,384 downwards.
CGACCCAGGCCTGTTTCAGGCACCGCTGCGGGCCGGCATTGATGTCAAGCCGTACCAGCTGGAGCCCCTGCGCAAGGCCCTGCGGATGCCGCGGGTAAGCCTGTTCATCGCCGACGACGTGGGGCTGGGCAAGACGATCGAGGCGGGCCTGATCCTGCGGGAACTGCTGCTCCGCCAGAAGGTGCACCGGGTGGTGGTGATCGCGCCGCCGTCAGTGGTGCTGCAGTGGAAGGGGGAGATGGAGAGCCGCTTCGGGCTGGGCTTTGCCGTGATGGACCGGGCCTACATCGCCGAGATGCGGCGTCAGCGGGGCTGGGGCATCAACCCCTGGGCCACCCACACCCGCTTCATCCTCAGCCAGGCGTTGGTGCGCGATGAAGCCTATGCAGGGCCACTGCGCGACTGGTTAGGGGAAGAGGGCAAGCAGGCGCTACTGATCCTCGACGAGGCTCATAACGCCGCCCCAGCCAGCGGCTCGAAATTTGCAATCGACTCCAAGCTCACTCGCTCCATCCGTGATCTGGCGGGACGCTTCGAACACAAGCTGTTTCTTTCGGCCACTCCCCATAACGGCCACAGCAACAGCTTCTCGGCGTTGCTGGAGATCCTCGACCCCACCCGCTTCTGCCGGGGCGTGCCTGTACGCAAGCAGGACCTTGAGGACGTGATGGTGCGGCGCCTGAAGGAGGACCTGCGCCAGATCGGCGTGGAGCTGCCCGAGCGACTGGTGGTGCCGGAGGTGATCGATGGTCTCTCGCCAGAGACGCCGGAACTGCAGCTGGCCGAGTTGCTGAGCCGCTACCGCGAGCAGCGCAACGAGCGCCTGGCCGCCGCCGGCAAGCGCGAGCGGGCCGCCGAGAACCTGGTGATTGCCAATCTGCAGAAGCGACTGCTGAGTTCAATCGCCGCCTTCGATCGCACCCTGCAGGTGCACTGCACCACCCTGAAGAAGCGCTCCGCCCAGGACAGCCGCCGCCGGCCGCCGCGGCTGGACACGCTCGATCTGCTCGCCGATTCGATCGATGGCGACGACGAGCGGGCCGAGGGGGATGAGGAAGAGCTGTTGCAAGAGGCCGACGCCCAGCACGAAGCAGCCGTGAGTTCGGCGCTACAGGCCACGGACGAAGACTGGGAGCTGCTGCGCCAGATGCAGGAGATCGCGCACGCGGCCCGCTACCAGCCAGACAGCCGTGTGCAGCGCCTGGAGCAGCTGATCCGCCAGCACCTCTGCCCCCAGCTGGGCCGCAATGGAGCGCCATGGGCAGAGGAACGCCTGCTGATCTTCACCGAATACGCCGACACAAAGGACTGGCTGGAGCGACGAGTGCGCGAGCTGATCGCAGGCAGCGACCAGGCAGAGACACGGATTGCCACCTTCCACGGCGGCATTGGCGATGAGAAGCGCGAAGCGATCAAACGCAGTTTCAACAGTCCGCCCGAGGGCGACCCGCTGAGGATCCTGATCGCCACCGACGCCGCCCGCGAAGGCGTGAACCTGCAGAACCACTGCAGGCGGCTGGTGCACTTCGACGTGCCCTGGAACCCGGGGCGGATGGAGCAACGGAACGGCCGAATCGACCGCACCCTGCAGCGCTCACCGCAGGTCTATTGCCACTACTTCGTGCTGCCCCAACGGCCGGAAGACACGGTGCTCGACACGGTGGTGCGCAAGACCGACCAGATCCGCAGCGAACTGGGCTGCCTACCGCCGGTGGTGATCCGCAAGCTCAACGACCTGCTCGCCAAGGGCATTAACCCCACTGCCCTGGCTGCCACCCTTGCCGAAATCGAGGGTCTGAATCAGGAGGAGGCCTTCCGCCGCACCCGGGCGCTGCTGGATGAGGAGCTGGAAGGCAGCCGCGAGCGAAAGAGCGATCTGGAGAAGCAGGTGGGAACGCTGGAGCGCTATCTGGAGCGCTCGCGAAAGTGGCTCAACTTCAGCAGCGGCCTGTTCCGCGGCGCCCTCAACACCAGCCTGCAGCTCTCGGGGGAACGCCACGGCAACGGCTCGCTGATGCTGCGGCCCCGCGATCCAGCTCAGGCGGCCACCGATCCCGATCGGGCCATCTGGGAATTCCCCGCCGCCGAAGAGCTGCCTGGCGGTGATGCGGTGTGGGGCGATGTACTCGATGCGCTGCGGCCCCCGCGCCAACCAGGCCAGAAGCTGTGGCAATGGCGCAAGGAGACCCAACTGCAGCCGGTGGTATTCCGCGATCCGCAGGAGGTGAATGCCGATCGGGTGCACCTGCACCTGGAGCATCCCCTGGTGCAGCGGCTGCTGCGCCGCTTCCTGATGCGCGGCTTCCAGAGCGATGCCCTCAGCCGCGCGGCGGTGCTTGGCACCAGTGATGACACAGCCAAGTTGATCGTGCTTGCCAGGCTCA
>JBBASR010000055.1:0-15340 GCA_040399125.1 Cyanobium sp. | reverse complement strand
CACCGACAGGCTCCCAACGGCGCTGATCACACACCCGGCCTGCTCCTGTTGTTCGCCCATCCAGGCCTCCAGCGCCCGGCGCAGGTCGGCGCCAAGGGGGAGCCGCAGCGGAACCACCTTCATGAGCTGAACGCCTCCAGCAGCGGTTGCCTCGATGATTGTCCCCCCAACAGGAAGGCGCCCCGTGGGGGGCGCCTTAGCACCGGTTGCGGCGGTCACCTCCTCACACCAAGGACTGCCGGTCGGGTGTCTGTGGTTCACGCATGACCTGTCTGGGGCCTGGCAGGGAAGGAATGGGGATCACGTCTCTGGGAAGAGATGCTCGGGGCTTGACCTTCTCGGTTGTGATCCCAGCTCGGGTACTGCAGTCCGGGGTTTCAACACGGGGGAAACAGAACTGGCGTATCGCTCTCTGCTGCTACGGGATGGCATTCGCGCTGTGCCATCAAGTTCACCTTTTGTGTGTCGCATCGTTGGCGCACCTCCGCTGTGCGCACCGGCTCGGGTGCTCCCTGGCCGGACTCTGGTGGAGGGTGAGGGTCGGGTTGGCTCCCGGGCCTCCCCTCAACTACAAATTACGCCTTCTGACCACTGGTGGTTGGCGATTGAAGTTCCTGTTCCCGCCTGGAGAAGGGCGGTTTTAGGAACCCGACATCGGCCTGATCCGCCCAGGTGAAGGTCCTTCATGAAGCCCGGTTGCCCTCAGTGAAGACCAGTGTCGGAAGTGCTGCGGGACCACCGTGGCTTCAACGGGATTTGGAGGCTCCATCGATGGAAGACACCCCCCCTGAGCAGCAGTCAGGAGCGCGCTGAAGGGACACACGCCGTTCACTGCACCGCCTGAGGTGCCCCGATACATGCCTCCGGCCGGGACGGCCTGAGCCAGGCCGAAGAACGACTCTTGATTGCCGCCCTGCGCATGGACCTGATCGGTATTCATTGATGCAGCAATGGTCTCAAGCATCGTGACAGTTTGCTCAGCAGCGAACCTGAAGGCTTGGGATCAGTCGTCATTGCTCACAGCTGTCCCTCTGAAGATCACTGAGGTGGCCAGCTGCTCAAGACACATGGAAACTTGATGGGCTTTTAGGAGCCTGGTGTCACTCAACAAACAGGCTCCAAGCTGGATGCGGACCTATCTTTTCGTCGTCAGGCGTGATGCCAGGCAGTTCCGCTGCGCATGGGCAAGTCATCAATAACTACATCCCAATGGATGCCAAGATCAAAAGCATCTTGAATATTGTCGTCGTCGTTGCGGTAGTTCTGTGGCTGCTCAATTTATTGGGACTAATGGATTCTCTGCGTGGCATACGAGTCGGCAGATAATCGATAAATCGCTCCACTGCGGCGGGGCCTTATCGGTCCACCTTTCTTCTTCATTTAGTCACCTGGGCAATAGCGATCACGCAGGGTGGTGATGAGTGAGTGGAGAACATGCGCCACAACGGCAGCGGTGGCCACGACCCGGCCGAGGTAATGGCGCATGAAGATAACGAGCTGATCCAGGCCTCCTTGGGCGACAGCGGCGGCCGGTTGCTTGGTCCACGGCTCACGCAACCTCAGGCGACCAGCCCCGCTGGCGGTGCAGGTCTTCTGACCAGCCGCTGCAGCGATGGGTGAGGTGCTCGCCATGCATTGCCATCGATGCCATCACCGCCCAGGACTGCCTGGCTGTGCTGCACATGGTGGATCAGGCGGGAACCCGCCATGACCCATCCGCTTCACATGCCGTTACAGTTGTCGTAACGAACTGAAACACTCATGGCTGATCCCGCTCCCCGCTTCGGATTTGTCGAATTCGCCGAGACCTGGAACGGCCGCTTGGCCATGCTCGGCTTCGTGATCGGCCTCGCCACCGAGCTGCTCACCGGCCAGAGCATCCTTCAGCAGATCGGGCTCGGTTGATCGCCAAGGGCACCGACTAAGTCTTCGTGCTGCGCCGCCCCAGCGACCTCGCCCCAACCAGCAGCAGGGCGCCGGCGTTCTCGCGCTCCTGCTGATCGGCGCCTGGATCACCGGCGCCCTTCTGCAGCCCCGACCGGCCGACTGATCGGTTCGCCCACGACCACTGTCCCATCCCCACCGCTGCATCTCCGCTCCCATGACGGGCAACCTCCAGGCCATCGGCTTCCTGTTCAGCTGGGTGCTGGGCTGGGGGATCGGCGGCTCGCTCATCGATGCCGGCCTGATCAACTCTGGGGTCTATTCGCTGGAGGGCGGCCAGCTCGGCACCGCCGCCACGTTCATCCTCTGGAGCCTGCTGTGGGGAGGCGGCGGGGTCTGGTTCTACCGGCGCTGGACCCGGCCGGTCACTCCGGAGCGTTGATCCGCAGCTTCGGCTCATTAAGGCGCCCCGTGGGGGGCGCCTTAGCACCGGCCTGTGACCTGAGCCTTGGCATCTGGAGCTCGATCGGGTCGGGTGTCTGTGGCTTCACGCATGCCCTGTCTGGGGCCTGGCAGGGAAGGAAAGGGATCACCTCTGGGAGAAGAGATGCTCAAGGCTTGACCTTCTCGGTTCTGATCCCGGCTCGGGTACTGCAGCCCAGGATTTAAGAACGCGGGAAACAGAACTGGCGACTCGCTCTCTGCGGCTACGGGATGACGCTCGCGCCGCGTCACCGATCGCCCGACCCCCTTGGGAAGGCACCAAGGCTGAGCAGGCAAACGCCAGGGCCAACGTTCCGGGCTTTGTTGTTTTCACCCCTGGGCACCGAGACCATCAGGTTCCTCGCACTGCTCTGAGCGGCGCAGAACGGATCACCAGCGGAGCATCCGAACCCAAAGCCACCAAAGCAGCGCCACGGGAAGCATTGCCAGGAGGAGAACCTCCAGGCTCTGAATCTGTTCAGGGTTCATTGTTCGCGGGAATCGATTCAGTTGATAGCCTCCCTGCTCCGGGGCCTCCCACGACCTGGATCGACATCAGGCCGCTGCAGGCCGGCGCTGTTGCGTGGCGACAAGCGCTGCTCCCCCGGCCGCCAGCACCAGAGCGCCGCGAGCGGGCCTGAGGTCCATCCCGCGGCTGCCGCTCAGTTGGCAGAGCCCACTGCGGGGAACAAGTCCGCTCTTGCTCGCCCACTGCATTTTCACCAGAGCAGGCGGCAGGGATCCCGGTGGGCCTGCATGCAGTCCAGTTGTGGACCCATGACTGGTTGCTTCTCACTCCAACAGCGCCACCTCGACACAGAGCCCCGGGCCGAAAGCCATCGCCAGGCACGGACCTGGTGCACCGCTGCGACGCAAGCGCTCGAGGATGAACAACAGGGTCGGCGAGGACATGTTGCCGCAATCCCTCAGCACCGATCGGGAGGGTTCGATCAGGGCGGGATCGAGTCCCAGGGTCTCCGTCACCGCCGAGAGGATGCGAGGGCCACCGGGATGCACGGCCCAGCAGCCGATCGAATCGAGCGTCAGTTGATGGTCCGCCAACCAGCCTTCCAGCCAGGGCCTCAGATGCTCCGCGATCAGATCGGGAACCTGGGGGGACAGGCCCATGACGAAGCCGTGATCCTCAATCGCCCACGACATGGCCTCGGCGCTGGCGGGCACCAGCAAGGATCCGCTGGCGATCCATCGCCGCAGCCCCGAGGCTGATTTCATCCCCGCCTTCGGCCCTTCGCTGGAAGCCACCAGAGCGGCGGCGCCGTCGGCGAACAGGGCATTGGCCACGATCCTGTCGGCCTCCCAGCCGTACTGGAGGTGCAGGCTGCAAAGCTCAACAGCGCAGAGCAACACGCAGGCCTCGGGATCGGCGCCGGTGAAGCCGGCAGCCACCCGCAGACCGTTGAGGGCGGCGTGACAGCCCATGAAACCCACATGGGTGCGGGCCACGCTGGGGCGCAGCGGCAGGGCGGCCATCAGGGCCAGATCGACGCCGGGCGCATGGAAGCCGGTACACGAGACCGTGACCAGGTGGGTGATGCGTTCGGGGGGCAGCTGCGCCTGCTCCAGGGCAGCCCGCACAGCCCGCAGGGCAAGGGGCGGTGCTTCCTGGGTGTAGCGACGCATCCGCTCCCCGGTGCCAGGACTGGTGGCGCCAAAGAAGCTCTGGTTGTGGCCGGAGTTCTTGCCCGTGAGGTCTTCCAGCACGATGTGGCGCATCGCGACCCCGGAGCGGCGATGGAGGGTCTCGAGCAGCCGGCGCTTGGATGGCGAAGGCTCCTGCTCCGGCAGCGCGACCCGAGCCGCGATCGTGGCGGCATCGCCCTGGGCCAGGCGATGGGGGGGCAAGGCCGTGCCCAGGCCGTGAATCGTCAGGGACATGGCTCTGGAGTGCTCTGTTGGCGAGAGGCACCATCGAGATGCTGGAGCAGGGGGGCTGTCAGGGATGGCCAGCGCCCGGCAGCCACCAACAGGGCTCGGCTCAGCCCCGGGCGCCGCAGGGCGAAGGCCAGCCCATGGCAGAAGCGTTGCCGCGTGCCGATCAAGCGGGCATGGCCACGGGCCCATTCGCGTTCGAGGTCCTGATTCCACTCCGTTTGTGCCTGCAACACCAGTGGTACGACAGCCAGAGCCCCCAGCAGGGCCCAGCCCATGCCCTCCCCCGTGAACGGCTCGACGTAGCCGGCGGCATCCCCCAGCAGCAGCACCCGTTCGGCCGCCGGAGGGGTGGACCGCCGGGTGAGGGCTGGCGTCGCCCGCCAGGTGGCAGCGGCGGCGGCGGGCAGGGGATCAAAGCCGGCCTCGGCCAGCACTGCGGCGGCGCTGGCGGCCGGCCCACCGGCGGCAATCAGGTGGGGTCGATCGAAGGCGGCCGCCAGGTTGAGCGCGCCCGCTTCATTGCGCACCAGTCCCACGTAGCCATGCCTGCCGATGGCCATGTGGATCGTGCCCCTGCCATAGCCCCGCACCCCGGCATCCAGCTCGCAGCCGGCGCCGATCCTGGCCCGGGGGCTGATCCGCGTTTGGATCGGTATCTCCGGACCCAGGCCAGGGTTGCCCAGACCCGAAGCCACCAGCACGACCCGGGCGCTGGTGAGCTGGAGATCGGCGCCGCAACGCAGCTGCACCTCCCTGCCGTCGGGATGGGACCCAGCCACGGTGGCCTCGCACTGCGAACGCAACACGGCGCCGGCAGCTACGGCGGCCTCGCACAAGGCCAGATCGAGGCGGCCTCGGGAAAGGGAACGGCCCGCCGGCAGGGCGAGTTCAAGCTGACGCCCCTGCAGACCGAGGCGGATCCGCTCCAGCGGAACAGCGCCGAGGGCATCGAGCAGATGGCCCAGTCCCGCCGTCTCCAGGGCCCTGAGCGCAACGCCATTGAGGCAGCTGCCGCAGACCTTCCAGCGGGGGAAGGCCCGCTTTTCCACCAGCAGCACCCGCAGCTGGAGACGCGCCAACTGGTGGGCGGCCAGGGCACCGGCGGGTCCGGCCCCGATCACGATCACGTCCCACTCCGGAGCACTGCTCATGGCTGGGGCGCAATGGGCGAACGGCGCCAACTCAACAGGTAGCGCTCGGGCCAGCTGCGCTGCAGGGCTGCACCCTCAAGGCCTGAGCGGACCGCCAGAGCCCGCACTTCCTGCAACTGAAAGGCGCCCTGCACCGAGACCGGACCATCGAAATGAACGATCGGGGAGCGACTCAGCAGCCGGCAGCCCGCCCAGGCCAAGCCGTAGCCCAGGGGACTGCGGATCAGGTCGTTGACCAACACCAGGCAGCGGCTGGCGCGACCCATCCGCTGCAGTAACTCCACCGCCTGTTCTTGATCGAGATGGTGCAGAAACAGGCTGCAGAGGATGACGTCATAGTCCTCGGGAAGGGGATCGTTGAGGGCATCGGCCTGGAAGAACCTGGCGCCAAGGCCCCGCTCCTCGGCGCTGCGGGTCGCGATGGCCACCGCCTGCGGGCTGAGGTCGGAGCCGTCCACCTGTACGGCGAGCCCTTCTCGGCGAGCCCGTTCCGCCAGGGCGGTGGTGTTGTCCCCACCGCCACAGGCCAGATCCAGAACCCGCAGCGGGCGGCCGTTGCGCTCGCGGGCCAGGGAACGGATCGGAGCGAACAGGGAACCGACAGCTCCGCTGAAGGCATTGATCCTGCGCAGACCCTGCAGGGCCTGGCTGTGGGCGAGCGGATCGATGCCGGGCTGGTCCATCCACTCGGGTTGCCTGTGCCGCTTTGCCAGGGACGGGAGAAGCATCAAGCGAGAACGCGGTGGTTTGGGCTGCGGTCGTCTGTGGGTCTGGGGGATGACGCTAAAGCCCTCCAGGAAGACCTGGGAAAATGCAGTGTCATCGATGCAGATGGCGTGGCGTGATCGCCAGACCCAGGGCGTCTCCCCGTCTCGCTTGCCGGAGGATCAGCTCCACAGGAGGAAGCGGCTGGTGGAGGATGGCCCGATCGGTAGCGGCCGCCAGGTGCCCGAGGCAACGGACTACGGCAGTCTTCAAGCAGCAGTGTCCCTGGACAAGGAGCGCGGCCTGGCTTTGCTGGCCGGGCGGCTGCTGCTGGCGCTGCTCGAGTTGGCGGTGCCCGTGAAGGTGCAGGTGTTGCAGGACCTGCGCAGCGAGGGTCGCAACATCAGGGCCTATCAACGGGAGGAACCCGACGATCTGCACCAGGCCCGCCAGGAGCTGGAGGCACTGCTGACGCAGATCCAGCCGGAGCCCTACAAGTTTTACGAGCGGTGGGAGGTGCTGCTGAGCAGTGACCGCGGCACGAGGCGCACCGGTAGCTTGATCAACGATCTCTGGCGCGTTCTGCCCGAGCAGGTAAGGCTGAAGCCTGAGGGTGCCGGTGAACTGCGCCGCCTCACCGGATTGCTGCAGGAAACCCGAGGCCTCTGCGTCAAGCTCCAGCAGGATCGGCACCATGCCTCCCACTCCAAGGCCGATACCGCCTTTCATTCGCTGTCGTGGCATGCGGCGGTGTTGCGCCTGGCGGAAATGCCGATGGAACTGCAAGCCAGCGCGCAGATGATCCTGGCCACCGCCGCCACCATCCCTGCCCCTGTGCAGGCCGGCCTAGTGCAGGCGCTGCAGGTGCTGGAAGCCATCGAGACGCAACCGCTGCTGGGTCATGTGGAGCGGGCCTTTGTGCAGCTGGCAGGGGAACGCACGAGCCTTGGTGAGCGATGGCTGGCGATTCATCCCCCAGCTCCTGAGACAGGGTCCGGTTTGCAGGCCAAGGACCTCTCCCAGCTCAGGGAAGAGCTGGCGATCCTTCACGACCGCTTCGCGGGGCTGAGCGGCTCGATCGGACCGGTGCTCAATCGCCTGAGCGACGATATCGAGGCCATGGGCGCTCAGCTGCGGGAACTGCTGGTGCTGCAGGCCCAGACCCAGCTGGCCCTGCGGCAATCAACGTCTGAGGCTCCCCTGGATGAGACGGCCGCGCTGGACAGTGTGCGTGCCGCCTATCGCCAGCTCCAAGATCTTCGCCTGGCGATCGTGCAGGAGATGGGGCAGCTTGAGCCGGCCTTTCGCTTCTATCACTGCATCGTCTACCGGGAGCTGATCGTTCAGGCACTGCGGCAACGGGTAGTGCGAGTCGAGCAGCTCGTGGCCCTCTCACGACAAACGATCCTGCAGAAGACCCTTCGAAGTGGCGGCGACAGCGACTTCTCGGCCCGGATGGTGGATGAACAGGCCGTACGCTTCCGTGGGCGAATCCAGGAGATCCTGGATCGGATCGTCTATCCCTCGGCTCTTATCGAACCGCGTGACCTAGTGGGGCAAGAGGGCTGAGGGGCTCCTCAACCGGAGCCAGCGCCGGTGGTTGCCTGTGGATCAGACGATCGAAGTGCTGCCACACCGCATAGGCACGGCTGTTGCCTGCAGAGTGGTTCACGTGGGGGAAATGAATACCGAGCTCACAGTTGTCGAACTGGGCGCTCTCGCTCAGGTTGGCGCTGGTCACGAGCAACTCGGCGTCGGCCACGCAGCACTTGACGTGGAAGACAGTGGAGCGATCACGCCCCAGTTCCAGGGAACGGGGGTCGAAATATCCGACGGGGCGGGGCCTTTTCGAATCCCAGAGGGGCCGCCAGGTCCTCTGCATGAAGGCCTCCCGCAGCTGATCGGCCACCACGGTGCTGCCCTTCGGACGAGGGATGTTGATCACCATGCGCGCCTCCAGCGACGGGTTGGACTCCAGCCTTTGCTGGATCCGCTCGAAGAGTTCGGCGATGAAACCACCCCGGTAGATGTTGAAAGTGGTGATCAGCAGCCTCTGCTCACAACGTTCGACCATTTCGCGGATCACCACTGCCTGATCGCGGGTGATGTCGCCGGCGCCCCCGTGCGGACCGGACCACACCAGCTCCGCCTGGCCGCTGTCCTGGCGTTGCCGCTGTTCAAGCAGGAGGGAGAGGGCGAGATCGAGGCTGCCGTTGCTGCCTCCACGCGCCTGCCATTGGTCGAGCCAGGCCAGAAGCTGTTGGCGCAGCTCGGCTCGATCCCCGCCGATCTGGTGCTGGCGCAGAGCCGCATCCCCTGGCAGCGAGGACTGGCTGCGCAGGCAGGCGGCCAGGCGTTTGAGCTCGCCACTTGTGAGGGCCAGTAGGGGCTGGCTCATGGCAGCGTATCGGGGAAGAAGGCGGCGTCGCCCACCTCCAGGGTGGGTACCACGAAGGCGCGGTCGAGAAACTGATTGCCCTGCTCACAGCTGGTTTCGGCGATCAGCAGGCAGCCATGGCAGGCAGCGCCATGGCTGTAGCGCTTCTCCAGATCATTCTCGGGGTGATGCATCGAGCAGAAGGGATCGTTGGAGCAAAGCCGGCCATGCTCCAGTGCATCGGCTACCAGCTGATCGATGCGATCGGCCAGGGACACCAGACCGCCGAGGGTGCCCTCTGAACCGCTGCCACTTGTGTAGAGCAGGATCCCGGAGCCCAGCTCTCCGAAGCTATAGATGCGTTCCTTGATAGCCGAGGCGCCGTAGCCGCACTCCAACGCCGCGGTGGTGATCAAGAGGTGGGCCAGGCTATGCAGCATCAGATAGGGCGCCCCGGGCCACTCGAATTCGTTGGCCTTGAGGCCGTGATCGCGGTTCCAGAGCTTGCAGGCTTCGCGGTGCTTGGAGCTGTGCTGCACGACCCCATCGGATTGGCACCAGTCCTTCAGGGCTGTGGCGCTGACTCCAAGGAAGATGCCTTCGCCGAAGTTTTCGATCGCCGGCACCCAATCGAGCTCCTTACTGTTGATGGCCGCCCGGGTCGCTCCCACGCCGTGCTGGTCGATCAGATCGCCATTCACGCCTTTGACGATCGGCTCCAGCCGGGCGAAGCCGATCAGCGCCATCACCTCACGCAGGCGATGCACCTTGAGCACCCGATCGAAGCGATCGGTGAACCAGGTGGGTTTGCCGCTGAGCGGCAGTATTTCGGCATGGAAGGTGGAGGCGGGATCCTTTGAACCGAGAGACCCTGGCGGGGCATAGAGGGCCTTGATCTCCTGCTCCTTGAGCGGCGGTTGATTAGCAACGGGTGCATCCTGATGGCCCCGCACCGCTTCGAGGATGGCCATCACCTCCTCGGGATCACGTCCGCGGATCGGCGCGGCGAGCCTCTCCTTGAGCAGGTCCATCTCCAAGGCCAAGGCAAGTTTCTCGGCACTTGTGAACTTCTCGAAATCGCTGAGGTGGGTGATGATCAGCTGCCGTAGCGGATCCTCAGCGGCCGGAATCGAAATCGCTCCCACCACCTCGGGGAAATAGGCATTGCTGGCCGATCGCACCAGCAGGCGATTGAAGCGCGGCTTGCCGGTGGTGGGGTCTTGGCATTCGCCTGCTTCATCGCTGAAGTTGCCGAGCCAGGGACGGCTGCCCAGACACTTGCCGAGCAGTGACTTCTTGCCGTCTTCGCTCTTGGTGCTGGCGAGGGCCTGGCGCTTGCCGCACTGGGAGCAGCGCACATAGATCTCGTTGAAATCGTTGCCAGCACCAGCCTCATCAAGCCAGAGGCCCTCCTGGCAGCGGCTCCTGGCGCCCTCGTGAGCGAAGCGATCCCAATCGACATCGCTCAGATGGCCGTTGGGGCAACATTGAACAAAGCGCACCGGCACCACATCCAGCTTCTGGGTTTTGCCGCCCGCCGGACGCCACCCGTAGCTGTCATCGACCAGGCGATCCTTGTGAATCAGTGGGCGGGTGCGGTATCGCTTCCCCTTTTCATCGGTGTAGGGAGGAAAGGGCTGGTCGCGGGGTTGGGCGACAAACCAGAGGGGGAACTGGGGTGAGCGGATACCGCTGCTGCTTTTGAACTTCTGGGCGAAGTTGTCGTCTTCGCTGGGGGGGCGTTTGAGCTGGAGAGTGCCCACATTGAGCAGGTTGCGCAGCTTGGCGATCAGGCGGGGTTCATCGATGTAGCAGCTGTCGTCATCGCGGCTGTAATGCCAAAGGTTGAGCCCGCCCACCACAACGGAGCGATCGGGCAGATCCACCATGGCCCCGGGTCCATAGGTGCTGATGAGCTGCCCGTGGCGAACTTCGCCAACTGGATGGGTGCTGCTTCCTCTTGCTGCGGTCATGGCGTTCAGGGGCGGGTGGTGCTCTGGTAGCGGTCCTTGAGGAGTAGGGCGGAAGGCTCCACATCCCGCAGGCTGCGGTTGGCCTTGAACTGCACTTCGATGTCGTCGAGCTCCAGCAGTTCAGGATCCAGCGGTGTGCGCAACAGCGGCGGCAGGTCGCCCTCCTCGTGGCCGTATTCCATGCGTCCGCGGCGTTCGGCAATGGTGCACCAGTCGTCGATGATGTGGCGCACATGCTCCGCTACCTCGTTGGCGCGGGCGTCGGCATCGACGGGATGATCGCTTGCGGCGGTGTCCTTGGTCCGGAGGACCAGCGACGAGGCCACCCGGCGTCGCATGGCTTCTGCCACCGCTTCCCGCACCTCCGCCAGCGCCGCGGTGTTTCCAGCACTGCGGGCATGTGTGAGGGCATCGTTGAGATGACGGGCCAGAGCCACGGTGATGGCAGGCAGGCCCCGCTCGAGTGCCCGCTCCGAGAATGGCGTGACGCTGGTGGCCTCTACATCGCGGTAGAAGACGTCGTGGCTGTGGGCGAAATGCTCGTAGTGGGAGCGATCGCGAGGCCGGTTGGGATTGAGCAGCACCGCCACCAGTCCGGGTCTGCTTTGATCCCGGCCGACACGGCTGATGGCCTGGATGTACTCGGCGGTGGTCTTGGGCTGGCCGAGCATCAGCATCAACCCTAGGCGGGTGATGTCGAGACCCACCGAGATCATGTTGGTGGCCAGAGCCACATCAACGCGGCCTTCTTTGTCATCGAATCCACGGGTCAGGCGGTCCTTGGTACTGCTCACCTCGGTGGTGGAAACCCGTGAGGTGAGTTCCAGGGGAATGTTGCTGATCCTGCGGCTGGCGGAACGGGTCAGGCTGTCGCCCACCCGTCGGCGTTCCCCATGGCTGCTGAGCAGAGACGTGAGTTCCTCCTCAATCAGGCGGCGGCTGATGCCGAGCTCCTTGATGGTGTTGAAGTAGCCCAGCAGGGTCATGTAGGGATCCGCCGGATTGGGGCCAGGTAACTCACCGCGACGGCGCTGGGCGGTGCGCCCGCTTTCGGAGCTCTTCCAGGCGAGTTGGGCGCTGCTCATCAGAGCTAGAGACGCACGCAGTAGCAGCGCCTTGATATTGCGGCCCGGGGCGCTGATGCCCAAATACAGCCGGCCTGGCGCCTCCTGAACGGGCACCGTGATGGCAAAGAACGAATCGCGGCGGTCGGGGCCGGGTGCCGGGAAGATCGAGGAGGCGCTGCGGCCGAACAGTGCCGTCATTTGCTCCTCGGCGCGTCGCACGGTGGCGGTTGAGGCCACGATCTTGGGCCCCAGCCCATCGCGGCTGCAGAGCTCATCGATCACCGCCTCATAGAGACCGGCCATCGAACCGAGCGGGCCGGAGATCAGGTGAAGTTCGTCCTGAATCACCAGATCCGGTGGATCGAGCCGGTCCGGCAGTCGCACGCCCCGGCTGGCCTCCTCCCCATCCGCCGGGCCGTAGTACCCCTGGCCATCGAGGACGTGGGTGGCCTTGCCGAACAACTTGCCGGTGCGCCCCTCCCAGGGAAGAGAGGCGAACTTGTCGACGGTGGCGATCAGGAAGGCCGGCAGGCGGCGATAGATCATGTCGTCGACAGCCAGCAATGGCAGGTAGTTGCGTCCGTTGGTGCCTGTGAAGGCGCAGCTGCGGTTGAGGCAGGCGACGCGTAGCTCCTCCGGGTTGTCGCCGTCGGGTCGGCCCTGGCGGAGCAGATTGAACACCCCGGTGGTGCTGCAAGGAGCGGGGTCGTTGAGGGAGCGTTTGCCGAACTCCACGCCGCACCATGGACAGGTATCGATCGGGATTGGCTTGATCGTGGTCTTGTTGTCGATGTACTTGAGCACCCGGATCCGGGCCGTGGTTTCGCTGCTGTTCCCCTTGCCGCCCATGCGGTTGGGTGTGCCGGCCTGGCCGACCCATAGGCCGATCTCAAACGGCCAGCTGCCGAGCTTTTCGGGCCGCCGCTGGCGTTCCAGTTCGAGAGCACAGATCAAGGTGGAGGCGCGGCCGAGCTGATCGAGGGTGAGCAGTCGCAGGGTGTAGCGCATCAGTACGCTCAGCCCGCCGGCTTGGAGCGAGCCGCCATGGCGCAGACGCCGTATCACCAGGGTGAAGGCCGCCAGGCCCAGGTAGGCCTCGGTCTTGCCGCCGCCGGTGGGGAAGAACAGCAGATCCACCCGATCGCGGTCACGCTGCGGGTCGAGCTGCGGATCATTGGGGCGGGCAATGCCCACAAGATTCATCAGCACGAAGGCCAGCTGAAAGGGGCGCCAGGCCGGTGCACGCAGCGAGGGATCGTTGGCCTTCATGCTCTGCATCACACCGAAGCGCTGACGCGCGGCGGCAGCCATGGTGCGGTTGGCGATCGCGAAGGCCTCAAGGATGTCGGGTTCAGCGAGGGCCTCGATGCCGCGGGCGATGCGTTCGGCCTGGCTGCTGGCGCTGGAGAGCAGCTGCTCTGCCGTCTTCCGCTGGGTGGGGTGCAGACCCTCAAGGCTGGCCTGCTCCTGGATCCAGGCCTCGTAGCGCTCCACCAGGGGCATCAGGGCCCCTCGCACGGCTGGAAAGCCCTCGCTGGCCAGGCGATCGAGCTCCTCCATGCGCAGCTCGCAGCCCACGTCCTCCCGGGGGGAGACCTTCTCCACGACAGCCTGGGGTATCCAGGTGGTGCGTAGCCGTGTGCAGCCGCCATCGGGCTCCAGGTCGACCTCCACCCCGACGTTGTGCCCCACGCCGTATTCGCCGGCATCGCGGTACTGCAGGGCATTGACGAGCTGATCCCAGTCGCCGTCGTGACGGCGGGCCTGGGGATCGAGGCGGGCCACAAAGCCCTGGGGGCAGTGCAGGTCGAGTTCTGCCTGGAAGGCGGAGTGTTGATCGCGCTCAACCAACGTGGCGGCCTTGGGGCGCTCGTTGGTGAAGAACAGCGAGACGGCCACGGTGCCGGGCCCATAGCCCTGGTTCAGCGGAGCGGGGCGGCAGTGCCAATGCAGCCGCAGACCATCGCTGTTCGGCCAAGGGCGATCGGCCAGGCCGGTGGCACCGGTGATCTCCTGGTAGCTGAGCGCCAGGGGCTCCTGGCGGGATGTGCGCTGCCAGATCGTCTCTTCTCGACTGCTGCCACCGCCTGCGGAGGGATCCGGGCTGGGAGGTTCCGTGAGCCTGGTGTAGTCCCCCCAGCGGGCGATCAGCTCCAGCTCACCACCAGGAGGCAGGAAGACACTGACGCCGATCGAGGACGGAAGGAACTGCGGCTTGGCGGGACCGGCGTCGCTGGGGCCGCCATCATCCCCGCCTCCACCGGACTTGTAGGCCTTGTCATTGCTGCGGGGCCTGCGCTGATCGACCCCATCCACCCCGGCGAAGTCATCGTCGGCTGTGTCGTCACAGCGCAGGGAGAGGTCGGTGGTGGTGGGAACGAGAAAACCGGTGATGTACCAGCTGCTGGGCAGGCGATCGAGCGCTTCTGTTTCCAGACCCTCGGCATCGCCACCAAGCGCTTTCAGCACCCGCTGGGTGGGGCCGATCAGGTCGAGCTCTAGGGCGGTGACCAGTTGGCTGCGCACCTGTGCCGAATCGGGCCTTGCTGCAGGAAGGGAAGTGGTGCTCATGGGGCTGAGTCTGGCAAGGGCGGAACGCCTAGCAACCAGGCCTCCTGTGAAGAACGACCAAGCCAGTGGCTGTTGTCATGACATTGTCTGGCGGGCGGGGCTAGGGTGGCTGAAGAAGGTGAAGTGATGACGTCATCCCCCTTGCGGAGCGAGAAGCTTGACCTCCGGCTGACGCCAGGGGCCAAGCAAACCCTGCAGCAGGCGGCGGCGGCGGCACAGCGCAGCGTGACCGACTTTGTGCTCGAAAGCGCCCTGGCCAGCGCGGCCGAAACGCTGGCAGATCGGCAGAGCTTCCAACTTGATCCGGGGCAGTGGGAGGTGTTTGTGGCAGCACTTGATGCCCCACCCCAGGTGCATCCTCGTCTGACGCGGTTGCTGCAGGAACCGAGCGTCGTTGAGCAGGTGCCAGCCGGTGACGCGGGGTGAGCGGAGTTCGGATTGAGCCTCTTCACGCCAGCCATGACGTGGAGGCTTTTGATTGTGGCGACGAAGCCCTGAATCGCTTCCTGATCCGCTTCGCCCTGGCCAACCAGCGAGCCCGCGCTAGCCGAACCTACGTGGCGCTGGCAGGCGATGCCGTGGTGGGCTTCCACACCCTGGTGGTGGGAGAGGTGAGCCCGGAGCAGGCACCCGAACGGATCCGCAAAGGGTTGGCGCGCCACCCGATACCGCTGATGGTGCTGGCCCGGCTGGCTGTGGCAGTGGAGCACCAGGGGCAGGGCCTGGGTGCCGCGCTGCTGAAGGACGCGATTGGCCGCACACTGGCGGCTGCCGATATTGCCGGCATCCGTGCCCTGGCGGTGCATGCCAAGGATGATCGGGCGCAACGGTTCTACGAGCATTTCGGCTTCCGGCCATCGCCGAGTGACCCGCTGCACCTGTTTGTGCTGCTGAAGGATCTACAGGCCATGACCGGGAAGGTATCGGGTTGAAAGGTTGTGGTCATGGCGTCAGGAATGTATTCAGCCTCTCGGCGATCAACCACCGCCGCTCCGCAAGAAAGTCGCGGTAGCGCTCGGGGGTGAGCAGGGCCGGATCAGTGGGGATGCACTGGCTGGTGAAGGCCTGGTTGCCGTCTTTGGCGACCAGCTCTGGGATGTAGGAGGCGGGGGGCTTGTCGCTGATGCGGCGGTTGGCGCGGCCGCCGATGAAGGCGAGGTTGGCGATGTCGTCGATCTCGCGTGCCCGGTGTCAACTACGTAGGCGGGTCGCGTCAATTACGTAGGCGGGTAGGGC
>JBBASR010000054.1:2228-15779 GCA_040399125.1 Cyanobium sp. | reverse complement strand
CAACCAGGCGCTCATACAGCGCGTAGGGGATGGTGACCGTGAGACGCCGGGGGGAGCGGGACACGGAGGGCTTGCGGGATGGACTGTCCATACTCAAAAGAATCGCCGGAGTTTATGGTCATTGTTCCATGAAAGGAACCGAAGCGAAGCGCTTAAGTAGCAAATATGCAGAAAATGAAAAAAATAGAATTATTGAAAACAGCCTTCCACTTCCGGTATCTATTTATACAACTTGCCCCCCCCCTCTCTCTCTCTCTCTCTCTGGGTCCGCGGGCGCGGGGGCGGATGCCTGGAGCTGGCTGTCCAGGATGGTGGTGATCACTTCCCCCAGGGAGAGTCCGGAGCGCGCCGAGAGTGCTTGGAGTTTCTCCAGTGATTCCTGCGAAAGTGCAAGCTCGATCCGGCGCGGCCAATCCTCTTTGTGGAGTTGAAATGGGTTCACAACTCTCTGGGATCGGTTAGTTCAAAGGCAATCCTATACCTGTGGTACCTTCGCAACCGCGCAAGCGATTGCAGGTGGTCCTGGGTATGTACCAACTCCAGAGGCGGCCTCTCCGCAGGGAGTCAGGTTTTTCGAGGGGAGGGAGAAGTTGGGGCGCCCTCGATGCGATTGCTTCGTTTGCGGGGAGCCGGCTGCCATGGAGGCAGTGCCAGGGCTTTGCGCTTGAGGGGGGCACCAGAGAGGGAGGCTTGCTGCGGCTGTCTCCGGGATCGGCTGGCGAGCTGCGCCTCCACCTGCTGGGCCACCACGTCCCGATAGGAGAGGAAGTGTTCCTCCAGCATCAGCAGCCAGAAGTAGTCGACCAGCCGGCTGGGATGGCGCCATGCCATGGCCCCCAGCTGCCGCCAGAACAGCCAGCGGCTTTCGCGGCGTATCCCCTGGCGCCACAGCAGGATCAGCAGACCGCGCAGCAGTCCTGGATCCGGCAGCTGCAGCCGGCCCCGCCCCCGCTCGTTGCCCCGGCGCTGGTCCGCGGCGGCGAGGCTGCGGCAGGTGCGGTACGCCCGCTCGAGATAGGCGCGCGGTTCGTAGAGCTGGTGGAAGGCCTCCACGAATTCGGCGCCGATCTGGTCGATCGGGCGGGAAGGCAGGAAATTGAACAGGTGGGTCTGCACGCCCTCATCGAAGTGGCCATCGCCTTCCAGCAGGCGGTTTTCGTTCCGCAGCCGGTGCCACAGCGCCGTGTTGGGAAGGGCCTGCAGCACCCCCACCATGGCCAGGGGGATGCCGGTGCGAGTCACGAACTCCACGATCCTGCGGCCCGCTCCGGGTTGCTCCCCGTCGAATCCCAGGATGAAGCCGGCCATCACCTGCAGACCACGGCCGGTGATCGTCTCCACCGCCTCCTCCAGGGGGCTGCGGGTGTTCTGCAGCTTGCCGGCCCCGCGCAGGCTGTCCGTATCCGGTGTTTCGATGCCCAGAAACACGCGCTGGAAGCCGCAGTCGACCATCTGGTCGATCAAGTCTGGATCGCTGGCCAGATCCACGGAGGCCTCGGTCGTGAACAAAAACGGAAAACCGTGTTGCCGCTGCCACTCCTTCAGCTTCGGCAACAGCAGCTGCACATTGCGTTTGTTGCCGATGAAGTTGTCATCCACCAGGAAGATCGAGCCGCGCCAGTGCAGGGCTCGCAGGGCATCGAGTTCTGCCAGCAGTTGATCGGCAGACTTGGTGCGGGGCTTGCGCCCATAGAGCACAATTATGTCGCAGAACTCACATTGAAAGGGGCAGCCTCGCGAGAACTGCACCGCCATCATGTCGTAGGCCCTTCGCTCCAGCAGATCGAAGCGGGGTATCGGCGAAAACGATATATCCGGTTTTTCGCCTTCGGCGGAGAAGCGTCCGTTCTTCGCTCCGTTCTCGATCGCCTCAATCCAGCGGGGAATCGTGATTTCCCCCTCATCAAGGATTAAAAAGTTCGCCAGGGCCAGCTCCGGGGCCTCCGGGGTGGAGGTGGCAAACGGACCTCCCACAGCGACAGGAAGTCGGGATTGTCTGGCGCGGGCGATCAGGCGGGCCAGACCCTTTTTCTGCACGAGCATGGCGGAAATGATCACGAGGTCGGCCCAGTGCCAGTCGGCTTTGCTCACCGGCCGGATGTTTTCATCCACGAGCCGCAGCTTCCAGTGGGCAGGCAACAGGGCCGCCACCGTGATCAATCCCAGCGGTGGCATCAACACCTTGCGGCCCACCAGTTCGAGGGCCCGATCGAAACTCCAGAACGTCTGGGGAAACTCCGGGTAGACCAGCAGAACGTGCATGTTCTCCCGCATCGAGCACTGCTGTTCTCTACCGGCCTCCGCCAGGCCTCGGCCGGTGCGGCAGCCGGATCAGCCCACGATCAGCCGCGTACGTGCGGCAGGGGCTGCTCGGCCAGCAGCCGGCGCCGCAGCCTGTCGCTCAGGTCCTCCCCGGCCAGGGTGAGCAGGGCATAGACCCCGAGCAGCGCCAGCAACTCGTCCCAGGCGAAGGAACTGAGGCTCTCCAGCAGCTGGCTGCCCAGGCCACTGGCGCCCACCAGGCCCACCACCACCGTTTCGCGCAGCATCACATCGCTGCGGTAGGCGCCGTAGGCCAGGTAGGACCGCGCCAGGGGCGGGAAGCGGCCGTAGAGCAGGGCCAGCCGCGGTCCGCAGCCCCCGGCCTCCAGCCCCCGGGCGGTGGCAGCGCTGGTGTCCTCCACGCTCTCGCGCAGCAGCCTTCCCAGGATGCCGAGGTTGTGGAGGCCCAGGGCCAGGCCGGCGGTGACCAGCCCCGGCTTGAGCACGAACAGCAGCAGCAGGGCCGTGAGCGGCGGCGGCCACAGCCGCGCCAGCGCCCAGGCGAAGCCCAGCAGTCGCTGGGCCCAGGGCCATGGTGCCGTCAGCAGCAGCAGCAGGGGGGCAAGACCCACCGCCAGGCAGGCCGCCACCAGGGTGAGCCCCACGGTGCTCCCCACAAGCCCCAGCCACGGCAGCCCGAGGGTGGTGGTCCAGTCGGGGCTCCAGGGCGGCAGGGTCTGCCAGTGGGTCAGGGCCAGGGGATCCACAGCCAGGGCATGGCCCACCAGCACACCCACCGGCAGCAGGGCCAGCAGGGCCAGCACCATCTCCCTACCGCTGCGGCCCACGGCGTTCGCTCCGTTCCTCCGGCCGGATCTGAGCTCCAGCCGCCGCGGCATCAGCCAGCGGCGCCGCAACCGCCCCAGGCCCAGCTCCAGCAGCAGCATCACGGCCAGCAGCACCCACAGACCGGTCCACAATTCGTGGAATTCCAGCGACTGCAGCGTCAGCCGCAGTTCATTGCCCAGGCCCCCCAGCCCGAACACCCCCAGCAAGGTGGCGCTGCGCAGGGCGCATTCCAGCCGATAGCCGCCGTAGCTGAGCAGACCCGGCAGCAGGGCCGGCCCCAGGGCGGTGACGAGGGCGGCGGCGGCGGGGGCACCGGCGGCCCGCAGGGCGTCCACGTTGGCCGTGGGCAGGGCATCCAGCTGGTCGCTCACCACCCGGGCGATCAGGGCGCCATAGGGCAGGGCGATCGCCACAACCGCCACGGCCGGTTGCAGCCCCACCAGCTGGAGCAGCAGCAGGCCCCAGAGCAGTTCATGGATGGAGCGGGGCACAGCCAGCAGCCGGCGGATCCCCTCCGCCGGCAGCGCCGTGCCCACCAGCTGCTGCCAGACCAGCCGGGAGCTGGCCAGTCCCAGGCCCAGCCCCAGCAGCAGGCTCGCCAGCCATCCCAGCAGCGCCATGCCTGCGGTCACCGCCAGGCCGCCGAACACCGACTGGAGCACCTGCGGATCGAGGCTGGGGGTGAGGGCCGCCGCCAGGAAGGAACCCACCAGATCCCAGCCGCCGCCATGGATCAGGCCCGGCAGAACCAGGCCGAGCGGTACCAGCACCAGGGCTGGCAGCAGCATGATCAGCGGAGCGGCTGCACGCGGGGCCGGGCTCATCGGTTCGCCTGGCCGTAAAGCTCTGCCAGCAGGCCAGCGTCGATCCGCGGCAGCGGCTGATCGAACAGCAGCCTCCCCTCCCGCAGGCCGATCACCCGATCGAAGCCCGCCAGCAGATCGGGACGGTGCAGGCTGAGCAGCAGGGCCCGTGGCGGCTGGGCCTGGGCCAGCAGCAGGGCCAGCAGCTCGGCGGCCAGGCGGGGATCAAGACTGGCCAGGGGTTCATCGGCCAGCAGCAGGGTGGGCTCCTGGCGCAGCATCCGCGCCATCGCCACCCGCTGGCGCTGGCCCCCGGAGAGCGCCGCCACCGGCTGGTCCAGCAGCGCGGGATCGAGCTCCATGCGTCTCAGGGCCTCCTGGCAGGCGGCGGTATCGAGCGGCAGCAGCAGATTGAGCAGGGCCCTGGGCCAGCCCCAGACCGCCAGCCGGGCGGCATTGAGGTTCTGCTGCACGGTCAGCTCCTCGATGAGGCGCAGGTCCTGCCAGAGGGTGCCGATTCGGGCCTGCTGGCGGCGCCGCCGCCGCCCGGCCCGGGCCGGCGGCTGACCTTCCCAGCGCACCTGGCCGCTGCCGGGAGCCAGCAGACCGTTGGCCACCGCTATCAATGAGCTCTTGCCGGCCCCGCTGGGACCGAGCAGGGCCACCCGCTCGCCCGCCTCGATCCGCAGGCTCACGTTTGTCAGCCGGGGCTGCTGGCGTCCCGGCACGGTGATGGCCTCCAGCTCAAGAACGGGGCTTATCGGCACGGCAGGCGCCTCAGCGGATCTTGCCGATCTGGCGGCCCACCTGCTCGATCTTGCTGTAGGCGGCCGGGCTGGCCTTGGTGAACTGCTGGGCTCCGAACAGCGCCAGGATCTGCTTCTGCTCCGGGTCGTTGGAGCGCCACGCCAGGATCGCGTTCTGCAGCTTGGCGGTGAAGCCCGCGCCGAAGCGCTTGTCGAGATCGGGCTGGGCGATCCAGTGGTAATCGGGGTAGCCGGGGCTCTTCCAGAGCGCCACCACCTTCGCCCGGTTGGCCTTGCCGTCGTGCAGGCTGGTGCGCCATACCTGTTCGTTCACCACGCCGGCGTCATAGGTGCCGCTCTGCACCAGGGCGATGGTGGCGTCGTGGCTGCCGCTGAAGCCAGGGGCACCGCCGGCGAAGTCGCTCAGTTTCACGCCGGCCTGGCCGAGGAAATACTGGGGCATCAGCCGGCCGGAGGTGGAATTCTCCGATCCGAAGGTGAACCGTTTGCCCTTGAGGCTCGCCAGCCCCTTCTGGCTGTTGAACGGCTGCAGCCCGCTGCGGGTGTTGGCGATGAAGATGCTATGGAAGGCCACGTCGATGTCCCGCTGGGCCAGCACCTGGGCGCCGGGTTTCTGCAGGCGGGCCTGAACGCCCGTGAGGCCGCCGAACCACACCAGATCCAGGCTGCCGGTGCGGAAGGCGCTCACGGCCGCGGTGTAATCCACCACCGGCACGTATCTCACCTTCACCCCCAG
Source organism: Cyanobium sp. (assembly GCA_040399125.1). GTDB lineage: Bacteria > Cyanobacteriota > Cyanobacteriia > PCC-6307 > Cyanobiaceae > Cyanobium. Next base: position 10,362 of record JBBASR010000054.1, on the reverse strand, counting down.
CTGCTGGCTGAGCTCCTGGGCCACCAGGGGATAGAGACGGTTCAGCTTCTCCGGTTTCTGGTCGGGGATTGCCCCCACCCGCAGCACCTTCTCCGTCTCCGCGGCCCGGGCTGGGGCCACGAGCAGGCAGAGGCCCGCCAGCAGGGCGGTGCTGCAGCGCTGGAGGGCCCGGGGCAGGGTCGTCATAGGAGGGTCGAATAACTCCCATGCTGCCCGAAGGCCCTGCGTTCCCCCACGATGGGGCCCTGCCGCGCCGCCGCCACTCCATGGTGCCGACCCTGTCCGTTTCCGAATTTCTGGCAGGCGAAGGGCCGATCCTGGATGTGCGCAGTCCCGGGGAGTTCGCCCAGGGTCATATCCCCGGGGCCTGCAATCTGCCCCTGTTCGACGATGCCGAGCGCTCCGAGGTGGGCACCCTCTACCGCCAGCAGGGGCGCCAGGCGGCCGTGCTCCGGGGTCTGGCCCTGGTGGGTCCCCGCCTTGAGGCGATGGCTGCAGCCCTGCTGGCCCATGGCCGGGGGCCGCTGCGGCTGCATTGCTGGCGCGGCGGCATGCGCTCCGCCAGCGTGGCCTGGCTGGCGGCTCAGGTGGACCTGCCGGTGCAGCTCCTGGAGGGCGGCTACAAGGCCTATCGCCGCTGGGTGCTTGATCTGGTGGACCGTCCTTGGCCGTTGCGCCTGCTCGGCGGACGCACCGGCTGTGGCAAGACGGAGTTGCTGGTGGCCCTGGCGGAGTGCGGGGTGGCCGTGGTCGATCTGGAGGGTCTGGCCCATCACCGCGGCAGCAGCTTCGGGGGCCTCGGGTTGCCCCCCCAGCCCAGCAGCGAACAGTTCGAGAACCGCATCGCCGCCCGGTTGGCGGCCCTGGAGGGAGCCGAGGAGATCTGGCTGGAGGCGGAGAGTTCCCAGGTGGGTCGCTGCCGCATTCCCTCCGGGCTCTGGCAGCAGATGCGGGAAGCTCCGGTGCTGGAGGTGCAGCGCCCCCTGGAGCGGCGGGTGGAGCACCTGGTGGTGATCTATGGGGTGCAGGACCCCGTTCTGCTGGCCGAGGCCACCAGCCGCATCGCCAAGCGGCTGGGTCCCCAGCGCACGGCGATCGCCCTGGAGGCGATCGGCCAGGGCGACTGGGCCACCGCCTGCCGCCAGATGCTCGACTACTACGACCGCTGCTACGACCACGAACTCCGCAGCCACCCTTCTTCGGCCGTGGCGCTGGAGGGGTTGGGGCCGGAACCGGCGGCGCGGTTGCTGCTCGCGCGCGGTCTGGTGCGCACCGCTCCTTCAGCCGCTCCTTCCGCCGGTCCTCGCCCCTGATTCGCCGGCTTCCACCCAGCCGATCAGGGCCGCCTGGTGGAAGCCGGCCTCCCGCAGGGCCGCCAGGGCCGCTGGTGCCTGCTCGGCGGGAACGGCAGCTAGCAGCGGGCCGCAGGTCTGGGGATCGATCAGCAGGCCCAGGCGGGCGGGGTCCGGTGCCGCTCCGGAGCCGCTGCACAACAGGATTGGCCCCTGGGGGTGGAGCAGGGAGAGGGCGGCGGCGTTGGCGGGGGCGAGGCTGCTGGCGAAGCCCTGGGCCAGCAGCTCCAGCGCTCCGGGCAGGGCCGGCACCGCCTCCGGATCGAGCCGCACCCTGCGGCCGGCCCCCACCATCTCGCCGAGGTGGCCCAGCAGCCCGAAGCCGGTGATGTCGGTGCAGTGGCGGCAGCCGTGGGCCGCCAGCAGGTCCACCAGGGGGGCCTGGCTCTGCTGCAGCAGCTCCAGAGCCCCATCGATCCATGGCGGCCGCGCCGCCGCCGCCATGGCGGCGGCGAATAGCACGCCGCTGCCGATCGGGCGGCTGAGAAGCAGGGCCGAGCCTGGGGCCAGGGGCCCCTTGGGCCAGAAACGTTCGGCGGCCACCCGCCCGTTCACGCTCAGGGCCAGGCTGAACCCGCCGCCGTCGCGGGCCTCGAGGCTGTGGCCGCCGATTAGCCGCGCCCCCTGCGGAGCCAGCACCGAGCGCACCCCCGCCAGGGTCTGGAACAGCTGCTCCTGCTGCACCGCCGCTGCCCCTTCCGGCAGCGTCACCACGGCCTGCACGCTCTCCACTACCGCCCCGCTGGCCCAGAGGTCGCTGCAGGCGTGGAGGGTGGTGAGGCGGGCATTGAGCCAGAGGTCGTTCACCAGCGCCGGGAAGCCATCCACGCTCTGCAGCAGCAGCGAACCATCGGGGCTGCGGTCCACCAGCGCCGCGTCCTCCGCAGGCGGGGGCACCGCAGCGGCCTCGGGGTTGTCCAGGGTCGCCAGGTCGGCCAGGGCTGCGGCCAGGGGCTGGGCGGCCAGCTTGGCGGCACAGCCGCGGCAGGCCATCGGGGCTGCCGTGGCCTCGGCCATCGCGCCCCCGCGCCGGAAGCGCTCGATGAACCGACGATCGATGCGTTGCTTCCACTGCCAGAGCAGGCGGTTCGGGCCCAGGGCCCAGGGTCCCCAGCTGGCCAGGGCGCGGGGCGGACGGCCGTGGCCGCCGCCATCGCCGAGCAGCTGCAGGGCCCGGGCCTGGGGGCGCCAGGCCCGCAGCGCGGCCTGGGGATCAGCCAAGCGGCGCCGCAGGTTGTGGGCCAGCACCGGAGCGGCCCGTACGGCCCATACCCCGGAGGCGGGACGGGGTGCGCTGGCGATCACGGCGCAATCACCACAGGCGAACAGGCCGGGGTGCTGGACCACCTCGAGGCTGGGTTGGGTGAGGACCCGCCCGCTGGTGGGCTGCACCGGCAGACCGCTCGCCGCCAGCCAGGCGGGAGCCCGGCTGCCGGTGCAGGCGAGATCGGCCGCGGCGGCGCTGTCCACCTGCCGTTCCACCGCAATACCGGCGTCGGCCAGCAGGCGCTCACCGCAGCGGTTGGCCGCGGCGGAGCCGAGGTGCAGCTGCTGCCCGCGCAGCAGCAGGCGCGGCGCCAGGCCGCGGGCCCGCAGGGCGAGCGCCACCTCCACGGCGGCGGCTCCGCCACCGCGGATGCGCACCGTGTTTCCCGGGTCGGTGGTCGCCAGGCTGGTGCACCAGGCCAGGAAAGGCTCCAGGGGCTTCACCGCGAGGGCGGGTGTGGTGGCGGTGGTGGCGGTCTCCGCTCCCAGGTCGAGGCTGAGCACGTCGTAGCGCAGGGGCGGACGCCCCTGCAGCAGCAGCCGTTGCTCCTGGAGCTGGAGTCCGGTGATCTCCGCCTGCACGAAAGCAACGCCGGCCCGGTCGCAGAGGGTCCGCAGCGGGATCGCACAGTCCTCCGGGCTCACCAGCCCAGCCACGAGCGCCGGCACCAGGCCCGAGTACAGCGCCGTGCTGTGGCGGCTCACCAGGGTGATCCGGGTGGAAGCCGGCCGCTGTTCCGGCCGCATCGCCCAGCGGAGCAGCAGCAGGGCATGGGTATGGCCGCCACCGGCGAGGATCAGCTGCTGGCGATCGGGCGCCCCGGCGGCCGGATGGTTTGCGCCTTTCACGGAGCTGAGCGCAGCGGCGGCCATTGTGCCGTTGGGGCTACGGACGCTCCGTAGCTTTTTCCGTTAAGTTTTCGCCTCATTGCCGGCATGCCCCTTCTGATGTCTGTTGCCGGCCCCCTCACTGCAGCCGCTGGCGATCTTGAGATCCGCTGCCGTGATTCCGCCGCGGTGGATGTCCTATGGCGTCTGCTGCGCTCCAACGGGGCCGTGTTCCAGTGCGGTGCCGAGGAGGTGGAGCGGATCGTCGTCACCGAGGAATCCTCCGGTCGCCGTTTTGCCTTCCAACGGGAAGCGGCGGTGGATTCCTGGTCGTGTCGGTTTCTGTGAGCTTCCGCCCGCAGGCAGCCGGCACTGGGTAAGAGGTCCAGAGGTTCCTGCCCGCCATGCCCACGAACTCCGAGGCCGGCGGGGTGGTTCCCGTATCCGTTCCTCCGCTGGTGCTGGTGCATGGGCTCTGGGACACCCCCCGCGTCTTTGACCGCCTGCGGCGTCAGCTCGGCAGCCAACGCCATTCCCTGTTGATTCCCCGGTTGTCGCTGCGCTTCGGGATCACACCGGTCGAGGCCTCGGCCCAGCGGCTCGGCAGCCATATCGAGGCGGCCTTCGGGCAGCAGCAGCCGATCGATCTGCTCGGTTTCTCGATGGGGGGGGTGGTGGCCCGCACCTGGATCCAGCTGCTCGGTGGCTATGTCCGCACCCGTCGCTTCATCAGCGTGGGCAGCCCCCAGCAGGGCACCCTCACCGCCCAGCCCTGGCCGCGCCAACCGCTGGCCGGAATCGCTGATCTGAAGCTGGGCAGTCCGCTGCTGCGTCGTCTCAACGACAACCTCGAAACCCTGGCTGCGGTGGAGTGCTGCAGCTTTTACTCGGGCCTGGACCTGATCGTGCTGCCGGGCTGGGGAGCGGTGTTGCCCGTCGGGGCCCGCCACATGCTGCCGGTGTGGACCCATCCCCAGCTGCTGCGGGATCGCAGGGCGGTGGCACGGCTGGCGGAAGAGCTGCTGCGGCCCTGAGGGGGCCTCATTCGCCGAGGGCCTCCGCCACCGCCTTCTGGAACACCCCCTCCTCCGGGGTGATCCCGGTCCAGGTGGTGAAGATCTGCATGGCCAGCTGCACCAGCATCTCCACCCCGTCGACCACGGCGCAGCCCCGTTGCTTCGCCTCCAGCAGAAACGGGGTGAGCCGGGGATTGGTGATCACATCCACCGCCAGGCAGCCCGGCTCCACGCTCGACCAGTCGATCGGTACGGGCTCCAGCTCCGGCGCACAGCCCAGGTGGGTGGCATTCATCAGCAACGTGGTGCCGGGGGGCACCACCACCGGCGCGTTCCAGGCCTGCCACTGGGCCGGCACCCCGGCGATGGCGGCGATCCGTTCGGCCACCTCCTGGCCCTGTTCCTGCCGCCGCGTCACCAGGGTGAGCTGGGCCGCCCCGGCCCAGGCGATCTCCATCGCCATCGCCCGGCCGGCGCCGCCGGCCCCCAGCATCACCACCTTTTCCCCCTTGAGGCTGCGCTGCTTCTCGATCGCCTTCACCACCCCCTTGCCGTCGTTGTTGTGGCCGATCAGCCGACCCGCCTCGATCGTGAGGTAATTGGCGGCCCCGATTGCCTTCACGTCGTCATCCACCGCATCGAGCAGGGGGATCACTGCCACCTTGTAGGGCACCGTGATGCCCACGCCGCGGTATCCAAGCGGTGCCAGGCCTGCCACGGCCGGCGCCAGCATTGCTTCCGAGACCACATCGCTCTTCCAGAACTGCCAGTTGAGGCCGTAGTGGGCGTAGACGGCGTCGAACATCCGGTCGATCGGATTCTCCGCCACCGGATGGCCCAGCATGCCGGTCATCTGTTTCTGGGGAGGAATCATCGGAAGACACCTGTTTGCCTGCCTCCGGTTGTAGGTCTGCTCGGGAGATCTGCATCCAGAGCGTGACCGATTGGTAAAAATCGATGGATCGCTGGGATCATGCTGCCGATCGGCTCCTTTTCTGCAGCGTGCGCTCCCCCCTTGCTCTCGGTTTACTGCTGCTCGTTTCGCCGGCGGCAGGGGCTGCCGAGCTCAACCTTGCGGATTTCAATCAGTACGCCAGGGACGCCGGCACGACCGGCGCCGAGCAGGTCACCAGCATCAACCAGTTTTCCGATGTACGCCCCACCGACTGGGCGTACCAGGCGCTGAGCAACCTGATCGAGCGCTACGGCTGCGTGGCCGGCTACCCCAACGGCACCTTCAAGGGCGGCCAGGCGATGACCCGCTATGAAGCGGCCGCCCTGCTGAATGCCTGCCTGGATCGCGTCACCGAGGTGACCGATGAGCTGAAGCGGCTGATGGCTGAGTTGGAGAAGGAACTGGCCGTGCTGCGCGGCCGCGTCGACGGTCTCGAAGCCCGCGTCGGTGAGCTGGAAGCGAACCAGTTCTCCACCACCACCAAGCTCTCGGGAGTCGCCACCTTCGTGGTGGGAAGCAATGGCTTCGGCAGCACGAGCGCTGGCCTGGCGGAACAGGTGCGGGCGGAGGCGGGCGGCACCACCTTCAACTACGACCTGCGCCTGTTTCTCGACACCAGCTTCAACGGCAGGGATCTGCTCCACACCACCCTGCGGGCCGGCAACTTCGCCGACTCCGTGTTCGGCGGCGCCGGCCCCACCGGCAGCCTCTCGAACCTGGAGGTGGCCTTCGAGGAAGACTGCGGCACCGGGGCCGATTGCGGCGACGTGCTGGCGATCGATGAGCTCTATTACCGCCTGCCGCTCGGTCTCGGTTTCACCGCCACGCTCGGGGCCCGCTGGGGTCAGGAGGACATGTTCGCCCTCTGGCCGAGCGTCTATCCGGCCGATACGGTGCTGAACGTGATGGCCGCCAACGGAGCCCCCGCGGCCTACAACAAGAACATCGGCCCGGGCGTGGGCCTGTGGTGGCAGCAGAACGGCTGGAGCGCCAGCGCCCTCTACGTGGCAGCCAACGGCGACCAGGCAGACACGGCGGAGGGGGGCCTGGGCTCGGCCACCGCTGCGGCCACCGCCGCGCTGCAGCTCGGCTACGCCGGTGAGCAGTGGGCCCTGGCGGCGATCTATTCCCGCATCCAGGCCGGAGTGTCGGTGCCCGGCACCACCCCGTTCACTGCGGCCGAATTTCTGGCGGATGCCGGCAGCCACACCGATGCCTTCGGGCTCAGTGGGTACTGGCAGCCCGCCGGCAGCGGCTGGATGCCCTCGATCAGTGCCGGCTGGGGCCTCAACGGCACCACCTACGACTCCCCTCGCTCGTCCGGTTCGCTGGCCACCAGCCAGTCGTGGATGGTGGGTCTGCAGTGGAGCGACGTGCTCGCCCGGGGCAACCAGCTGGGGATGGGGGTGGGCCAGCCGGTGTTCGCCACCGCCCTGCGCGATGGCGCAGTTCCCCACGACCAGGGCTACGTCTGGGAGTGGTGGTACAAGCTGCAGCTCACCGATCAGATCACGGTCACACCGGCGCTGTTCTACCTGAGTCGCCCGCTGGGCCAGGAAACCCCCTCCGGTGAGGGTCTGGATCAGCTGGGGGCCCTGATCAAGACCAGTTTCCAGTTCTGATCCCACCGGGGCCCCGCCGGCTCCGGCCGTAGATCCCCACCAGGCTGGTTTCGGCGAGCACATGGCCGGCCATCGCTTCCTTCACCTGGGGGGGCGTGGCCCCCGGTGGCAGGGGCAGGGTCTGATCCAGGGCGAACAACCGGAAGCGGTAGTGATGGGGCGGGCCCGGCGGCGGCTGGGGGCCGTAGTAGCCGATGCGGGCGAAGCGGTTCACCCCCCAGCAGCGACCCTGCCAGGCGCCGTTCTCCAGCTCCAGCCGGCGCGGCAGGCCCTGGGGAAGCGAATGGAGGCGTGCCGGAATATCGGCTACCACCCAGTGCACCCACAGCCCGGCCGGTGCTTCCGGATCCTCCAGGATCAGCACGAAACTGCGGGTCGCCTCCGGTTCGCCGTGCCAGTGCAGCGGCGGCGAAAGATTCAGACCATCGCCGGTGTGGTCCCGGGGAATGGGGCTATCGGCGGCGAAGGCAGGGCTCTCGAGCACCAGCTCCGGCCGCTCAGAAATCATCGCCCTGCTCGATCAGCTCATCGGGCAGGGGGATGCTCCCGTCGTCCCAGGTCTCGTCAGCGTCGTCGTTGCTTTCTCCCTCCGCCATGGGGAAGTCGACGTCGAGGCTGAGGTCGTCGTCTACGTCGTCCAGGGGGAGGTCGTCGTTGATGTCGTGGGGATAGGGCTTCGGCAGGTGCGTCATGGCAGAACGCGCTCCGTTCGGCGCAGGCGGGAAAGCCTGAACGCTATGCAGCTCCGGCAGTCGCGGCGGGCCCTGCGAAGCGATGTGAGGCCGTTGCCGTCGATCTGCGCCGCTCTGCTGCAGGGAAGCCCCTGCCGATGCTGGCCGGCAGGGGCGGGTGGGGATTCGCCGACGCCGATCAGGCAGTCGCCAGAGTTCTGCCTAGCTTGCAGCTGAGCCTTTCCGCTTCCCAGCGCCGTGCAGCACTTCATCTCCCCATCCCGCCGCCTGCGCCGATTGGTGCTTCCCCTGGTCGCGGCTTCGCTGTTTGTGGGTAGTGGGGCGATGGCGTGCGAGAAGCACCTCAACGGCCATCAGAACAGCAGCGACAGCGCCACGGAAGCCACCGGCAAATAGAAGCCAC
>JBBASR010000054.1:0-2128 GCA_040399125.1 Cyanobium sp. | reverse complement strand
GGCCATCAGAACAGCAGCGACAGCGCCACGGAAGCCACCGGCAAATAGAAGCCACTGTCAAATAGAAGCCACCGGCAAAGATCGGAGGCCCCCGGGCTTCAGGGACAGTCGATCAGCACAGGTGTCTCTCCGGAGGAGCCTGCAGGGGCAAGGCCGGGCACCAGGCGAGCGGCCTGGGCCCCCAAGTCGCCCAGGGTGACGCGGGGATCGTCGCGCAGCACCTGGGGCGCCGCCCAGGCCACCGACCCCAGCAGGGCTGTAGCCACCACGGTCAGGGCCGCTTCCCGAAGCTTCGAGTGCCGCAGAACGGCAGTTCGAAGCGAAGCAGTTCGGAGCGAAGCAGTCCTCTCGACTTTGCACTCTCTGCCCGGCCTGGCTGTGCCCGGGCGCAGCACCCGGCCGAAGCCCTTGTAGTTGCGGCGCGGCCGGTGCAGGTTGGCGGGCAGCCGATGGCGGGCGGAAACCGGAGCTGTGCTGGGGGAGCCGGAGGAAAGGGGAAGCATCGGCGGCCGGTTCGCAGAGCTGGATCGGCTTCCTTTATCGCATGCATCGCGCCGCTATTGCTCCTGGCGGGCATGCACCGCCGCCAGCTGGCGGTAGCGGCGGGCGTGTTCCCTCTGCTCGGCGATCGCCTCGGGGGAGAGCTCCCTGCGGGGCTGGGCCGGGGCGCCCATCACCAGCGTGCCGGCCGGCACGTCCCGGGTCACGACGCTGCCGGCGGCCACCAGGGCGCCTGCTCCCACGGTCACGCCATTGAGCACGATCGCGCCGATACCGACCAGGCAGCCGTCCTCCAGGGTGGCCCCATGGATCACGGCCCGGTGGCCGATCGTCACGTCGGCCCCGATGGTCACCGGCTGGTCGGGGTCCCCATGCAGAACCGCCCCGTCCTGCACGTTGCTGCCCTCCCCCACTGTGATCGCGCAGAGGTCGCCACGGGCCACGGCCGTGGGCCAGAGGCTGGCGCCGGCCGCCAGGGTTACATCGCCGATCACCACGGCGGAGGCCGCCACCCAGGCCTCAGGGTGGATCCGGGGGGCATTCCAGGGGGAGGGGGCCATCGGCACCAGGCAGCTGGCCGCATTGTGAACAGGCCCGCTTGGAGACGGGCCCCCCCGGGTGATACCTTCGCTACAGCCCGAAAGGGCAGCCCCGGGGTCCGCCCCGAGGGAGGGTCGCTAGCTCAGCGGTAGAGCACTCGGCTTTTAACCGATTGGTCCTGAGTTCGAATCTCAGGCGACCCATTTCTGAGATGCCTTGCAGCGGCTCGCACTTTGGCTGCGGGGCAAGCGATCTGACGGGTCGACTGCCTCCGCTCCTAAGGCGGTCTAAGACCGCATAAGTGCGCCGAAAACCGCAGTTGGGTCATTTGTTTGGGGGTTTTCCCCCAAACATTTCTGCTTCCCCTCGGCGGTTGACGCCATGGGCCTCTCGGCGAAAGGGGTGAGGGGGGAGTTCCTCGTCACCCCGCGCTCTCAACCTTGAATTTCTCCTCGCTGGTGAGGCAGGTGCCTCGCTGCCACATACCGGTTGCGATTCCCAATCGGCTGAGGCTGAGGTTGGTCATGTGGATCTCGACCTCGGTGGCGCGGGTGGCGTAGAGGGCGGTGCCGGTGTCTCGGTGCAGGAGCACGTAATCCCCAGTTGGCTCGCTGGCCTGAATGGGGGAAGACTCCGCCATGGCGTTACAACGGCCTCGAATGCTCGCAAGCAAAGCGGAACAGCGCTGCCGGTGCCAGAGCAGATCGGAGCGGGGCGCCGCCGGGTTCTTCTTGACCCAGTGGTGGCCATGACGCAGTAGGTCCCGACGTCGCCAGCGCCCCAGGGTGGAGCGACTGATCAAGAGGTTGCGGCAGAGGGCTGGGGTGTCGATCCAGGCAGGGCCCTGGGCATCGAGCTCGTGATGGCTCATGGCTGCCTCCCGAGTGCCAGCTCGCAGCGGTGCAAATGCCAGAGCAGGTGCGAGCGCGGGGAAGCGGGGTTCTTGGGCACCAGATGGCGGCCGGGCTTGAGCAGGCCGCCTGGTTGAATTAAAGGCGACTAAGTATATATATGAATAATAGCACTACAATAGCATTAAGTAGAATCTTGTAGTGTCCGACTGGAGCTATCAGCGGGGAGCCAATTA
>JBBASR010000053.1:0-16142 GCA_040399125.1 Cyanobium sp. | reverse complement strand
CTGCTGCAGCAGGGCGAGTGGTGGGAGGCCGAACGCTGGCTCTGCACCAGCCTCAGCAAGCAGCGGGCCCAGCCCAGGCTGTGGTTCCAGCTGGCCCGCCTGCTGCTCGACCAGGGCGTGCTGGATGAGGCGCTGGAATCGGTGCAGCAGGGCCTGGCGCAGGATCCCGCCAGCGAGTGGGGCCGCAACCTGCGGGCCCGGATCCTGCTGGCCGGCGGCGGCTGGCGCAGTTTTGACCAGCTGGCGGCGGATCCTCAGGGGTTGCCTGGCGGAGAAGGCCCCAGGGCGGATCTGCAGCAGCAACGGGGCCGCTGGCAGCGGTCGGGGCTGGGCCGCGGCCCGGCGCCATTGCTGTCGCTGCCGCGGCGGCTGGAGCTCAGACGCCTGCTGGCGGTGGAAGGGTTGGTGGTACTGGTGCATGGCCATGGCGCCGAGCCCCTGCGCTGGTGCCGCGAACAGGAGCTGCTGCCGGAGGGGCTGGTGGTGCAGCCGGTGGCCAGCCGCGAGCCCATGGTGCTGGGCGCTGAACTCAGGGCGGCGGGTTTTCAGCCGCGGCCGGAGCAGCCTGCGCCGCTGCTGCGTCAGCTGGCGACCGCGTCTGCGGAGCAGCCGGTGGGCCTGCTGGTGATCGATCGGCCGGGGGCGGCGGCCTTGCCGGTGGCGCTGGGGGAGCTGCTGCCGCGGGCGGCCCGGTTGCTGGTGCCGGCGGGGCTGGTGACCCCCGCAGCCGGTGGGCCACTGGCGGAACTGGCGGGCTGGCAGCTGTTTGATTCAGTCCGCTTCGACCGCTGAAAGCCAGTGAGACTGGGGGGACTGCCCACTTGTCTCGTTCTGCGATTCAGGCTGGAAGTGCGGGAATGTCGACCTTAGGGCGCCACTAGGTATCTTGCGCATAGTAATCTCCTTCAAAATTGAATTTCAAAGCATTTTGATTGCATGTTTGTCTTAGAGCATCAATATCCAGAGCTCTTTTAAGGCGTTTCTCATCTTCGGCAAGCGCTTCTTAAATTGAATCTGGGGATATCTTCCTTCAATCTGTGCTGATCGCTACTTCTGTTTCTGAGCGCAGCCGGTTACCTTTGATTCACAGCCGTCCATTCCTCCACCCCACACCAGATGTCTTTTATCGCTAACCGGCCAGACAGTGACATCTGGGATACTCCTGGCACTACGCCTCCACCTGATATACAAACCTGGACCGGCAATCCTGATGCGGTCGATGCGACCACTGAGGCTTACCAGGTAGGAGGTGTCAGCCAGGCCTATACGACCACTGACGCACCCGCTGGCACGACCCAGAACATCGTGCTCAGTGGTACCAACAACCAGCTGATTGTTGGTACTGGTGATGCGAATGTTCAGGTGATCGGTGGAGGAAATATTGTTGAATCCGTTCAAGTGCTCGGTGATGGTACCAAAGTTATCAGTACGGGCGCTTTCGGCGATTGCTCTCAATACGAAAATAATACGGCTTCGGTCATCACGATCACTGATGTGAGCTCTAACTTTGCTGGCGAATCAGCCACAATCAACCAAATGGCCGGGGGCATGATCCCGGAAGGTGGCTTTGCTGCATACGCCCACGGCGGCACCGGCGACGACTTGATCTACGGCAGCTGCGAAAACGACTTCCTGCGTGGTGGCATGGGCAATGACACCATCTATGCCTACGCCGGTAATGACTTGGTACGAGGCGGTTTCGGTTCCGACCAGATCACTCTGGGTACGGGTAAAGACACCATCTACTACACCCAGGATCAATTGTTCAACGATGACCTCGACAAGGTCACCGACTTCGGCCTCAATGGCGAGGCTGACATCCTCGCTGTGGATCAGAGCCGCGTTGCAGACCTCGGCAAGTTCGGTGGCTTCGGTACCGACACGCTCACCATTCAGGACAGCGATGGCAGCGTGACTACCGTTCAGGCCCAGGCTGGCTACCAGTGGAAGCAGGCAGACATCTTCTTCGTGGTGTGATTTCTGGACTGACAACTGAGTCCCAGGCCTGCCTGGCTGGAGTGAGCTCTTGAGCGACCTCCGCCAGGCTGTCTGGCTGGAAGGCACGATCCGGGTGGATCAGGATGCCCTGGGTCTGCCCCTGCTGCTGCGGCTTCAGCAGGACGACGGCCAGTGGATCGAACAGATGCTGCGGCTTGGAGCCGGGGCCTGCAGTGGCCTGGTGGTGCTGCCCCTCGCCAGCGATCCGGTGGCGGTGGAGCTCTGCCTGCCGGCCCTGCCGGAGGTGGTGCTCAGCCTCCAATGGCGGCGGCTTTCTTCCCGCACCGCCCTGCTCAGCATGGCGCGCCAGCTCTGCCTCGAGGATCCGGCCACCCTGTTTGACGATCCGCTCGAGTTGCATCGCCAGCTGGAGCGGATCGAGGCGGGTGCCGCCCTGGCGCGGTTGTGGTGCCGCTACCGCTGCTGGCTGACCGAGCGGCCCCGGCCGCTGCTGGCGCCGCGGGCCCTCGAGGCCCATCCCTTCGCCGATGGCCTGTTCGAGCCGCCAGCGGCGGCGGTTTTGATCGCCACCCTGCGGCGGCTCTGGCCGCTGGTGCGGGAGCGGGGCCGCCCTGATCGCAGCGTCAGCGTGGTGGTGCCGGTGTACGGCCAAGAGGAGGTGACCCTGCGCTGCCTGGTGAGCCTGCTGCAGGAACAGCTGCGACTGGCCGAGCCCTGCGCCCGGCTCGAGATCGTGGTGGTGGATGACTGCTCCCCCGCCGGCTCCCTCGACCAGCTCGCCGCCGTGATGACCGAGCTCGACAGTGAGGCCCTGCAGCTGGTGCGGCAGCCCGAGAACCTGGGGTATCTGCGCAGCTGCAACCGCGGTGCTGCCCTGGCCCGCGGCCAGCTGCTCTGCTTCCTCAATAACGACACGGTGGTGACCGAAGGCTGGCTGGAGGAACTGGTGGCCAGCCTCGATGGCTTCCCCGAAGCCGGCCTGGTGGGCCCGATGCTGCTCTACCCGGATGGGCGCCTGCAGGAGGCGGGCGGCATTGTCTGGCGCGATGGCAGCGCCTGGAATTACGGCCGCGACGGAGATGCCGCCGATCCCGCCTATGCCTTCTGCCGCGATGTGGATTACGTGTCGGGGGCCTGCCTGCTGATGGAAACCGAGCTGTTCCGCCGCATCGGAGGCTTCGACAGCCGCTACGCCCCCGCCTACTACGAGGACACCGACCTGGCCCAGGCGGTGCAGGACCTGGGCTACCGGGTGCTGATGCAGCCCCTTTCGCGGGTGATCCATTACGAGGGGGTGTCCAGCGGCCGCGACGAGGAGAGCGGAGCCAAGCGCTTCCAGGCCCGCAATGCCGAGCTGTTCCGCAGCAAGTGGCAGCGGCGGCTGGAGAGCCATGGCGCCAACGGCACCGATGTCTGGCGGGAGCGGAACCGCGGCCGGGTGGGGCGGATCCTGGTGATGGAGGCCAGCCTGCCCACGCCCGATCGGGACGCCGGCTCCCTCTACGTGCTCAACCTGCTCACCGACCTGCTGGCTCTCGGCTGGGATGTGAGCTTCCTGCCCGCCGACAACCTGCTCTGGCAGCCGGATTACGGCACCGCCCTGCAGCGTTTGGGGGTGGAGGTGCTGGTGCACCCGTGGGTGCGGTCGGTGGAGCAGCTGCTGGAGGAGCGGGGCGACCACTACGAGGCGATCCTGCTGGCCCGGCCGGAGGTGGCCCAGCGCTGGCTGGAGGCGATCAAGACCCACGCCCCGCTGGCGCGGTTGCTCTATTACACCCATGACCTCCACCATCTGCGCATGGAGCGCCAGCGCAGCATTGATCCGGGCTCGGTGTCGGAGGAGGAGATCGAGCGGATGCGCACGCTCGAGAAGCGGATCCTCGATGTGGTGGATGGGGTGCTTTATCTGAGTGAGGACGAACAGCGCCAGGCCCAGGAGCGTCTCAAGCCCCGGGCCGCCGGTTTCGTGCTGCCGCCGCGGGTGCGGCGGGAGGCCTCCGGTCGGCCGTTCGCCGAGCGCCAGGGGGTGGTGTTTCTCGGTGGCTTCGGCCATCCGCCCAATGCCGATGCGGTGCTCTGGTACGTGCAGGAGGTGATGCCCGCCCTGCAGCAGCTCGGTGGCGTGCCCCAGCTGCACGTGGTGGGGGCCGATCCACCGCCGCAGATTCAGGCTCTGGCGGGGGACATGGTCACGGTGCATGGCTACGTGGCCGATCTGGCGCCGTTGCTGGGGCGGATGCGGATCTGCGTGGCGCCGTTGCGCTTCGGGGCCGGGGTGAAGGGCAAGATGCTCACGGCGATGGCGGCCGGGCTGCCGGTGGTGGCCACCGCCGTGGCGGCAGAAGGGCTGGGTCTGCGCCATGGCATCACCGCCCGGCTGGCGGACGAGCCCGAGGCCTTTGCCCGCGAGGTGCTGGCCCTGCACGATTCGGCCGAGCTGTGGCAGCGGCAGGTGGAAGCGGCCAGCGCCCATCTCGAGGCTGGCTGGGGTGAGGTGGTGGTGCGCGAACGGCTGGCCGCAGCCCTGCAGGGGTTGGGTCTGCCGGTGGCGCCGGTGGCCCGGCCCCTGCCGGAAGCCTTCTGGCCCCTGCCCACCGGTGCCGGCGCCGAGGGGTTGCTCAGCTTCTATAACCTCACACTGCAGCCCCGCTGATGGCCGAATTAGCTGCCGGAGTCTGGATCGAGCTGGAGCGGTTGCTGGCCCTGCCGCTGCCGGCCGAGGCGCTGGCCTCTCTGTGGCGTGAGCTGCTGCGGGGCCTGCCGGAGGGGGCCAGCGAGGAGCGGGCCGCCCTGGCGGCGGCCCTCGAGGCCCATGAGCTAAGGCGGATCGAGGCCCTCTGTCTCGGCTCTGGCCTTGAGGAGGGGCTGATCAGGCTGGAGGGGCTGGCGCCGGCCCTGGAACCGGAGCGGCTGGCGGCCCTGCTGCTGCGGGTGCTGCCCGAACTGCACCGCCAGCTGGTGGATGCTGCCGGTGCGGATCCGGCCCCGGCGGTGGTGGCCGATCCGCAGCGGGCCGAAAGGCTCTGGCAGGCCGATCGCTGGATGCGGCGCCTGGAGACCCTGCCCCACGCGCCAGCGGTTGCCCTGGGGATGATGGCCGAGCATATCTGCCGCTACGGGGCGATCGCCTGGATGGCCCAGCCCGGCGCCTTGGCGCGCCAGAGGTCGGTGGCGCTGCTGCAACGGCTGCTGGTGCTGCTGCCGGAGGCCCGCAGCTGGATCGTGCCGGCGATCCGGGATCGGCTGCAGCAGGGTCTCGATGAGCTGGAGCGGGGGGATGAGCTGGTGGACCCCGGCCAGCTCGCCGACCTGTTCGAGGCCTGTGCGGCGATGGGTGAGGACGGGGGCCTGCCGGAGCAGGCGCGCCAGGCGTTGCAGCTGGCCGTGTTCCGCGGCCGCGCCACTCTGGAGGTGTGGAACAGCCTGGCCGGGGGCTGAGCCGCTTCAGGTCGCCGGCGGGATCGGTGGTTGGTCCGGTTCCGGTTGGGCCTGAAGCTGTTGGATGGCCTGCCGGAGTTCCTGCAGGGCGCAGGTCTGGAGCGCCTGCTCCAGCTGCTCGCCTTCGGCGCCATCGCGGCGGGCCTGCAGCAGGGCCAGGGCGGCCTGCTGCTGCAGCACCTGGCCCTGCATGCCGGGGCTTGCCCGGTGCAGGTGGTGGATCGCCTGGTCAATCCAGGGCTGGCCGGCCATCCTGATCCGCGGTTGCCTGGAGCCTAGGCCCGGTTCGCCGGCCGGAAGGCGGAGCGGGCCAGGGGGGCGAGGTAGGGATTGAGGCGGTGTTCGCCGCGGTGGCCGCTGTAGCCGCAGCAGAGGTCAATGACGCTGCCGATGTCGATCGCCACGGCCCCGCGGGCCTGGAGAGCTCCCACGTAGAGCTTGCCGAGCAGACCGCCGCCCACCAGCACCAGCTGGCCCGGACCCGCCTCGCTCTGGATCCACTGCAGAACCTGGCAGAACACGATCGGGTAGTGGGCATGGGGGGGCGCCATCGCGCTCCAGTGGGGGTCCTCCCCGGGCAGCTGCAGGAAGGTCACGCCGCTGCCCTGCAGCTGGGGGGGCAGGGCCGGGGCGATCACGGCCGTGATCCGGTCGAAGGGGGGGCGGTGGAAGGCGCCGTGCAACAGCAGCTGGGTATGCAGATGCCAGCCTCCAGGCAGCATCGCTGCCGGCTCGGTCTCCAGCCGGGCCGCCACCTGGTAGGTCTGCTCCGGTCCCTGCAGGCATTGCCAGAGGTCGGGGATGCCTACCACATCGGCCCGCTGCACCACCTCCCGGAAGCGATTCATCAGCAGCCCATACTCCTCCGGGGCAAGCTCGCCGCCGCGGGCCTCCAGCTCGGCATCACGGGCGCTGCCGTTGCGGATGGCCCCCTCGAGGTCGGGGCGCTGGCCGGCCAGCAGCAGGCCCTCGCCGTCGCCGAGGCGCAGCAGCCCGAAGCCCCGGCCCTCGCGGCGGGCTGTGGCCAGTCGCTCCACCAGGGCATCGAGGCGGGAGGCGTCGGCCACCTGGGGGTTGTCCCAGCTCTGGAAAGGGCGCCGCAGGCTCGGGCCCAGGCGGCTGTAGAGCCTGGCGGCGCGGCTCCGTTCCTCATCGCTGGCGCCAGCGCGCTGCTGAAGCAGGGCGGCGATGGCGGCTTCCCGGGCCGGATCGCTGTCCCTGCCTTCCTGCGGCTGCAGCACCGCCAAGGCTTCCGGGGACAGTTCCGGCAGCAGGGTGGCCGGCAGGTCGGGGCTGAGCAGGCTGGCCAGCAGCTGGCGGCTGCCGGCATCGAGGGCCTGGGCCTGGGGCAGCAGGGCCCGGGCCGTGGCCCTCTGGCGCTCCAGTGGTTCGTTGCGGGCGATCTGCAGCCGCAGGCTGTAGACCAGGGTCCAGAGTTCGTCGGCCGGCAGCCGCCCCAGCTGCTCGGCGGCAGCCTCCAGCAGCCCGGGGTTGCGGGTGAGGCAGGCGGCGTCGCAGAGCTCGAACAGGTTGCTGCGGCTGCCATCGGCGGCGAGCAGTCGCTGGCGGCCCAGGGCGGTGAGGGCCGCCAGCGGCTCGGCGGAGGCCCACACGGCCGTCACCACGTCGGGCGGCACGTCGGGCGGGGGCGGCGGCGGGGGCGCGGCCGGTGGCTGGGGTGGCGCGGGCGCGTGGGGTGCCGCAGCGAAGGCGCGGCGGGCCTGGTGCAGCAGGTAGGGGTGCAGGCGATATTCGCCGCGGGTGCCCGTGAGGCCGCTGGCGATGTCGATCACGCTGCCGATGTCGATCGCCACGCCGCCTCGCTGGCGCACGGCATCGCAATAGATCTTGCCGAGGATGCCCGCCCCCACCAGCACCAGATCGCCGGGGCCCAGCTCCCGTTCGATCCGCTCCAACGTGCGTTCGAAGACCACGGGATAGTGGGCGTCCTCGCCGTAGGTGTCGAGCCGGTTGCCCCTCTCCCCGGGCAGAGCCAGGTGCAGCACCTCGCTGCCGCGCAGGGCCTGGGGCAGGGAGGGGGCGATCACGCCGCGCACCCGCAGGAACGGAGCTTCGGCGTAGGCGCCGCGCTCGAGCAGGTAATTGTGCAGGTGCCAGCCGCCTGCCAGCAGGGCCGGTGCCAGCCGTTGCAGACCCTCGCTGCCGAAGCGCAGCGCCAGGCCGGCGGGCACCCTCCAGCATTCAGCCGGTCCCTGCAGGCACTGGTCGAGGTCGGGAATGCCGATCGCATCGGCGGCCCCTACCGCTGCGACGAAGCGCTCGATCAGGCCCAGGTGCCGCAGTTCGTCGAGCTGGCCGCCGCGCTCGCTGATGCGCGGATCCAGCCGGGTGCCGTTGGTGGTGGCGCCGCCGAGGTCGGGTCGGCGGCCGCAGAGGAAGGAGCCCTCACCATCGCCGAGGCGGATCAGGCTGAAGCCCTGGCCCGCCTCCAGGGCGGCCTGGATCCTCTCCACGAGCGCCTGCAGGGGCAGGGGGGCAGCGGCGGCGGGATCGGTCCAGGAGTGAAAGGGGCGGCGCAGGCTGGGGCCGGCGGCGACGAGGCCGGCGGCGGCCCGTTCCCGTTCCGCGTCGTTGAGGCCCTCCAGCTGTTCCAGCAGGGCGGCGATGACACTGGGCTGGGGGGGCAGGTTCTGGAGTGCCGCCAGCTGGAGGACGCGGGGGGCCAGCTCGGGCAGGGGCTTCTCCAGCACCGAAGCCAGCAGCAGGCGGCCGCTGGTATCGAGAGCCTGGGCCTCGGGCAGCAGGGTGGTGGCCTCCAGGCGCAGGGCGTCCTCCGGTTCGCGGCGGGCGAGCCGCAGCTTCAGGCGCGCCAGAAGCAGGCCGGGATCCTTCTGGGGCCAGGCCTGCAGTCGCTGCCAGGCGGTATCGAGCAGGTCGGGGTCGCGGGTGAGGCTGGCGGCTTCGGCCAGATCCGCCAGGGCGTGGCGGTCGAGCCGGGTCCTGGCCCCGCGTTCCCGGCCGTGGGCCAGCACGGCGGCATAGGGGTCGGCGGCGGCCCAGATGCAATCGACCAGGCTGTCCTTGATCCACTGGCCTAGGTGGGGACCCACCAGCTGCTCGATCGCATCGATCACGGGAAGCGGTTCCGGAGCTTCGAACGGCTGGTTGCGCAGGTCGATGGCCTGGGATTCGGTGGCCTGGGAATGGTCTGGGTGCACCAGCAGGCCGGCGGGCAGCACCTCCAGGCTGGAGGAGCCTTCGCACTGGGCGAGGTGCCAGAGGGCGATCGCCTTGGCGTGGTCTCCGGCCACCAGGCAGATGCCGGGGATGCGGGGATAAAACCAGCCGATCTTGTGCTGGATCGTGCCTTCGTGGGTCACGTAGACGCTGGCGCCGGCCACCCGCGGCAGGTAGTCCTCGAAGGTCAGGCCGGTTAGGGAGTCGAGCGCGACCCCGGGGCAGGCGGCCCGGATGCGGGCCACCCGTTCCTCGATGGCCTGGGTCCGTTCCCGGCAGCTGCGATCCCGGAGGTTGTTGTGCTGAAAGGTGAAGCCATCGAGGGCGATGCGCAGTCCGGGCCAGCGCTGCTGCAGGCGCTGGATCAGGCCGATCAGCAATGCTTCCTCGTTGCGCAGTTCGCAACGCCCGGGGCCCCGCAGCCCCAGCACCAGCAGGGGCGGATCCTGGCTTGCCCGCTGCGCCTGCTGCGGCGCCCCGAGGGCGGCGAGGGCCGTGGTGCGCGCCGCATCGCTCACCCACATCGCGCCGGCATGCACGCTGGGGCGCTGCTCCAGCACCTCCGCCGGCAGCCGTTCCACCCCAGGCAGCTGGGCCAGATCGAGGATGGTGTCGCTGTCCTGCACCACGGGCAGCCGCTGGCCCTGCTGCTTGGCCCGATCGGCCAGCTTCAGCAGCGGATCCAGTTCGTTCCAGAGGAAATGGGCGAAGTTGCCATCGCCGGCGCGCAGCACCGGCGCACCGCTGGGGAGGGGGTTGGTGGCGAGGGCGGCTGCCAGCGGCTGCGGGCGGGCCTGCTCGAGGCTGAAGCCATTGCCGCAGGTGTCGGAGATCAGTTCGAACGGCGCCCCATCGCGGCTGCGGCGAAGCTCCAGCCGGTTGGTGCCCGGGGAGGTGCGGCAGCGCACGAAGCTGTACACCTCAGCCTCGATCTCCAGGTCGAAGGGGATCTGGTCGACGATCAGCTGCTGGTAGCGCCTCAGGCTGAGGGGATGGACCCAGGCCTCAAGCTCCTGCAGCGACAGGGGCTGGGAGGGAGGCGGCAGCGGGGCTTGCGGCGCTTCAGGCAAATCACCCGCTGGAGGGGAGTTGATTGTACCGGGGCTGTTCACAATTCCGCGCAGATTTTCTATCTGGCTGCACAGCCAGTCCACGTTGGCGGCCAGACTTTCGGGGCGGAAGCGATAGCGGCCGCGGGGGCCTGGTTCCAGGTCTTCACAGCCGCTGGCCGGGAACCAGAGCGGGGCGGTTTCGCCCATGCCGCTCCAGGGATCGAGGCCGCCGCGGTTGCGCTGGCCATTGGAGTGCACGATGCCCGGCACCGTCTCCTGGAACCAGCCGATCTTGTGCTGCACCGTGCCCTGGTGCATGAAATATCCATCGGTGAACTGCAGCAGATGCAGAGCCTCCAGCAGGGGCCGGCCGGCGCAGACGACCACTTCCACCGCAAGGCCCGCCGCGGTGAGCCTGGCCTCCAGGGCATGGATCTGGTCCGCTTCGGCGGCGATCACCTCCCCCATGCTGCAGCGATAGCCAGGCAGCGGGGTGGCGAGTGAGGTGCCGGTGGGTGGCGAGAAGCCATCGATCAGCAGCAGTGGCAGGGGGCCCCGCCGGCCGAGGGCGGCCAGCCAGGCGGCGAGCAGGTCGTCGAGGCCCTCGGCCACGGCGCCCCGGGCCTTCACGCTCACGCTGAGCACCCAGCCGCCATTGGCCTTCCAGGCCCGCAGGCGTTGGGCCAGGGCCTGGGCCTCGCTGCCGAGGCGGGCGGCGGCATGGCGGCGCAGGTGCTGGCGCAGGTTGGGGCTGATCCTTTCGGGGCGCTGGCTGAGGGGCAACTCAAACCAGGCGGCAGCATCAGCGGCCTCGGGCCCCTGCCAGGCCACGCCGGGGAAGAGCTCGCGCAGGGGGCCGAAGGCCTCGGGTCCGTCGCTCAGCACCGGTCCGAGACCCGCCAGCCCGTCGCGGTCGAGGCAGGTGAGGCCGTTGAGCAGCTGGTGGGCGAAGTTGGGATGGCCCTCCAGCCAGAGGCGGCGGCGCCGCTCGGGCACCAGCACATCGGGAAGCGCTGAGGCGGCGGCCAGCAGCGGGGCAAGGTGCTCCAGGCCTCGGGCATACCACTCGGCCGGCGCCACCGACACCGGGGCCTGCAGCCATTGGTTGTCTTCCGGCAGGAAGACCGCCTCCAGCTCATGGGCGTTGCTGAACAGGCCGGCGAACACCAGGGCGCGGCGGCCGTCCGGGTGGCGGAACAGGTAGGCGAGGTGATTGCCCTGCCGGAGGCTGAGGCGGCTGTCGAGCAGGCGGTCCTCCCAGGGGGAGGGGAAGGAGAGGCGCTGGCGCCGGAAGGCCCGGCCCTGCCAGCTCTCTTCCCAGTGGCGGCGGTCATGGCGCTGACGCCAGGCCTGCCAGCGACGGCCGAAGTCCTGCCAGGGGGGTGGAAGCTCGATCGACCCCACTAGAGCTGCGTCCACAGGTCGAGCGCTTCGGCCAGCACCCCTTCGCGGCAGCGGCGCGCCAGGGCCGGATCGATGGCGGTGGCGGTGGTCGGCAGGCTGCCGCGGTTGTGCACCGGGTAGCTGCGGCCGGCCGGCAGGGCGTCGGGGTCGAGATCGAGGAAGGCGAGGCAGCGCCGCACCACCTGGTCGGGCTGGAGGGCGAGGTCTTCGAAGCGCAGCACCAGCAGCTGGGACGCCGGCCATACGGCCCGCCAGCGGCGCAGATGGTGGGCGTAGAGGCTGCCGCTGAGGGCATTGGGACGGCACCAGCCCAGGGCGGCCCGTTCCGCCGCACTCATCGCCTCCAGCCGCCCGGCCTCCTCCGCCAGCAGGGCTGCGGTGTCGCCCTGCAGGCCGATGAGGGTGCGCATGTGGCCGATCCAGCTGAGGGCCCGGTCGAAGGGTTCGCGCAGCAGCACGATCAGCCGGGCCTGGGGCATCAGCTGGTGCATCCGCTGGGGGGCCTCCGGGTGCTGCAGGTAGTTGGGGGTGGCCTCCAGCCGCAGCAGGCCGGGGCTGCGCAGCGGCGGGAACTGCGACCGGTACCAGGCCTCGCCCCGCTGCCAGTGGTTGTCGAAGAAGTGCAGTTCTTTGAGCGGATGCAGCCAGATCCGCGGATGGCCGGCCAGGTAGGCGGCCAGGGAGGTGGTGCCCGATTTGGGGGCGCCGAGGATCACCACCTCCGGCAGGCCGCCGCTGGCGGCCGCGGCGCCTTCGGGCGGGCGCAGGCGCGTCGTCGGCAGGCCGTGGCGGGCGGCGCGGCGGTTGAGGTTGAGGGCGGCGGCGGGATCGGCCTCGTGCAGCCAGTGGGCCAGCAGGTGGAGGCCGAGCGGATGGGGCGTGGCGGTTTCGATGGCGCTGCGCAGGGACGGCAGCAGGGCGCCGCGGTCGGCCGGGTCGAGGTTGAGGTAGTAGAGGCCGCGCAGGGCCCTGGGGTCGGCCGGATCCCGTTCGAGGGCTTTCACATAGGCAGAGGCCGCCGCCGCTGGATCGCCCTCCATCCGCGCCGTCACTGCCTGTTCGATCCAGCCCGTGGGGCGCCTCTCCATAAGCATCAGATTATCGACGCTGCCGACGGGGATCCTGAGGCTGGGCGTTTTTTCAGAGCTTTTGTGCGTTATCGGCGCCGATGCGTCTCAGCGCCGATGCGATGCGGGGGGCATCGAGCACGATCGGTTCGGTGATCGGTGCCTCGAACAGCAGCTGGCTGTAGAGGGCCGGCGGGGTGGCCGGCTGCTCGCAGCGGTAGAGCTCCAGGCCGCCGGCAGCCACCAGCGCATGGCCGTAGGGCGGGGCATAGCGGGGCTGGTGCAGTTCCAGCACGCGGGTGCCGGGCCTGGCGAAGGCCAGGCCTGCGAGGGCGGCCCCGTGGGGCAGCACCAGCAGGTCGGCCGTGGCGATCCGGGCGGCCTGCTCGGCCAGGGGCAGGCCCTCGAGCACGGTGGACTCCAGGGCCAGGCCCTGCTGCTCCAGGTGGGCCAGCAGCTCCGCTTCGCCGAACACGGGCCGGCGGCCGGAGGCGCCGCGCGCCAGCCACAGCCGCCGGCCGGGGCCGCTGCGGGGGCTGCAGTGGGGGCGCCGCTGCTCGGGGGTGAGGTAGCGGTGCCGCAGCCAGGCCCGGACCCGCCGCGAAGGCCAGCCGAAGCGGGGCAGGGGGCCCGGCAGCAGCAGCCGCTCGGCGCTGAGGTGGGGATGGCGTTGGGCGTCGATCAGGCGCTCGGGGGGGATGCCGAGGTCGTCGACCAGGCAGCGGCGCACGCGTTCGCTGGAGCCGCCGTTGTGCCAGAGGTGCCAGGAATCCGGCCATGTTCCGCCCTGGGTGGCCAGGGCCAGCCCCAGCCGCGGCAGGCTTTCGAGCAGCCAGTGGTAGTGGATCTCGGCCGAGAGGTCGGCCAGGGCCAGCACGGTGCCGGCCACGGCCAGGGGCGGCTCCGCGGGCGGCGGTTCCACTGTGGCGGGCGGCGTGGGACAGCCCGGCCAGGCCAGGGGGTAGCGGCGGCAGAGATCGGAGCGGAGCTGCCCCTCGCCATCCACCACCGCCAGCCCATGGCTGGTGCCCCAGGGATTGGAGAGCGGCGGCCGCAGCCAGACGCGTCCGTGGGGCAGCTCCTCCAGCCGGAATGGCGTTTCGCTCCAGCCCCGGGAGGCCGCCGGCGGCGGCTGCCACTGCTCGAGGCCCGGCGCCAGCGCTTCGCGGCGCCAGCCGAGGGCGGCGAGGTGGCGGAGGGCGCAGGGGGGGCAGTCGGGGCCGCGGCAGGCCTCGGCCGCCGGCGGCAGGGGCAGGGGGGCGAAGCGGGCGGCGTCGGCCGGATCGGTGGGCCGCGGCGGCAGCTTGGCCGCCAGCTGCTCGAGGGCGGCGGCGCCGGAGGGGTGGCGGGCGGCGGCCAGGCGGGCGATGGCGCGGGCCAGCTCCGCTCCGGGCTGCAGCTCGAAGGCCTCCTGCAGCCGCTGACGGGCGGTGTCCGGGTGTTCGGGCCAGCAGATCAGGGCCCATTGGCGCAGCAGCTCTGCCAGCTCGCCCGCAAGTTTTGCCGTCAGCTCGGCCGCCAGCTCAGCCGCCAGCAGGGCCTCGCACCAGGCCAGCAGCCGCAGCCGCAGGGGCGCCAGCGGGTCGGAGCCGGTGGGTAGCTGCTGCCACCAGCGGGCCAGGGCCGCCGGTTGCCAGAGGGGGTCGCGGGCCTCCAGCTCGCTGCGCAGCCGCCCGGTCAGGGCCTCCAGCCGGCGAGCGCTGCGGCCGGGACTGCCGGGGTGGCCGGAGCGTTGGGCGACGTCGTGAAGCACGTGCTGTTCCAGGGCCCGCCAGGTGGGGTGGTGCAGCAACTGCTCGGGCGCGAAAGGCGCGCCGATGCGGGCGCAGCTGCGGGCCACGTTTTCGGCCAGCTGCAGCCAGGTGAACGCAGAGCCGTAGGGCCGGCTGCCCCAGGCGGTGCGCCATAGCTCCAGGGCCAGATCCTGCTGCCCCTCGTGCCAGGCCTGCCAGCCGGCCCAGGCCCGGGTGCCGTGCAGCAGGTCCGCCCGCCGGGCCCGCAGCGGGTGCCCGGGCGGCAGGGCGTCGAGGCGGTGGTTCACCACCCAGAGCAGGGCATGGGCCTGGTCGGCGGCGTGACGGCTTGCGCCGCCGCCATGCACCCGGTAGCCGCAGAGCACCTCCTCCAGCCAGGCGCCGCGACAGCCGGCGGCGGCCAGCCGCAGCAGCAGGTCCACATCCTCGGCGTGGCGGAGGGCCGGATCGAAGCCTCCGCAGCCGGCGAGCAGGGAGCGGCGCAGCATCCAGGCGCTGGGCAGCACCGCCTTGTGTTCAAACGCCGATGCGAGCGTGAAACCGGCGCCTTCCCGCCAGGGCAGCACGTCGTGCAGGGGGCTGCCATCGGCAGCGAGACGCCGCCAGCCGCAGAGCAGGTGCTGCAGCAGGGGGTCGGCGTCGAAGCGGTCGGCCTGGCGGGCGAGGCGGTCCGGCAGGGCGAGGTCGTCGGCATCGAGGAAGGCCACCAGCGGCGCCGTGGCGGCGGCCCAGCCGGCGTTGCGGGCGGCGGCCACCCCCCGGCCGGGCTGGCGCAGCAGCTGCAGCGGCTGGGGCCGACCGGTGGCCCAGGCGGCCACCAGGGCGGCGGAGGCGTCGCTGCTGCCGTCGTCGATGGCCACCAATTCCCAGGCGGTTTCGGTCTGGGCGGCGAGCGAAGCGAGGCAGGCCGGCAGCCAGCTGGCGGCGTTGCGGAACGGAACCACCACCGATACTCGTGTCACCATGGCGGCGCGTGGGTGCCTCGGGCAGTCTGATGGGTGTGCGCCGCTTCCTGATCCGGATGTTGGGTGGGGGAACCGCAGGGCAGGGTTCGCCTTCTTATTCCCCCCCATCAGCAGCGCCGCCTCCACCGCCGCCATTCCAGCCACCGGCACAGCCACCATTCCAGCCTCCGGCTCCGATGTTGGTGCCTCCCGGTCCGGGGGCCGAGCAGGTGTTCAGTTACGCCGAGCAGCTGAATGAACAGGGCCGGCCGGAACTGGCCGTGGCCTTCTACCGCCAGGCCTATGTGACCCTGCGGGGCCAGGTGGGGCCGGCCGCGCTCTACGGCGGCACCCCCCAGTACGCCCTGCCGGCTCGCACCAGCGGCCTGCCGATGCCGGGGGCGCCGCAGATGGCCGTTTCCCTGGGGGCACCGCCGTCCCCCCCGCCTCCTCCGCAGGGCATGGCGGGATTCCCGATGGCGCCGCCGCAACCTCCCCCGCCGATGACGCCTGCTCCCGATCCCGCCGAACGTCTGCCCGCCCTGCGCGAGAAGCTCACCAGCGCCACCGCCGCCCAAGTGGAGCAGGAGGTGCGCCAGCTGATCGTGGCCGGGGCCCGGGGCGCCGATTCGTTCGGGCTGCTGGGCATGTGCCAGCTGCTGCAGAACCGGGTGGAGGAGGCCGAACGGGCCTTCCGCCAGGCCCTGGCCCTTGATGGCGGCCACTACCGCAGCCTGGTGAACCTGGGGGGGCTGCTGCTCACCACCAATCGGCTGGAGGAGGCGGTGCAGCTGCTGGAGCGGTCGCTGCAGTACACCCGTGAGGGGTCGCCGGAATCCCTGGCGGCGCTCACCAATCTGGCGGTGGCCCAGACCCAGCTGGGGCGCCCGATCGAAGCCGCCCAGCTGGTGCTGCGCATCTTCCGGATCAAACCCGACCACCTGCAGCCGGAGAAGCTGGTGGTGGCGGCCACGAGTTTTGAGGAGATGGGCGACGATCCGGCCGCGATCGAACTGCTCCAGTACCTGCGCAGCCGCCAGCGTGATCCCCAGCTGAGCCGGCGGCTGGCGGAGCTGCTGGAGCGGCGCGGTGAGTTCCAGCAGGCGGCGCTGGTGTACCGCGAACTCTCGGACAGCGGTGACGCATGAGCGCGCCTCTGCCGGATTCCCTGCGCCAGCTGGGGGCCACCCTGCCGCTGCCCGAACCGGCCACCCTGCGGCTGCTGGCCCGCCACGAGCTGCTCAGCCCCTGGTGCCAGCGGCGGCTGCTGGAGGAGCTGGCCACCACGCCGCTGCCGGAGCTGCCGGGGGAGGAGGAACTCACCCC
>JBBASR010000052.1:0-16282 GCA_040399125.1 Cyanobium sp. | reverse complement strand
AACAGATGGTCGCGGCCAGGAGCGTCGGGATCATCAGCACGCCGAACCAGCCCACGTAGAGGCGGTTGTTGGTGGAGGTGATCCAGTCGCAGAACTGATTCCACGCCGTAGCGCCGGAGCGCTGCTGGAGAGTGGCGGTCATGAGAACGAGAGGAGAGGTCGCCGGCAGCTCCCTGAGAGATCAGAGAACAGCAGGGGACGGAAAGAAGGGCGGAATCCCGCCATCACCAATGTAACGGAAGTTTGCGGGTTTGTAAAGGAGGGTTCATGAAGGCGCGGTTGCGGCGGATCACCTGGAGCCCCAGCGTCACGCTGGTGCCCACCCACCACTGCTTCAACTCCTGCAGCTACTGCGGCTTTCGCCGGTCTCCCCCGCCCGGGGATCCCCTCGGTGATGCCCTCAGCGACGCTGCCGCCCACGCCCGCCTGGCCGAGCGGCCCGCTGCCCTGGAGGTGCTGCTTCTGAGTGGTGAGGTGTCCCCCGCTTCTCGCCATCGCCGCCGCTGGTTCTCCCGGCTGAAGCAGCTCGCCCTGCTGGCGCTGGCGGCTGGTCGCCTGCCCCACACCAATGCCGGCCCCCTCAGCCTGGCCGAGATGGCCGCCCTGGCTCGCTGCAATCCCTCGATGGGTCTGATGCTGGAAGGCCTCGGGCCGGTGTACGACGCCCTGCATCGCCAGGCACCGAGCAAGCTGCTGGCCACCAGGATCGGCCAGCTGGAGCAGGCCGGCCGGCTGGGGATCCCGTTCACCACCGGTCTGCTGCTCGGCCTCGGCGAGACTCGCCAGCAGCGCCGGGCGGCCCTGGAGCTGCTGGCCGATCTGCAACGGCGCTGGGGCCATCTCCAGGAAGTGATCCTGCAACCCTGGCGACCGTCGGATGGCCCCTGGACTCCCCTCACCACCAGCGAGCAGCAGGATCTGCTGGCCACGATCGCCGAGGCCCGCGCCATCCTGCCGCCGGAGGTTCACCTCCAGCTGCCGCCAAACCTTTGGCCACTGGCGACCCTGCCCGAGGCGCTTGAAGCCGGCATCGATGACCTCGGCGGCATCGATGAGCTCGATGTGATCAGTCCCGCCTACCGGCAGCCCGGCCCCGCCCGGCTCGCAGGCTGTCTCGCCGCCGCGGGCTGGAGCCTCGAGCCGCGGCTCTGCGTGCATCGGGAGTGGCTGGATCGCCTGTCTCCCCCCTTGCTCAGGGCGGCGCGCAAGGTCGCCACCAGCCTGCCTGGGGTCCACGGTTGTTAGCGTCCGCTTCCTGAACGGAGCCGGGTCCACCGTGAGCGACCACCGGGTACTGCTGGTGCGACTGCCCTGCAATCCGATTTTCCCCATCGGCCCGATCTACCTGGCAGACCATCTGCACAAGCAGTTTCCGGACCTGCCCCAGAGGATCCTCGATCTGGCGGCCCTGCCGCTGCTCGATGTGCGCCGGGTGCTGCTGCAGACGATCGAGGCCTTCCGGCCCAGCCTGCTGGTGTTTTCCTGGCGCGACATCCAGATCTACGCGCCCGTGGATGGCAGGGGAGGCAACCCTCTGCAGAACTCCTTCGAGGTGTTCTATTCCCGCCATCCGCTGCGGCGGCTGCGGGGCGCCGTCGGCGGGCTGCGGCTGATGGCGGCCTATTACGGCGAGCTCTGGCGCAATCTGCAGCTGGTGCGCACGGGGCTGCAGCGGGCGCGGAGGTTTCGCAGTGATGCCACGGCCGTGATCGGCGGCGGCGCGGTGAGTGTGTTCTACGAACAGCTGGGCCGCCATCTGCCGGCCGGCACGGTGGTGTCGGTGGGGGAAGGGGAACCGCTGCTGGAGAAGCTGATCCGGGGGGAGTCCCTCGCCACGGAGCGCTGTTATCTGGCCGGCCAGGAGCCCCGAGCCGGCCTGATCCACGAGCAGCCGGCCGGCATGGAGAAGACGGCTTGCAACTACGACTACATCGAATCGATCTGGCCGCAGCTGCCCTGGTATCTCGAGGGAGGCGACTTCTACGTGGGCGTGCAGACCAAGCGCGGCTGTCCCCACAACTGCTGCTACTGCGTCTACACCGTGGTGGAGGGCAAGGCGGTGCGGGTGAACCCCGTGCAGGAGGTGATCGCCGAGATGCGCCAGCTCTACGACCGCGGGGTGCGGGGCTTCTGGTTCACCGATGCCCAGTTCATCCCGGCCCGTCGCTACATCGACGATGCCAAGGAGCTGCTGCGCGGCATCGAGGCCGCCGGCATGAACGACATCCGCTGGGCGGCCTACATCCGCGCCGACAACCTCGATGCCGAGCTGGCCGAGCTGATGGTGGCGACGGGCATGGATTACTTCGAGATCGGCATCACCTCCGGTTCCCAGGAGCTCGTACGCAAGATGCGCATGGGCTACAACCTGCGCACGGTGCTGGAAAACTGCCGGCTGCTGGCGCGGGCTGGTTTTCGGGAGCACGTGTCGGTCAACTACTCGTTCAATGTGATCGACGAGCGTCCGGAGACGATCCGCCAGACCGTGGCCTACCACCGGGAGCTGGAGCGCATCTTCGGCGCCGACAAGGTGGAGCCTGCCATCTTCTTCATCGGTCTCCAGCCCCACACCCATCTGGAGCAGTACGCCTTTGACCGCGGCGTGCTGGAGCCCGGCTACAACCCGATGAGCATGCTTCCCTGGACGGCCCGCAAGCTGCTCTGGAACCCCGAGCCGATGGGCAGCACCTTCGGTCGGATCTGCCTGGAGGCCTTCCGCCGCAATCCGTCCGATTTCGGACGCACGGTGATGGATCTGCTGGAGCGGGATTATGGGGTCGCTCCGCTCGAAGAAGCCCTGCGCGCCGAGGTGCAGGGCCACCGGGCCCTGGCCACTGCGGTGCGCTGATTACCAGAAGCGTCGGCGCACCCCCAGCAGCAGGATCAGGCCCAGCCAGCCCACCAGGCCACCGATCGGATTGGGGGCGGGCCCCCCGGGGCCCGCAAGCCAGGCGGGAGCAGTGGTCTGGATCGTCAGCAGGCCGGCGCCAAGCGCGAACCAGCCTCCCACCAGGCCGCCGTGGAGCCCCACGGCGCCCCAGAGAGTGCCCCCGTCAGCGCGGCGCTGCAGGGCCAGCACGATCCCCAGCAGGATCAATCCCCCCAACAGGCCCACCGCACCGAAGCCGGGGGCTGCGCTCCAGGGGTGCACCAGGCCGAACACCACGGCCTGCAGCAGCAGCGCCTGGCGTTCTCCCATCCGTTGTCGCAGTTCCCCCCAGAGCCAGCCCCGGAACACCAGTTCCTCGGCAAAGCCCACGCCGAGCACCAGGGCGATGGCATTGAGCACCTCCGCCGCGTCGATCCGGCCGCTCCAGGTGGCCTGGCCGCAGGCCACCAGGCCCACCACCACCAGGCCCAACAGCAGCAGGGCCTTGAGCAGGCCCCGCAGCAGCGATCTCAGGGCCAGGGCCGGGGAGGCGGCCACCCCGAGGGTCTGCCAGGGTTGTCCCGTCCCCCAGGCGCTGCGCAGGCGCCAGGGCAGGGTCTGCACCAGCAGCGCAAGGGAGATAACGGCCCCCACCAGGTTGATCTGGTCCGGGCGCAGGCCGTTGTTGAGCAGCGCGAGCGGTTGGGCCAGCAGCCAGCCACCGCCGTAGAGCACCGGCACGTAGAGGAGGGTTCCCCACCAGCGGGGCCGGGCTCGGCAGCTCGGGTCCGGGGGTGAGGGGCCCACTTAGCTCTCCGGCTCGAGGGTGCTGGTGAGGCCCTTGGCCTTGAGGGTTTCGCAATAAAACTCCGCCGGCTCCAGATCGCAGACGATCACCAGCCCCACGCCTGTGCTGTGGGCTTCCAGCATCACGGCGATCGCATCCTGCTCACTGAGGGAGGGCACCACCTGCCGCAGGGTCGTGACCACGTATTCCATGGTGTTGACCGGGTCGTTGTGCAGGAGCACCTTGTAGCGGGGCGATGGCTTGCGCACCCGCTCGGGCGCCTTCTCCATCACAGCGGAACCGCCGCTTTCGCGGCCCGGTTCCTGGGACGATCTGGTCCTCATCGCCAGCTCAGACATGACGGAACCAAACTCTAGAGAGGGCTTCAGACGGCAGCCGCAGCGGCAGCCAGCGAGGTGCGGATCCGAATCATCGCCTCTTCCACGTTGGCGCGGCTGTTGAAGGCGGAGAGGCGGAAGTAGCCCTCGCCGGCGGCGCCGAAACCGCTGCCGGGGGTCCCCACCACGTTCGCCTTGTTGAGCAGCAGGTCGAAGAAGCCCCAGGAATCAATGCCCCCGGGGGTCTTCACCCACACGTAGGGGGCCTGCTCCCCGCCGTAGACCTCCAGTCCTGCCGCCGCCAGCTCGCGCCGGATGATCGCGGCGTTCTCCATGTAGAAGGCGATCAGCGCCTGCACCTGGGCCTGGCCCTCCGCGGAATACACCGCTTCGGCACCACGTTGCACGATGTAGCTCACGCCGTTGAACTTCGTGCACTGGCGCCGGTTCCATAGCGGCCACAGCTCCACCTTCTCCCCCTGGGCGTCGGTGCCCATCAGCCCCCGGGGCACCACGGTGAGGGCGCAGCGGGTGCCGGTGAAGCCGGCGTTCTTGGAGAACGAGCGGAACTCGATCGCACACTCGCGTGCCCCTTCGATCTCATAGATCGAGTGGGGAAGCTCCGGGTCCTGGATGAAGGCCTCGTAGGCGGCATCAAACAGGATCAGGGCCCCGTGGGTGCGGGCGTAGTCCACCCATTGCTTCAGTTGTTCCCGGGTGGCGACGGCCCCGGTGGGGTTGTTGGGGAAGCAGAGGTAGATCAGATCCACCTTCTCGCTGGGGATCTGGGCGGTGAAGCCGTTGTCGGCCGTGATCGGCAGGTAGGTGAGGCCGCCGTAGCGGCCGGCGTCATCGGCGTCACCGGTGCGGCCCGCCATCACGTTGGTGTCCACATACACCGGGTACACCGGGTCGGTCACGGCGATGCGGTTGCCTTCGCCCAGGATGTCGAGGATGTTGCTGCTGTCGCACTTGGAGCCGTCGGAGACGAAGATCTCCTCGGCGCTGATCTGGCAGCCACGGGCCTGGAAGTCGTGCGTGGCGATCGCTTCCCGCAGCCAGAGATAACCCTGCTCCGGGCCATAGCCGTGGAAGCCCTCGCGGGTGCCCATCTCATCGATGGCGGCCTTCATGGCGTTGCGGCAGGCCTCGGGCAGGGGCTCGGTCACATCGCCGATGCCGAGCCGGATGATCGGGGCCGAGGGGTTGGCTTCGCTGAACGTCTTGACCCGCCGGGCGATCTCGGGGAACAGGTAGCCCGCCTTGAGCTTGAGGTAATTGCCGTTGACCTGGACCACGGGACGGGGGGACAGCAGAGATGGGAGGCATCTTCCTATGCCGCCCTGCTGCCTGGTGGTTTGCCCCTGCATACGATCGGGCCATGATCGCCATGAGCGCCTTGACCCCTGCGCCCGTCGATGCGCCCGTCGATTTCGATGCCCTGGTGGATCGCGAGATCTCCCGTCCGGCCCGCTACCTCGGCAATGAACTCGGGGTCGTGCCGCGCGACTGGTCCCAGGCCTGGCCCGCGGCGGCGGTGCGCTGGGCCCTCACCTACCCCGAGGTCTACGAGGTGGGGGCGAGCAATCTCGGCCACATCATCCTCTATTCGATTCTGAACGCGGTTCCAGGACAGCTCTGCGATCGTTCCTATCTGCCCGCCCCAGACCTGGCGGCCCGGCTGCGCGAGCGTGGGGATCCGTTGTTCGCGGTGGAGAGTCGGCGGCCCCTGATGGCCTTCGACATCCTCGGCTTCAGCCTCAGCTACGAGCTTGGTGCCACCAACATCCTCGAGATGCTCCACCTGGCAGGCATCCCGATCCGGGCGGCGGAACGGGGGAATCTGCCCCTCTCCGACCCCGCAGCCCCTCCCCTGATCTTTGCCGGCGGCCCCACCGCCACCAGCAACCCCGAGCCCTTCGCCGCCTTCTTCGATTTTCTGGCCCTCGGCGATGGCGAGGAGCTGCTGCCGGAGATCGGTCTGGTGGTGGCGGAAGGCAGGGCGGCGGGTCTGTCACGCCGTGATCTGCTGCGCGACCTGGCCCAGGTGCCGGGGGTTTACGTGCCCTGTCTCTATGGCCCCGGCCCGGATGGGGTCAGCATCCAGCCCCTCGAGCCCGGCCTGCCTGCGCGGATTCTGCGCCGCACCGCCACCCCCATGCCCCATTACGCCATGGGTCTGGTGCCCCACATCGAGACGGTGCACGACCGCCTCACGGTGGAGATCCGCCGTGGCTGCACCCGCGGCTGCCGCTTCTGCCAGCCGGGGATGCTGACCCGCCCGGCCCGCGATGTGGAGCCCGAGGCGGTGATCGAGGCGGTGGAGGAGGGCATGCGCCGCACCGGCTACAGCGACTTCTCGCTGCTTTCGCTGAGCTGCTCCGATTACCTGGCCCTGCCAGCGGTGGGCGTGGAGCTTCGCAATCGCCTCGCCGACAAGAACGTGAGTCTCACCCTCCCCAGCCAGCGGGTGGACCGTTTCGACGAGAACATCGCCCACATCCTTGGCGGCACCCGTCGGGCCGGACTCACCTTCGCACCGGAGGCCGGCACCCAGCGGCTGCGCGACATCGTCAACAAGGGGCTCACCGATGAGGAGCTGTTGCGGGGCATCCGCACCGCGATGGAAACCGGCTATCGCAAGGTGAAGCTCTATTTCATGATCGGTCTGCCGGGGGAGACCGATGCCGATGTGCTCGGGATCGCCGACACCTGTCGCGCCCTGCAGCAGCAGTGCCGCGATCTGGGGCGGCTGGAGCTGAATCTGACGATCAGCAACTTCACCCCCAAGCCCCATACCCCCTTTCAGTGGCACAGCGTCTCCACTGCCGAGTTCGTGCGGCGCCAGCAGTTGCTGCGTTCGGCCCTGCGCCAGCTCCGGGGCCTGAAGACCAACTTCTCCGACGTGCGCCTCTCGGCGGTGGAGGATTTCGTGGGCCGCAGCGACCGGCGCCTGGCTCCGGTGATCGAAGCGGCCTGGCGAGCGGGGGCGGGCCTGGATGCCTGGTTCGAGTCCGCGGAACGCACCTACGCTGCCTGGACTGGGGCGATCGAGGCGGCGGGCCTGGGCGGGCGCTACCGGGCCCTGGAGCTGGGCGGCTGGCAGGCGGCGGAACAGGCGCTGGCGGCTGATGACCTCGACGTCTTCTGTCGTCAGCCGCTGTCCTGGGACCACATCGACAGCGGTGTGGAGAAGGCATGGCTCGCCGAGGACCTCAAGCGCGCTCTGGCGGCCGCCGTCGTGCCCGACTGTTCCTTTGCAGGCTGCAGCAGTTGCGGCGTGTGTGGCCCTGAACTGGGCCACAACGTGGTCCTCCCCCCACCGCCGGTGCCGCCCCAGCTGCCCCAGCGGGCTCCGGCAAGCGAACGGCTGGCGCGGCTCCGTTTCGGGTTCGCCAAGACCGGCTCCCTGGCGTTGATCAGCCACCTCGATACCCTGCGGCTGCTGGAGCGGGCCCTGCGTCGCAGCGGTGTGCCCGTGAGTTTCACCGGTGGCTTCCACCCCCTGCCGAGGCTGCAGTTGGCCCTGCCCTTGCCCCTGGGGGTGGAGGGGCTCGGGGAATGGCTGGATCTGGAATTCGTCGAGCCGGTGGAGCCGGCTGCGGTGCGCGAGGCGTTGCAGCGGGAGCTGCCGGCGGAGTTGCGTCTGCTCTCGGTGGCGGCGGTGCCGGTGAATGGGCCCAGCCTCTCCCAGGAACTGGCGGCGGCCCACTGGCGCTTCCGCCTGTTGCCGCAAGCCGGCGCCGGCGATAGCGGGGCTGGCGGCCTGGCGGCAGGGGTGCATTCCGCCATCGCCACCCTGCTGGCGGCCGAGCATCTGATCTGGCGCGACACCGATAAGAAAGGGCGTGCCCGGGAGAGGGACTGCCGCCCTTATCTCCTCTCCCTCACCTCAGGCAGTGACCAGGCAGGGGTGGTGGTGTGTGAGCTGGAGGCGCTGGTGGATCCCCAGGGCCGCAGCCTGCGGCCCGAGCAGGTCATGCACTGGTTGGCGGAAAGCATGGGCCAGCCCCTGGAGCTCGCTCAGGTGCAGCGGCGCTCTCTGATCCTGAGCACGTGCTAAATTGCCATCAGGACGGCAGATGGATCCAGAGGTTCAACCTTCGATCCATTCCGGTCCAACGCATTCCTTCAAGGTTGCTTTCTAGGAGCTCCTGACCGGAAGCGCACTACCGCTGATTCCAACCAGAGTTCGGTCTTCGGCATTGCCTTGATGCAATGCAATTCAGCCATACATGGCTTTCTGACT
Organism: Cyanobium sp.; assembly: GCA_040399125.1. Lineage (GTDB taxonomy): Bacteria > Cyanobacteriota > Cyanobacteriia > PCC-6307 > Cyanobiaceae > Cyanobium. Next base: position 8,039 of record JBBASR010000052.1, on the reverse strand, counting down.
CCTTCGTTGGTTCCATCGCCAGCGCTTGGATTCTTTCGCCCAGGATTCAGCTTTCTGATCCTTTGACCCACTCGATCCGCCCCGGCGAGTCGTGGCGGTCAGAGAGTTTTTCAAACCATTTACCGCTGCGGCCGCTGATCGGCCCTTCTGGCGTGAGCCTCCCTTTCCGGGACTCCTGTCCGATTCCCACTGATCCCCAGGCGCAGCCCTCCTCCTGCCAACCGGCAGGGCTCCACTGAGCCCAACTTTTCCTCCATGCCCCAGCAGATCGTCATCGCTGAGCAGCTGCGGATCGCCGCCGTGCTCAACGACGAACGTGTCGATGAGCTGGTGGTGGCCCAGGGCCGCTACCAGATCGGTGACGTCTACCTCGGCACTGTCGAGAACGTATTGCCGGGTATCGACGCCGCCTTTGTGAACATCGGCGAAAGCGAGAAAAACGGTTTCATTCACATCACCGATCTAGGCCCTCTGCGCCTTCGAAAGGGTGGTGCCGGGATCACGGAGTTGCTGGAACCGAGGCAGAAGGTCCTTGTCCAGGTGATGAAGGAGCCCACGGGCACCAAGGGGCCCCGGCTCACCGGAAACCTTTCCCTGCCGGGTCGTTTCCTGGTGCTCCAGCCCCACGGCCAGGGGGTGAATATTTCCCGGCGCATCAATGGGGAGAACGAGCGCAATCGGCTTCGGGCCCTCGGGGTGCTGATCAAGCCACCGGGTGCCGGTCTGCTGATCCGTACCGAGGCCGAGGGAATCAGTGAAGAGCTTCTGATCGACGACCTCGAGGCGCTGCTGCGCCAATGGGAGGCGATTCAGCAGGCGGCGGAGACGGCCAGCCCCCCGGTGCTGCTCAACCGCGACGAGGATTTCATCCATCGGGTGCTTCGTGATTTCTACAGTCCCGAAGTGGTGCGGGTGGTGGTCGATACCCCCGATGCCGTGGCAAGGGTGCAGGCCTTCCTGGGGGCCGACCAGGCCAATCTGCTGGTGGAATATCACAACGAATCCACCGAGATTCTTGAGCACTACCGAGTCAATGCCGCGATCCGCGATGCCCTCAAGCCCAGGGCTGACCTCCCTTCCGGCGGCTACGTGATCATCGAGCCCACCGAGGCTCTCACCGTCATCGACGTCAATTCCGGATCCTTCACTCGGTCTGCGAATGCCAGGGAAACGGTTCTCTGGACTAATTGTGAAGCGGCGGTGGAGATCGCCCGTCAGCTGAAGTTACGCAATATCGGTGGTGTTGTGGTCATCGACTTCATCGACATGGAGTCCCGTCGCGATCAGCTGCAGCTGCTCGAGCATTTCACCCAGGCGGTGCGCCACGATTCGGCCCGGCCCCAGATCGCCCAACTCACGGAACTGGGCTTGGTGGAGCTCACCCGCAAGCGCCAGGGCCAGAACATCTACGAACTCTTCGGTCGCGCCTGCCCCAGTTGCGGTGGTCTCGGCCATGTGGCCGTTTTGCCCGGCAGGGACACCCTCCAGCCTCTGGCCACCGTTTCGGGGCTGGTGCGTTCTGCGGCTTCGGCCCGGGCTGAGGTGCCCAGTCCGGTGGCCGCCGACGTCTCAGGTGGCGGCGGGCGCCGTCGGCGTGGCGGTCGGGGTGGACGCGGTGGTGAGGTCTCGGAAAGCGCCGCCGGCTTCGGCTCCGGCTCCGGTTACGGCCTGGAGGCTCCGCTCGTGGCGGTGCCGATCCTTCCCCCGCAGGACTCCGAGGCTTCCAGCAGCTTCGGCTCCGGTGCCGGTGCCGGTGCCGACGGGGGCCCCCGTCGCTCCGATCTGGAGCTGGTGGCGGTTCCCATGGAATCCGATCAGGAACTCGTCTACGGCTGGATGGGTCTCAATCCCGCCCTGTTGCTCGATCCGGCGCCCACCGGCGACAACCTGATGGTGCGTGTGGTCCGCCCCGATGCCGATGCGGAATCCGTCCTGGAGGAAGCCCGCCAGCAGCTGGCGGCCAGCGGTTCGCGCCGTCGTCGTCGCGGCCGCGGCGGCGAGGGGCGCTCCGGGGAGCAGGGGGGATCGCCTGAGACCAGCTTCGCCGTTGCGGCCCCCTTACCGGTGGTGGAGATCACGCCTCTGCCGCTCGAGTTGTCCGGCGTCTACAGCCAGCCTGAGGTGGTCACCGTGGAAGTGCCGATCACCCCACGTCGCGCCTCCCACTCCAGGCCTGTTCCGGCTTCCCGTGCTGCCGCCCCTGCGCTGGATGCCGAGGCGACCGCGTCCTCTGCCCCGGGAACGGAGGTGGATGGGGGCGAGCCCGCCGAAGAGTCCGGCGAACCCCGCCGCCGCCGCCGCCGCTCTTCCGCCAGCCACTGAACCGGCAGAACCGTTTGGCCAAGCCCCTGCCTCCTCTCGGTGAAGATCCCTGGCAGGGGCTCGACCCTGCCCTCTGTGCCGGGGTCGATGAGGTCGGGCGGGGCTGTCTGTTCGGTCCCGTGTTCGCAGCGGCGGTGGTCCTGCCCTCCCGCGCCATCGAGCCCCTGACACAGGCCGGCCTCACCGATAGCAAGAAGCTCAGCCGCCGCCAGCGCCAGGCCCTGGTGCCGTTGATTCAGCACCATTCTTTGGCCTGGGCCCTCGGGCAGGCCAGTGCTGCCGAAATTGACGGTGCGGGCATTCGGGTGGCCACCGAGCGGGCGATGCTGCGGGCCCTGCATCGCCTCGGGTTACCGCCGGAGCTCGTGCTGGTGGATGGCAATCTCCCTCTGCGTCCCTGGTGCGGTGCCCAGGTGACCCTGGTGGGTGGCGATGGCCGCTGCGCCGCCATCGCCGCCGCCAGCGTGCTCGCCAAGCAGGAGCGGGATGCGCTGCTCCACAGGTTGAGCGATCGCTTCCCCGGTTACGGACTTGAGCGCCATGCGGGCTATGGCACCCTCCAGCATCGCCAGGCGTTGGTGGAACTGGGCCCCACCCCTCTGCATCGGCTCAGTTTTCTGGGTTCCCTTCGCACCAGCTGTTGAAATCCGCCAGCAGCTGCTGGCCCACCCGCGATTTGATCCCCAGGAGGATTCCGCTCAGCACCGACCGACCGGTGGCTTCCAGCAAGCGGGGGGGGATCAACCGCAACAGCGGCGGTTGGCTCACCGTGGCGGCCAGGGAGGCTTCGCCCTCCAGTCCTTCCTCGGCGGCTGCCAGCCAGGAGTTCAGCTGCAGGCGGAAGTCCTCCACCAGACCCAGGCCCTCCAGGTGGCAATCCAGCGCCCGTAGTTCCAGCCTGCCGTCGTGGTGGTTGGCCTGGAGATCCACAATCGGCTGGATCTGGAGCTGGAACACCTCCACCCGGGTCACCGTGTAGCGATATTGCCCCGGACCCAGCCGCACGAGCTGGCTCGGATCGAGCAGCGCTTCCACCACCCGTTGCTCGTCCTGGAGATACTCCCCCAGCCGGTGGGCATGCTTCTTCACCGGAAGCGTCAGTTGCTGGCTGGCACTGAAGGCCAGGGGCATCTCCTGTGTGCCGGCAGGGCATGATCCTATCGGCCCCCCTTTCACGCTCCTTCGCCATGCGTCTTGCCTTCCTCGGCCCTGTCGGCACCTATGGCGAGCAGGCAGCCCGGCATCTGGCCGAGCTGGAAGGCCTCGATGAGGTCGAGTTCCTGCCCCAGTCCGGCATCCGTGCGGTGATCCAGGCCCTGGCGGCCGGCCGCTGTGAGGCGGCCGTGGTGCCGGTGGAGAACTCCGTGGAAGGCGGAGTGACCTCCTGCCTCGATGCCCTCTGGGAGCACCCCGACCTGACCGTGGGCCGGGCCCTGGTGCTGCCGATCCGCCATGCCCTGGTAGGCAGTGGTTCGCTGGAGGGGATCAGTGAGGTGCTCTCCCACCCCCAGGCCCTGGCCCAGTGCAGCCTGTGGCTGGGGGAGCAGCTGCCCGGCGCTCTGCAGCTCCCCACCAGTTCCACGGCGGAGGCGGCCCGCATGGTGAAGGGAAGTCGCTTCCGGGCCGCCATCGCTTCCCGCCAGGCCGCCCGGGAGCACGGCTTGGAGGTGCTCGCCTATCCCATCAATGACGTGCCCGGAAACTGCACCCGTTTCCTGCTGCTGCGCCGGGGGGGCCGCTCCATGGAGGGCCCCCTGGCCAGCCTGGCCTTCTCCCTGCATTCCAACCAGCCCGGTGCCTTGCTCGAGGCCCTCGGCTGTTTCGCGCGCGAGGGGCTGAACATGAGCCGGATCGAGTCTCGACCCTCCAAGCGCGAGATGGGGGAATATATCTTCTTTGTGGACCTGGAGCTGGCCCAGGGCCTCCCGCCCCTGGAGGCCGCCCTGCTCAACCTCCGTCCCCTGTGTGAGCATCTGGCCCTGTTCGGCTCCTATCCGCTCACCAACCTGGCGACGGAGGAGCCGGCTTGACGCCGCGGAACACCCCGAAGCGCATCAGCCCTGTGCGGAAGGCCCAGTCCATCAGCAGCAGGGTGGGGGTTTCGCGCAGTCCCTGCAGAACGGCATTGGGTCCGAGGCTGAGGATGGCCCCTGGCCTGCGGAAGCCCTCGAGAATGGAGTCGATCCAGGAGGGTTGGGTGGCGATGCTCCAGTCGCCGGTTTCGATCCGGATTCCCGCGCCCCACGCACTCTGTTCCAGGTTGCGGCGCAGAGAAGCGATGCTGGCGAATTCCGGGTGGGCCCACTGGTCCAGCAGCCGGCGCATCACCCAGCGTTCGACTCGGTTCATCTCCCCGTCCGCGGGATCTCTGCGGTTCCAGTCCGCCACGGCCAGCAGCCCTCCCGGCCGCAACACCCGCAGCAGTTCATCCGCATAGCGTTGCTTGTCGGGCATGTGGGGCCCTGCCTCCACGCTCCAGACGCCATCGAAGTCCCCCTCCGGCAGCTCCAGTGCGAGGGCATCCATCACCGCAAAGCGACAGCGGCTGAGGCTCTCCGGCGTGAGGGTCCGGGCGCGGCCGATCTGGGCGGGGCTGATGCTGATGCCCAGAACGTCGAAGCCGTAGTCCTGCGCCAGGATGCGGGCGCTACCCCCGATGCCGCAGCCCACGTCGAGGATCCGGCTTCCCGGGGGCAGGCGATCGAGCCCGCTCCAGCGCACCAGCTCGTGCACGAAGGTTTCTTTGGCAGCCCGGAAATCCCGTGTCTGGGGCGGCCTGCCGTAATGGCCCAGGTGCACATGCTCCCCCCACAGCCTCTCGAGCAGTTGGTCCTCGGTCCAGCGGTCATAGGCATCGGCCACACTGCCGGAGCCCTGATACCGCCGATCCCGTTTCGTCCAGAGGGTTGCCGCAATCAGCCCGGCCACTCCGAGGCCGAGGGCCACCGGTGGAAGGCCAGCGAAGAGGTTCGAGGCCATGTCAGAGGCTGTCCTCGTCGGCGAAGGTGCCGAAGGTGTCTTTGAGCACCGTGCGGGCCGCCAGCTGGCGGCGGGTCTGGTCGAGCAATTCGAATTCCTGGCGCAATCGTTCGCCCGTGTCGGTGATTTCCAGCAGCGCCTGCTGGTGGTCCGCCACCGGCCCGCCGAGGTGGGCACCGATCCAGAAGGAAAGTTCGCGGGGGAGGTCGGGCAGATCGGAGGGCAGGCTGGCCGGCTTGCCGATCAGTTTCCCCGTCAGCTCCACCACGTCGCGCAGGGCCTGGGTCACGTCCACGGTGAGTGTGGCCAGCTCGTCATGGCTGTTGCTCACCTCATCCTCGATCCAGCTCACCATCGCCACCCGGAAAGGGGTGTCCCGCACGATGTCGAGCACCCGGAAGCGCTGCTGGCCCAGGGTCACGATGTTGCTGCGGTCGTCTTCCTGGGTCTGGGAGTGGAGAATTTCGGCACAACAACCCACTTCGGCCATCCGGTTTTCCTGGGGATCCCAGCGCACCACCCCGAAGCGACGGTCTTCGGCCATCACGGTGCGCAGCATCATCCGGTAGCGGGGCTCGAAGATGTGCAGGGGCAGCACCTCCTGGGGGAAGAGCACCACATCGGGCAGGGGAAACAGGGGGAGTTCCCTGACGGCGAGTTCACTCACGTCCAGCCCCCCGGGCGGTGGCGGTTCCGGAGCGCGGTGCCGGAGGCGCTTCAGCAAGGAGCCTGGCCAGGAAGTGCAATGAACAGAAGTCGGGTCTAGGAATCCTAGAAACAACAGAACAGCCGTCGATGCGGAGAGCGCCGACGGCTGGGTGGGGGATCCGTACCTGGGATCAGAGGATCAGAGCTTCACTTCGATGTCCACGCCGCTGGGGAGATCCAGCTTCATCAGGGCGTCGATCGTTTTGGAGGAAGGGCTGTAGATGTCGATGATCCGACGATGGGTACGGGTCTCGAAGTGTTCGCGGGAGTCCTTGTCCACGTGGGGCGAGCGCAGGACGCAATAGATCTTGCGCTTGGTGGGCAGGGGGATCGGACCGATCGCCGTGGCGGCGGTGTGATCGGCGGTCTCAATGATTTTTTCGCAGGACAGATCCAGCATGCGGCGGTCGAACGCCTTCAGGCGGATGCGGATCTTCTGCTGGGAGAGGGCAGTGGACATGGCAAGGAGGGGAGGGCGGAGCGAAAGCGCCGCAGGAAAAACTGGATTGTCGAGGTTCCGCCGGATCGGAGAACAGACCGGGCACCCGTGAATCGAGGTGGGGGGATGGGCCCGGCAGGACCCATCCCAACAAGGCTAGATCAGCCTCACTCCACGATCTTGGAGACCACGCCGGCACCGATGGTGCGGCCGCCTTCGCGGATGGCGAAACGCATGCCCTGCTCAATGGCTACCGGGCAGATCAGCTCGGCGCTCATCTTGATGCGGTCGCCGGGCATCACCATTTCCACGTTGGTGCCGTCATCAGCGGTGAAGGCCGTGATCTGGCCGGTCACGTCGGTGGTACGGATGTAGAACTGCGGGCGGTAGCCGGCGAAGAAGGGGGTGTGGCGACCTCCTTCCTCTTTCTTGAGCACGTACACCTCACCTTCGAACTTGGTGTGGGGCTTGATGGAGTTGGGCTTCACCAGCACCATGCCACGCTCGATGTCTTCTTTCTGCACGCCGCGGAGCAGCAGGCCCACGTTGTCGCCGGCCATGCCCTCATCGAGCAGCTTGCGGAACATCTCCACACCGGTGACGGTGGTTTCGCGGGTGTCCTTGATGCCCACGATCTGGACGGTCTCACCGACCTTCACCTTGCCACGCTCGATCCGGCCGGTGGCCACCGTGCCACGACCGGTGATCGAGAACACGTCTTCCACAGCCATCAGGAACGGCTTGTCGATTTCGCGCTCGGGCTCGGGGATGGCCTCGTCGACGGCATCCATCAGGTCGAGAATCTTGTCGACCCACTCGTCGGCGCCACGGTCGCCTTTGCCACCACCCTGGATGAATTCGAGGGCCTTGAGGGCGGAACCGGCCACCACGGGGATGTCATCGCCGGGGAAGTCGTAGCTGCTGAGCAGCTCACGCATTTCGAGCTCCACCAGCTCGAGGATTTCCTCGTCGTCGACCATGTCCTTTTTGTTCAGGAACACGACCAGAGCGGGGACGCCCACCTGCTTGGCCAGGAGGATGTGCTCCTTGGTCTGGGCCATGGGGCCGTCGGTGGCGGCCACCACCAGGATGGCGCCGTCCATCTGGGCGGCACCGGTGATCATGTTCTTCACATAGTCCGCGTGACCCGGGCAGTCCACGTGGGCGTAGTGCCGCTTGTCGGTCTCGTACTCGACGTGGGCGGTGTTGATGGTGATGCCCCGTTCTTTCTCTTCGGGAGCACCGTCGATTTCGTCGTAGGCCTGGGCCTTGGCCATGCCCTTGGACGCCAGCACGTTGGTGATGGCGGCGGTGAGGGTGGTTTTGCCGTGGTCAACGTGGCCGATGGTGCCGATGTTGACGTGAGGCTTGTTCCTTTCGAACTTCTCGCGAGCCATGGAAGGAAAGAATCGGGGGGTAAGTGTGTAGAAGAGAGATCAGGAATTGCCCTGATTCTTGGAGATGATGGCTTCAGCAACGTTGCGAGGAACTTCCTCGTAATGGCTGAATTCCATCGAGAAGATACCCCGACCCTGGGTCATGGATCGGAGCTGGGTGGCATAGCCGAACATCTCGGCCAGAGGCACCTTGG
>JBBASR010000051.1:0-16295 GCA_040399125.1 Cyanobium sp. | reverse complement strand
GCAGCTTTGCTGATCTCAGCGACTTCTCAACCCCCTGTTGCCCAGAGGCTCCTTAGGACCCGATGAACACCCGCCGTCCGGTGATTCGGAACGCCTCCATACCGTCATCAGCAACACCCTTGGGGCCTTGGGGCATCCGCAACACAGACAGAGCGGGCCCCGCGAGGTGGACGATCTCCGAACTGCCCGGCAACACAGTGGAAGCCCTGCAACGGCGCAGCAGAGGTGTTGAACGATCCCGCTATGGATCAAGGACACACCGGCCGTCGATGGAATAATCAAAGGTCAAGTCGCGCAGCTGATCCCATTTCCCCGGATTCCAGCCCCAACCCCGAAAGCCCCGCCGCTGCCCCTGCCGACGTTCACCTGTCGGCAGCAATCGGACTGGACTGGCTTGATCTTCCACGGGCGGATGGTCCATCCCAGGCCGTGCAGCGGGCCACCCCAGCAGCTGGGGAATCCCTGGAGATCCCTGGCCCGGTCTGGCGGCAGCTCGCTCGCCACCGCCTGCTGCTGCCGATGATCCGCCAACTCGTGCTGAGCGAGGCCGTGGCGGGGATCTCCCTGACGGAGGAGGAAAGCGCGGGAGCCCAACAGGCCTGGGCCGGCCAGAACGGCATCCGCTCCCAGGAGGAACTGCTCCAGCACCTCCGACGTCACGGAATGGTGGAGGCAGATGCCTTCTGGCAGGCCGAGCTGCCCGTGCGGGTGGCCCACCATTGCCGCGAGCACTTCGCCCACCGCGCCGAACAGCGGTTCCTGGCCCGCAAGAACCAGCTGGACCAGGTGATCTACAGCCTGTTGCGGGTGGAGGACGGGCACCTGGCCCGGGAGCTCTATCTCCGCATCGCCGAGGGGGAAGCGGATTTCGCCGAACTGGCCGCCGCCTACTCCCAGGGTCCGGAGCAGTCGACCCGCGGCGTGGTGGGACCTGTCCCCCTGCTGCAGGCCCATCCCACCCTGGCCGAACTTTTGCGCACCACCCGGCCCGGCCAGCTTTCAGCACCGATCCGCATCGAGCAGTGGTGGTTGGTGGTGCGGCTGGAGCAGCTGCTGTCGGCAAGTTTCGATACCGACATGCAGGAGCGAATGTCCCGGGAGCTGTTTGAAGAATGGGTGGAAGAAGAAGTCAGATCCCGCCTGGCACAGCATCACTCCGCATGACTCAGGCGCTCCCCTCCCCTCTCGCCACCCTGCTGGCCCAGACTCCTTTCAGAGGCCTTTCGGACCGGGCCCAGCAGCGGCTTCAGCAGCAGATGCAGCTGCGGCGGTTTGAGGAAGGCCGGATCCTCAGCAGCGACTCGGTCATCGGCAGCGAGGTGCTTGTGATCCTTGAGGGCAGCGCCCGCCTGCTCGGCGACCGCGAGGGCACCCCCTTCACCCTGGAGCGGCTCGGCCCCGGCGATCTGGTGGGGCTGGTGTCCCTGCTGCGCGCCGAAGCCTGTGAGCAGGTCTCGGCCGCCACGCCGGTGCTGGCCGCCTCCCTGCCGGATGAACTGGTGCTCGAGTGGCTGCGCAGCGAGGCCGGGTTCCGCTCTTGGTGCCAGTCACGCCTGTGGACTGCCGAACTGCACGACCTGCTGCGGCGGCACGATGCCACCGATCCCAACGCACCGGTGTTCGATCCGGCCCGCTGGCGGGAACGGCTGGAACAATGGCGCCGCTCGGCCCGCTGCCTTGCGCCGGGCGCCGATCTGCCCCAGCAGCTCCGTGATTCCGAGCGCCTGCTGCTGGCCAGCGCCAACGGGGTCAACCGCGACCTCGGCTCCACCCTCGCCGTCGGCGAGCCCCTGCCGGAAGCGCGCCCGCCCCTGCCGCTGCGCCTGCTGGCGATCGAAAACTCCACTCTCAATCCAGCCCCCCCGGCAGCCCCGGCAGCCGGCGCCATCACCCCCGAGAGCGCCGGTTCCGCCCTGGCGGCCCCGACCGCGCTCGGCGGCGGCGCCCCAGCCCTCGGCGGCGGCGCCCCAGCGATGGAGGCAGCCAGCCAGCCCCTCCCCACCAGCCTCGATCTGGGCCGGGGCGAGAAGGGTCGAGGCCTGCAACTGGTGCGGGCCAACGGGGTGCTGGAGGAGACCCTGGCCTGCTTCCAGATGCTCTCGAAGCTGCTGGACCTCCCCTACCGCCGCGATTCGATCGAAAAGATCCTGCGCGACAAGCTGCGCCGCGGCCAGGCCCCCGATCTACAGCTCAGCGGCCAGATCGCCGCGATGCTGGGGCTGCTGGTGACGGGGGCGAAGGTGCCCGCCCGCTCCGCCACCCGACTGATCACCCCCTGCCTGGTGCCCTGGAAAGGCAGCTTCGCGGTGGCCACCGCCAGCAATGCCAGCGGCCTGCGGTTGGCCTCACCGGCCGATGGTTGGGTGCAGCTGAGTCCGGCCCAGATCGCCGAAACGTGGCCCGAGGGCCTGGAGCTGCTGCTGCTGGAGCGCAGCACCGCCACGCCGGAGCAGAAATTCGGCCCGGACTGGTTCTGGCCAGCCCTGAAGCGCTACCGCGGCATGTTGCTGCAGGTACTGCTGGCCTCGTTCGTGGTGCAGCTGTTCAGCCTGGCGAACCCGCTGCTGATCCAGGTGATCATCGACAAGGTGATCTCCCAGCGCAGTCTCGACACGCTGCAGATCCTGGGCATGGCCCTGGTGGTGGTGACCCTGATGGAGGGGGTGATCGGCTCGCTGCGCACCTTCCTGTTCACCGACACCACCAACCGCATCGACCTGCGCCTCGGCGCCGAGGTGATCGACCACCTGCTACGGCTGCCGCTGGGCTACTTTGACCGGCGCCCGGTGGGTGAACTGGGCACCCGGATCGCCGAGCTGGAGAAGATCCGCAACTTCCTCACCGGCCAGGCCCTGATGACGGTGCTGGATGCGGCCTTCTCGGTGATCTACATCGTGGTGATGGCCATCTACAGCTGGCTGCTCACCCTGATCGCCCTGGCGGTACTGCCGATCCAGATCGCGCTCACCATGCTCGGGGCGCCGCTGTTCCGGCGCCAGTACCGCCAATCGGCCGAGGAGAACGCCCGCACCCAGAGCCATCTGGTGGAGGTGCTCACCGGCATCCAGACGGTGAAAGCCCAGAACGTGGAGATGGTGAGCCGCTGGAAATGGCAGGACTTCTACTCCCGCTACATCTCCCGCACGTTTGAGAAGACGATCACCGGCACCTTCCTCAACGAAAGCAGCCAGGTGCTCCAGAAACTCTCCCAGTTGCTGGTGCTGTGGGTTGGGGCCTCCCTGGTGCTCAAAGGCGAACTCACGCTCGGCCAGCTGATCGCCTTCCGGATCATCAGCGGCTACGTCACCCAGCCCCTGCTCCGCCTCTCCAGCATCTGGCAGAACATCCAGGAACTGCGCGTCTCCTTCGAGCGCCTCGCCGACGTCGTCGACACCCCCGAGGAATCGAGCGCAGCCGACAAGGCCAACATCCCCCTGCCGCCGGTGAAGGGTGATGTGACCTTCGAAAACCTGAGCTTCAGCTTTGCGCCCGGCTCCCCCGAGGTGCTCAGCAACATCAACCTCCACATCCCCACCGGCACCTTCGTGGGGATCGTGGGCCAGAGCGGCAGCGGCAAGAGCACGCTGATGAAACTGCTGCCTCGGCTCTATTCGCCGGATCGGGGCCGCATTCTCGTCGACGGTTACGACATCGACAAGGTGGAGCTGTACTCCCTGCGTCGCCAGATCGGCATCGTGCCGCAGGATCCGCTGCTGTTCTCCGGCACGGTGAGCGAGAACATCGCCCTCACCAATCCAGAAGCCCCGAGCGACGCGATCGTGGAGGCGGCCAGGATCGCCAGCGCCCACGATTTCATCATGTCGCTGCCTTCGGGCTACAGCACCCCGGTGGGCGAGCGGGGAGCCTCCCTTTCCGGAGGCCAGCGCCAGCGGATCGCCATTGCCCGCACCCTGCTCGCCAACCCCAGGCTGCTGGTGATGGACGAAGCCACCAGCGCCCTGGATTACGACACCGAGCGCCAGGTGTGCGACAACCTGCGCGAATCGCTGCATGAGTGCACGGTGTTCTTCATCACGCACAGGCTCACCACAATCCGGCGGGCCGACCTGATCGTGATGATGCATCAGGGCGCCATCGTCGAAACCGGAACCCATGAGGAGCTGATGGCCCTCAAGGGTCGTTATTACGCCCTTTATCGCCAACAGGAGGCCAGCTGACATGGGACGCCCCACCGTTCCCTCGCCGACCGACCTGTTCCGCAGGGCCCAGAACGGCCTTGAACGTTCCATTCAGTCCGACAACGACGACGTGGTGCTGCAGCAGTCGCGCGTCTGGGCCCGCAGCATCACCTGGACCCTGATGGGCGTGACCGCCTTCGCCCTCGGCTGGCTGGCCCTGGCCAAGACCGAGGAAATCGTGATGGCCCCGGGCAAGCTCCAGCCGATCGGCACCGTGAAGGATGTGCAGGTGCCGGTGGGGGGTGTGGTGGAGCAGGTGATGGTGAAGGAGGGGCAACGGGTGAAGAAGGGCCAGGTGCTGCTGCGCCTCGACACCGAAGCCACCAAGGATCGCCAGGCCAGCGTCGAGAAGACGATCGCCTTCAAGGAGCAGCAGCTGCGCCTCAAGGATGAGGAACTGCGGCGCTACCTCGATGTCAACAACACCGAGCAGCAGGTTCTGAAGCGGAGCCTGGCCCTCGAAACCGAAGTGCTCAAGCGCCTCGAGGTGCTCAACCGTGCCGGAGCCGTGCAGGAACTGCAATACCTCTCGCAGCGCAACAAGGTGCAGGAGGTGAGTGGCCGGCTCGAGCAGACGCAGGTGGACAGACTGCGACAGCAGGCGATTCTTGAGCAGGGGGTGCGCCAGCTCCAGAGCGAACTGGCCGACCTGCGCAGCAAGCTGATCGAGCTCAACGTCAACATCCGCTACCAGGCGATCCGGGCCGAAGAGCCTGGCGTGGTGTTCGACCTCAAGCCCAAATCCCGCGGCTTTGTGGCCCAGACCAGCGAGCCGGTGATGAAGGTGGTGCCGTTCGACAAGCTGGAGGCCCGGGTGGAGGTGCCGAGCGAAAAGATCGGCTTCGTGCAGGTGGGCCGCCACGCTGACATCAGCATCGATTCCTTCCCCGCCACCGATTTCGGCGTGCTGCAGGGCAAGGTGCGCACCATCGGCTCCGATGCCCTGCCGCCTGACCAGATGAAGAACTTCTATCGCTTCCCGGTGAACATCCAGCTCGACAGCCAGCAGCTCAAGCTCAAGGGCGGCAATGTGCTGCCGTTGCAGGTGGGGATGTCGCTGAGCTCCAACATCAAGCTGCGCAAGGTCACCTACCTACAGCTGCTGCTCAGCGACTTCAAGGACAAGGCCGATTCGCTGCGCAGGATCTAGGCCGGCAAGTGATGGAGCCTCACACCCGTCCCCCATCCGCAGCGAACGCGGAGCTGCCCCAGGTGCCGGCGACGATCGCCCGCTGGATCAAGACCGAATGCGGCCGGGCGAAGTACCTGTCGCTGGCGAGCCGCTCGGGTGTTGCGTCCCGGATCCGACTGGCCTGGTTCGTGCTGATCGCGGCCCTGCGGGACTGGCGACTTCCCGGCTGATCCAGGCTGAGCCCGGCTGAGTCAAGAGGGCAGATCGTCCTGCAGCGCCCGCCTGGCCGCACGGCCCACCAGCGCCACACTGGCCACGGTGGCCAGCAGGCCGAGGATCCGCAGCCCCCAGGTGCCGGCGTCCGCCTGACCGGCAAGCACCTCCCCGAACCGGGCCACATCCCCGGCCAGGGCGCCCAGACCGCAGAACAGAATCGTGCCCGGCAGGATGCCGAGCAACCCGATCGTGTAATCCCGCAGGCTCACCTCACTGAGCCCGTAGGCGAGGTTGAGCAGGCTGAAGGGGAAGGCCGGCGAAAGGCGGGTGAGCATCACCAGCCGCAGCCCCTCCCGACTCACCGCCTTCTCCACCGCCTGCAACTGGGGCAGGCGCTCCAAGCGGCGCCGTGCCCACTGGCGCAGCCAGCTGCGGCCGAGCAGAAACACGATCTCTGCCCCGAGACAGGCGCCCACGAACACGACAAGGCTGCCCCACCAGGTGCCGTAGAGGGCTCCGGCCAGCATCGAGGCCCACACCCCCGGCAGCAACAGCGTGACCCAGAGGGCGTAAAGGGGCACGAAAGCCACCGCACCGGCGGGGGAGCGCAGCAGAGGCAGCAGCTGCTCCAGTGCGGCAGGCAATGGGGATACGGAGTCGAGCGCGGCAGGATCCAGAAACAGAGCGGGCGCATTCAGGCTGAGCCTAGGTAACCTTGGCTCTGGTCCGGTCACCGCCATGGCTGCAGCGTCCCCGGAACCGAGCCCCGAAGCCAGCCCGGCCGCCACGCCAGCAGCCAAGAGCCGCAGCAAGGTGGTGCTGAGCTCCCTGCTGGCCCTGGCCCTGGCCGTGGCGGCCGGCGGCGGCGCCTGGTGGTGGCAGCGGAAACAACACCAGCAGAAGGCTGCCGAACCCCAGGTGCTGCTGCCACGCCGCATCTCGGCCCTCGGCCGGGTAGAGCCCCTCGATGGGGTGGTGAAACTGTCGGTGCCGAGCTCGCTGGCCAACGATCCGGTGCGCGAGATCCTGGTGAAGGATGGCGACCAAGTCTCCAAGGGCCAGAAGTTAGCGATCCTCGCCAACGCCGAAAGTCTCGGGGAGACGGTGCGGCAGACCCAGGCGGCGATCGGCACCGCCGAACGCAAGCTGGTGAGCCAGGACGCGGTGATCGAGAAGTACCGGGCCCAGCTGCAGCAGGCGGACGTGGAACTGCGGCGCTACAGCCAGCTGTTCAAGAGCGGGGCCAGCAGCGCCGAGGAGGTGGACAAGCGCAGCACGATTCAGAGCACCGCCAAGGCCAACCTCGACCAGGCGATCGCCGACCGCGGCACCCTGGCGGCGGAGCTGGGGGAAAAACGCGCCGAACTGGCGAAGAACCAGGCGGAACTTGCCAAGGCCACGGTCCTGGCCCCGTTCAGCGGCACCGTGTTCAAGATCTACGCCCACCCCGGCGACAAGGTGGGTGACGACGGCATCCTCGACATCGGCGACAGCAGCCGCATGGGGGTGATCGCCGAGGTGTATCAGACCGACAGACCCGGCATCGGCCTCGGCCAGCGGGCCGTGATCTCGGCCGAAGGCTTCCCCGGCAAGCAGATGGATGGCCAGGTGGTGGAGATCGCCCGTCAGGTGAGTCGCCAGACCGTGTTCACCGGCGAAGCAGGCGAAAACCTCGACCGCCGCGTGATCGAAGTGAAGATCGGCCTCGGTCCGAAGGCCACCGCAATGGCCAGCTATATCAACTACCTGCAGGTGAACGTGCTGTTCGATCCACTCACCGAGGAGCAGAAGCAGGAACAGCTGCGGCGGCAGCGGGAGCTGCTGGAAGGCCGCCAGGGCGCCTCCGGCCCATGAGCCTTCTTCACGCACTGCGGCGCACACCGCTGGCCTGGCGACAGGTGATCCACCGGCCGATGCGCCTGGCGGCCGCCCTGGCAGGCGTCAGTTTCGCCAATGTGCTGGTGTTCTTCCAGATGGGCCTCTCCGGCGGCCTGTACGACAGCCAGAAGCGGCCGATCCAGCGCATCAACGGCGATCTGGTGATGGTGAGCGGCCGCTACCTCTACCTGGGCGAGCCGGTCAACTTCCCCCGCTCACGCCTGCAGCAGGCCCTGGGCGTGCAGGGGGTGAAGGCGGTGACGCCTCTCTACATCGGCCTTACCGAATGGATCAACCGCGACACCCGTCGCCAGAAGCAGGCGCTGCTGTTCGGACTGACACCCTCGAATCCGGGCCTGCGCATCCCCGAGCTCGAACGCAACCCGCTGCTGCTGCAGCGCTCCGATGCCGTGCTGTTCGACACCCGCTCCAAGAAGGTGGCAGGTCCCGTGAGCCAGGTGGTGAGCGCCGGCAACATCTACGACACCGAACTCGGGGGCACCCGGGCGGTGGTGACGGGTCTGTTCAC
Source organism: Cyanobium sp. (assembly GCA_040399125.1). GTDB lineage: Bacteria > Cyanobacteriota > Cyanobacteriia > PCC-6307 > Cyanobiaceae > Cyanobium. The sequence continues at coordinate 8,341 of JBBASR010000051.1, read as the reverse complement.
GATGGGGGTGACCTTCGCCGCCGACATCAACCTGCTCACTTCGGACACCAACTTCAAGAACTACTTCTCCAAGCAGACCGCCGATGACATCCAGATGGGCGTGATCCAGCTGGAGCCTGGGGTGAATCCCCAGCAGGTGAAGGCCACCCTGGCCAGCTTCCTGGACCCCTCGGTGAAGGTGCTCACGCTCGACGAACTGGAGAAGGCCGAGGTCAACTACTGGCGCCGCAACACCTCCTTCGGGGTGATCTTCGGCCTGGGCGTGCTGGTGGGCCTGGTGGTGGGAGGCATCATCGTCTACCAGATCCTCTACTCCGATGTGAGCGATCACCTCAGTGAATACGCCACGCTCAAGGCGATGGGCTACGACGATGGCTTCGTGGTGGCGATCATCCTGCAGGAGTCGTTGATCCTGGCGCTGCTGGCCTTCGGCCCCAGCCTGCTCCTGGCCCTGGGGCTCTACGGCTTCCTGGCCCGGGCCACCTCCCTGATGGTGGTGATGACGACCCAGCGGGCGGTGCTGGTCTTTCTGTTCACCCTGCTGATGTGCGGCGCCTCGGGCTGGCTCGCCACCGACAAGCTGCGCCGGCTGGATCCAGCCGAAATCTTCTGATGGCCGAGCGCGAGACCCTGATCGAGGTGGAGCACCTCGACCACTCGTTCAACGAGGGCGGCAGCAGCAAGAAGGTGCTGAGCGACATCAGCCTGCAGGTGCGGGCGGGGGAGATCGTGATCCTTACCGGCCCGTCAGGCTCCGGCAAGACCACCCTGCTCACAATGCTGGGGGGGCTGCGGGCGGCCCAGAGCGGCCGGCTGCACATTCTGGGAGCCGAACTGCTCGATGCCGATCGCCCCACGCTCACCCGGCTGAGGCGCCAGGTGGGGTTCATCTTCCAAGCCCACAATTTGCTTCCCTATCTCAATGCGCTGGAGAACGTGCGCACCGGGCTGGAGGTGCAGGAAACCTGGCTCGAGCGGGGCCGAGCGGCGATGGATACCTGCGCCGCCGAGATGCTGGGAAAACTGGGCCTGGCCGAACGGATCCACTACTACCCGGAAAAACTTTCCGGTGGCCAGAAACAGCGGGTGGCGATCGCCCGCGCCCTGGCTTCCCGCCCCCGGCTGCTGCTGGCCGATGAACCCACCGCCGCCCTCGACAAGGAATCGGGCCGGGATGCGGTGGCCCTGTTCCGTTCCCTTGCCGATGACAACGGCTCGGCGATCGTGATGGTGACCCACGACAACAAGATCCTCGACATCGCCGACCACATCGTCAACCTCGAAGGCGGCCGCCTGGTGACGGCCTGACGCCGCACGTTGCAACCGCCGAGATCGGCGAGCCGAACGATCAACCAAACGTGAGCAAGACGGTCAGATCGTTGTGGTCCTTATCGCCTCCACCAAAGACATCCTCAAAACCCACTTTTCCAGGCGCAAGGAACTTGAAATGATCGTAGCCATCAGAGTTGGCAGCAACAGGGCTGAAGAAGGTCTGGCCTGTCGTCAGCACAGTGCCATACATAGCGACCAGTCCGTCCGCGCAGTCTTCAAAGACAACGGTCTCCTTCGCCGATTGATCATCCAGCCGGGAGAGGATGGAACCCGTGACCTGGTTGGCGGTGGCTAGAGCAGCCTTGGCATAGGCGGCATCGCCTGGCTTCAGAACTCCACCAGTGACGGGATCGAACACATCACCAGCCTGGTTGATGACCTTATAGAAACCAACCTTGGAGTTGAAGTCAGCTTCGCGAGAGGCATCAACCGTGGCGGAAATGGAACTAAAGCCCGTGGAGGCAAAATCAAAGATGAACGGCTTACCAACCGACTGAGGAGCGTTGACTCCCTTCACAGCCGGACTGTTCTGATCAAGACGGCTGACCTGCAAGATCTGCCCTCCCTCGACAAGGTTGAGCTTGTCGATCGTGCCGCCAGTGACGCCATGGGCCTGCACGTTGAAGAAGAAATCGGTGCCAGGCGCATTGCCGTTGAGCTCGGAGACGTCGATAATGCCGCTGCTCTCCCAGGCTCCCAGGCTGCTGGCTTCGCCATCCTTCTGACCCGCCGGCAACGCCGCATCACGGTTCATCACCAGGATCCGTTCGGCAACACCCGTTGTGGCATTGACCTTGAAGATCGAGGCTTCGGTGCCCTCGTAAGGAGTGGAGCGATCCTCCTGCACATAGAGGTTGCCGTCGCTCGACCAGTCGAGGTTGTCAGGGCTGCGCACTCCAGCCTGTTGTTTGCCGGCAACATCACCGTCATAAAGATGCTTGAGATTGGCAGTGGTCGGTGCACCACTGGCAGCATCAAAGGCAACATCAAGGGTCCAGATTGAACCAAACTTGTCATTGCCGGCCCTTACATTAGCGCCACCACCCGTGGTATTGAAAGCAAGCTGATTAGGCTTATTCGGATTGAAGTCCACATCCTCGACCCGATACCCCATGAAACCGCCGCCGGCATACACCTCATTACGCAGCGTGGAGGCCAGCTTGTAGCCCTGGCTGTCGAAGCCGGACTGACCAGCCTTGGCGGCATCCCTGGCATTGATGACGACCCAAGTGCCAGCTGCAGTGGCACCTTCGGCAAGACCATCCTCATTGAGAAGGCCGGATTGATTGGCTTTCCAGTAATAAAGCTGACCGCCGGAAAGGCCACTTCGCTCCAGCGTGTTGCCGGCTGGATTCTTGCTACCGACGTAAAGGTAGAGCGGCGCACCCTCAGCAGCCGGACCATCATCGCCCAGGAAATAAGCCGCCTTGTCCGCGCGGCCGGTATCAATAATGCTGGCAACTTCCCAGCCAGCATAGCCAAGGTCTGGAGCAGCCCAGAGCTCTCCCTTATCGACGTTGAGAATCCACATGGTGCTGCCACTTTCCTCTCCAACAAGCAAGAGGCGATCAGCTGCACCCTTGCCAGTACCGAAAGTATTAGCCTCTACTAAATTAGCAGCACAGAGACGATTGAGGCCACCGCTGCTCACACCAGGCCCACGCACCTGAGCCTCACTGGTGACCAGCTTGCCCAGGCGATCATAAATCGTGTGATAGGCCAGCCCGCCACCAACGATCTGGCCGCCAGCATTCACATCCAAAAAGCTGATCCGTGAACCCTGCAGCTCCGCGCCGCTGGCCAATAGATAGCGATAACCCTTCTCGCCGCCGATCTCACTGTTCATCAGAATGCGAATGGTCTCCCCATCCTTCCGGTAGGCGCCCATGCCATCGGGAATACCGATGGCAGCAAAACCCGCCACGCTCTGGCCGATCGTGTACAGGCCCTTCGTGGCATAGCCAGAGGCAAAAGGAGTCATCATCGGATCTACGGCCGGCGCCGCAGCAGAGGCAGCCAAGATCTGCCCTCCCTCGACAAGGTTGAGCTTGTCGATCGTGCCGCCAGTGACGCCATGGGCCTGCACGTTGAAGAAGAAATCGGTGCCAGGCGCATTGCCGTTGAGCTCGGAGACGTCGATAATGCCGCTGCTCTCCCAGGCTCCCAGGCTGCTGGCTTCGCCATCCTTCTGACCCGCCGGCAACGCCGCATCACGGTTCATCACCAGGATCCGTTCGGCAACACCCGTTGTGGCATTGACCTTGAAGATCGAGGCTTCGGTGCCCTCGTAAGGAGTGGAGCGATCCTCCTGCACATAGAGGTTGCCGTCGCTCGACCAGTCGAGGTTGTCAGGGCTGCGCACTCCAGCCTGTTGTTTGCCGGCAACATCACCGTCATAAAGATGCTTGAGATTGGCAGTGGTCGGTGCACCACTGGCAGCATCAAAGGCAACATCAAGGGTCCAGATTGAACCAAACTTGTCATTGCCGGCCCTTACATTAGCGCCACCACCCGTGGTATTGAAAGCAAGCTGATTAGGCTTATTCGGATTGAAGTCCACATCCTCGACCCGATACCCCATGAAACCGCCGCCGGCATACACCTCATTACGCAGCGTGGAGGCCAGCTTGTAGCCCTGGCTGTCGAAGCCGGACTGACCAGCCTTGGCGGCATCCCTGGCATTGATGACGACCCAAGTGCCAGCTGCAGTGGCACCTTCGGCAAGACCATCCTCATTGAGAAGGCCGGATTGATTGGCTTTCCAGTAATAAAGCTGACCGCCGGAAAGGCCACTTCGCTCCAGCGTGTTGCCGGCTGGATTCTTGCTACCGACGTAAAGGTAGAGCGGCGCACCCTCAGCAGCCGGACCATCATCGCCCAGGAAATAAGCCGCCTTGTCCGCGCGGCCGGTATCAATAATGCTGGCAACTTCCCAGCCAGCATAGCCAAGGTCTGGAGCAGCCCAGAGCTCTCCCTTATCGACGTTGAGAATCCACATGGTGCTGCCACTTTCCTCTCCAACAAGCAAGAGGCGATCAGCTGCACCCTTGCCAGTACCGAAAGTATTAGCCTCTACTAAATTAGCAGCACAGAGACGATTGAGGCCACCGCTGCTCACACCAGGCCCACGCACCTGAGCCTCACTGGTGACCAGCTTGCCCAGGCGATCATAAATCGTGTGATAGGCCAGCCCGCCACCAACGATCTGGCCGCCAGCATTCACATCCAAAAAGCTGATCCGTGAACCCTGCAGCTCCGCGCCGCTGGCCAATAGATAGCGATAACCCTTCTCGCCGCCGATCTCACTGTTCATCAGAATGCGAATGGTCTCCCCATCCTTCCGGTAGGCGCCCATGCCATCGGGAATACCGGGGATCTGTCCGGCATCTCCACCCCCGATGGTGTAGAGCGCCTCGGTACGGAAGCCGCTGCCTTTCACCGGCAGCATCATTTCCGGCTGGGAAACACCATTGAACTGGTTCTGATCCGCTGCCGAGCGAACATCACCGAAGCGGAAGAACTCCAGTGATCCCGAGACTTCATTGGCCACCATCAGGTAACCATTACCTGATGGTTCAGTGGCAATAAACTTTAATCCCTCTGGAGAGATGGCAGAACTGGAAACCAGGGCCTGCACATAAGCGGGAGCATGGGGATCAGTGATGTCAAAAGCCACGACTGTGGATGTGGTGGCGCGCTCCAGGCCAATGAAGGCGTAACGACGTCCGTTGATGACCTGAGTGGTCACCATTTCTGATTCCGTACCCTTGTCATCACTCCTGCCGTCGTCGTACACACCCAGCTGCTTGGCAAGCTCTTCGAGTTGATTGCCGGAATCAAAGATCAGGTTCTGATTCTGGTCATAGATGCGGAAGCTGCGGCTTCCGAATGCATAGGCTTGATCGAGCTTACCATCCAAATTGTAATCGCCATCCGTATTGACAAGGTTCAGACGTGTACCGAGATTGGCCACATCTGCACCGGCAACACTACCGGCGCGCGTTTTATCGGGGATGCTGATGCTGTTGGCCAGATCGCCGGCTCGATCATCCCCTTCTCCAGCGACGATGACATAAGTCTTGCCATTCTGACTGAAGGCATCCAGCCCGTCAGCCATCGTCAGCCCATAGAGGTTGCGAATCTGAATGGCATTGATGCTGCTGTCTTTATCGCTCGTATCAACTGGGGTCGGTGCGAACTTGATTTCGGTGAACACATTATCTGATCTTCCACTGACATTCAGGAAGTCGTTGTCGAAGACAAAAACCAGAGAGCCATCGGGCTTGAGAGCGATTCCTTCGGCTTTGTCGAAAGCGGGGTTGACCCCAACGACACTGGAGAGATTGAACAGCTCCTCGCGGTGGGCCATGGAGACACCCTTGGCGGCAAGGAGATCCGCGATGCTGTCGGTCGTGACTTGTTCAGGCTGATCTTTACCAATCAAGTTGGCCCAGCTCTTGCCATTGCGACCGAGCGTATAGTCCAGGGTATCTGTCGCTCCCTTGAGACTGATCTCGGTGATCGACTTATTCGCCGTCGCCCCTATCTCGCTGTCGCGCTCAATGATGACAAACACATTGCGCGCAGCGTCGTAAACGGCATCGCCGATCTTGTCCTGCCCCACTTCAAGGGGGAGCAGGCTCAGATATTCGTGCTTCGGCTCTCCGGTGCTGAGGTCAATGGCCAGGATACGGATAAACTCTTTATCTTTAAAACCTGCAGGTCGCAGCGGGCTCTGACCGAAGGCATAAAGCAGACCATCGCTGGAATTGAAGGCCATGCCTTCAAAGCCGCGATTCGATTGCCTATCGCTGTAAACAGCAGGTAGAGTGAACCCTGTATAGGCTGAGACATCGCCACGACCCGGAGCGTAATCGCTCGGGTTGTAGACCGTGTTGCCAGGGACGAAGCGACGGATCAGATTGCCGCTGACAGCGTCGAACAGAGCGACCTGAGGACGGTATTCATCGGAGACGGCGATCACCGGCTTGCCATTGTTCAAGCCGGCGAAGGTGAACCAATTGACGGATTCGGTGTCGAGGCCGAAGGCATCCCATCCAACCTGGGCATAGACGTTGTACTGGTTCGGGTCACCGGCGATGCCATTGCCTGCCTTCACCAGGGCAAAGGCCTTGTCATCCCGGCTGGGCAGTTCGCCGATGCCGGAGGCGGGCCGGAAACCACCAGCACCATCAGGCACCTTGAGGATGATGCTTTCCAGCACCGTCACCGCAGTCCCTTTCCTGGACAGCTTGTAAACGGTGGGGGCGAAGTCCGCATCATCAAAGATTTTCTGACCTTTGTTGGGATCGGCGGGATTGTCCTTGGGGCGATCTCCGATCGCCGCAGCCTGAGGACCCCGATCGGTAATCGCAAAGTAAATTTCCGCCCCGTCCACAACTCCTGCGTACCACAGGCCGGAAAGGCCACCAGCGGTGACTTCACCTGCTTCAAGCGTGCCGTTGGCATTGAAGTCGGGACGGTCGCCTACATAGGGAAGATCGAAGCTGGTGGTAGTCGCGGTGGGGATTCCGCGGCTCCAATCCTTGATGCCGAGACTCCAGATGTCAGTAATTGTCTTTGTATCCAGATCGATCTCGACGATCGCGTTGTTTTCCTGCGCCGTCACGTAAGCAGTTTTACCGACTATGGCGATCGCTTCCGGTTCAAGATCCTGCGCTGCCGTTGCCCCTAGCGTTCCTTCACTCAGCCGGATGCCTAGCAGCTCCAACTTGACTTTCTGAGTGTTGTAAGCACTGAAGCCAAGGTTGGTCACCGTGAAGGCGGCCACATCAGCAGTAGCCGGGCCGAAACCAGCCACATTGATGAGGGTGATGCTGCCTTCCGCATCCGTCGTCGTGCTGTCGATGACCTCACCCTCATTGGCCACCAGCAACATGGTGCCCGTGGCATTGAAGATGACCGAGTCCGGCAGGGCTCCCACAGGCAGATCGCCAAGTGGGCTCAGAGTTGCGCCGGCGCCAACACCGGAAAGACGCAGGAAACGAACGCTACCGTTCTTGGCCTTGTCTGCTGGATTGACCAGAGCCACGGCCACCAGATCGCCGGAGACCGCGACGCTCTGGGCATCGGCAGGAAGCTCAAGAGACGTGATCAGCTTGGGATTACGGATATCGGCAAGATTGACAAGACGCAGCTTGTTGTCGCCGCCTACCACCAGCGCCACAGAATGAACAGCTGAATAGGCTGAGATCTCAGCTCCGCCCAAAGAAATGCTGGCAGCGGGCCCTGTCTTTAGTGAGGTCATGCCGGGGCAGGAGGAGAACAAACCACCCCTATTAGATCAAGGCAAGAGGGCTCAATACGGCCTGCACAACACCTTCACCCCGTGCCGCAGAACACATTTTTGACGTCAAGGTTATGGCGAGCATAAGAGTCGATTAACGACTACTTTTCTTTCCCGTTCAGTCCTCGGTACGCACGACCCGCATTCCGATGTTGAAACTCACGCAAATCCTGGGCCTGGAGCTGCGGCTTGGCTCCACCTCGTGCCACAGCCAGGCCGGAAAAAGAAACATCAGGCCTGGCTGCGGCTGCCGCAGAATCCGTCCCGTGGCGTAGTCGCCGGCGGGTTGCAGCAAAGGTGGCAGCAGCACCTGGGCGCCCGAGCGAGGATCCAGAAAGGCGATCGCTCCGCAGTCCTCAGGAGCCTCGAGGTAAACCACACCACTGAACAGACTGTTGGGGTGCAGATGGGCCCTGACGGAATGCCCTTCCCGGTTCACCATCGCCCAAGCGTTGTTGAAGCAGGGTGTAGCCCTGCTCATGTCCCATCCGAAGTCAGCCATGGCGTCCTGGGTGCAGGTCGCAATCCACTGGAACAACGGCTTCAGATCCGGATCTGCCAGCAAATCATTCTGACTGTGCCATCCCCCCTGATTGGTGAGCTGCAATCCCGTTCTGTCCCTGCACTCGAGCTCGAGAATGTGATCGCGCCAGGACTGAAGTTGATCCGGATCAGGATGCCGGAAGCTCCACAGCGGTGTGG
>JBBASR010000050.1:0-16323 GCA_040399125.1 Cyanobium sp. | reverse complement strand
TCCGATCTTCAGACCGCTCGCTGTTGATGACGACGGCGGGGACGACGACAGGTGGGCAGGGGGGTACGGGAAAAAAGATGACACTTTTCGCCCCAGACGATCGGCACCTCCAGCATGGTGCATGTCTCCGGGGTAGTTCCATTCTGCGCCGATCCCTGCCCTCGGTGCTGCGTCCCTGGTGGCGACTTCCCCCCGCGACGCTGGCGAGCCTGCTGGGCATCCTGCTCACCGGCATGGTGCTGTCTCTTTTCCTCCAGGAGCGACTCGCGTCGCAGCTGGTGCACAAGGTGCTGATGGCCCAGCTCGCCCGCACCCAGCAGGATATGGAGCACTTCGAAACCACGCTGCGGCAGGCGGAAGCCAGCGTGGGCAATCTGGCCAGCCTGATCTCTTATCGCAGCGAGGAGCTGGAAGGCCAGCCCCAGGAGCTCTCGGCGATTGTGAGCCTGGATCGCGATGCCACCTGGCGCAGCCGGGCCGACCGCTTCCAGCCCGCAAAGGAAGCGGGGGTATGGATTCCCCCCGGCGTGAACCTCACCCCGGAGACCCGGCGGTTCTTCGTGCGGGCCCAGCGGATCACCACCCTGTTCGGAATCGGGGCCAAGGACGAGTTGCTGGTGGACAGCTGGGTGCTGCCACTCACCAATGGCGAGGTGATCTTCTGGCCCGACAACCCTGATTTCCTGCGCCACGCCAGCGCGGAGCTCGACTATCGACAGACCCCCTGGGTACAGCTCACCTCCCCCGCCAGCAACCCCAGCGGCCAGCCGCGCTGGACCCCTCCCAGCTACGACCCGGCCGCCCGCCAGTGGCTGATCAGCGTGGTGGCGCCGTTCCAGCGGGACGGGGCATGGGCCGGCTCGGTGGGCCATGACATCGAGCTTTCCCAGCTGTTCCGCAGGCTGCTGGCCCGAAGCAGTGCCCTGGCCTCCTCCTTCTCGATGCCACTGTTCGTGGTGGATGACAACGGCCAGGTGCTGGCCCGACCCGACGGCATTCTGCTGGCCGCCGCGGATCAGGCGCGCTACCGGGCCAAATCCGAGGGGCGCAACCGGGTGTGTCAGACACCGCCGCCGCAGCCACCGGTGGCGGTGGTCGAATCCGACCGGATGTGACTAGGACAGACCTGGAAACGCAGCCCTGGGGGAGTCCATGGGGAACTCGGTGGCCGAGGTGGTGCGCCTCTGGGGCAGGCGGGCCGATGCCCTGATCGAGGTGCTGCATCAGCTGCAGCAGAGCCAGGGCCATCTCTCCAGGCCCCTGCTGCGGCAGGTGGCCCGGGAGCTGCAGCTGCCCTTCAGCCGGGTGTACGGGGTGGCGAGTTTTTACCACCTGTTCCGGCTGGAGCCCCCCACCCCCCATCGCTGTGCCGTCTGCCTTGGCACCGCCTGCTTCGTGCGCGGCGGCGGCAGCCTGGCCGGGGCGCTGGAGCAGTGGCTGGGGGTGGGGTTGGATGCCCCCCACGGCGACGCTGCCTGGGCCCTGGAGGCGGTGAGCTGTGTGGGGGCCTGCGGCCAGGCGCCCGTGCTGATGGTGGATGGGGAGCTCGCCCCCCAGCTGCCGGTGCATCAGCCCGATGCCCTGAGGCAACGCCTGATCGGGCTTGGCCTTCCCCAGCGAGTCGGTGCCGGCATCACCCCCCTGCCTGCACCATGACCCCTCGGCTGCGCTGCTGTGGTGCCAGCTCCTGCCGCTTCGCCGGCAGCGAACCGCTTCGCCACGCCCTCGAGGCGGCCCGCAGCGCTGCCGGCCTGACGGCGGAGCAGCTGGCGATCCAGTCGGTGGGTTGCCTGCGGCTCTGCGGCCGGGGTCCGCTGGTGGCCAGCGACGCTCACCCGGGCAACCCGACGCTGCATGGCGGGCTCACGCCCCTGCAGGCCCCCCTGCTGGTGGCCGCCGCCATCGCCGCCGGCCCGGATCCCGACCCGCTCATAGCCCACCGCCTCGATCTGGAGCATCCCTTCTTCCGCCTGCAGCAGCCGGTGGTGCTGGAGGGCTGCGGGCTGGTGGATCCCGAATCGATCGACGATGCCCTGGCCCATGGCACCTATGAGCAGCTGCGGCTCTGCCTGGAGGAGCGCAGCCCCGAACAGGTGCGCGATCTGGTGCGCCGCAGCGGCCTGCGGGGGCGCGGCGGCGCCGGCTATCCCACCGGCCTCAAATGGGACACCGTGGCGCTGCAGCCCCCCGGGCCGCGGTATGTGGTGTGCAATGCCGACGAAGGCGACCCCGGCGCCTTCATGGACCGCAGCGTGCTGGAGGGCGACCCCCATCGGCTGCTGGAGGGCATGGCGATCGCTGCCCATGCGGTGGGTGCCGAACACGGCTTTGTGTATGTGCGGGCCGAATATCCACTGGCGATCGAGCGGCTGCGGCTCGCCCTCCGGCAGGCCCATGCCCGTGGGGTGCTCGGCAACGGCATGCTCGGCGGTGGTGCTTCCCTCACGATCGACGTGCGCGTCGGCGCCGGCGCCTATGTCTGTGGGGAGGAAACGGCTCTGCTGCAGTCGATCCAGGGGGGTCGGGGCACCCCCCGCCCGCGGCCGCCGTTTCCGGCCCAGCACGGACTCTGGGATGCCCCCACCCTGATCAACAACGTGGAGACGTTGGCCGCCCTGCCGGCGATCCTGCGTCGCGGAGCCGACTGGTACGCCTCCCTCGGCACCGAAGGCAGCCGCGGCACCAAGGTGTTCGCCCTCTCCGGCGCCGTACGCCACACCGGTCTGGTGGAGGTGCCGATGGGCATCTCCCTGCGCACCGTGGTGGAGACGATCGGGGGCGGCACCCCCGACGGCGGGCCGGTGAAGGCGGTGCAGACCGGCGGCCCCTCCGGCGGCTGCATTCCCGCCGACCAGCTCGATACCCCCGTGGATTACGAGAGCCTGGTGGCCCTCGGTTCGATGATGGGCTCCGGCGGCATGGTGGTGATCGACGACGCCACATCGATGCCGGAACTGGCCCGCCATTTCATGCGCTTCAGCGTGAACGAGAGCTGCGGCAAATGCGTGCCCTGCCGGGCCGGCACCGTGCAGCTGGAGCAGCTGCTGGATCGGTTCGTGCGCCATCAGGCCTGCAGCGACGATCTTGTGCGGCTGGAATCGCTCTGCCGGATGGTGGAGGGCACCAGCCTCTGCGGCCTCGGCCAGGCCGCCCCCCATCCGGTGCTCAGCACCCTGCGCTGGTTCCGCCACGAATACGAGGCCGCCTGCCGATGAGCGTGCTCACCCTGCGGATCAACGACCAACCGGTGGCGGTGCAGGCCGGCTCCAGCCTGCTGAGCGCCAGCCGCGCCGCCGGGGTGGAGCTGCCGGTGCTCTGCCACCTCGACGGCCTCACGCCGGTGGGGGCCTGCCGGCTCTGCCTGGTGGAGATCGAGGGGGGCAGGCGGCTGCTGCCGGCCTGCACCACCGAAGCGGTGGAGGGGATGGTGGTGCAGACCGATACCCCCCAGCTGCGGGAGTTCCGGCGCATGGCGGTGGAGCTGTTCTTCGCGGAAGGCAACCACGTCTGCGCCTTCTGCGTGGCCAACGGCAACTGTGAACTGCAGGACATGGCCGTGGCGGTAGGCATGGACCATTCCCGCTTCCCCTACCAGTGCCCTTCACGGGCGGTGGATGCCTCCCATCCGCTGTTCGTTCTGGACCACAACCGCTGCATCCTCTGCAGCCGTTGCGTGAGGGTCTGCGACGAGATAGAGGGGGCCCACGTCTGGGACGTGGCCGGGCGTGGCAGCAACTGCCGGATCATCGCCGGGATGGACGAACCCTGGGGTGAGGTGGAAGCCTGCACCTCCTGCGGCAAGTGTGTGGATGTCTGCCCCACCGGAGCACTGTTTCACCGGGAAGACACCACCTCCGAAAAGCGCAGTCCTGGGGAATGGCCATGAGTCGGCTGCGTCTTGCCACGGTGTGGCTGGCCGGCTGCTCCGGCTGTCACATGTCGTTCCTCGACCTCGATGAATACCTGTTTGAACTCGCCGAACAGGTGGAGATCGTCTACTCCCCGATCGCCAGCGACTGCAAGGACTATCCGGAAGGGGTGGACCTCTGCCTGGTGGAAGGGGCGGTGGCCAACAGCGACAATCTGGCGCTGGCCCGCCGGCTGCGGCAGCGCAGCGGCTTCGTGATCTCCTTCGGCGATTGCGCCATCAGCGGCAACGTGCCGGCCCTGCGCAACCTGGCCGGCGGAGCGGAGGCGGCCCTGGAGCGGGGCTATCGCCAGCTGGCCGATGGCAGCGGCCGCCTGCCGCTGGCGCCCGGCATCGTGCCCGAGCTGCTGCCGAAGGTGCTGCCGCTGCATGAGGTGATCGCGGTGGATCTCTACCTACCCGGCTGCCCTCCCTCCGCCCGCCGCATCCGCACCTGCCTGGAGGCACTGCTGCGGGGCGAGCGGCCCCGGCTGGAGGGCCCCGACCTGTTGCGCTTCGGCTGATGACCACGCCCCTGCCGCCATGACCCGCACGATCACGATCGATCCGGTGACCCGCATCGAAGGGCACGCCCGGATCACCCTCCAGCTCGATCCGGACAACCACCTGGTGGCGGCCCATTTCCATGTGGTGGAGTACCGGGGCTTCGAGACCTTCTGCGAAGGCCGTCCGTTCACCGAAATGGCCGGAATCACAGCGCGGATCTGCGGCATCTGCCCGGTGAGCCACCTGCTGGCCGCCGCCCGCACGGGCGACAAGCTGCTGGCGGTGCAGGTGCCTCCGGCGGCGGTGGCCCTGCGCCGCCTGCTCAATCTGGCCCAGATCACCCAGAGCCACGCGCTCTCGTTCTTCCATCTCAGCAGCCCCGATTTCCTGCTGGGCTGGGAGAGCGATCCGGCCCGGCGCAACCTGTTCGGGCTGATGGCGGCCGAGCCGGAGCTGGCCCGCGCCGGCATCCGGCTGCGCCAGTTCGGCCAGCAGCTGATCGAGCAGCTGGCGGGTCGTCGCATCCACGCGGCCTGGGCGGTGCCGGGCGGTGTGCGCAGCCCGATGAAGCTGGAAACGCGCGACTGGATCCAGGAGCGGTTGCCGGAGGCCCGCGCCACCGTGGCCATGGCGCTGGAGCGGTTCAAGGGCCTGCTGGACGGCCCGCTGCAGCGGGAACAGCAGAGTTTCGGCCGCTTCCCCAGCCTGTTCATGAGCCTGGTGGGGCCGGAAGGTCGCTGGGAACCGAGCGATGGCCGGCTGCGGCTGCGCGATGCGGATGGATCGATCGTGGCCGACGGCCTGCAGGAAGACGACTACGCCTCCTTCCTGGCGGAAGCGGTGGAGCCCTGGACCTACCTGAAGTTCCCCTATTACCGGCCCCTGGGCCATCCCGAAGGCATGTATCGGGTGGGTCCCCTCGCCCGGCTGAATGTCTGCGATCGGATCGGCACCCCCTGGGCCGATGCCGAACTGGCCGAATTCCGCCAGCGCGGCGGCGGGCCGGTGGTGCTCTCCTCGTTCGCTTATCACCACGCCCGGCTGGTGGAGATCGTGGCCTGCCTGGAGCAGATCGAGCTTCACGCAGCCGATGCCACCCTGCTGGCGGGCCGGGTGCGGGCCCACGCCAGCCTCAACGCCAACGAAGCGGTGGGGGTGGGCGAGGCGCCGCGCGGCACCCTTTTTCACCACTACAAAGTGGACGACAACGGCCTGCTCACGGCCGTGAACCTGATCATCGCCACCGGCCAGAACAACCTGGCGATGAACCGCACGGTGGCCCAGATCGCCCGAGAATTCCTGCCCGATCCGGTGCCGCCGCAGATCCCGGAAGCGCTGCTCAACCGGCTGGAGGCGGGCATCCGCTGCTTTGATCCCTGCCTGAGCTGCAGCACCCACGCCGCCGGGTCGATGCCGCTGCTGATCGAGCTGCGGGCCGCCGACGGGGCGCTGCTGGCGGAGCGGCGGCGATGAGCGGAGGCGGATTGGTGGTGGGCATCGGCAATCCCCTGCGCGGCGACGACGGCGTGGGCTGGTGGCTGGCCCGGCGGGCCGAGCGGCTGCGGCCGGCACCGGTGGTGCGGCTGGTGCAGCAGCTGACGCCGGAGCTGGCGGCGGAGCTGGTGGAGTTCCGAAGGGTGCTGTTCGTGGATGCCTGGCTGGCGCAGGCTGACGCCGCAGCCGCCGGGCCCTGCCTGCGGCCCCTGGCGCCAGCGACCGGAGGCGAAACCTGCAGCCACAGCTGGGAGCCGGCCCAGCTGCTGGCCCTGGCCCGGCTGCTCTGGCCCGCAGCGGCCACCGGCGAAGCCTGGGAGCTGCTGGTGCCGGCGGCGCGGTTCGGCCATGGCGAAGGGCTGTCGCCACAGCTACGGCGCTGGCTGCCTCAGGGGGAGGCCCTGCTGCGGCAGTGGTGCCAGGCCAGCCAGCCAGCTCCTTGAGGCTGCGGCCTGGCATTGGGGTCGCTATGCATGAGTGCGTGAGTCTGGGTCGATGGGTCGCACCCTAAATTCCGTCATGGCCGATGCAGATCTCCGCTGGAGGCAGCGGTTCGACAACTTCCAGCGGGCCCTCCAAGTACTGGAGCGTGGTGTGGATCTTGCGCGACAACGGCCGCTGAGCGAGTTGGAGCAGCAAGGCCTGATCCAGGGCTTCGAATTCACCCATGAACTCGCCTGGAATCTGCTCAAGGACTATCTGCAGCACCAGGGGATTGAAGGCATCATCGGTTCGCGGGATGCCACCCGCCTGGCTTTCCAGAACGATCTGATCAGCGATGGCGAGAGCTGGATGGTGATGATCAAGGCCCGCAATCAGTCGTCGCACACGTACAACCTTGAGCAGGCCCAGGCGATAGCTCAGGATGTAATCGATCGCTATGCACCGTTGTTCGGCGCCCTTCGGGATCGCTTCACGGCCTTGAGCCAGGAGCCGTAATGAAAGACCGTGCTCCGCAGGCGACAGCACAGGCCATCGGCCTGCCGGAAGCGGCTGTCGAGAACATTCATCAGGTGCTCGCCAGCCACCCCGAGGTGCAGGCCGCGATCCTCTACGGCTCCCGTGCCCTCGGTCGCCATCGCCCCGCCTCCGATATCGACCTCACCCTGATCGGCCCCACCATCAGCGCCGCCGCCCTGGCGCACATCGAGGCCGATCTCGATGACCTGCTGCTGCCCTGGATGATCGATCTCTCCTGTCTGGCCTCGATCGACAACCCCGCTCTCCTGGCGCACATCGCGCGGGCCGGTGTGGAGATCTATCGCCGACTGGATGCGCCGGACTGACCCGATGGCCACCGTGCCGTGCCTCCATCGGGGCCGCTGAACCACCCATACCCGCAGGGAGCAGCATGCACGAACTCAGCCTGATGGAGGAGGTACGCCGCCAGGCCCTGGCGGCAGCCGCCGCCGAGGGGGCCACCCGGATCACCCGGGTGCGCCTGCGGGTGGGGGAGCTGGCGGGCGTCGATGCCGATGCCTTGCGCTTCGCCTTCCCGGTGGTGATGGCCGCCACGATCGCCGAAGCAGCGGTGCTGGCGATCGAAGCGGTGCCGGCCACGGCCTTCTGCGGCAGCTGCCGGCAGCCGTTTGCCTGCCCGGATGGTCTGGCCGACTGCCCGACCTGCGGCACGATCAGCCTTGAACTGCTCACCGGCCGGGAACTGGAGCTGGCCTCCCTCGACCTGATGACCTGAAGCTGGTGGCCTGAGCTGGTGCACTGTGGGGCAGATCCCATGCCCGCAGACCATGGCCGACATGCCCTATCTGATCGCCCTGGCCCTGCTGGAGCAGGACGGCCGGCGGGCCCTGCCGCTGCAGGGGAAATCGCTGCGGGAACCGCTGGCGGCAGGGTCCGACCCCGGCGCAGAGGGGCATCAGCAGGCCCTGGAGCTGCTGGTGCGGGTATGGCAGCGCAGCGAGGAAAGTGCGCTAAGGCGGGCGGCGGCGGACCACAGCCTGCTGCTGGTGACCGTGCCGATCGAAGCCCTGCAGGAGCAATTGCCGGCCCTCAAGGCCCGTTGGATCGCCGACGGCGATACCGCAGCCCTGCTGAAGGGACTGCAGGAACTCGGCGATGGCCTCTGGAGCCTGAGCCTGGAGCCGCGCCAGCCGCTGCGCTTCCAGCCCATCCCCGCCTGACCTGCCTGCAGGGCTGGATTCCGTACCTACGGTGAAACCGAGGGGCATCCAGATCCAGGCCCCACCGGGAGACACGCCCATGTGCGGCACCACCCGCCAGCTACCCGTGGCCCACAGGCTGCTCGAACACAACGACACCCTGGCGGCGACCAACCGGGAGCGCTTCCACAACGCCGGCGTGCGAGTGCTCAACCTGCTCTCTTCGCCAGGCTCGGGCAAGACGGCCCTGCTGGAGCGGCTGGCGGCCGCGCCGCCGCAGTCCGCCCTGCCCGGTCGGATGGCGGTGCTGGTGGGGGATCTGGCCACCAACCTCGACGCCCGCCGCCTGCAGGCCGCCGGCCTGGTGGCGCTGCCTCTGCACAGCGGCCAGGCCTGCCATCTGGAGGCCTCGATGGTGGCCCGCGGCGTGGATGCACTGGAGGCCGAAGGCGTGGCCCTGGCGGATCTGGCCTGGCTGGTGATTGAGAACGTCGGCAACCTGGTCTGTCCAGCCGCCTACGACCTCGGGGAGGAGCTGCGCTTGGTGCTGCTTTCGGTGACGGAAGGGGAGGACAAACCGTTCAAGTACCCGGCGATGTTCCGATCCGCCAATGTGGTGGTGATCACCAAGATCGACCTGGCCGCCGCCGTGGGCTTTGATCGCAGCGCCGCCCTTGCCGCCCTCGCTCGGGTGGCGCCCCAGGCGGCGGTGGTGGAGGTATCGGCCCGTAGCGGCGAGGGGATCGGGCGCCTGGTCGACCTCTGCCGGTGAACCGATCGCGGCTGCGGCTGGTCTGCGGCGGCGTGGTGCAGGGGGTGGGGCTGCGGCCCCGGCTGGCGCGGCTGGCGACGGCCCTGGGGCTCGTGGGCTCGGTGGCCAACGTGAGGGCAGGCGTCCGCATCGATCTGCAGGGGGGACGCCCTGCCCTGGAGAGCTTCCTGGCGCGGCTGCCGCAGGAGCTGCCGGCGGCGGCGCGGCTCGAACCGCTGCGGCCCCGCTGGCTGGCGCCGCGCTGGCCTGCCCCTCGCGGTGTGCAGCTCGTGGCCGCTGCACCCCGGCCGCTGGGGGTGGGGCTGGTGGCCCCTTCCCTCTGCGCCGACCGGGCCCCCTGCGCGGCCTGCCTGGCGGAGCTGGCCGATCCGGCCGATCGGCGCCACGGCTATGCCTTCCTGAGCTGCAGCGACTGCGGCCCCCGCTATTCGATCGCCACCGCCGAGCCCTACGCCCGCGCCCACACCACCCTGGCGGCCTTTCCGCTCTGCCCCGCCTGCCGGGCGGAGTTTGAGGATCCGGCCGACCGCCGCTTCCATGCCGAGACCATCGGCTGTGCCCTCTGCGGTCCGCGGCTGCAGTTGCTCACGGCCGAAGGAACGGCGGCGGCCGCGGACGGCGATCCCCTGGAGGCGGCGGTGACGCTGCTCGAGGCGGGTCGCATCCTGGCCCTGCAGGGGGTGGGAGGGTTCCAGCTGCTGGTGGCGGCGGACGACGACGGCGCCGTGGCGCGACTGCGGCACCGCAAGCGGCGCCCGGCCCGGCCCTTCGCCCTGCTGGTGGGTGAGGAGAGCGGGCTGTCGCCCTGGCTGCGGATCTCGGCGGCAGAACGGGAGGCGCTGCAGGGGCCTGCGGCACCGATCGTGCTGTTGCAGCGCCGATTCTCGGCGTCCGATCCCTGGGGGCAGGTGGCGCCGGGCTGCCCTTGCCTGGGGGTGATGCGGCCCGCCTCACCGCTGCATCACCTGCTGGTGCAGCGCTTCGGCCGAGCGCTGGTGGCCACCAGCGGTAACCGCAGCGGCGAACCCCTCTGTCTGGCTCCCGCCGAGGCGCTGGAGCGGCTGGCCGGCATCGCCGATGCCTTTCTGGTGCACGACCGCCCGATCGCCCGGGCCCTGGACGATTCGGTGCTGCAGATCATCGAAGGCCGGCCGGCCCTGCTGCGCCGTGCCCGTGGTTTCGCCCCCCAGCCGCTCCCGCTGCCCCTTCCGCCGGGGCCGCCGCTGCTGGCCCTGGGGGGAGATCTCAAGAATGCCCCCGCCCTCGCCCAGGGGGGGCGCCTCTGGCTGGCCCCCCATCAGGGCGATCTCGACGACGTGCGCCTGCTGGAGCGCCTGCAGCAGGGCCTGAGCGAACTGGAGGGGAAGGTCAAAACGCCGCCATTGGCGGCAGTGGCCTGCGATGCCCATCCCGACTACCGCAGCCACCAGCTGGCCCACGGCCGGGGATTGCCCTGCCACCGGGTGGGCCACCATCTCGCCCATGCCCTGGCGGTGGCCGCCGAGCATGGCCTGAAGCCACCGCTGCTGGCCTTCTGCGCCGATGGTCTCGGCTACGGCGAGGGCGAAGGCGAGGCCCTGCGGGGTTCGGAACTGCTCTGGATCGATGCCGGCTCCTGCCGGCGGCTGGCGGCCCTGCGCCCCTTCCCGCTGCCCGGAGGGGAACGGGCCAGCCGCGAACCCCGCCGCGTCGCCCTCGGCCTGCTGCACAGCGCCGACCTGCTGGCCCATCCGGGCGCCGCCGCCGTGGAGGCCGCCTTCAGCGCGGCGGATCGGGCCCTGCTGCTGCAGGCCCTGGCCGGATCCTGCAACAGCCCCCACGGCTCGTCCCTGGGACGGCTGTTCGATGCGGTGGCCTCGCTGCTCGGGCTGGCCCAGGTGCTCAGCTACGAGGGGGAGGGGGGGCTGCGGGTGCAGGGAGCCGCGGAGCAGGCAGGGGAGTTCGCGGGGGGCTACCCCCTGCCCCTGATCCAAGACTCGGCGGCAACGGATGCTGCCGGGGGCCTGCCCCTGGGGCGGCTCGACTGGGAACCCCTGCTGCGCTGCCTGCTCGCGGAGATCGCAGCCGGGGAAGGGGTTGCCGTCTGCGCCGCCCGGTTCCACCGGGGCCTGGCCAGCGGCATCGCCGAGGCCCTGGCCACCGCCTCCTCCGCCGCCGCCGCCGCCGCAGCAGCAGCCGCAGCAGCGAGCGACTGCCGGCAGGTGGTGCTCGGCGGCGGCTGTTTTCAGAACCGCCTGCTGCTGGAGTTGTGCCTGGCGGAGCTGCGAGCGCGGGGGCTGCAGCCGTTCTGGCCGCAGGCGGTGCCGGCGGGCGATGGCGGCCTGGCGGTAGGGCAGGTACTCGCCCTGCGCCCCCCCTGGCGGGGCTCGGCACCGACCTAACCCGGCGCCCGTGACCTACAACGAAGAAGCCATCCGGCTTCGGCGGAGCCTGCCCATGTGCCTGGCCGTGCAAGGCCGCATCCTGGCGATCACGGACCACCGGCCGCTGCCGCCGGAGGCCGGAACAGACGACGATCCCCTCTGGCGGGTGGCCCAGGTGGATTTCGGCGGCGTGCGTCAGCAGGTGAGCCTGGCCTGCCTGCCCGAGGCCCAGGTGGGGGATCAGGTGCTGGTGCACGTGGGCCTGGCCCTCTCGATCGTGGAGGAACGGCCTGCCGATGGGGAGGAAAAGGCCTACCTATAAGAAGAGAGCCACGCTGCGCGGAGGCTGGAGCCGATGGAAAGCACTGCGCCGCTGAAGCCGATCACGATCGACGGCAACGAAGCCGTGGCCCGGGTGGCCTACCGCCTCAGTGAGGTGATCGCCCTCTATCCGATCACTCCCGCCACACCGATGGGGGAATGGGCCGACCAGTGGAGATCCGAGGGTCGCCCCAACCTCTGGGGCACCCCTCCCAGCGTGGTGACCCTGCAGAGCGAGGCCGGCGCCGCCGGAGCGGTGCATGGGGCCCTGCAGGCCGGAGCGCTCACCACCACCTTCACGGCCTCCCAGGGATTGCTGCTGATGATCCCCAACCTGCACAAGCTGGCGGGGGAGCTGACGCCGGCGGTGCTGCACGTGGCGGCCCGGGCGCTCGCCGCCCAGGGACTCTCGATCTTCGGCGACCACAGCGATGTGATGGCGACCCGGGGTAGCGGTTGCGCCATCCTCTGCTCGGCCTCGGTGCAGGAGGCGGGGGATTTCGCCGCCCTGGCCCTACGGGCTTCGCTGGAGGGCAGGCTGCCGATCCTGCACATGTTCGACGGCTTCCGCACCTCCCATGAGATCCAGAAGGTGGAGGGGCTCACCGATGCCCAGCTGCAGGTGCTGATCCCGGAGCCGCCGCTGAAAGAACACCGCCGGCGGGCCCTCAGCCCCGACCATCCGGTGCTGCGGGGCACGTCCCAGAACCCGGATGTCTACTTCCAGGCCCGCGAATCGGTGAATCTCCACTACGACCGATTTCCGGCGTTGGTGCAGGAGGCGATGGATCACTTCATGGCACTCACGGGTCGTCGTTACCAGCCCTTCGACTACTGCGGCGCCCCCGATGCCGAGCGGGTGATCGTGCTGATGGGCTCCGCCGCCGAAACCTCTGAGGCCACCGCCGAGCACCTGCGGCAGCAGGGGGAGCGGGTGGGGGTGCTGAAGGTGCGGCTGTTCCGGCCCTTCGATGTGGGCCTGTTCGTGGCGGCGCTGCCCGCTTCCGTGCGGGCGATCGCGGTACTGGATCGCTGCAAGGAGCCGGGGTCCGCCGGCGAACCGCTCTACCTCGATGTGGTCACGGCCCTGAGCGAAGCGTGGTCGGAACACCAGGGAGGCTCCAGCCTGCCGCGGGTGGTGGGGGGGCGCTACGGCCTGGCTTCGAAGGAGTTCACTCCGGCGATGGCGAAGGCGGTGTTCGACCATCTGGCCGCGGTGCTGGCGCCTGCAGCGTCGCCGCTGCGGCACTTCACGGTCGGCATCGACGACGACCTCACCCACCGCTCCCTGCCGTTCGATCCGGGCTGGTCGATCGAAGCGGAGGACGGGGTGCGGGCGGTGTTCTATGGGCTGGGGTCGGACGGCACCGTGGGGGCCAACCGCAGCACGATCCGGATCATCGGCGAGGGCACCGATCTGCACGCCCAGGCCTACTTCGTCTACGACTCCAAGAAGGCCGGCTCGGTCACGGTGTCGCACCTGCGCTTCGGCCGCAGCCCGATCCGCGCTCCCTACCTGATCGAGCGGCCCACCCTGGTGGCCTGCCACCAGTGGGACTTCGTGGATCGCTTCGATCTGATCGAGGGTCTGCCGCAGGGGGGGGTGCTGCTGCTCAACAGCCCCTTCGCCGCTGCCGAAAGCTGGTGCCGGCTGCCCGAAGCCCTGCGGCAGGGCATCCGGGAGCGACGGCTGCGGGTGTGGCTGATCGATGCCCACCGGGTGGCCCGGGAGGCCGGCATGGGAGGGCACATCAACACCGTGATGCAGGTGTGCTTCTTCGCGCTGAGCGGTGTGCTGCCCCGCCAGGAGGCGATCGAGCGGATCCGCGATTCGATCAGCCGGCGCTACGGGCGCAAGGGGGAGGCGGTGGTGGCGATGAACCTGCGGGCGGTCGACGCCAGCCTCGACCACCTGCATCCGCTCGACTGGGAGACGCTGCCACCGGAACCCGCAGCAGCTTCAGCGGCAGCAGCCGGGCCAGGAGCGGCCGAAGACGACACCGCCGACGACGACGGAATGGCCGCAGCGCCGCCGTTCGTGCGCGAGGTGATCGGGCCGATGCTGGCGCGGCAGGGGGATCGGCTGCCGGTCAGCGCCCTGCCCTGCGATGGCAGCTGGCCCACGGGCACGGCCCGCTGGGAGAAACGCAACATCGCCGAAAGCGTGCCGATATGGGATAGCGACCTGTGTGTGCAGTGCGGAAAATGCGTGATGGTCTGCCCCCATGCCGCGATCCGCGCCAAGGTGATGGTGCCGGAGGCCCTGGCCGCGGCGCCCAGCGGCTTCCGGCACACCCCGGCCCGCGACCCGGACTTCGCCGGCCAGGCCTTCACCATCCAGGTGGCTGTGGAGGACTGCACCGGGTGCCGCCTGTGCGTGGAGGTGTGCCCGGCCCGGGATCGCGCCGAACCGAAACGGAAGGCTCTGACCATGACCCCACAGCGGCCGCTGCGGCCGCAGGCCCGTCAGAACTGGGAGTTCTTTCTGGCCCTGCCGGAAGCGCCCCGGCTGGCGCTGAATCTGCACCGCATCGGTCAGCAGCAGCTGCAGCAGCCGCTGTTCGAATTCTCCGGAGCCTGTGCCGGTTGTGGCGAAACCCCCTATCTCAAGCTGGCCAGCCAGCTGTTCGGCGACCGGATGCTGGTGGCCAATGCCACGGGCTGCTCCTCGATCTACGGAGGCAACCTGCCCACCACCCCCTGGACGAAGAACGGCGAAGGACGGGGCCCTGCCTGGAGCAACTCCCTATTTGAGGACAACGCCGAATTCGGCTTCGGCATGCGCCTGGCCCTCGATCAGCAGCGCCGTCAGGCCCTGGATCTGCTGGAGCGCTGCCCGCCCCTGCCGCCGGACCTGGTGGCGGCGATCCGCGACGCCGACCAGAGCGATGAGGCCGGCATCCACGACCAGCGCCAGCGCGTCGACGAACTGCGCCAGCTTCTGCTGCTGCACCTGGCTGGCGAAGCCAAGGAGGCCCCAGGGTCCACCGCCGCCGCCCGGCTGCTGACCAGCCTCGATGCCCTGGTGAGGAAGAGCGTCTGGCTGGTGGGGGGGGATGGCTGGGCCTACGACATCGGCTTCGGCGGTCTGGATCACGTGCTGGCCAGTGGCGCGGATGTGAACGTGCTGGTGCTCGACACCGAGGTGTACTCCAACACCGGCGGCCAGATGTCGAAGGCCACGCCGCTCGGAGCGGTGGCCAAGTTTGCCGCCGCCGGCAAGGAGGCGGCCAAGAAGGACCTCGGCCTGATGGCGATGACCTACGGCAACGTCTACGTGGCGAGCGTGGCGATGGGCGCCCGCGATGAACACACGATCCGGGCCTTTCTGGAAGCGGAAAGCTATCCGGGGCCCTCCCTGATCCTGGCCTACTCCCACTGCATCGCCCACGGCATCGACATGGCCAGGGGCATGGAGCAGCAGAAATTGGCGGTGGATTCGGGGCGATGGCTGCTCTATCGCTACGACCCGAGGCGCACCGCCCGAGGGGAGAACCCACTGCAGCTCGATGGGCCGGCACCGAAGCGCCCCCTGGCCGAGGCCATGGCCACGGAGAACCGCTTCCGCATGCTTTCGCTCAGCCAGCCCGAGAGGGCACGGGAGCTGGAACGTCAGGCCCAGCGAGACCTCGATCGCCGCTGGGCTTTCTATCGGGCCATGGCGCAGCCCCAGGAGCCATGATCCCCCCCGACCTCTCGGTGACCTATCTCGGCCTGGAGCTGCGCAGCCCGCTGGTGGTGGGAGCGGCGGCGCCCCTCAGTGGCGATCTGGAGGCATTGGCGGCGCTGGAGCAGGCGGGGGCGGCCGCCGTGGTGCTGCCTTCGCTGTTTGAGGAGCAGCTGGAGCGCGATCAGATCGAACTGCATCACTACAGCCTCGCCGGCAGCGACAGCTACGGCGAGGCGCTCAGTTACGGGCCGGATGCCTCCCTGTATGCGGTGGACCAGGACGTCTACCTGCGCCTGATCGAACAGGCCCGCCGCCGGCTCTCGATTCCGGTGATCGCCAGCCTCAATGGCTTCCGGCCGGGCAGCTGGGTGCGCTGCGCCCGGCAGATGGAGGCGGCGGGTGCCCACGCCATCGAGCTCAACATCTACTCGCTGCCCACCGATCCCCAGCTCTCGAGCACCGTGATCGAGGAGCGGGTGGAGGAGATCGTGCGGCAGGTACGCGCCGAAGTGGCGGTGCCCCTGGCGGTGAAGCTGGCCCCGTTCTTCACCAACCTTGCCGCCATGGCCCACCGGCTGGCGGCGGCCGGAGCCGACTCCCTGGTGCTGTTCAACCGCTTCTACCAACCGGACATCGACATCGAGACCCTGGAACTGCGGTCGAATCTGCTGCTCTCCACCCCCCACGATCTGCGCCTGCCGCTGCGCTGGATCGCGCTGCTGCACGGCCGTGAGCGCCTCGATCTGGCCGCCAGCGGTGGCGTGCACCGGGGCACGGATACTGTGCGCCTGCTGATGGCCGGTGCCTGCGTCACCCAGGTGGTGGGGGCTCTGCTGCGCCATGGGCCGCAACGGCTGCCCGGCCTGACCGAGGAACTCTCCCGCTGGCTGGCCGAACACGACCATCGGACGGCGCGGGAGCTGATCGGCTGCATGAGTCAGCAGCGCTGTCCCGATCCGGCGGAATACGAGCGGGCCCAGTACATGCGCGCCCTCCAGAGCTATCGGCCGCTGCCGCCGGAGGGGGAACCGGGGCCGTGGTGAGCGGTCCTGCCCCGTACGCGGCTACCGCCGTGCAGGAGCTGGTGGCTGAGCTGAAACAACGGGTCAGCCGGCCCTGGACCCTGATGGAGGTGTGCGGCGGCCAGACCCACGCGATCGTGCGCTGGG